>DATJIO010000014.1:0-2538 GCA_035493215.1 Caulobacteraceae bacterium
CGCCGCGGCGCTCAAGACCGCGAACTTGACCGTCCTGCGCCGGCGCGCCCTCTCCACCATCGGCTCTTCGTCCGACGGTCCCCCTCTCCCGCCAGCGGGAGAGGTCGCGCAGCTTCCTGAATTTACCCTGTTCGCGCTTCCGCCCGCTCGCCTCACGCGCGAAACCGTTAGCCTTCAAAGTAAAACAGAACAAACGAGCATTAACCAATTTTTCAGTATGGTTAATTTTTAGAACAGATGTGAACGAAGATCTTCCCGGCGCCAGCGGCTGGCGCCGGCTTGATCGCCCGTGAAGGCTTTGGTCAGGCTCGCCCGCACTTGCCCCCGCGCGCGCGCTCCAGTACGCACGGTCCCCATGAAGCTGCTCGTCCCCGTGAAGAGAGTGCTGGACTTCAACGTCAAGGTCCGCGTGAAGGCCGACCAGACGGGTGTCGATCTGGCCAACCTGAAGATGTCGATGAACCCGTTCGACGAGATCGCCGTGGAAGAGGCGGTGCGTCTGAAGGAGAAGGGGTTCGCCACCGAGATCCTCGCCGTGTCGATCGGCCCGGCCCAGGCCCAGGACACCCTGCGCACGGCCATGGCCATGGGCGCCGACCGAGCCCTCCTGATCCAGACCGACGAGGACCTGCAGCCCCTGGCCGTGGCCAAGGCGCTCAAGGCCCTGGTCGACCAGGAGAAGCCGGACCTGGTGATCATGGGCAAGCAGGCCATCGATGGCGACAACAACGCCGTGGGCCAGATGCTCGCCGCCTTGTGGGACCGGCCGCAGGCCACCTTCGCCTCCAAGGTGGAGATCGCCGGCGCCGTCGCCACCGTCACCCGCGAGATCGACGGCGGCCTGCAGACCATCGCGGTGGACCTGCCGGCGGTGATCACCGCCGACCTGCGCCTCAACGAGCCGCGCTTCGCCTCCCTGCCCAACATCATGAAGGCCAGGAAGAAGCCGCTGGAGATCAAGCCGCTCGCCGAGCTCGGCGCCGACACCGCCCCGCGCCTGACCGTGACCAAGGTGGCCGAGCCGGAAGGGCGCAAGGCCGGGATCAAGGTGACCGGCGCCGCCGACCTGGTGGCGCGGCTGAAGAACGAAGCGGGGGTGCTCTGATGGCGGTCCTGGTCCTCGCCGATCACGACGGCGCCCATCTGCGTGAAACCACCGCCAAGACGGTCACCGCGGCCCTGAAGATCTCGGGCGAGGTCGACGTGGCCGTGCTCGGGGGGGCCAAGGCGGTCGCCGAAGCGGCGTCGAAGATCGCCGGCCTGCGCAAGGTGCGCCATGCGGAGTCGGACGCCCTGGCCCACGGCCTGGCCGAGGCCGAGGAGGCCGCCCTGCTGCCGATCGCCGGCGAATACGAGGCGATCCTCGCCCCGGCCACCTCGGCCGGCAAGAACGTCATCCCGCGCCTCGCCGCCCGGCTCGACGTCGCGCCCCTCAACGACGTGGCGGCGGTCATCGACGCCAAGACCTTCCAGCGCCCGATCTACGCCGGCAACGCGGTCGAGACCGTCACCACCGCCGACGCCAAGGTGCTGGCCACCATCCGCCCGACGGTGTTCGAGGCGGCCGGGCAGGGCGGCTCCGCCCCCGTCGAGGCCCTGGCCCCCGGCGCCGCCCCGGCCTTCGCCCGCTTCGTCTCGCAGGACACTGTCGCCTCCGGCCGGCCCGAGCTCGGCGCGGCCAAGATCGTGGTCTCCGGCGGCCGCGCCCTGGGCTCGGAGGAGGAGTTCAAGGCCGTGCTCGAGCCCCTGGCCGATCGCCTCGGGGCCGCCATCGGCGCCTCGCGCGCGGCGGTCGACGCCGGCTACGCCCCCAACGACTACCAGGTCGGCCAGACCGGCAAGGTGGTGGCCCCCGACCTCTACATCGCCATCGGCATCTCCGGCGCCATCCAGCACCTGGCCGGCATCAAGGACGCCCGGGTGATCGTCGCCATCAACACCGACCCCGACGCCCCTATCTTCGGCGTCGCCGACTACGGCCTGGTGGGCGACTACAAGGCCCTGGTGCCCGAATTGCTGGCCGAGCTGGCCAAGGTCGGGCGGTAGGCTTACCCAACCTCCCCGATTGCGATCTCTCCCAAGTGCGGCAGCAAATGGGAGAGGGGGACCGCCCGCCGACGGCCGCGAAGCGGGCGGAGCGGGCGGTGGAGCGGGCGCGAGGCCGCCGCTCCGTCAAAACCGCAAATTAAACTGCGAATCCCAGCTGGGATTGCGCCGGCGCGCCCTCTCCACCGTTCGCTCTTCCCCCGGCGTGGCCGGGGTCGGCGAACGGTCCCCCCTCTCCCGCGAGCGGGAGAGGTCGCCCAGCTTTGCTTATCCCCTCCCGCCCGCTCGTAATGACATGGCATTGACATATCAAAGGTAGGTTGCTATATACCCATCACGGTCGCTTCCCGGGCAGCCCCCCGCCCGGGAAGCGGTCCAAGAGCTCTCATCGCCGGCAATCCCGCCGGCCTGCGAGATCGGGAAAAAGACCATGTCTGTGAAGCACGCTTCGGATCTGGCGACCCGGCTCAGCATCACCGCTGGGGCCACCCT
>DATJIO010000015.1:0-3894 GCA_035493215.1 Caulobacteraceae bacterium
GGCGACGTAGCGGTTGAGGTCGGCCACCACCTGCCACAGGGGCGCCTTGTCGTAGGCCAGGCGGTGGGTCTGCCAGGCGAAGGCGTTGGCCGCATTGACCTGGCGCACGTCCGGCGGGTCCTGGCCGTCAGTCCAGCTCACCTCCTGGCCGGCGGTGGCGTTGATCCCTTCGGCAGCCCGGTCCTCCGGATAGACGCGGGCCTGGCCCTGACGGATGGTCAGCACGGTCCGGGCGCCGTTCTGGCTGGTCTCGCGCAGGATGTTGATCTCGCCGCCGTCGATCCGGATCACCCGGTCGCCGGACGAGATCAGGAACGGCCGGTCCTCGTCGGGGGTCACGGCGAAGGCGGCCTCGGCCTGACCGATGGCGGCGCGGCGGTCGTCGTCCTCGTACACCACCCGCACCTGGGCGGCGCCGTTCAGCTGCAGCACCGACTTGTCGGCCAAGACCACCCGCCGGATCTGGCCCTTGACGTTGTCGTAGACGGTCCAGGCCGGCGGCGGCGGACGCAGCAGGTTCGGGCCCCACAGCGCCGCCACGATCACGGCCATCAGCAGGGCCGGCAGCCACAGGCGCCGCCAGGGCGGGCGCGCGTCGGCGGCGGGCGCCGCTGCGGAGGCGTCGGGCGTGGATTTCTGCTGGTCCGCGCTCAAGGGCGTCCTTTCCGGAGGCGCTCGCGCCGGGGAACCCTGCTTGTCCCCCGCCTCGGCCCGCTTGCCAAGGGCGCCGGAAGTCGCGGCCCGCGCGCCCAGTCACGCGCTCAGGCAGCGCGCGGCGCGGTCGCGCAAACGGGATTCCGCTAGACGGAGCGCCGCGGGGCCAGGGCCGTGGGCTTCATGGCGCGGGCGCCTTCGCCGCCCTCCAGCCCCAGGTGATGGCGCGCGCACACGTCCAGATAGGCGATCAGGGCCGCGGTCAGGCCGCCCCGCTCCTGCAGCGCGGCATTGGCCTTCAGCAGCTCGACGTCCTGCAGCACCGCCTCGGCCGTCATGTCGACATGGGCCCAGGAGCGGCCGGTGATCTGCTCCAGGCGTTCACGGCCGCTGCGCAGGTGCCCGGTCTCGATCTTCCACGGCGCGGCCGGATAGGTCGCGGCGATCCTGCGGAACTCCTCGACCGCGCTCTGTGGCAAGCAGCCGTCATCAGCTCCGACGGCGGCGACGATCCAACCCATAAAACCCGCTCCAAAGTGCGTTAGCCTTTTGGCTTGGCCGGGGACCGGGGCGGAAAAAAGGCGCTAACACCTTATTCTTGTGGCCTAATTTTGTGTAGGGCGGACAAAACATCGTGTTGTTGCGGATGCCCCTCCGCCTCTTGCCAGGCCTGAATCGCCAGCTCGAAGCCGCGCGTGTACTCGGCGTGGGTCATCACCCCCTTCTCCACCAGGATGCGGGCGAAGCCGTCGGCCAGGGCCAGGGCGGCCTGGCCCAGCACGCCGGCGCGGACGGGGGCGATGTCGACGGGAGCGGTGTGGAGGGAGTCAGTGTGGATGGGGGCGGTTTGCATGACGCGCGGTCTCCGGCTGCGGCCGCGCAGCCTCGCCGATGGCATAGGCGCCCACGGGCATGCCGGGAACGGGGCAAATTCTGGAGAGCGGTTGAGGGATTCTAGCCGCCGCCCCCCGTCAGGCGGTTCAGCGCCGCCTGGTACTGGGCGATGCGGTCGGTCAGGTACTTGGGCGCGGAGCCGCTCTGCGACGACGGGTCGGCCGGGGCGGTGGTCATGTCGCCGTAGATGGTGCGCACCGTCGACAGCGCCAGCTGCAGGGCCGACTGGGCCTGCTTGACGTCGTTGGCCGTACCCAGGTTCAGGCCCGATGACAGGGCCAGGGCGTAGTAGGCCTTCAGCTTGTTGGTGGCCGGCAGGGCCCCGACCTTCTGCGCCCCCGGGGCGGTGGCCTTGGCGGTCACCGCATCGCTGGTGACCAGGGCCTCGGAAATGCCGAGGGCGGCCAGGGCGTCGCGCCCCACCGGCCCGGCCTGCAGCTCGATGTCGGCGCGGGCGTTGAGCGGCTTGATCTGGATCTGGGTCTGGCCTGAGACGGTCGTGGTCTTGACGTCGACCTGGAAGCCGAGCGCGCGGCTGATCTTGGTAGCCAGGGTCTTGTAGGTGTCGTTGGCGGCGATGGTCACCAGCTTGGCCGCCCCGTGCTGGCCGGCGCGGACGTAGAACTGGTCGCCGGCCCGGGCCGAGGTGTTGGCCACGATCTGGTTGGAGGCGGTGAAGTCGACCTTGCCGCTGGGCAGGCCCAGCTTGTCGAGCGCCGAGGCGCCCTGGCCGCTCACCGCGATCCCGGTCGGTGCGGCCACGCCGGCGCGGCCGGCGTACTGCCGGCTCCAGACGGTCTGGCCGGTGGCCGGGTCGATTTCGGCGACGAAGCCGTCGGCGGTCTGCACCACGTCCTTGCCCACGGTCTTGGCTCCCGTGGCGACGGTCCCGGCCAGGTAGACCTTGCCGCCCGACACGGTGACCGCGGTGGCGGTCTGGTCGCTGGCGCCGCCGCCCACGTAGGAGAGGGTGTCGCCGGCCCCGGACTGCAGGTTGCCCGCCAGGCTGGCCACGAAGGCGGCCTTGTGCGTCCCCGCGTAGGGCGGGTTGGCGGTCCCGGCGTCCAGCGAGCCGTTGTGCGTCGAGCCGGCCACCACCACCGAGCCGTCGGCCTGGACCGCGATCCCCGCCACGTCCCCGCCCTGCAGGTCGCCGAGGTCGCGCGTCGTGCTCAGCAGGGGCTTGCCGGAGGAGAGGTCATAGAGGCGCACCACCGCGTGGCCGTTCTCCACCCCCGCCACGTAGAGGTTGGTCCCCGACACCGCCATGCCGGCGTTGCGGTCCACGCTCGAGGTGCCGAACTGGGTCGAGGCGACCACTTTGGGGGTGTAGGCGAAGCTTCCGGCCCCGTCGTAGAGCGGCTTCTTGGTGGCGCTGAAGGCCTGGATGAACTGGTCGGTCGAGCCCTGCGAGCCGCCGCCGCCGAGGATCGCGCCCTGGGTCTGGCCGGCCACGTAGACCGTGCCGTCGGCGCCGAAGGCCACCGAGGCTGGTTTGTCGTCGGCCAGGCTGGCCCCGCCGCGCTGGCTCCACAGCTCCTGGCCCGTGCTGTCGAACACGGTGACCATGGTGTCGCTGGTCTTGGCGTCGACCTTGCCGCTGCTGGAGTCGAGCGCGCCCTGGACGCTGCTGGCCACCGCCACCTGCGAGCCGTCGGCCGAGACCGCCAGGGACAGGCCCTGGGCCGCCCCCTCCGCGCCGAGGGTGCGGGTGTAGGCCAGGTTGCCGGCCGAATCGAACTTCATCAGCACCGTGTCGAAGGTCCCCTGCAGGACCTGGCCGGCGATGGTGCCCTTCGCCGTGCCGAGCACGTAGACCGAGCCGTCGGGCGCCGTGGCGGTGCTCTCGACCGCGCTGAGGTTGGCGTCGAGCGCGCGCTGGAAGGTGAGGCCGTCGCCCGGGGTCGAGGCGGTGGCGCTGGAGCCGCCGTCGAACTTGAGGAGCTGCTGCTGCTGGTCTGGCACCGGCCCCGAGGCGGTACCCGAGCTCTGGGCGACGTAGATGGCGGGGGTCGAGGCCGCCGGCGTCAGGGTCACCTTCTCCACCGTGTTGCCCTTGATCTGCAGGGCGAAGGTGTCGGGGCTCGGCGAGAGCGTGACCGTTTTCGTCCCCACCTGGACCGTCTGGGCCGACCCCGGCGTGCGCGACACCGCGAACTTGGTCGAGACCCCGGCCGCCTGCAGCTTGGCGTTCATGTAGTTGACCACGTTGCCCATGGTGCGCGGCGTCGATCCCATCTCCGACAGGTCGAAGTCCACCGAGGTGACGGTGCCGCCCTTGGCCACGGTGGCGGAGAAGCGCACGTCGCCCAGGAAGGCGGGGACCTCGCCGTTGATGGTCCCGGT
>DATJIO010000016.1:0-2307 GCA_035493215.1 Caulobacteraceae bacterium
CCCTCCTCAGTGCGCCGGCAGCCACTTGGGCGCGTCGGACCAGGTGTCCGTCTCGCCATAGGGCGCGTACAGCACCAGGGCCTCGACCTGGTCGATCTTGTTGTCCTTGATCTTGAAGATCTCGCCGATCTGCCAGGTCCAAGGCGTGTCGTACTGCGGGTCGACCACCTGGCCGTTGGTCAGGGTCTCGGCGCGCATGTCGCCCTTGTGGTCGAAGAAGCCGGCCATGAACACCAGGCCTTTCTCCCGGTCGACCACCAGCGGGCGGCGGTCGCGGATCCAGGTGACGAAGTTGAAGTAGCCGGTCTTGAACTGCTGCTCGCAGCCCATCTTCTTGATCCCGGCGGGGTCGGGCCGGCCGGTGGCGGGCGGGGTGTTGTTGTTGGTCGTCGCCACCCCGTTCTCCAGCCGGTGGCAGGTGGCGGCGAAGGGGGCGAACAGCACCCCGTGGTTCTGCTGCAGGGTCTCGAAGTAGCTGTTGGCGATCGACACCAGCTGGACGCGGGTCAGCCGCTTGTCGGCGGGCACGTCCTCGTAGAACGCCGGACGCCGCGGCATGTCCCTGGGCTGGCCGAAGCCGTTGTTGGCCTGGGGCCGCAGGACGATGGTCTCGATCTCGGAGATCTTCTTGTCGAACACCTTCAGCCGCACCGACAGGAAGGCCGGCTTGCCGTGCTCCTCCACGGTGGTGAACAGCGCCGCGGCGCCGTTCTCCGGCTCCAGCACCGGCAGGCGGTAGTCGCTGATCTTGTCGACCGTGTTCCACAGGCCGTCGGGCAGGCTCAGCGGCGAATTGTTCTCGGTGAAGCGCACGCCGGGCAGGAGCGGCAGCTTGGCGGGATCGTGCGCCTTCAGCGCCGTCAGGTAGTCCTCCAGCATCTGGGTCAGGCAGGCGCGGTCGCAGGGCTGCCCGCTCGGCTGGCCCGGCCCGGGTCCGCGCTGCAGCCGGAAGGTGGCCACGCGGCCGTCGCCAGGCGGAGGCGGCCCGAATTCGGGCAGGGGGCCAAGCCCTTGGGCGGCGGCGGGCGCGGCCAGGCCGAGCGCGGCGCAGGCGGCCGCGGCCCAGAGGGCCGGCGTGCTGGCGGATTTCATGGTGATCCCTCCCCGGATCGTTTTGCCGGGAGCACAGCACGGCGGGGAGGGCGCTTCAATGCGGCCCGGCCAATTATCCTCAGGCCAATCGCCGTCAGGCGGTGACGTCGGCCACCAGCCCGGTCTTGCCCTTCTTGGCCGCCTCTTCGGCCGCGTCCTTGATCCTCTCGCGGATCGTATTCTCCACCGCCTGGCGCTGCTCCGGGCTCATCGCCTTCAGGTCGTCCTCCGACAGGCCCATCGACTTCAGGATGGCGTCGCGCATCCGCTGCGCCGGGGTCTCGTTGGCGTAGTTCAGGAAATCCGACACCGCCGTGCCCGCGCCCGAGTCGCGGGCCGCAGCCGAGGCGTCGGTCGTCGTCGGCGGCAGCGATGCGCCGTCCGTCGAGGACGCGCCGTTCAGCGCCTGCAGGAAGCTGTCCGCCGCCGGGGACGACCGCGTCGCGTTCGCCGAAGCGCCCGCCATGGCGTTGATGTTCGGGGTGTAGGCGCCGATGGCGAGGGACAAGGGCACGCTCCAGGGCCGTTGCGTCGTCCTGACCAGGCAAGATTTGCGCCGCGTCGATCGCCCACGATTTCAATAGCTTGAGAGCGAGGCCTGAGGGGAATTCTTAGCCGACCGGCAAGATTTGCCGCTCACATCCGCGGCAGTCCCGGGATCATCCGCCGGAGCACCCCGTCCTTGCGGATGAAGTGGTGCCCAAGCGCCGCCAGGGCGTGCAGCCCGGCCAGGCCGAACAGGCCGTACGCGAGGTACCCGTGCCAATCCTCCGTCGGATGGAAGATCGCCCGGTTGCGCGGCACGTGGAAGTCCACCTGGAACAGCCCGAAGTCGAACACCCGCCCGTGCCAGATGAAGGTGACGACGCCGAGCACCGGGATCGCCACCAGCAGGGCGTAGAGCAGCATATGGGCCGGGTGCGAGACCCTGCGCGAGAACTCGCCCACGTCGGGCGGCAGGTCGGGCGGCGTGTGCGTCCAGCGCCAGACGATGCGCCACAGCACCAGGGCGAACATCAGGAGCCCGAGCATGGCGTGGATGTTGATCCAGTAGGCCTGGGTCGTCCGCGGCCAGTCGTCGTGCAGCAGGCCCAGCCAACCGACCACCACCACCAGCAGGAACACCGTCCAATGCAGGGCGATGGCGATCGGGCCATAGCCCTCGCGGACGGCCTGTTCCGGCGTCTTCTTGGTCATGCGCGTTCGGCCCCCTTT
>DATJIO010000017.1:0-4533 GCA_035493215.1 Caulobacteraceae bacterium
GCGCAGGTCGTTATCCCACTCGGGGAAGATGTTCGGGTCCGGGTCGGTGGTGTCGAGCGCCTCCAGGTGCAGCCACTGGAACCCGAAGTTGTTGACCAGGGTCTCCGAGCGCGGGTCGGCCAGCATGCGCTTGACCTGGGCTTTGAGCACCGCGGGCTGCTTCAGCCTGCCCTGCTCGGCCGCCTTCAGCAGCTCGTCGTCCGGGATGCTGCTCCACAGGAAGAACGACAGGCGCGAGGCCAGGTCGATGTCGCTGATCGGATAGGCGGTCCCTTCCGCCAGGCCCTTGGGCGCCGAAGTGGTGCGGTAGAGGAACGAGGGGCTGACCAGCACGGCCATGATCGCCTGCTGCATGCCGGTCTCGAAGCCGCCGGCCTTCTCGCCCGACCGGTAGAAGCGCAGCGGCGGGGCGATGTCCTTGTCGGTCACCGGGCGGCGGTAGGCGCGCCGGGTGAGGGAGGCGATGATCTTCCGGGCGCAGGGCTCGGCTTCGGCCTTGGTCTTGGGCTGGCAGGAGAAGATGGCGTCGCGGCTCGGCGAATGGCCGAGCGCCACCGGATTGATCGGCCCGGTGAGGTCGGCCGACACCACCGTCGGGCCGGCGAATCCGGTCGACACTTTGTAGGGCGTCAGCTCGCTGAGGTTGGCGTGATAGGTGGGCGTGATGTAGCCGCCGCCGATCTTGTGCGCGCCGCCCGTCAGATGGACCTTGAAGGCGAAGTCGTGGCCCTTGGCGACGCCGAGCGGGACCTTGGCCGGCGGGGTCGGGTCCTTGGCGGAATCGTAGACCAGCTTGCCGTCGATGGTGGCCACGAAGCGGTCGTCGGGCGTCACGTAGTCGTAGTTGAAGGTCTTCGAGCCGTGGATGACGATCTGGTAGTCGCCCTCCGCCGGCAGCACCTGCTCGGCCAGGAAGCCGCCCCGGGTTCCGAGCGGCAGGCCCTCGATGTGGGCGCCCTGGCTCTGGCCGGGGGTGGGCTTCAGTGTCACCGTCGACGACCGCATCTTGGCGTCGCCCACGGCGCTGATGGCCACGGTGCGGGCGGTGGAGATGTACTGGTCGAGGAACGCCGGCGAGGTCTGCAGCACGTCGGCGATGTTGTCGAAGCCGTCGGAGGTGTCGTCCTGCGGGAGCAGGGCGGCGGGTGAGACCTGAAGCGCGAACAGGTCGCGCACGGCGTTGGCGTATTCGTCGCGGTTCAGCCGGTGCAGCACCACGCGGCCGGGATCGGGGGCCTTGGCGGCGGCCTCGTCGAGATGGGCCTGGGCCCAGGCGAGGAAGCCCTCGGTGGTCGGCTCGTCCGGACGCGGCATGCCGGGCGGCGGCATCATGCGGCCCTGCAGCTTGCGCACCACCTTCTCCAGCACCTCGGCATTGTGCGGGATGTTGTTGAGGTCCACCGAGCCGAGGTCGAGGCCGGCGGTGAGCGCCTTGGCGTTGTGGCAGGCCACGCAGTAGCGCGTGAACATGGCCTTGTAGGTCGCGGCCTGGTCCTGGCCGGCCGCCGGGGCCGCAGCGGCGGGCCTGGGCTCGGGCGCGGCGAGGCTCGAGCCGACGATGGAGACGGCGGCCAGTCCGGCGAGGGCGGGGACCAGAGGCTTCATCGGATCACACCGCCCTGAACTGCCGGACATCGCCCCAGAAGCTCTTGAAGGCGAGGGTCAGGAACTGGGTGGGGTCGCCCCGTTCCGCCACATAGGCCGCCGCCGGCTGGCCCTGCAGCACCTGGGCGGTCGACAGCCCGCCCTCCATCATGGTCGCCAGCTTGGTCATGATGGCCGTGTGCATCTCGTGCTGCTTGACGAGGTCGGCCTTGGTCAGCAGCACCCCGTCGCCGGGCACGATCACGGTCTTGTCGTCGGCCAGCTTGATCAGGGTCTCTAGCCCGCGGACCAGGCCGCCGTACCAGCCGTTGGTGGACCAGTCGATGAACGGCCAGCCCTTGCCTTCGGTCACCCCGCCGACCGCCAACACATTGGCCTTGCGGAAGAACACATAGATGTCGCCGTCGGTGTGGGCCTGCAGCAGGTAACCCCAGTCGATCTTCTCGCCGCCGAGCGGAATCGACGGCGCCGTGGAATAGAAGGTCTCGGTCGGCCGGGCGGCCGGCGCGCGCGGCGGGTAGACCTTGTTCTCCCAGCGCGAGGCGATCTCCGCGCCCATCCACAGGCGGGTGTTCTCGTGGGCGTGGATGCGGGCGCCGGCGGCGGCGAAGCGGTCGTTGCCGCCGGTGTGCGCCGGTCGCCAGCAGGTGTTGAACAGGGTGGAGACGGTCCTGGCCCCGGTCTTCTGCAGCACCAGGGCCTGCAGCGCCTCGGCGCTCTCGGCCCGGCCGCAGTCGACCATCACCGCGCCCCCGGGCCCCTTCGCCGCGACCACCGCGCCACCGGCGCCGGTGATCAGGTGCAGCCCGCCCGGCAGGTCGGTCGCGGTCAATCCAGATGTGGAAGCCGAGGCGGCCCAGGCGGGCCGCAACGATGCCGAGGCGGCGGCCGCCACGCCCGTCCGCAAGACTGTGCGCCGATCCAGCACGCGCGCATCCTCCCGCGGCCGTCCGGCGCCCGTTCACTCGGGCGTCTCCATCGGCCGCATCAACCCACACCCTGCGCCAGCCGCGGCGAGGTTGCCCCTTATCCTGGCGCATTTGCTGGCCTTTTGTAACTAATTATCTGCCCGGCGGCCGCTCCATCCTGATCGCCAAGCGGCCTTGGAGGCGCGCCGCTCCGCCGGTATCGCTAGGCGCGTGCGCGAGCCGGTGGAGCTCGCGAAAACCGTGAGGGCCAGCCTGTGACGCCAATCCTCGACATCCGGCCGGCGGCCGACTGCCGCTGGGACGCGGTCGCGCTCGGCGAGGTGATGCTGCGGCTAGACCCCGGGGCGGGCCGGGTGCGCACGGCCCGCAGCTTCCAGGTGTGGGAGGGCGGCGGCGAGTACAACGTCGTGCGCGCGCTCCGGAAGACCTTCGGCCTTCGCACCTCGGTGGTCACCGCCCTGCCGGACAACGACGTCGGCCGCCTGGTCGAGGACTGCATGATGCAGGGCGGGGTCGACGTCTCCCGCGTGATCTGGCGGCCGTTCGACGGGGTGGGCCGCGACGCCCGCGTGGGGCTGAACTTCACCGAGAAGGGCTTCGGCCTGCGCCCGCCGCTCGGCGTCTCCGACCGCGCCAACTCCGCCGCCTCGCAGATCCGGCCGGGCGAGGTCGACTGGGACCGGCTGTTCGGCGAGGAGGGCGTGCGCTGGCTGCACACCGGGGGTATCTTCGCCGCCCTGTCGTCGTCGACGGCCGAGGCGGCGCTGGAAGCCGTGCAGGCGGCCAAACGCCATGGCGTGATCGTCTCCTACGACATGAACTACCGGCCGTCCCTCTGGAAGAACCACGGCGACGTGGCGGGGGCGCAGGCCCTCAGCCGCCTGATCGCCGCCTGCGTCGACGTCATGATCGGCGGCGAGTTCGACTTCGCCACCAGCCTGGGCTTCGACAACGCGGGCCTCGATCCGGACGCCGCCGAGATGGACCCGGCCAATTTCAAGCGGATGGTGGGGCCCGTGCTGGAGGCCTTCCCCAACCTCAGGGTGGTCGCCCGCACCCTGCGCCACGCCCCGAGCGCCGGCGTCAACGACTGGGGCGCGATCCTCTGGGCCGACGGGCGGTTCCACGAGGCGCGGCGGCGGGACGGATTGGAGATCTACGATCGGGTCGGCGGCGGCGACGGCTTCGCCTCGGGCCTGGCGTTTGCCCTCCTGGAAGGCCTCGGGCCCCAGGCGGCGGTCGACTACGGCGCGGCCCACGGCGCCCTGGCCATGACCACGCCCGGCGACACTGCCATGGCCAGCCGCCAGGAGGTCGAGGCGGCCATCGCCGCCACCCAGGCCCGCGTCATCCGCTAGCCCATTCCCATCCCACCGTCCCACTCCCGGAGTGGGACGGATTGGGGGTTTACAGCGCCGCGCGATGAGCGGCAGGCTCGGGCCCAAGAAGAACCAGGTCAGGAGCGGTCCGTGCGCGCTGACGCCATCTTGGAGGAAATCTTCGCCTATTGCCGCCGCGAGCGCATGGCGGAGTCCACGTTCGGCCGCCGCGCGGTCAACGACGGCAAGTTCGTCAATCGCCTCCGCTACGGGGGCCGGGTCAACGAGGCGACGGTCGAGCGGGTCAGGCTGTTCATCCGCGGCGGGACAGCCGCCGGCAAGGCGGAGACCGACATGGCCCCGAACCTCCAGTCCCCCGCCGCCGTCCGGGCCCAGCCGCAACGGCCCCAGTCGGAGCCGGAGAAGAACTTCCGCTTCTACGACAACCGGCAGAAGTACCTGATGTTCGTCAACACCTGCTCGGAGAAGTGGGTGGTGGCCCAGCGCGTGGCCCTGGAGCTGGCCAACCTGCACCCGCGCCCGCCGGCGATCCGCCTGTTCGACGCCGGGGTCGGCGACGGCACGGTGCTGACCCGGGTGATGCGCACCCTGCACCACCGCTTCCCCTGGGTGCCGTTCTACGTGGTCGGCAAGGAGATCAGCCTCGAGGACGTGCGGCT
>DATJIO010000018.1:0-37894 GCA_035493215.1 Caulobacteraceae bacterium
ATAGGAGATCGAGGGTTGCCGCTGGATCTCGTAGAGACGCGAGGTGTCGGGCAGGCCCCGGGCGAACACCGCCAGGAACGCCACCAGGAAGATCAGGCCCCAGACGCCGACCACCGCCGTCCAGTAGAACACCGCGTTCCAGCCCCGGCGTTTGCCGCCGCCGTTGGGCCGGGCGCGGGGCGGCCCGCCGCCGCCCGCAGGGGAACCACCGCCGGAAGGGCCGCCGCCGGGCCTGGGTCCGCCGCCGGGACGTTCGGCGTTCGACATCGTGCTCGTCTCCAGAGCGCCCCGGCTCCGCCCGTTACTTAATAGCCCGGACACCCTGGCGCGAGAGGGTTGACGAGGTCTGAACGACGATCGTCCAGATTCACCTTTCGGTCAGACCTGGCGCCCGGAAATCGGCGATTCGCCCTCCCCGGGCGCGACGAAGCGCCGCGGCGAGCGAGGCCGTAAGGCCTTTTTCACCCTTAAGGCGGATGCTCCAATGGCCGTCCCTGAAACGGCGCTGGAGTTCCTGGATGCTGAAGCGACTGACGGTCGCCGTCTTCGCGGCCGCCCTCGCCATGACGAGCGCCACCGGCACGGCCCACGCCGAGTCGTGGCAATGCGCCCCGTTCGCGCGGCTCATGTCCGGCATCAAGATCTTCGGCGACGCCTGGACCTGGTGGGAACAGGCCTCCGGCAAGTACGGGAAGGGCTTCACCCCCGATGCGGGCGCGGTGCTGGTCTTCAAGCCCTACGGGCCTATGAGCCACGGCCACGTGGCGGTGGTGAGCCAGGTGCTCACCGACCGGATCATCCAGGTCACCCACGCCAACTGGTCGCCCCTGGCCGGCAAGCGCGGCCAGGTCGAGAAGGACGTCACGGTGGTCGACGTCTCGCCCCAGGGCGACTGGAGCCAGGTCAAGGTCTGGTACGACCCTTCGGGCGACCTCGGCCGCACCGTCTACCCGACCTACGGCTTCATCTACCAGGCCGCCCAGGCGGCCCAGGACGCCGTCCAGCAGGCGGCCCAGTCGGCCGCCAACGCCTTCACCACGGCGACGACGAACGTGGGCTCAAGGCCGCTGTTCTAAAACCCGCTCGTCCCGCGGTCAGGGCCGTTCCTTCTTCGGCAGCGCCTTGACCTGATCCGGGGTCAGGCGGGTGATATGGGTCACCGGGCAGCTGATCGCGCCCTGGCCCGGGACCACCACGTCGGCCAAGGAGCTCTGGCAGATGAAGGCGCCGCCGCGGGCCTCGACCCCGATCCGCTCGCCGGCGAACTTCAATTGCGGGCAGGCGAAGCCGAGGTCGAGCCGATAGACCTCCCGGTTGCGCACCTCGACATTGACCTGGCGGTCGCCGACGGCGCGCCAGTTGGTCATGTCGCTGGACAGGAAGCAGGTCTCGCCCGTGGCCGCGGCCGAGACGGGTGCGGCCGCACCGGCGCCAAGGGCCGCTGCGGCAAGGGCGACGAGGGCGGTTCGGATCATGGGTTTCCTCCGTAGGCGCGGGTCCCCGGCTCTGAGATTGGGCTTTTCGGCGCCGGTATAAAGCCCCCCGCCCCGCTAATCGGCGAACCGGCCCGGAGCGACCGCTCCGGCGAGGCTCCGGGGAAGGGGCCCCGGGGCGCCCAGGGCCATCGCCGCCACCTGCTCGGCCAGCAGGGGGGCCCAGGTGAAGCCGCGCCCGCCCAGCCCCGACAGCACGAACAAGCCCGCCGTCCCCGGCACGGCCCCCGCCAGGGGCAAGTGGTCGGGGCTGGCCGCCCTCAGGCCAGCGCGCCCTTCGAGGGGCGTGGCCGCCAGCGCCTGCGCCAGCCGAGGCCTTCCCTTGGCCAGCCCCTCGAGGTTGCGCCGGTGATCGTCGATCCGGACGGCCGTGTCCGTGTCGTCCCGGTCGTGGGTGGCGCCGAACAGCACCCCGTTCCGGGTCGGCAGCGCATAGCCGCCCCAGGCCGCCGGCCGGCCCGCCACGGGCCCTTGCGCCCAGGAGACCTGGCCGCGCACCGGCCGCAGCGGCAGGGCCCCCAGCCCCGCGGCGGCGGCCCCGGCGGCCAAGCACACCACCTCGGCCTCGCCGACCACGGCCCCGTCCGCGTCGAGCAGGCGCCAGGCCGCCCCGTCGTGCTCCACGCTCGCTACGGCGGCGGGGACGGGCCTGACGCCCGCCAGCCAATGGCCCAGGATCGCCCGGGGCTCGACCACCAGGGCGTCCCGGATGTCCAGGCTCTCCGGGGCGGCCGGTTCGCCCAGGGCGTCGGCCGTCTCCGCCGCGGAAAGGCCCGCCAGCCGTCCGGGGGCGAAGCCGTCCCAGACCGCCAGCCGCGCGAAGCGGTCGGGGTCCCTGGCGTTGCGCGCGAGCTGCAGCACCCCGCGGGCGACGACGGCCTCGGGAATCTCGGCGACGTAGGCCTGGACGGCGCGGGCGAAGGCCTGGGCGGCCAGTTCGGCGACGGCGCCCAGGCCGGCGTCCAGCCGCGGCGCGACCAGGGCGGCCGGATTGCCCGAAGCCCCCGCCCCCGGCGCCGAAGCCTCATAGACCACCGGCTCGGCCCCCAACGCCCGGAAGGCTCGGACCAGGGCCGCCCCGGCTATCCCCGCGCCGATCACCGCCAGGCGCGCCGGAGCCGCGGCCGGGGCCGGGCGACCGGAACGCACCGCCTCCAGCCGCTCCCGCTTGCGGCCGAAGCCGGGGCGCTTGTCCACCGTGAAGCCCGCCGCCTCCAGCCCCCGCCGGACGGCCCCGGCCACGGTGAAGGTGGCCGCCCGCGCGCCGGCGGCGGAGCGCGCTCCCACCAGGGCCAGGACCTCGTCGCTCCACATCTGCGGGTTGCGGGCCGGGGCGAAGCCGTCGAGGAACCAGGCGTCGGCGCGGCCGTCCCAGGCCTGCAGAGCGGGAACCGCCTCGGCCACCGCGAGGTCGAGCACCACGCCCAGCTCGTCGAAGGTGATGCGGTGGAAGCCGCGGCGTCCGTCCGGCCACTGGCGCAGCAGGACCGCGGCCAGGCCGGCCAATTCGGGCCAGGCGGCGAGCGCCCGGGCCGCGTCTTCGCGGGCGAGGGGGTAGGCTTCGACGGAAAACAGGTGCAGCCGCGCCCCGGCAGGGCGGGTGCGGGCCCACAGCTCGACCAGGGCCAGGAGGTTCAGCCCCGTGCCAAACCCCAGTTCAGCCACGACGAAGCGGTCGCGTCCGGACCAGGCGGCGGGCAAGCCGCAGCCCTCCAGGAACACCGCCCGGCTTTCCGCCAAGCCGTCGGCCGCGGAGAAATAGATGTCGTCGAACCGGGGCGATCGCGGGGCGCCATCGGACCAGTCCAGGGGCTCGCCGGTCATTCCCGCCCTCCGGACGCAAAAAGGGCCGCCCTCGCGGGCGGCCCTTCCGGCTGTGAAGCGTGACCGCTTACTGAGCGTTCGTGGTCGTGGTCGTGGTCGAGGTCGTGGTCGTCGCGTTGGCGTCGGGCGCAACGGCGTTGGCGTCGGGCGCAACGGCGTTGGCGTCGGCGGCCGGAGCCACTTCGGTGGTGGTGGTTTCGTTGGTGGTGGTGGTCTCGGTGTTTTCAGCCGGCTTGCCGCAGGCCGCAACGCTCAGAGCCGCGACGGCGGCGCCGGCGACGAGGAGCTTACGCAGAGTTTCGGAGGTCATGTCCCTGGTCCCCTTAAGAGGTTAGAGCGCATTGATAGGAAAGCTTGCGCCCACACCAGCCGATTAGCGTAGTTCGCCACCGGCCGGCAAGAGAGAAAGCTTTATGCGCTGCTGTGCAATATGCAGCGGTACGATCAACAAGCAAGTCGTTTTGGGGCGCCGGAGGGTCAGGCGGTCTCGGCCGGAATGTTCCCGAGCGACTCTTCCAGCTGTGCAAAGCTGGGCTGCGCCGAGCTCGGCACGCTGCCGCGGCCGATCTCCACCGAAATCTGGGCGGCGTTGCCGTGCAGGTGGGCGACCAGCACCGAACGGATGATGGCGTAGAGCGCGCCCTCCTCCTCGACGACCTCCTTCAGCCGAGTGGCGAAAGGGCCGACCAGGCCGTAGGCCAGGAACACGCCGAGGAAGGTGCCGACCAGGGCCGAGCCGATCATCTCGCCCAGCACTTCCGGGGGCTCGGTGATAGAGCCCATGGTCTTGATGATCCCCAGCACCGCCGCGACGATGCCCAGCGCCGGCAGGGCGTCGGCCAGGTTCTGCAGGGCTCCGGCGGGCGCCAGGGCCTCGTGGTGGTGCTTGTCGAGCTGCTTCTCCATCGCGTCCTCGACCTGGTGGGGATCCTCCAGGTTCATGGTCATCATCCGCAGGGTGTCGCAGATGAAGTCGATGGCGAAATGGTCCTTACCCAGCTTGGGGTAGCGGGAGAAGATGGTGCTGTCGTGCGGGTTCTCGATATGGCTTTCCAGGGCGATGACGCCCTTGGACTTCATGGTCTTGGTCAGCAGGAACAGCAGCGACAGGAGGTCGGTGTAGTCGCCCGCCTTCCACTTCGGCCCGGCGAAGATCTTGCCCATGCCGGCGGCGGTGGCCTTGATCGTGGTCATGCTGTTGGAGATCAGGAAGGCGGCGACGCCCGCCCCCAGGATCGCCATCAGCTCGTGGGGAGCAGCCTCAACGATGACCCCCATGTTCCCGCCGGACATGAGGAAGCTGCCGAACACGAGTCCGAACAGCAGTACGATGCCGATGATCTGAAACATGAGTAGAAGGCCCGCCCCACCGCTTTTTGCGTGTAGGCCAAGCATCGCCGTTAATGCTTAACTTGCGGTGAGCGCTGGCGCCTTGCCCGCCGCGCCCGAAGCTCAGTCGGTGAAGCGCAGTTCCACACCCAGGCTGGCCAGCGCGTCCCAATAGGCCGGAAAGGTCTTGTTCACCGCGTTCGGGTCGAGGACCACCACCCCGGGCACGCGCAACCCGGCGAGGGCCAGGCTCATGGCGATGCGGTGGTCCTGGTAGGTTTCGACCCGCACCGGCGCCTTGAGGCTCAGGTCCGGGTCGGAGGCCACCAGCAGGTCGTCGCCCTCCTCCGTGCCCAGGCCGGGGCGCAGGCGCGAAAGCTCGGTCGCCAGGGCGGCGACCCGGTCGCACTCCTTGACCCTCAGGTTGGCGATGCCGGTGAAGCGCACCGGGGTCTGGTTGAAGGCGGCCAGCACCGCCAGGGTCGGCACGGCATCCTGGACCTGGGAGCCTTCGACCACCGACGGCATACGCGGGAACATGCGGATCAGGTCGTAGGCCCGGGCGTCGGGCTGGGTGAAGCCGGCCGGCGGGACGCCCAGGTCGATCTTGCCTCCGGTCAGGGCTTCGGCGGCCCAGAAATAGGTCGCCGCCGAGGCGTCGGGCTCGATGGCGAAGTCGCAGGCCCGGTAGCCGCCGGGGAGGATCCGCCAGGCGCTGGTCGAGCCGTCCGTCGCCTCCACCGTGGCGCCGAAGCGACGCATGGCCGCCAGGGTCAGGTTCACATAGCCCCGCGCGCCGATCTCCGCCCCCTTCAGCGCCACCTCGACGGGGGCCCGGGCGCAGGGCGCGGCCATCAGCAGGGCCGAGACATATTGACTGGACAGGGAGGCGTCGACCTCGACCCTGCCGCCCGTGAGGCCCCAACCATGCACCGTCACCGGCGGGCAGCCGGACGGAGCGGCGGCGTCGACGCCCAGGGCCCGCAGGGAGTCGATCAGGGGCGCGATCGGGCGTTTGCGCATGTGGGCGTCGCCGTCAAGCACCACCGTCCCGTCCACCAGGGCGGCGGCGGCGGTCAGGAAGCGCATGGCCGTGCCGGCGTTGCCGAGGAACAGGGGCCCGGCCGGCGGTTTCAGCCTGCCGTTCCCGGTCACCAGGAAGGCGGTGGCGTCCGGCTCCTCCACCGTCACCCCCATGGCCCGCAGCGCCAGGGCCATCCACCGGGTGTCGTCGCTCTTGAGGGCGCCGGTCAGCCGGCTCGTCCCCTTGGACAGCCCGGCCAGGAGCAGGGCGCGGTTGGTGATCGACTTGGAGCCCGGCGGCGCGATCGCGCCCGTGAGCGGCCGGCCGGGGGGGACGATCTCGACGGCCGTCGCCATCAGGCCAAATCCGCCTGAGCAAGGGCCGCGGCCTGACGCTCGGCCAGCTGACCCTCCGAAAAGCCCTCCAGCGAGGCCTCGAACAAGGCGCGCCAGTTCAGGGCGGCGCCCAGGTGCAGGAAGGCGGCCCCCAGGCCGATGGCGGCGCGGTCCATGAATACGAACTCCCGGGGAATGGTCACGGGCCCCTTCTCCTTCAGCGCCTGGCGGACCCGGAAGGCCTCGCGGCGGCCATAGTGCCCGGGGGCGACCCCATCGGCCACCGTGCGGACCCGGTCGTCCAGCAGCGGACCATAGATGAAGCGGGCCCAGACGTTCAGCACGTCCACGAGATCGTCGCCGAGGTTGGCGAACCCCCAGGTACGGTAGGCTTCGCGCTGCTCGGCCCGGTCGTCGGCCAGCAGGGCCCGGTAAAGGCGCACCACCCCTCCGACGAAGCTGGGCGGGAACACCCGGACGCAGCCGAAATCGAGCAGGTTGAGCCGCTCGCCGTCGGGGGTGAAGGTGTAGTTGCCCAGGTGGGGATCGCCGTGGATCACCCCGACATGGGTCATCGGGCCCCACCAGGCCTCGAACAGCAGTCTGGCGATCCGGTTGCGGACCTCCAGCGGGGCCTCCTTGAACTCCAAAAGGCCCGTCCCCTGCAGCCAGCCCATGGTGAGCAGGCGTCGGGTCGAGAGCTCCGGGTGCGGCCCGGGCACAGCGATGTCGCCGCGGCCTTCGAAATAGGCGCGATAGAGCGCCATGTGCTTGGCCTCGCGGACATAGTCGAGCTCCTCGCGCAGGCGGGCGGCGATCTCCTCTATGGCCTCGGTGGGGTCGATGGCCCGCTCCGCCCGCTTGAACAGGGCCGACAGGGTGCGCAACTGGCCGACGTCGCTTTCGACCGCGCTCTGCATCTCGGGGTACTGCAGCTTGACCGCCAAAAGCCGATGGTCGTGGCTGACCGCCCGATGCACCTGTCCCAGCGAAGCCGCGGCGACCGCGTCGAGGTCAAAACTCTCGAAGCGGCCGGCCCAGTCGGGGCCCAGCTCGGCGGCCATGCGCCGGCGCACGAAGCCGCGGCCCATAGACGGCGCATTGGTTTGCAGCTCGGTCAGTTCGGCGGCGAATTCCGGCGGCAGCAGGTCGGGGATGGTGGCGAACATCTGCGCCGCCTTCATCAGGGGCCCCTTCAGTCCGCCCAGCGCCGCCCTCAGCGCCTTGGCGTTGCGGGCGTCGGCCTGGTCGCCGGCGAAGATGCGGTTGGCGCCATAGGCCGCCCCCGCCCCCGCCAGCCCCGCCCCGACCTGGGCGAACCGGCGCACCCGCCCCGAGAGGCGGTCGCGTTCGGGATCGGGGGGATCGTCTAAGGCCATCTAGGTCGCGGGGGTCACCCCAGCGCCTCGAACTCGTCCACCAGCCGCTCCAGCCGGGCGCAGCCTTGGGCCCAGAAGCTCTTCTGGCGGGGGTCCAGGCCGAAGGGCCTGAGCGCCTCGGCGTAGGTCTTGGAGCCGCCGGCCGCCAGCAGGGCCTCGTACAGCGGCGCGAACGCCGCCGGGTCCTCGCGGCGCTTCTCCATCAGGGCCGAGACCAGCAGGTCGCCGAACGCATAGGCGTAGACATAGAAGGGGGCGTGCACGAAGTGGCCGACATAGGCCCAGTAGTGCTCGTAGCCCGCATTCAGCTTGACCGCCGGGCCCAGGCTCTCCCCCTGCACCTCCAGCCACAGGCCCCCGATCTGCTCGGCCGACAGTTCCCCGTGCATCCGCGCGGCGTGGAAGCGGGTCTCGAAGCGGTGGAAGGCGATCTGACGCACCACCGTGTTCAGTCCGTCCTCGATCTTGCCGGCCAGCAGGGCGCGCCGCTCAACCGGCCCGGCCTCGGCCAGCAGCCGCTCGAACACCAGCCCCTCGCCGAAGATCGACGCGGTCTCGGCCAGGGTCAGGGGCGTGTCGGCCAACAGGGTGCCCAGAGGCGCCGCCAAGGTCTGGTGCACCGCATGGCCAAGCTCGTGGGCCAGGGTCAGGACGTCGCGCCGCTCGCCCATGAAGTTCAGGAACACATAGGGGTGGCGGTCGGCGGTGACGGGGTGGGAATAGGCGCCCGAGGACTTGCCGGGACGCGGTCGGGCGTCGATCCAGGGCTGGTCGAAGAAGCGCCGCGCCTTGTCGGCGAAGGCCGGCGCAAGCTGGGAGAAGGACTGCAGCACCAGGGCCCGGGCCTCGCCCCACTCGTAGCGGCGCGGCGGCGCCTGATCGAGCGGCGCATTACGGTCCCAGTAATCGAGGGCGTCCTTGCCGAGCGCCTTGGCCTTGAGCGCATAATAGCGGTGCGACAGGCGCGGATAGGCCTCGACCACCGCCGCCTCCAGGGCCTCGACAGCCTCGGCGTCGACCTCGTTGGCCACGTGGCGGGGCTCGGCCGGGCTGGGGAAACGCCGCCATCGGTCCTCGACCTGCTTTTCAAAGGCCAGGGTGTTCAGGCACAGGCCCAGGACGGGGGCCTCGGCCTCCAGGGTCCGGGCCAGGCCGTGGGCGGCGGCGGCGCGTCGGGCCGGATCGGAATCCGACAGCCGGTTCAGCGCCTCGGCCAAGGTCAGAGCCTCGCCGGGCTCGGCCTCGATGGTCATCCGGGTCAGGGTCTCGTCGTAGAGCCGGCTCCAGTTGGCCACCGCGGGGGCGCGGTCGAGCATCAGCCGCTCCAGGTCGGGGCTGAGCTCGTGCTCGCGCATCAGCCGCACCCGGCGGACCCAGGGCCGCCAGCGGGCGGCGTCGGCGCTCGACTTGAAGGCGCCTTCCATCTCCCATTCCTCGAGCTGGTTCAGCTCCAGGGTGAGGAACAGGCTCTCGGCCGAGATCGCCGCCAGGCGGGCGCGCAGGTCGGCCTCGAACTTGGCCCAGGCCGGGTCGTCGCGGGCGGTGGAGGCGGCAAGCGCCGAATAGGCCCCGGCCGAGCCCATTAGGTTGCACATGCGCTCGTAGTGCCCGAGCGCCTGACCCAGCAGCATCCCCAGCCGCTGGGGCTGGGCGCGGGCGGCGACGAACTGGCCCTTGAACTTGGCCAGCTCGGCGGCGGTCTGGGCGGCGGCCTCAAGGTCGGACTCAAGGCGCGGGTCCCGGCGACCCGTATAGAGATCGTCCAGCCGCCACTCGGGCAGGTCGGCGGCGGCAGGGGCTGAGACCGGAGTGTGGAGAGTCATCGGAGGCGGTATGACCCGTGGGCCGCGCGGGGGCAACGGCCAAACATCCTCAACCGCTCTAAACCGAACCTTCATCGCCTCCGGGTCATAACGATCCGCAAAGGCGCCCGAGAAGACGGGTGATGGAGTGGGTGAACCCTGATGGCCAAGACCGTCCTGATCGTCGACGACGACCCGACGCAGCGCCGCCTGATCCAGGCGGTCCTCGAGCGCGAGGGCTTCGCCGTGGCCCAGGCCGACGGCGGCGACGCGGCGTTGGACCGGCTGGCGTCGGGACTGATCCCCGACGTGATGATCCTCGACCTGGTCATGCCGGGCATGGGCGGCCTGGACGTGCTGAAGGAGGCCAGGGCTCGTGGCGTGACAGCCCCCGTGGTGGTGCTGACCGCCTCGGGCGGGGTCGATACCGTGGTCAAGGCCATGCAGGCCGGGGCCACCGACTTCTTCGTCAAGCCGGCCAGCCCGGAGCGGATCATCGTCTCGGTGCGCAACGCCCTGCAGATGGGCGCCCTGACCACCGAAGTCGACCGGCTGAAGAAGCACAAAAGCGGCCAAACGAGCTTCGCCGACCTGGTGGGGGCTTCCGCGCCCATGCGCATGGTGAAATCCATGGGCGAGCGGGCGGCCAGAACCAATATCCCGGTGCTGATCCTGGGCGAGTCCGGGGTCGGCAAGGAGCTGATCGCCCGCGCCGTCCACGGCGCCTCCGAGCGCGCCGGCAAGCCCTTCGTGGCGGTCAACTGCGGCGCCATTCCCGAGAACCTGGTCGAGAGCATCCTGTTCGGCCACGAAAAGGGCGCCTTCACCGGCGCCCACGACAAGCACCTGGGCAAGTTCCAGGAGGCGTCCGGCGGCACCCTCTTCCTCGACGAGGTCGGCGAGCTGCCGCTGGACATCCAGGTCAAGCTGCTGCGCGCCCTGCAGGAGAGCGAGATCGATCCGGTCGGCGCCAGGCGCGCCGTACGGGTGGACGTGCGCATCGTCTCGGCCACCAACCGCGACCTGCAGAACGCCGTGAAGGATGGCCGCTTCCGCGAGGACCTCTACTACCGGCTCAACGTCTTCCCGATCGAGGCGCCCGCCTTGCGCGAACGCCGCGACGACGTGGCGGCCCTGGTCGACGCCTTCGTCCGCCGCTTCAACGTCGAGGAGGGCAAGCGCGTCGTCGGCGCCACCCCCGAGGCCCTGGCCCTGCTGCAGGCCCACGACTGGCCCGGCAACGTCCGTCAACTGGAGAACGCGGTCTACCGCGCCATCGTACTGGCCGACGGCCCCTACCTGACCCCGCACGACTTCCCCGCCATCTCCGGCCTGAAGGCGCCCATGCCAGCCGAGCTGCCAGCCCTGGCCGGGGGCTCCGATCCGATCGCCGGCGCCGGCCTGCCCAGCGCCGCCCAGCTCTCGGCCGAGCAGCCGGCGGATTCGCCAGTGCGCATCCTCGACGACCGCGGCCACCTGCGCACCCTTGAGGACATCGAGCGCGACCTGATCCAGCTCGCCATCGACATCTACGCCGGCCACATGACCGAGGTCGCCCGGCGCCTGGGCATCGGCCGCTCCACCCTCTACCGCAAGGTGCGCGAGCAAGGTCTGGACGTGGGGATGGAAGAAGCGGTCTGAGCTTCCACGCCGTCATCCGCGGACCCTCGCCAAAGCGAAGCCAGACCCGCGGCCCCGCCGATCCAGACGGGCCGATGCGGCGGTAAGGGCGGCAACTGGCGGTTCTCGGGCCTGCGCTCGACGGGCCCGTCAGGGAACGCCTGGGCCGGTCGGGGCGCTATACGGCCAAGCAACCCCGGAACGAGGCCCTCATGTCCATCCTGATCTACGCCATCATCGTCCTGATCGTGGCCGCCCTGATCGCCTGGGCTGTGGAGAAGCTTCCGCTCCCGTCGCCGTTCGGCCGCATCATCCAGGCCCTGATCCTGATCGTCGCCGCGGTGGTGATCGCCCAGAAGGCCGGTATTTTCTGAGGCTAGCCGCAGCGAACGACGCAAACCGGCGGCGGGCTTCCGCATTGCACGAAGGCCGACGCCTCAAATGGCGAGGCCCGCCCCCGGTTCTTCGCCGGTGACGGGCCTGCCCAGAACGCAAGTCTTCAGGCCGCCAGGCGGCCTGAACCCCCGAGGGTTTAGTACTGAGCCCTCAGGCCGAAGGTGTAGTAGCGGCCGACGGAGTCGTCGCCGGCCACGACCGAACCGAAAGCGCCGGGGGTGCCGGTGAAGTTCGGGTTCGGAGACAGGCGCGGCTGCTTGTCGAACACGTTGGCGACCGAAACGGTCGCCTGCAGTGTATGGCCCGCCGCCTTGAAGCGGTAGCCCACAGCCAGGTCGTGGATCATGTACGACGGCAGGTCGCCGGCGGCGTAGATCAGCAGCGGGTTGCCCGTGCGCTTCAGGGGGCCGGTGTACCGGGTCTGCCAGTTCAGCGAGAACGGCCCCGCCGTATAGCCGGCCAGGAACGTCGCGCGCTTGGAGGAGAGGCCCACCGCACCGGCGGTGTTGACCACCGGCGAGCTCGGGAACGAGCGGGTCTTCAGCACCGGCTGGTAGCTGTAGAGCACCCGCAGGTCCAACGCGCCGGGCAGGTTCACGCCCGACAGGGGGAAGTTGTAGCTCGCCTCGACGTCCACCCCGTGGGTGAACATCTCGGAGACGTTCAGGCTCGTGCTCCTCACAAAGAGGGGGAAGTTCGCCGCCGACCGGTCGCTGAACGGCAGGGGCCGGACGATGGTGTCGCAGAGCGGCGAGGTCCCGCCTGAATTCTCGCATTCCCGCATCACGTCGGCGCTGTTGCCGGCGATGCTGCCGATCGCGTTGTTGATGACGATATTGTAGTAGTCCACCGACACCGCGAAGCGCTGGAGCCACGACGGCCGGTACACTGCGCCGAGGGTGGTGGTGCGGGCGATTTCCGGCACCAGGTCCCGGTTGCCCCCGCCTAGCAGGCTGACCGAGCTGCTCCGGCCTGTGTGGAGGTCGTTGAGGGTCACCAGGGCGACCGTCTGGCCGGAATAGAGGTCCGACAGGGTGGGCGCGCGGATGTCGCGGGATTCGGTGTAGCGGAACCGCAGGTCCTCGATCGGCTGGTAGTTCAACCCGACCTTCCAGGTGTTGACCGCCCCGCTCGAGGTGTACTCGGTGTGGCGAACCGCGCCGGAGACGTCGAGCCGCTTGGCGAAGGGGGCGTCGACGATCAGCGGCATGGCCGCTTCACCACTGACTTCCCACACCGAGTTGGAGCCGTACTGCGGCGCCAGCAGGTCGAAGACCCAGGGCGTGGTCGGCGCGCGGCCGAGGCGGACGCCCGTCAGTTGGATCGGGTCGGTCGGCGCCGCCGTGCTGGTCTGGGCGATGCTTTGCTGGCGGTACTCGAAGTTCGCGGCCATGGAGAGGGGGCCGGCCCAGCCCTGCAGCACGTCGCCCGAGATGCTGGCGGCGGCGTCGTCCATCTTGCTCAGGACCTGGAAGTTGGTCTGGCCGTAGATGTAGCTCAAAGCCTGCGGCGACTGGTTGAACTGGCCGAACATGTTGAGCGGCGCGCACCCGGGATAGACGCCGGGATTGGTCAGGGTCACCCGACAGACGATGTTCCCGCCGGGGTCGCGTACGGCGTCCAGG
This sequence comes from Caulobacteraceae bacterium, assembly GCA_035493215.1. Taxonomy (GTDB): domain Bacteria; phylum Pseudomonadota; class Alphaproteobacteria; order Caulobacterales; family Caulobacteraceae; genus NCED01. The sequence continues at coordinate 12,828 of DATJIO010000018.1, forward strand.
GCCGCAAAGAAGCGCGACCAGTTGAGGTTGTTCGTCCGGCGCGACCGCACCCGGGATTCGCCATGGGTGTAGTAGGCGTCCCATTTGAAGTCGCCGAAAACCTTGCCCTTCAGGCCCGTCGTGAAGGTCGTCGAGGTCGTGAGCTGGTCGAGGTACGATGGCAGCCCGATGTCCCGCGGGTTGCGCGACAGGACGAAGCTGGCCGTGTTGCCCGCCGTCAGAGCGGCCTGGGCGCTGGCGGGCAGGTAGGCGTTGCCGCTGAAGATGGTCAGGGCCTGGTCGGGGATGGTGTTGCGGAAGTAGTGGCTGGTGCCGCCTTCGGTCCAGCTCAGCTGCACGAAGCCGCTGGTGTCGTTGTCGAAGTCGTACTGGAAGCGGCCGAACACCTGGTCGGTCCGCAGGGCGTTGCCCGCCGCCGCGTCATAGATGTACGCGCCGTCCCCGCCGATCGCGATGCCGGTGTTCTGGGTGGGCGTGCCAGGGTTGAACGGGGCGAGCGTGCCGGTTCCGACGAACTGCTGGCCGGCGAACGGGCCGCTGGTCACCAGACCGCCGAGCGTGCTGGTGGAGATTCGCGCGCCGGTCGCGGTGACGTATGGGCTCGCCGCGGTTCCCGCGCCCAAGGCGACCATCTGCTGGTTGGTGAAGTCCCGGTCTCCGGCCCGCTTCAGGCCGGCGTTCTGGTAGTGCTCGGCGCTGAAGATGAAGTGGCCACGGTCGAACACCTTGCCCCCGGCGGCGACGCCGAACTTGAACGAGGGCACGTCGCCGCGATCCGAGATCCCGTCCTGGACCTGCACCTTGAGGCCGGTGAAGCGGGTGTCGAGAACGAAGTTCGCCACGCCGGTCACGGCGTCGGAGCCGTAGACGGCCGAAGCGCCGCCGGTCACCACGTCCACACGCTGGACCAGCATCTGCGGGATGGTGTTGGTGTCGGTCTGGCCGCTGACCGAGGTCGAGGGCACTCGTCGCCCATCGAGGAGGATCAGGGTGCGGATGGCGCCCATGTTCCGCAGGTTGAGGAAGTTGCCGGTGTAGACGTTGCTGGGGCCGCCGCTGTTGCTGTTGCCCGCCGCCTGGGTCGAACCCGAGAACTGGGGCAGCTTGTTCAAGGCGTCGGGGATGTTGCTCGGGGTCGTTTGCTGGAGTTGGGCGATGGGCGCCACGGTGACCGGCGTCGGCTGGGTATAGCCGTTGGTCTGGATGCGGGTCGCCGTGACTACGACCGACTCGAGTTCTTGAGAGGTGGCTTCTTGCGCGAGCACAGACGTGGCGAGCGCAAAGGCGCTGATGCCACCGAACAACGCGACGGCAAACCGTTCATTCGACTTCATTGTTTCTTCCCCATTTTTTTACTAAGCGCGCAACTTGGTCGCTGCGAGCATATGCGTGATTATTCTATTGTATGTTAGGCGGGTGCGACAGAAGGCAGGGCGTCCCCGAAACGGTGGAACCAACTTCGGCGGCGCCAATAAATGGGCCGACTGGTCCAGGTCTGTGCATGATAGGCGACTAATCAACTAAATGCTGGTGCAGGCCTGTACATTCGACCACACTCGGCCTCGGGTCAAGGGGCGTTACGCCATGTCCACCCCGTTAGCGAATATCCAGCTCCGGACCCTCTATAGCGTTGAGCGGATTAGGAGCCGGTAGCTCTTCGTCTACCATTTCATTGCTGGCGTGAATGGCCAGGTCTCGACCCCGCTGACGCTCGTGCCGGGCTCCGGGGCCTGCGGATGTAGGGATGCGCTCCGCGTCCGCCATGCGGATCGCTTGACCTTCGCCATCGGCACGAAGGTCGCCGCTGCGCTCCCAGGATCGCTGCCGGGGAAAACAGGAGCGCCCCGACCATCATGCCGCCGGCACCAAACCCCACCGTGGTCGCAGTTAGCGTTCGATCGCCGGCTGTTGAAGCCCCGCCCCGGCCCCTTCTGGTGGGGCCGAGGCCGGCGATCTTTGCCGATTATGGAAAGTTTCCGGAAAGCGCCGCGACAGCCCGCCGCTAAGCGCTTTGAAAAGAATGGTGGACGCGGCTGGGATCGAACCAGCGACCCCCTCGATGTCAACGAGGTGCTCTCCCGCTGAGCTACGCATCCGCCTCGGGACGCGGGGTATAATACGCCCCCGCCCCTGAGGGCAAGCGGGGCTTCAGGCGGCGATCATCCGTTCCACTTCCGAGACGATCTCGCGCAGGTGGACGGGCTTGGACAGGATCTTGGCCCCCGCAGGCGCGCGGGCGCCGGCCGAGAGCGCCACGGCGGCGAAACCGGTGATGAACATGATCCGCAGCGCCGGCGTCCGCGAGGCGGCCTCGCGCGCCACCTCGATCCCGTCCACCCCGGGCATGACGATGTCGGTCAGCAGCAGGTCGTAGGGGCCGTCGTCCAGGGCTTCGATGGCGCTCTCCCCGTCGGGGCAGGAGCGCACCTGGTAGCCCGCCTTCTCCAGCGCCCGGGCCAGGAAGCCGCGAAGGGAATCGTCGTCTTCGGCGAGAAGTATGCGGGTCATACCGGCTCCGGGCCCCTTCGGGCTTATGCAACAGCCCCGATCCTAGGGCAAAGAGGGTAAACCACGGCTAAACCGTTTGCTTAGGCCGCAGCCGCGCCGGCGCCGGCTTCGGCGTCCAGGGCGAGCGCTTGGGCCATAGCCGCCCGCAGCTTGGGCAGCTCGATCGGCTTGGGGACGTGCAGGTCGACCCCGGCGGAGAGGTACTCCTGGACCTGGTGGGTCATGGCGTGGGCCGACAGGGCTATGATCGGTACGCGCTTGCGATTGGCCTGGGCCTCGGCGGCGCGGATGTTGCGGGTGGCGGTCAGGCCGTCCATCTCCGGCATCTGGATATCCATCAGGATCAGGTCGAAGTCGCCGTCACGCCAGGCGTCCACGGCCTGGCGGCCGTCGCCCACCAGGGTCAGGTCCACCCCGAAGACGTCCATCACCGTCGTCAGCACCAGCTGATTGGTGGCGTTGTCCTCAGCCGCCAGCACCCGCATCAGGCGGTCCTCGGCCTCGAAGCGGGGAGGCTCGGCGGACACGGCCGCAGCGACGGGGGCGGCGATCCGGGGCAGGGGCAGTTCGACCTCGAAGGTCGAGCCCTGGCCCTCGCGGCTCTCCAGCCCGATACGCCCCCCCATCAGTTGGGCCAGCTCCTGGCAGATCGCCAGCCCGAGGCCGGCGCCGCCGAAGCGGCGGGTGGTGGAGCTGTCGGCCTGGGTGAATCGCTGGAACAGCAGCGGCGCGGCTTCGGGGGATATGCCGATGCCGGTGTCGCTGACGCGGACACGGATGCCGTCGCCGCCGTCCTCGCCCAGGCCGTCGACGGCGATCCGGACCTCCCCAGCATGGGTGAACTTCAGCGCGTTGGAGACCAGGTTGTTGACGATCTGGCCCAGGCGCGCCGCATCGCCCAGGCGCCGGCCGGCCGCCGTCGCGCCGACGTCCAGGGCGAGGGCGACGCCCTTCCTGTCGGCGACCGGGGCGAAGGCGTCGTGGGCGGTGCGGAAGGCGGTCTCGACGTCGAAGGGGCCGACCTCCAGCTCCAGCTTGCCGGCTTCGATCTTGGAGACGTCCAGGATGTCGTTGAGGATACCCAGCAGGGCCTCGCCGGACTGGCGGATGATGTCGAGGCGCCCGCGTTGGGTCTCGCCCATGGGCTCGAGCGCCATCACCTGGGTCATGGCCAGCAGCCCGTTGAGAGGGGTCCTGATCTCGTGGCTCATATTGGCCAGGAACTGCGACTTGAGGCGGTTGGCCGATTGGGCGCTGTCGCGGGCGTCAACCAGCTCGGACATGGTTCGCCGCAGGGCCTGGTCATTGTGGTTCAGCTTGGACAGCAGTCCATTGAAGCTGTCGGTCAGGCGGCCGAGCTCGTCGTCATCGGCCCGCTCCACCCGCTGGGCGAAGTCGCCGCTGTCGGCCACCGCCTGCATCGCCTGCGACAGCCGGTTGACCGGGTCGGTCACCCGGCCCGCCAGCCACCGGCCGAGGACCAGGGCCAGGCCCCCCGCGGCGAAGAACAGGGCCGCAGCCAGGGCCAGGTAGCGGGGCAGGATGGCCCAGACCGAATGCGGCAGGTTGAAGGTGACGATCTCGCCCACCGCGCGACCGTCGATCCGGACCGGGGCCCGGGCCTCCGCCAGCCCGGCGGCTCTGGACGCGGCGGGATCGGCCGCCCCGTAACGTCCCACCACCTTGCCGCGCAGATCGAGCAAGTAGACGGCGGCGAGGGCGGGGTAACGCGCCTGGAGGCGGGCCAGGCCCGCGTCGGCCTTGTTCGGGTCGCGGAACCCCGCCGCAGCGGTCGGGCCGGCGGCGAACACCTCCGCCACCACCGTCTGCTGGTCGCTCTGAGCCGTTTGTTCGGCGCGCCACTGCTCGGCGATGAAGGCTGCGCAGGCCGCAACCAGCACGGTCACCGCCGTGATCATGGCCACCGCCGTGATGCGGGTCTGGAACGAGAGGCCGGGGCGCGTCGAAGCGGGTTTGGAGACTGCAGCGCTCACGGACCAGCCGGTTGTCGAAAGGGCGCGCCCGGATCGGCGCCTGTACGCTCCGACATTAGTCCTGGAGTCCTAATGTTTCGCTTCGACGGCAGATCTCACGGGAACGCAACCGCAACCGGCGGCGCAAATGAAGCTTTGCGGTTGCGACAAGGGCGCGCAGCGGCAACCTAACCCCTAGCGTTCACGTTAGGATTTTGTTTACGCCAACTTACAACCTAGAGTGTGAGTTGATGGACAAGGTACATCTACCCCCCGGGGTGGCGGATCGCCTGTGCGCCACCGAAAAGGCGATCGAGGACGCGATCGCCGACGCCGCGCGGTTCATGCCCGGCTTGGCGCAGGCGCGCCTGGACCTTCGCATCGCGGTGATGGTCGGCGAGGAGGCCGTCGGCCGCAGCAGCCAGGTCGCGCTGGCCGAGACCCGCCGCGCCCTGGTGGGGGCCCGCTGGCGGCCCGGCCGCGGCGACGAACAGGACGCCGCCCAGGGCCCGCTTACCGGCTGACCGTCAGCGGCCCTTGAAGACCGCCTTCCGTTTTTCCACGAAGGCGGCCATGCCCTCCTTCTGGTCCTCCAGCCCGAACAGGGACTGGAACAGCCGCCGTTCCATCGCCACCCCTTGGGAAAGCGGGGTCTCGAAGGCCGCGTTGACCAGCTCCTTGGCCATCATCGCCGCGATCGGCGACTGGGCGGCGATGGCCTTGGCCGTCCTGATCGCCTCGGGGATCAGCTCGGCGGCGGGAACCACCCGCGAGACCAGGCCGCAACGTTCGGCCTCGGCCGCGTCGATCATCCGGCCGGTCAGCACCATCTCCATGGCCTTGGCCTTGCCCAGCGCCCGGGTCAGCCGCTGGGTGCCGCCGGCGCCGGGTACGACGCCGATATTGATCTCCGGCTGGCCGAAGCGGGCGTTCTCCGCCGCCAGGATGAAGTCGCACATCATGGCGAGCTCGCAACCGCCGCCCAGGGCGTAGCCCGCCACCGCGGCGACGGTCGGCTTGCGGCAACGGGCGGTGCGCTCCCAGTTGCGCGTGATGAAATCCTGGCGATAGGCCTCGGCGTAGGTCTTTCCCGCCATCTCCTTGATGTCGGCGCCGGCGGCGAAGGCCTTCTCCGAACCCGTCAGGACGATGCAGCCGACGCCGTCGTCGGCTTCCAGGGCGTCCAGCACCGCCGTCAGCTCGTTCATCAGGGTGTCCGAGAGCGCGTTCAGCGCCTCTGGCCGGTCCAGGCGGATCAGGGCGACCGCCCCGTCCCGCTCCAGCTTCAGGCAGGTGTAGGCCTGGGTCACGGCTGGGCGCTTCCGACCTGGGGCGCGGGCCCCTGGGTGTCGGGGGTGATGACGAACACCGCCTCCAGGCCCCTGGCCGTCCGCTGGCCCTGACGCGGGCGGCGGGGCTCGACCAGGAAGATCAACCGCTCGCGGCCGCGGCGGTAGACGTAGGGCTCGGTGTCGGAGGCCTTCCAGCCGAGCTGGGCCAGGGTCGCCGCGTAGAAGCCGCGCACGACCGCGGCTTCCGCGTCCCCGGCCAGGCGCGCCTCGGCCAGCCGTCCGCCCTGGAACAGGTCGAAGGCGTAGCCCTCGTCGTTCTCGCTCAGCCCCGGCATGATCGGCAGGTCGTCGATGTAGGTGGAGAATTCTGCGCCCCGCCCCGCCGTGGCGGTGGCGGCTTGCGCCCGCTCGGCCGACCATAGGGCGATGGCCAGCAGGCCCACGCCCACCGCCACCATGCCCAGGGCGGCCGTGCGCACCGGCCGGCCGCGCCGCTCGCGCCGTTCGACGCGGACCCGCTGCAGTTTCACCGTCGTCCGTTTCCTCATGGTCCCTCCACCGCGACGCCGCGTCGGCGCAGCAAGGCCGGCACGCTGTCGGGTCCGACCAGGTGGCCCACCCCGACGACGATGAAGGCCCGTTCCGGGGTTTTGAGCAAGCGCTCTATCCGATCGGCCCAGCGCCGGTTCCTCTGCACCACCAATCGCCGATAGAGCCCGGGGGTTGCACGCCGCATCGGCGCGACCCCTTCGCGGACGATGGCGGCGACATCCCCATCGACCCAGGCCTTCTGCAGCACGTCGAAGGCGGCCGGCTCGTCCTCGATCTGGCGCAGGGTCTCTTCGAGCGAGGCGACCTGTTCGGCCTGGCCGGCGCCGGCCAGAAGCGCCACCTGCTCCTCGGGCGTCTCGAACGCCCGCCGCTGTGCCGTGGCGGGGGCGAGCGCGGCCAGAGTCTCCTCCACGCCGGCGCCCTGGGTCGCGCCGCGGGCCTGGAGGAACGTCACCGTCAGGGTCACCTCGGCGAACCAGGGACGCAGCGGCTCCAGCGCAGCGGCCGGCACGCCCAGGGCCGCCGTCACCCGCGCCAGCCGCGCGCGCCCCACGGGCGACAGCAGGGGCGTCAGGGTCTTGCCCTTGGGCAGCTTGCCGAGCCGGGCCACCAGGGCCTCGGCGCCGGCGCGGCTGGCGCCGTCGAAGGGAATCTCGAACCAGACCGACTGGGCCTGGGCCAGCTCGCCCATCAGCCGCGGCGTCTCCCACGGCTGGCCGGGGTTCAGCAAATGGACCGAGCCGAACAGGATCACCTCGGCCCCGCCCTTGTGGATGCGCCAGACCGGCGGTTCGGCGCCGGCCGGAGCGACCGTTCCCAGCCACGCCAGGGCCGCGGCCGCCAGGACGCCCAGTTTCGCAAGGCCGGTGATTCGCATGGGGCCAGCTTAGGCTTTTCAGCGCTGGCAGGCGGGGCAGAAGAACGTGGAGCGACCACCCTGGACGATACGCTCGATCACGCCGCACCCCGCCCCCGGGCAGGGCTCGCCCTCGCGCCCATAGACCCGGAAGTCGTGCTGGAAATAGCCCAGGTCGCCATCGGCGTTGCGATAGTCGCGCAGGGTCGAGCCGCCGGCGCGGATCGCCGCCTCCAGCACCGTGCGGACGGCGCCGACCAGCCGGGTCAGTTCCTTCGGCCCGATCTTGCCGGCAGGGCGCCGGGGATCGATGCGAGCCCGGTACAGGGCCTCGCAGACGTAGATGTTGCCGAGTCCCGCCACCACGCGCTGGTCGAGCAGGGTGACCTTCACGTTCTGCTTCCTCCCGCCGAAGGCCGCCGCCAGCCCTGTTTCGTCGAAGCCGTTCCCCAGGGGCTCCGGCCCCAGGCCGGCGAACCATGGGTGGGTCTCCAGCCGGTCCGTGGGGATCAGGTCCATGAAGCCGAAGCGCCTTGCGTCGTTGAAGGCGATCCGCGCGCCCCCGTCGGTGTGGAAGACCACGTGGGTGTGCTTCGGGTCTTCGCCGGCGGCGTGGTGGAAGCGGCCGGGGAGGTCGGGGTCCGGCGCCTCGACCAGGAAGCGTCCGGTCATGCCGAGGTGGATCACCAGGGTTTCGCCGGTGTCGAGGCGGGCGCGCAGGTACTTGGCCCGCCGCTCCAGGGCCTGGACCGTGGCCCCGGTGAGGCGCTCGACGAACCGTTCGGGCAGGGGAAAGCGCAGGTCCGGCCGGCGCTGCTCCACCCGGGTCAGCCGCGCCCCCTCCAGGTGCGGGGCCAGGCCACGGCGGACGGTCTCGACCTCGGGAAGCTCGGGCATGGCGCGGAGATAGGCCGCGCCGGCGCGCAAGGCTAGGCGTGCCTCGCCGCCGGTTTTCCTCTAAGGCATGGCCCCATGAGCGAACCGCGCGCCAGTTTCGGGTTCCGGGAGGTCGATCCCGCGGAAAAACCTCGCCTTGTCCGCGGCGTGTTCGACCGGGTGGCGAGCCGCTACGACCTGATGAACGACCTGATGAGCGCAGGCGTCCACCGGCTGTGGAAGGACATGACCGCCGCCCGGCTGAACCCGCAACCAGGCGAGACCATCGTCGATTGCGCCGGCGGCACCGGCGACGTCGCCGACCGCCTGGCCAGGCTGGCCCGGGGCGCGCAGGCGCGCCGCGGCGGGGCCGACCCGCGCATCCTGGTGGTGGACTACAACGCCGAGATGGTCGCCGCCGGCCGCACCCGCGGCCTCGACGCGGCCATCGCCTGGTCGGTGGGCGACGCACAAGCCCTTCCCCTGCGCGACGCCAGCGCCGACGCCTATGTCATCGCCTTCGGCATTCGCAACGTCACCGACATCTCCGCAGCCCTGCGGGAGGCCCGGCGGGTGCTCAAGCCCGGCGGCCGCTTCCTGTGCCTGGAGTTCTCCCGGCCGCCGTCGCCGGCGCTGGCCAAGGCCTACGACGCCTATTCCTTCAACGTCATCCCGCGCATCGGCGAGTGGGTGGCCAAGGACCGGGCGTCCTACCAGTATCTGGTCGAGAGCATCCGCCGCTTCCCCGACCAGCACAGCTTCGTTCGGCTGATCGAACAGGCCGGCTTCGGCCGGGCGGGCTTCACCAACTTCACCGGCGGGGTGGCGGCCCTGCACCATGGCTGGGCGATCTAGCGGCCATGCCCGGTCCGATCTCGTCCGCCGCCCGCCTGGTGGCCGCCGGCTGGGTCCTGGTCCGCCACGACGCCCTGGCGCCGCGGGAGATCGCCCCGCTCCTGCCGCCGTCCGCCCGGTTCGCCGCCGGTCTGCTGCGACTGTTCTCCGGTCCGCAGGCCCGGCGCGGCCGGCCCGGCGAGCGGCTGGCCCGCGCGTTCGAGACGCTGGGGCCGGTGGCGATCAAGGTCGGCCAGCTCCTGTCCACCCGCGCCGACATCTTCGGCCTGACCTTCGCCCAGGACCTCGGCCACTTGAAGGACCGGCTGGCCCCCTTCCCGACGGAGCTGGCCCTGAAGGAAGTCGAAGCAGGGCTGGGCCGACCCGTGGCCGGCCTCTACGCCAGCTTCGAGCCGGCGATCGCGGCGGCCTCCCTGGCCCAGGCCCACCTGGCGACCTTGCACGACGGACGGCGGGTGGCGGTGAAGGTGCTGCGTCCCGGGGTGGAGCGGCGGGTCTACGCCGACATCGGGGCGATGCGCCTGAGCGCCAGCCTCGTCGAACGGCTGGCCCCGCAGCTGAAGCGGCTGGAGCCCCGCGCCTTCGTCGGCGCCGTGGCCCGCTCGATGGAGCTGGAGCTGGACATGCGGCTGGAGGCCGCCGCCGCCAGCGAACTGGCCGAGGTGATGGCCCGGGACAACTACATGCGCGCCCCGGCCGTGGTGTGGGAGGGGGTGGGACGCCGCTTCCTGACCCTTGAATGGGTCCGGGGCGTGGCCCTGTCCTCTCCCGAAGCCCTGGCGCTGCCGGGCCTCGACCGCCCAACCCTGGCCGACAACGTCATCCGCGCCTTCCTGGCCCAGGCCCTCGACCACGGCGTCTTCCACGCCGACCTGCACGAGGGAAACCTGTTCGTCGAGGCGCCGGCCCAGTTGCACGCGGTGGACTTCGGCATCGTCGGCCGGCTCGGCCCGGCCGAGCGGAAGTTCCTGGCCGAAATCCTGTGGGGCTTCCTGCGCCGGGACTACCGCCGCATCGCCGAGGTGCATTTCGAGGCCGGCTACGTGCCCAAGTCCCACAACATCGACGACTTCGCCCAGGCCCTGCGCGCCGTGGGCGAGCCCATCGTCGGGCGCCAGGCCGACGCCATCTCCATGGGCCGGCTGCTCGGCCAGCTGTTCGAGATCACCGGCCTGTTCGACATGCACCTGCGGCCCGAGTTGGTCCTGTTGCAGAAGACCATGGTCACGGTGGAAGGCGTCGCCCGCCGCATCGACCCGGACAATGACATCTGGGCTGCGGCCCGGCCCATCGTCGAACGCTGGATCGCCCGCGAGCTTTCCCCCCTGGCGCGGGCCCGCGACCTGATGGACAGCGGCCGCAGGGCCCTGGAAGGCCTCGCCCGCCTGGCCGACGGCCCCCCGGCCACGGTGGTGGCGGTCAAGCCCGCGGCCGGCGGGCGCACGGCCCTGGTGTTCGCGATCCTCGCCCTCGCGGCGGCAGTGGCGGCCCTGGCCGTCACCCTGGGCTAACCCCTTCCGCAAAGGGGGCGGGGCAAAACGCCCTATCCCTGGTCGTCCGAACCCTGGCGGGCGGTGCGCCGGGCGGGGGCGCGCTTGGCCTCGGCGGCGACCTGCTGGTCCCAATAGGCCTGTCCCGTCTCGGGCTTGAACACCGTGCGCGGCGCCCCGTCGCTGCGGACCACGCCGAACAGCTTGGATTTGGGGTCGAACAACAAGGTGTCGCCATTGGCGCGGGTCAGGGTCTTGACCCCGGCGGGCGGCGAATTGACGAAGCGGTGGGCCTTGGCGACGAAGTCGTCGGCGTCGCGGGCGCCCAGCTCCGAGCCGTGGTGCTCGTATTGGTACTGGACGTTCTCCTCGGCGGTGTGGTTGCGGTTGTCGGCCCATATCGGCTTGCCCTGCACTAGGGGAACGGGGGCGGAGATCCGCTGCGGCCGCACCCCACGGTCGGCCGCCGCCGGGTCGGCCCGAGCGGCCGGGGCGCTCCCGTTCGGTTCTGACGCCAGCTCGACGGAGCGGTGGTCGCGGGCCGGCTGCATCGCCAGCCGGTCGTCGCACCCCGCCAGGGCCGACAGGCCCAGGACCACGCTCGCCGTCGCCAACAGGAATGAACGCTGTTTCACTGCAACCTCCCGTCAATCGCTTTGCGGAACAAATAAAGAACGCAAGATCGGGCGTTTGTCGAGTCCCCCCGGCGAAGCTATGACAAGCCATGTCGCAAAGGCGGGTTCTTCTGATCGTGGGCGGCGGCGTGGCGGCCTACAAGGCGCTGGAGCTGGTGCGCCTGTTGCGCAAGGCCGGCGTCGGCGTGCGCGCGGTGCTTACCCGCGCCGGGGCCGAGTTCGTCACCCCCCTGTCCCTGGCGGCCCTGACCGAGGCCCCGGTCCACCAGGACCTGTTCTCGCTCACCGACGAGGCCCAGATGGGCCATATCGAGCTGTCGCGCTCGGCCGACCTGGTGGTGGTCGCCCCGGCCACCGCCGACCTGATGGCCAAGGCGGCCGGCGGGCTGGCCGGCGACCTGGCCTCGACCGTCCTTCTGGCCACCGACAAGCCGGTGCTGATGGCGCCGGCGATGAACGTGCGGATGTGGCTGCACGCCGCGACCGAGCGCAACCGCGCCCGCCTGGCGCAGGACGGGGTGACGTTCGTCGGCCCCGACGAGGGCGAGATGGCCTGCGGCGAGTTCGGGCCGGGACGCATGGCCGAGCCCCCCGCCATCCTCGACGCCATACTGGCCGCCCTGGACGGCCCCGCCGCTCGGCCCCTGGCCGGCAAGCGGGTCCTGGTCACCGCCGGCCCGACGGTCGAGCCGATCGACCCGGTGCGCTACCTGTCCAACCACTCCAGCGGCCGCCAGGGCTACGCGATCGCGCAGGCCCTGGCGCGGCTGGGGGCCGAAGTGACGCTGGTCTCCGGCCCCACCGCCCTGCCCGCCCCGCCTGGCTTGACCCGCGTCGAGGTGGGGACCGCCGACCAGATGCTGGCCGCCTGCGAGGCGGCCCTGCCGGCCGACGCCGCCGTCTTCGTCGCCGCCGTGGCCGACTGGCGGCCCGAGGCCGCCGCCGGATCCAAGCTGAAGAAGGCGGGCGCGCCGCCCGCACCCCTGCGCCTGGTGGAGAACCCCGACATCCTGGCCCGGATCGCCGCTCCCGGCCCCCGCCGCCCGCGGCTGGTGGTGGGTTTCGCCGCCGAGACCGGCGACCTCACAGCCAACGCCCGGGCCAAGCTGGCCAGCAAAGGCTGCGACTGGATCGTCGCCAACGACGTCACCCTGACCGGCGTCATGGGCGGGGCGGACAACACCGTCTGTCTCGTGACCTCGACGGGCGCGGAGCCGTGGCCCAAGGCCAGCAAGACCGACGTGGCGCGCCGGCTAGCCGAGCGGATCGCCGCCGCCCTGAATTGATCGACAAGGATTGGACCTGAGATGACCGTGGACGTGCGCATCCGCCGCCTTGCCCATGCCGAAGGCCTGCCGCTGCCGGCCTACCAGACCGCCGGCGCAGCGGGGATGGATCTGCACGCGGCGGTTCCCGAGGGGCAACCCGTCATTCTTGCCCCGGGCCAGAGAGCCATGGTCCCCACCGGCTTCGCCATCGCCCTGCCCGAGGGGTTCGAGGCCCAGGTGCGGCCGCGCTCGGGGCTGGCCGCCAAGCACGGGGTCACCTGCCTCAACGCCCCGGGCACCATCGACCACGACTATCGCGGCGAGGTGCAGGTGATCCTGATCAACCACGGGGATGTGGCCTTCGAGATCAAGCGCGGCGAACGCATCGCCCAGATGCTGATCGCGCCGGTGACCCGGGCGGTCTGGGTGGAGGCCGACACCCTGGACGACACCGACCGCGGCGCCGGCGGCTTCGGCTCGACGGGACGGGGTTAGCAGCGGCCGACCGCCTGCCGCGGCCTCGTCCTTCGACAAGTTCAGGACGAGGCTTTCGGTCCCGCAGGGTCTGCCGCGCCTAAACCTCTTCCGGCTTGGCTTCCGGTTCGGCTTCAGCTTCGACGGCTTCGGCTTCAGCCTCGACGGCCTCGCCCTCTTCGCCCTCAACCGCTTCGTCTTCCTCCGCCGCGGGCTCGGGGTCGGCTTCGATCCAGCCTGCGGCGATGCGGGCCCGCAGGATCAGGCGTTCGGCGTCCTCGGTGGCGAGGTTGAAGCTCTCCAGCGCGCCGGGCACCCGCACCCGCTCGCCGTTCTTGCTCTCGAAGGCGCCGCGGATTTCATCGGTGGCCAGGTCGGCCAAATCCTCGACCGTCTTCACCCCGGCCTCGCCGAGCGCCACGGCCATCGGCAGGGTCACGCCCTCGATCTCCAGCACCCCATCCTCGACCCCCAGCTCACGGCGCTTGGCGTCCAGCTCGGCGGCCTCACGCTCCAAGTGTTCGCGCGCCCGGGTCTGCAGCTCGACGGCGGTGTCCTCGTCGAAGCCCTCGATCGAGGCCAGTTCGTCCTCCTCGACGTAGGCGATGTCCTCGACCGCGGCGAAGCCCTCGGTAACCAGCAGCTGGGCGATCACCTCGTCCACGTCCAGGGCCTCCTGGAACAGGACTGTGCGCTCCGAGAACTCGCGCTGGCGGCGCTCGCTCTCCTGGCTTTCGGTCATGATGTCGATCTGCCAGCCGGTCAGCTGGGAGGCCAGGCGCACGTTCTGGCCGCGGCGGCCGATGGCCAGGGACAGCTGCTCGTCGGGCACCACCACCTCGACCCGCTCGTCTTCCTCGTCCAGCACCACCTTGGTGACTTCCGCCGGAGCCAACGCGTTGACGATGAAGGTGGGCTCGTCCGGGCTCCACTGGATGATGTCGATCTTCTCGCCCTGCAGTTCGGCCACCACCGCCTGCACGCGGCTGCCCCTCATGCCGACGCAGGCGCCGACGGGGTCGATCGAGCTTTCGTTGGAGAGCACCGCCATCTTGGCGCGGCTGCCCGGGTCGCGGGCCACGGCGCGGATTTCGATGACCCCGTCGTAAACCTCCGGCACTTCCTGGGCGAACAGCTTGGCCATGAAGCCGGGGTGGGCCCGGCTGAGCATGATCTGCGGGCCCTTGGTCTCGCGCCGCACGTCGTAGATGTAGCAGCGGATGCGGTCGCCGATGTTGAAGTTCTCGCGCGGGATCGACTGGTCGCGGCGCATGATGCCTTCGCCGCGACCCAGGTCGACGATGGTGTTGCCGTACTCGACCCGCTTGACCGTGCCGTTGACGACTTCGCCGGTGCGGTCCTTGAACTCCTCGAACTGGCGCTCGCGCTCGGCCTCGCGGACCTTATGGGTCACGACCTGGCGGGCCATCTGGGTCTGGACCCGGCCGAACTCGAAGGGCGGCAGGATTTCGGAATAGGTCTTGCCGACGAAGGCCTCTTTGTCGCGGGCCAGGGCGTCGGACAGGGTCTGCTTGCCGAACTCGCCCTCCATCGGGAAGTCGTCAGGGACCACCTCGACCACCCGTGTCAGGGTCATCTCGCCGGTCCTGGTGTCGATCTTGGCGCGGATGTCGTGCTCGGCGCCGTAGCGCGAGCGGGCGCCCTTGGTGATCGCCTCCTCGATGGCCTCGATGACGATCTCCTTGTCGATCGCCTTCTCTCGGGCGACCGCGTCGGCGATCTGCAGCAGTTCCAGCCGGTTGGCGCTGATTCCGGTGACGGCCATCAGGCATCCTCCTCTTCGTCGGGCAAATCGGTTTCTAGACGGGCGGCGCGCATCTCGGCGCCGCGTTTCAGCAGCTTGTCGTTCAGGACCAGTTTGGCCTCGGTTATCCAGCCGAAGGGGATCTGGACGGTGGTGTCGTCGTCCCCTTCCAGGTCGATCTGGACCAGGTCGCCCTCGACCCCCGCCAGCTCGCCCCTGAAGCGCTTGCGGTTGTCGGCGAGGCGGTCGAGCTCGAGCTTGGCCTCGTAGCCCTCGTAGGCGACGAAATCCTTCAGCCGGGTCAGGGGCCGGTCGACCCCGGGGGAGGACACCTCCAGCCGGTAGTCGCCCGACACCGGGTCGGCGGCGTCCAGCACCCCCGACAGGGCCCGGCTGAGGGTCGCGCAGTCCTCGACCACCATCTCGCCGTCGGGCCGCTCGGCCATAATCTGCAAGGTGCGGCCGGACTTGGCGCCGCCCATCAGGCGCAGCCGGACGATCTCGTAGCCGGCGGCGGCGGCGACCGGGTCGAGCAGGTCCAGAAGCTGGCGGTCCTCAGGGGTCTTCGCGCGCACTTGGGCTCGGGTCCGAAGCAATAAAAAAGCGGCAGGCCCTCGCGGACCGCCGCCGATAAGCGCCATCCAGCGCTGATCGATCGATGTGACCCGTTATATAGACCCCGCTTTTGCCTTTGTCAGCCCCTTGACGGACGGTGTGAGCCAACCGCCTTGCGCCGGCGCCCTCGGCGAAGGACACTGGCCGCCGGGCTTTGGAGTGGACCGCATGAGCGAACAGCAGGCCGCGACCCTGCAGGGGCTGCGCGTGCTCGTCGTCGAGGACGAGGCGCTGGTTTCCATGCTGCTCGAGGACATGCTGTCCGACCACGGCTGCGAGATCGTCGCCACCGCCAGCCGCATCGGCCAGGCGCTGGAGCTGATCGCCGACGACGCCCTGGTCCTGGACGCCGCCATACTGGACGTGAACCTGGGCGGCGAGCCGATCTTCCCGGTGGCCGAAGCCCTGACGGCGCGGGGCTGCCCCTTCGTCTTCGCCACCGGCTACGGCGCCGGCGGCCTTCCCGAAGCCTGGCGCTCGCGCCCGACCCTGCAGAAGCCCTTCAGCCACGACGACGTCGGCCGGGCGCTCGCGGTGGCTGTGAACGGCGGATAGGTCGTCTGGACACTCAGCCGCCAAGGCGCGCCACGAGCGGCTGAGGTCAGAAGCCTTCTAATCGTCGCCCCCGCTTAGAACTTGGCGCTGTCGGCTAGCTCGCGCGCCGCAGTGAGGGACCGGTCGAAGTAGTGCAGGGCCGGCGCCTCGTAGGTGATCATGTACAGCTTGCCCTTCACCATCGCCGCCCGCGCCTCGCCGCGCCGGCGCACCTCTTCGTCCTGCTTGGTGAAGCTGTAAGTGAAGCGCACCCCCTTCTCGCCTGCGAAGCTGGTCGGCTCGATCGCGTCGATGCTGATCAACGACGTGCCCAGCGCGATCCGGTAGCTGTTCTCCAAAAGGGTCGGGATATCGGTGACGAGCATGGTCGAGGAGACCCGCGGCAAGGGCCGATTGGCCTTGTCGACCTCTTTGAACAGAGTCTGGCCATCGCCCACGCCGCCGTAGAAGGTGACGTCGTTCAGCCCGTCGCCGTCCAGCGTCCAGGTCTCGCTGTTGCGGCCGGGGCGCGCGCCCATTTTGTTCCACTCCGACGACGGCGTGACAGACAGGGTGGAGCGGGCGACGGCGGCCTTCTTGCCGGGGGCGATCAGGCTGTTGCCGGCGAGCGCCGGAGAGGCCGCCCAAATAGCGACGATGGGGGCGGCGACGGTCAGGACGGCGGCGAACTTGGCGCGCATAGGGTTCCTCAGTCGGCGACGAGGGTGGAGATGAGCGACGCATCCGGGGCGTCGGGCTTCATGCGCAGGTATTCGCGAAGCGCCGTGCGCCCCTGTTCGCCCTGCTGGCTGCGGATCAGGGCGAGACCCAGGCCCCGCCGCGCCTCGGCGCCGGCGTAACCCTTGTCGATGGCTTCCTGGTAGAACTGGGCCGCGCTGACCAAGTCGCGCGGATTGGCCCTTTGGCGATAGAGCTCGGCCCTGGCGTAGAGCAGGTCGGGGGTCCAGCCGTCGCCGGCCAGCTGTTGCAGCAGGTAGTCGGAGCCGCCGAAGTCGTTCAGCTTGATCTGATCGTCGAGGAAAGCCGGCAGCCATTTGTCGAGGGCGCTCCGATAGGCGGCGGCGGCCGGGTCGCCCTCGTCCCCAGCCTTGCCGGCGGCGTCGCGCAGATACTTGGCCCGGGCCAGTTCGGTGGGGTGGTCGGCGAAGAAGCCTGCCGCATAGCTGTGCTGCGCCTTCTGCTTGCGGCCGGCGGCCGTAGCGTCGGCCTCGGCCATGAGCCGTTCCCACACATTGGCCGCGGCGGCGGAAGGGTAAGGCGAGGACACCAGGTATTCGAGGCCCTTGAGATCGGCCTCCTTCTCTTGGTTGCGGTTATAGGCGAAGATTCTGCTGAGGATGCCCATCTGGAACCGAGTGGGGTCGTTGCCCCCGGCGGCGATCAGCAGCGTGCCCCACATCGCGATGTCCGTGGAGATTCGCTTCATCTTGAAGCCGTTGAGGCTGTGACGGAGCTCGAAGTGGCCGAATTCGTGGCCCAGCACCGCGCCCAGCTCGGCCTCGTTCCTCACCCGTAGCAGCAGCCCTGAATAGACTTCCATCATGCCGTTGGGGGCCATGGTGGCGTTGAAGTTTGGGTTGCGCATGACGTAGATGCGCACATTGCGGCAGCGCTCGTCGCCGACCGTGCGGCAGAACACGCCGCGGACGTAGTCGTTCAGGGCCGGATCCAGGATCACGAACTTGGAATCGCGCAGCTGCCGCTCAGCGTCGTCCAGCTGTTGCCACAAGCCCCGCTCGTCGACCGTGGTCGGTTCATAGGCCTGGGCATAGGGCGGCCGGGCCGTGTCCGCGCCCTTGGGCGCAGCGGCGGCCGCCGAAGCGAAGCCGAACAGCGCCGCCGTCGCGGCCAGCGCACGCATTCTCATCATGGAGCTGCCCATCTCAGCGCCCGGCGACCTGAAGCGCCGCCGGCGTGCTCCCCGGGAAGCCCTTGAACAGCTGCTCGGCGCGGCGCGCCGCACCCTCCGGCGTGCGCACGTCGCCGCCCATCTGCGCGTCGGCGTTCAGCCAGACCAACTCTCCGGTCTTCAGGTCGACCAAGCCGGCATAGCCGGTATGCAGGCCCGATTTGATCGCCACGCCCACCGCAAGGATCGCGGCCACTTGAAGCACCTTGCGCCCGGTCGAGCCGAACTGGTCCTCGGTGGAGACGAAGAGCGCGTAGTCCGCGCCCTGGAGCCCAGAGACCTTGCCGATGCCGGGGCCGAGGCCCCACTCGAATTGGCCCTTGCGCTTCTTGGTCGGCAACCGGTTGCCGGAGAAGAACTGGTAGGTCATCACCGAATTGGCCACGGTCGTGAACAGGGCCTGGTACTCCGCCGCGCCCGCCGCACCGCCGGCCGGCTCCTCGTAGGCCACCACGACGTTGCCTAGCTTGCCTTGCGCCTCGGCGATGGCTCGGCCGAGGTTCTCGCGGCCCTGGGCGGTCCAGTCGGCGTTGGGCTCGAACATCCCGCCGGTCGACTGGGCGCCGACCTTGATGGTCGGCCGCATAAGTACGATCCGAGCCGTACCCGGGGCCAGGTTGAATCCGGGCTTCATCCCGGACTTTTCCTGAGCGGCGACCGGCGCTGCGAGCAGCAGCGCACAAACGACCGCGCAGGCGAGCGCGGCCAAGCCCTTCAAATGCAACATGCGCCCCCCGAACGCGCCCCAGAGTTGGCGAGACAAGCATCCAGCCATTATCGAGTCAATCGCAGGCGGCGCCCGATGAGCACGGCCAGCAGCCTAAAGCGCACTCGACGAATATGTTCGGCGGATTCGCTCGCAAAACTCATTCTAGACTTTCGAATTCAGCACGCTTGCTTCAGGTGGCTGATTCGATCTGCAGAAGACGTAATCTAGGGCTCTACCCGCTCGAAATCGAAGAACACCGGGTCGATGTCGCCCAGACGCTTGGATTCGTAGCGCGTCGTGACGTGGTCGGCCGGGGCCATGCGCCAGTCGTCCGCACACTGAGCGATCCAGCGCAGCCTCGGCTCGCCGAGGAGCCGCTCCAGCGCCCAGTCGGCATAGGCGCCGACGTCGGTGGCGAAGCGGAGCGTGCCGCCGGGCTTCAGCACCCGCGCCAGCTCGGCGGCCGTCTCGGCCTGGATCAGCCTGCGCTTATGGTGGCGCGCCTTGGGCCACGGGTCGGGGAACAGCACGAACACCCGGTCCACCGCCCCGTCCGGCAGGGCGGCGACCAGGTCGCGGGCGTCGCCCACGTGCAGGCGCACATTGGCCAGCCCCATGGCGTCGATGTGGCGCAGCGCGCTGGCGGCCCCGTTGAGGAAGGGCTCGGCCCCCAGCATCAGCACCTCGGGCCGGCGCCTGGCCTGGGCGGCCATGTGCTCGCCGCCGCCGAAGCCGATCTCCAGCCAGGTCTCGGTCGTGTCCGGGGCCAGGGCGCGGGGCTCCAGAACGCCCGCCGACAGGTCGAGGGCGATCTGCGGCAACAGGGTGTCCATCAGCGCGGCCTGGCGCGGCTTGATGGTGCGGCCACGGATGCGGCCGAAGCTGCGCATCGGCGGATGGGGCGGATCGTCGGACATGGCGCCCTTCTAGCGCCGCCTCCGCCTCTGTGCGACCGCCTAAGGTCGCGGAGCCTTGCGCAGTCCCATACGTTCGGCTGAAGCTCGGGCGCAGGCGGGAGACTCGAATGGTCCAGAAACAGGGGGTGACACGCACCTCGACGGTGATCATCGCCGTGGTAGCCGTCGCCTACGCGCTGTTCTGGCTGCGCGGCATCCTCACCCCCCTGGCGCTGGCCATGTTCCTGATGGTGATGGTGGACGGCTTCGCCCGGACCCTGGCCAAGCACGCGCCCTTCCTGGCGGAATGGGCCGTCCTGCCCGTGACCCTGATCCTGACCGCGCTGGGCTTCGGCCTGACCGTCTACGCCGTGGCGGCCAACGCCGCCGGGTTCGGAGCCGAGCTGTTCGACGCGGCGCCCCGGCTGAACGAGCTGATCGCCCAGGTGGCGGGCGCCTTCCACATCCGGGTGCCGCCCACCGTCCAGCAGCTGATCAACCAGCTCAATCCGATCCGCTATCTCGGCAGCGCCGCGGCGGCCCTGCAGACCTTCGGCTCGGGGGCTGCCTATGTGATGATCTATTTCGGCTTCCTGCTGGCGTCGCGGGCCGGCTTCGCCGGCAAGGCCGCCGCCCTTTATCCGGACGTCAACGAGCGCGAGCACGCGGCGGCGGTGTTCTACCGCATCCGCAACGGGGTGGAGCGCTACCTGTGGATCCAGACCGTGACGGGGGCCCTGATCGCGGTCCTGTCCTGGGCCTTGATGGCGGCCCTGCACCTGAACAGCGCGACCTTCTGGGCCTTCCTGATCTTCATCGTCTGCTACATCCCGGTGATCGGCGGCTTCATCGCGGCGGCCCTGCCGCCCCTGTTCGCCCTGGTCCAGTTCACCCCCTGGTGGCCGGCGGCGGTGCTGTTCTGCGGCCTGCAGGTCATCCTGTTCGTCGTCGGCAACGTGGTGCTGCCGCGGATGCAGCGTGACAGCCTTAACATCGACCCGGTGGTGGTGCTGCTCAGCCTGGCCTTCTGGGGCGCCATCTGGGGCATCGTCGGCATGTTCCTGTCCACGCCGCTGACGGTGATGGGGATCATCATCCTGGCCCAGTTCCCGGGGACGCGCTGGATCGCGATCCTGCTCTCGGGCGACGGGTCCCCGGAGGCCGAACCGATGCTGACCCGGCCGCAAAGGGCCCTGCCAGCTCCCAAGCGGCGCCGCGCCAAGGAAATCGTCACGCAACTGTGAAGGCGCCCCGCCTGGAAGCGGCCGCGCCGGCGCCTATCTCAGTCGGGTCGGGCGTTCCCCTCGCCCGACGGTCGCGGACCGCCCCGTTTCCCGTCCCCAAAGCCGGCGGGCGGCCGCACGAAACGTTCCCCGGTCACCCCCCGGCGGGACCGGCGCCGTCGAACGTTCCCCCCCGTTCGGCGGCGCTTTCGCG
Organism: Caulobacteraceae bacterium; assembly: GCA_035493215.1. GTDB lineage: Bacteria > Pseudomonadota > Alphaproteobacteria > Caulobacterales > Caulobacteraceae > NCED01. The sequence continues at coordinate 33,493 of DATJIO010000018.1, forward strand.
TCTTGGGTGAAAAAGGCGTTGGCGGCGACGGCCAGGCTCAGCTTACCCTGACGGCAAGCGAGGAGCCCTTCCGATGGATGCAGCGTCTTCGAGTCCGGTCGCCCGCCCACATCCCAGCCTGCAGCAGGCGACGGCCGACGCCCTGGGCCTCCCCGGCCTGACTCCCCAGGCGGGCGATTTCGTCGGCCAGGCCGAAACCCACCTCGAACCGGACGACCTGCCGGGGCTGTCGACCTCCGACCTCGGGGCGATCCTCGCCGGCTTCTGGCGTTTCGCCGTGGCCCGCACCGGCGTCGAGCCGGCCGTGCGGCTGCACCGGGCGAGCGACGCGCAAGGAGACGCCCTGCCGTTCGACCTGCTGGAGGTCGCCCAGGACGACACCCCGTTCCTGGTCGACAGCATCATGGGCGAACTGGCCGCCCACGGGCTCCAGATCCGGGCCATGGTCCACCCCGTCGTGGCCACCCCCGAGCGGGCGGAGCGCCAGTCCCTGATCCTGGTGGCCCTGGCCCCCGTCGGCGACGACCGGCGCGACGCCGTGCTGGAGGCGGTGACCCAGACCCTGGCCGACGTCCACGCCGCGGTCGACGACTTCGACGCCATGCTCAAGCTGATGCGTCGCTCGATCGCCGAACTGGGCGCGGCCCCGGTCCCGCCCCAGCCCTACGGCCTGGACGAGCACATCGCCTTCCTGCGCTGGCTGACCGCGGACCGCTTCGTCTTCCTCGGCGCGCGCACCTACGACTATCCCCGCGGCCCCAAGGGCGAATACCTGCGCGAGGAGCCGCGGTTCGACAGCGCCGAGGGCCTGGGCCTGCTGCGCGACCCCGGCCGCGCGGTGTTCCGCCTCGAAAGCGAGCCCGCCTTCCTGGCCGCCGACATCGGCGCCTACATGGCCGGCGCCCCGGCGGTGACCGTAGCCAAGTCCAACCTGCGCACGCGCGTCCATCGCCGCACCCACCTCGACTACGTCGGCGTGCGCCGTTTCGGGCCGGAGGGCATGCCCGTCGGCGAGGTCCGCTTCGTCGGGCTTTTCACCGCCGACGCCTATGAGGAATCGGTCCGCAACCTGCCGCTGATCCGGCGCAAGGTCGAACAGGTGCTGGCCCGCGCCGGCGACCTGACCAGCGCCCACGCCGAGCGGCGGCTGCGCCACATCGTCGAGACTTATCCCCGCGACGAGCTGTTCCAGATCGACGAGGACAGCCTGCTCAAGACGGCGATGGGGGTCCTGCACCTCCACGACCGGCCCCGGGTGCGGCTGTTCGTATGGAAGGACCCGTTCGACCGCTTCGAGTCGATCCTGCTGTTCGTGCCGCGCGACAGCTACCACGCCGACACGCCCGCCCGGGCGGCTGAGATTCTGGCCCGGGCCTGGGGCGGACGGGTGTCGGCGGTCTATCCCCGCTTCGCCGACGAGGCCATGGCCCGGCTGCACGTCATCGTCGGCCTCGACCCCGGCGAACATCCCGAACCCCACCTGCCGGCCCTGGAGGCCGAGATCACCGAAGCCCTGCGCAGCTGGAGCGACCGCTTCGAGGCGGCGATCCGCGGCGGCGGCGTGGCCGAAAGCGAGGTGGCCCCCACCCTCGCGCGTTACCGTCAGGCCTTCTCGGCCGGTTACCGCGACCGCTATGGGAGCGACGAGGCCCTGGCCGACCTCGTCCCCATCGAGCAACTCCGGCTGGGCGAGGGGGAGCCCCTGCGGGTGCGCTCCTATCGCCACCCGGACGACGCCGAGACCCGGTTCCGCTTCAAGCTCTATGTGAAGGGCGGCCCCGCGCCGCTCTCCGACGTCCTGCCCGTCGTCGAGCACATGGGCCTGCGCGGCCTCGACGAGGCCGGCTTCTCGGTGCGCCCGGCCGGCGACGAGGCCGACATCTGGATCCACGAATATCTGCTGGAGGACGCCTACGGCCGCCCGGTGGCCTTCGACGACATCGAGGCGCCGTTCGAAGCCGCCTTCACCGCGGTCTGGACCGGCCGGGCCGAGAGCGACGGCTTCAACCGCCTGGTGCTCGAACTCGGGGTGTCCTGGCGCGAGGCCGCCCTGGTCCGGGCCCTGGCCCGCTGGCGCCAGCAGAGCGGGCTCGACCCCTCCCAGGCGGTTCAGGAGGCGGCGCTGCGCAACCACCCCGGCGCCGCCCGGCTGATCCTCGACCTGTTCCGCATCAAGTTCGATCCCGCCGTCCACGCCAGCCTCGACGACCGCAAGGCCCAGGCCGACGAGGTGTTCGCCGAGATCGAGGCGGCCCTGCAGCAGGTCCAGAGCCTGGACGACGACCGGGTCCTGCGCCGGCTGGCCCAGGCGGTGCGGGCGACGACCCGCACCAACTACTACCAGCTCGACGCCGACGGGGCGGCCAAGCCTTACATCAGCTTCAAGATCGCCAGCCAGGAGGTCGACGCCCTGCCGGCCCCCAAGCCCTACCGCGAAGTGTTCGTGGCCGGCGGACGGGTCGACGGGGTCCACACCCGGTTCGGGCCGGTGGCCCGTGGCGGCCTGCGCTGGTCCGACCGCCGCGACGACTTCCGCACCGAGGTCCTGGGCCTGGTCCGGACCCAGCAGGTCAAGAACGCGGTGATCGTGCCGGTGGGCGCCAAGGGCGGCTTCTACCCCAAGCGCCTGCCCCGCGACGGCGGGCCTGACGCCATCCGCGCCGAGGCGGTCGAAGCCTACAAGAGCTTCCTGTCCGGCATCCTCGACCTCACCGACAACCTGGACGCCGACGGCGCGGTCGTCCGCCCCGAGGGCGTGATCGCCCACGACGCCGACGACCCGTACCTGGTCGTGGCCGCCGACAAGGGCACCGCCACCTTCTCCGACATCGCCAACGGGGTGGCGGAATCCTACGGCTTCTGGCTGGGCGACGCCTTCGCCTCGGGCGGCTCGGTCGGCTACGACCACAAGGCCATGTGCATCACCGCCCGCGGCGCCTGGGAAGCGGTCAAGCGCCACTTCCGCGAGGTCGGCAAGGACATCCAGACCGAGCCCTTCACCGTCATCGGCGTCGGCGACATGTCCGGCGACGTGTTCGGCAACGGCATGCTGCTGTCCAAGGCGATCAAGCTGGTCGCCGCCTTCGACCACCGCCACATATTCCTCGATCCCGACCCCGACCCGGCCGCGAGCTGGACCGAACGCGCCCGCATGTTCGCCCTGCCGCGCTCGTCCTGGGCCGACTACGACGCCACCCTGCTGTCGGCCGGCGGCGGCGTCTTCCCCCGCGCCGCCAAGACGGTCCCGGTCTCGGCCGAGGTGCGGGCCCTGCTGCAGATCCAGGACGACGAGCTCGCCCCCACCGACCTGATCCGCGCCATCCTCAAGGCGCCGGCCGAACTGCTCTACCTCGGCGGCGTCGGCACCTATGTGAAGGCGCCGGCCGAGAGCCACGCCGACGTCGCCGACAAGGCCAACGACCCGGTGCGCATCGACGGGCCGGAGCTGCGGGCCCAGGTGGTGGGCGAGGGCGCCAACCTCGGCTTCACCCAGGCCGGCCGCATCGCCTTCGCCCGGTCGGGCGGGCGCATCAACACCGACGCCATCGACAACGCCGCCGGCGTCGACACCTCCGACCATGAGGTGAACATCAAGATCCTCGCCGGCCAGGCGATCAAGGCCGGGACCCTGAAGGCTGAGGACCGCAACGCCCTGCTGGCCAGCATGACCGACGACGTGGCCCGCCACGTCCTGGCCCACAACTACGCCCAGACCCTGGCGCTCAGCCTGCAGGAGGCCGAAGCGGTCGCCGAGCTCGACGGCCACGCCCGCTTCATGGCGGACCTGGTCGCCAAGGGCCGGCTCGACCGGCGGGTCGAGGGCCTCCCCGGCCCCGCGGCGATCCTGGAGCTAAAGGCCCAGGGCAAGGGCCTGGCCCGGCCCGAACTGGCGGTCATCCTGGCCTACGCCAAGCTGGAGCTTTCGGCCGAGATCGTCGCCGGGACGGCGCCGGACGATCCCTATTTCGAGGCCGCCCTGACGGCCTATTTCCCCGAAGGCCTGGCCCGGTTCGAACCGGAGATGAAGCGCCACCGCCTGCGCCGGGAGATCGTCGCCACCGTCCTGGCCAACGCCATGGTCGACATGGTGGGCCCGACCTTCGCCCTTCGGGTCGAGACCGCCCTGGGTTGCAAGGTGGACGTGATCGCCACCGCCTTCGAGGCCGCCCGCCGGATGTATCGGCTCAACACCCTGTGGCGCGAAGTCGCCGAGCTGGACCTGAAGATCCCCGCCGCGACCCAGATCGCCCTGTTCCAGGACATCGCCGGCCACCTGCGGGCCCAGACCTACTGGCTGGCCCGCCGCGCCGTGGGCCGGGCCCTGGAGCCGGTGCAGGCGATGATCGACGCCTACCGTCCCGCGGTCGACGCCCTGCACGCGGCCGGGTCCGACGTCCTGGCC
>DATJIO010000019.1:0-34827 GCA_035493215.1 Caulobacteraceae bacterium
GTACCCCGGGCTGCGCCGGGCCAGGCCGCCGAACAGGTCGAGCATCCGCTTGCGCCAGGCGGCGACCGGATCGTCGGCGGCCAGGAGCTGGAACGGGCTGACGGCGCGGGCCCACTGGAAATGGCCGAACAGGGCGTAGTCGGCGTAGTTCGGGGCTTCGCCGGCGAAGAACGGCTGGTCGGACAGGGTGGCGCGTAGCGGCGCCAGGCCGGCGCGGAAACCCGCCAGCCTGGCCTCGCGGCCTTCGGTGAAGGCCTCCAGGGTCGTGCCGAAGCGGGCCTCCCGGCTCTGGCGGAAATAGTCCCGGTCGGCCTCGGCGAGGCGGTCGAAGATGTCGCGCGCCAGGAACGGCAGCATGGGCCCGCCCAGGCTGTCGGCGACCGCCGAATGGAAGCGCACGAGGGCCCGTCCCGCTCCGCCCCCGAACAGGGACGGCCGGTCGGGATAGGCGTCCTCCAGATAGCTGGCGATGGTCCACGACTCGCAGAGCCAACGGTCGCCGTCGACCAGCACCGGGACCTTGCCCTGGCCCGACGGGGCGATGGCGGCCTTGTCGGTGAACCGCCAGGGGACGGTCTCGACCTCGAGCCCCTTGTGGGCGAGCGCCAGGCGGATGCGCCAGCAATAGGGGCTGAAGCGGCGTGACGGGTCGGCCCCGGCGAGGTCGTAGAGTCTGAGCATCGATGTCCCTCCCGCCGGACCGTCGCGTCGGCGGGCGCCGCCGTCAAGCGCGGGTCAGGACGCCTTGCCCATCGGCTTGCCGGCCCCCGGCTGGCCGCGCTTGTCGATCATGACCACCCCGCCCTTGATCACCACCACCGGGGTCATGAAGTTCCAATAGCCGTCGAGGGGGTTTTCCCTGAGCACCAGGATATCGGCCAGCTTGCCCGGCTGCAGCATCCCCCGGTCGGTCTTGTCGAGAAAGTCGGCGGAGTTCTTGCCCAGGATCGTCACCAGGTCGATGGGCGAGAACACCAGGTTCAGGGTCTTCAGCTCGTGGGCGAAACCCGCGACGGCGTTGTAGTTGGTGTCGGTGCAGAAGCCGTAGTCGACGCCGTTGTCGAACAGGGTCCGGCCGTTGACCGGCTTGTAGCCGGCTTCCCGGCCGCGGCCTTCCCCGTCCAGGATCTGCTCGGGCCAAGGCTTGCCGTCGCGGAAGGTCGGCTTGTTGTCGTGGTTGAAGACGTCGAACACCGGCGACCCGAAGCCTGTGCACGACGAGACCAGCGCGCCGGCGTCCTTTACCGCCTTGGCGTCGGCGTCGGTCAACCAGCCGAAGTGCGGCGTGTGCACCAGCTTCTTCGCGCCGATCTTGACCGCGCCCAGCATGGCGTCGGGCGCCGAGGCGTGGACCTGGAAGGCGACGCCGAACCTCAGCGCCTCGTCGATCCCGGCGGCCAGGTTGCGGCTCTCCTGCTCGTTGGGCTTGTTCTTCTGCGGCGGCTCGGTGATCGGATAGTGGACCTCGGCGATCGAGTCCGCCCCGTCCATGATCACCTTGCGCACCGCGGCGCGGACCTCGGCCTCGTCCTTCATCCGCGCGGTCGGCACCTGGCCCGAGGCGATGATCCGCGGCCCTTTGATCTGGCCGGCCTCGATCTTCTTCTTCAGCTCCAGGATGCCGGCGTTGTCGTCGCCGCCCGACTGGACGGTGGTGAAGCCCGCCTCCAGCAGCTCCCGCATCCGGGCCGGGGCCTCGTCGGCCATCCACTTGGCGACGGCGGGGCCGCGGCCGCCGACGAGGTGGCGGTGGTCGTCGATGTAGCCGGCGATCAGGGTCATGCCGGTCCCGTCGATCGTCCGGGCCCCCTTGGCCACCGCCTTGGCCGGACCGGCCGCCACCGAGGCGATCTTGCCGTCCTTGACGAGGATGGAGCCCTTCTCGATCACCTGGCCCGTGCCGACGATGATCCGGGCGTTCGAGATGGCCATGTCCTGGGCCGCCGCGCCGCTCGACGCGGCTAGGCTTGCGGCGGCGCCCAGGGCGAGGGCCGGGATCAGTTTTTTCATGTGGGCGGGCCCCCCTGGGCGTTCTGTCGTCGGCCCCTGCCGGACCGTTGGACAGACCCTATCGCCCCCCTACGACAGGACGCAATGGCGTTGTTTTCGCAAAATGGGCGAGTCTGGCCATAGGCCCGGAGCCACACCTCTCACGACACGACCCTAGGCGGGATAGACCCTGACCCGGACTTCCCGCTGGGGCTCCGCCATGGGCGCGTCCACGGCGGCCGGCGACGGCGGCGGGGACCCGGCCCGGCCCTTGGCCGCCGGCCCGGTGCTGAGTATCTGGGCGCAGAAGGTCACGCGGCCGGCGATCTCGGCCTCCTCGGCCTTGGCGATGCCGATCCGACCGACGGTCAGGCAGAGGCTCCCCAGCACATGTCCGTCGGAGAAAATCGGCGCGGCGATCCCGGTCACCCCGGGCTTGAACTGGCCCTGCGAACTGTCCCACCCCCGCTGGCGGATCGCCCTCAGACCCGCGCGCACGGCCCTGAGGGTGTCGCCGAGCCCCGCCTCGGCGAAGCCCGCCGGATCCGCGGCGTAGAGGGCGCTGACTTTCTGGGTCGGCATATTGGCCAGGATCACCCGCGAGGCCGCGCCCCTGAGCAGGGAGCGGGCGCGGCCCCGCTCATAGGTGCTGACGAAGCCGACGGCGCCGTGGACCTGGTGGACGCACAGCACCTTGTCGCGGTAGCGCCGGAGCAGGAGCGCGATGCCCGGCGTTGCCTGGGTGAGCTCGAGCATCAAGGGGTGGCTGGCCAGGATCAGGGGGTCGCGGGCGCGGATGTTGTAGTCGAGCTCGATGATCCGCGGGCCCAGGGCGTAGCCGCCGCCGCCCGTGGGGGCCAGCAGGCCGAAGTCGGTCAGCACGCGGACATAGCGGTACAGGGTCGACCGGGTGAGGGGCAGGACCGCAAGCATCTCGTCCATCCCCGAGACATGGCCCTTCTCGTCGACCAGCTCGAGGACGCTGAACATCCGCTCAAGACTGCTCTCAGGCATCAGCAATTCGCCTCGTCGGTTCGGCCAAGGAGAGACGGAGGGGCGCGAACACCCTCGTTTTCTCGACGCCTATCCTCGAGCGGTCAACCCGCAAGCTGTCGCGGCGCGGCGGTCGCGAGGTCCCTGAGCCCTGTCGAGCAGCCTGGTCGGGCGGGCGTTGCTGCTGGTCGGCGGGGCGGGGGCGCTGGAACGCGCGGCGGCGGGAACCGCTCCAAACCCGTTTCGTTTGAGCGTGGTCAACGGGAGCAAAGCCATGCCAGCCAAGTCCGCCGCCCAACAGAAAGCCGCCGGCGCCGCCCTCTCCGCCAAGCGCGGCGACACGCCCAAGACCAAGCTCAAGGGCGCCTCCAAGTCGATGATGTCGATGAGCGAGTCCGAGCTCGAGAAGATGGCCTCGACGCCCCGCAAGGGCAAACCCGAGCACAAGTCCAAGGCGCACTAGGACATTGCAGTTCGCGCCTGCCTCCTTCGAGACGCCGGATTTCATCCGGCTCCTCAGGATGACGAGCGAGGGTGGGCTGCACAAACCTTCGTCATGCGAGGAGCGCGAGGCGCCCGCGCGTCTCGAAGGACGCGGGCCCGGACCGCTTCAGGCGAAGCGCAGCCTCTGCCCGATCCCCAGCCGCGCGCTCTTCTCCAGCAGGGCGTGGCCCAGGGCGATGTCCGACAGCGACAGGCCGCGGTGCCAGAACAGGATGGTCTCCTCCTCCCGTTCGCGCCCCGGCTTCAGTCCGGCGACGATCTGGCCCAGCTCGGCGTGCAGGGTGGCCTCGGAGAGCTTGCCCGCCTCGACGTGGGCGCGCAGGGCCCCGAACTTGCCCCCCTTGCACTGACCCCAGTCGTCGACCACCAGCTTGGACATGATGTCGGTCAGCGACAGCTCCACCGCGCTCATGGTGCCGTAGGGGACGACGAAGGCCCCCGGCCTGATCCATTCGGTCTTGAGCATGGGCGTCGGCGCGTCCAGCCGCGACGCCTCGACGACGATGTCGGCGCCCTCGACGCAAGCCTGCCAGTCCTGCGTCGCCACCACCGGCTTGCCCAGGTCGGCGCTGAGCTTGCCGGCGAAGGCGTTGCGGCTCTCGGGGCGGCGGGAATGGACCCTTATCTCGTCGAAGTCGAACAGCCGATCGAGCAGGCGCACGTTCCAATAGGCGGTGCCGCGGGCGCCGATGTGGCCCAGCACCTTGGAACCCTTGCGCGCCAGATATTTGGCGCCGATGGCGGTGACGGCGCCGGTGCGCATGTCGGTGATGCCGCTGGCGTCGAGGATCGCCCGCGGCGCGCCCATGGCCGGGTCGAACAGCATCAGCACGGCCAGTTCCGAGGGGAAGCCGATCTTGTAGTTGTCGACGAAATCGCCGACCACCTTGACCCCCGCCAGGTCGATCGGCGCCTTCAGCGCCCCGCGCAGCACATTGAAGTGGCCGTTGGCGACCCCGGGCTCCAGGTGCACGCGGGGCTCGATCACCGCCTCCCCCCGCCCCTGGACGGCGAGGCTGGATTCTATCGCCTCCAGTATCTCGTCATCGGTGATCTTCAGTTCCTCGATGTCGAGGCGGTTGAGGTAGGTGAGGTAGATCGGCGGCACGGGTCCTCAGCGGCCCACGGTGAAACGGGCCAGCTCGACCTTCGGGTCGGCCCAGTCGGGACGAAGCTCGGCGGCCTTGCTGTAGCTCTCGTAGGCGCCCCTTAGGTCGCCGAGGTTCTCCAGCGCCAGGCCGCGGTTGAAGTAGGCGTGCTCCGGTTCCTCGGCCCCCAGGGCCAGGCCATGGTCGATGTCGACCAGGGCGGCGGCGTCCTGATGCATGGCGACCAGGGTGGCGCCGCGGTTGACGTAGGCTTCGCCGATGCCGCCATCGAGCGCGATGGCCCTGTCGAAATCGACCTTGGCGTCGGACACCATGGCCGCGTGCAGCAGGATTACCCCGCGGTTGACGTAGGTGGCCGCAAGCTGCCGGTTGCTGAGCGGCTCGGTCTCGATCGCCGCAGTGCAGGGAGCAAGCTGCTCGACCATGCTCTTCCGAACCAGGGACGCCCGTTTGGCGTGGTTCGAGCAGGAGACGGCCAGGCTGTTCTGGGCCGAGAAGAGCACGGAGGCGGAAGGGGGCGGGGCGGCGGCGCCCAGGCCGGCCGCCGCGGTCAACAAGGCGAGTGCACTGACGAGGCGCATCGTACCCTCCTCTCGGTCAAGCCGGGCGGCCAGTCTAGCACGTCCGAGGCGCGAAATCCGGGCCCCGCTCCCCCGACCACCCCGGATCAACCGGCGTCGTCGCCCGCCTGGTGGCCCGGACTGCCCTCACCGGCGCGAGCCAGGGCCCGCTCGACGACCTTCGAGGTCCGGTTCTTGACGATATGGACCGCCTCCAGCGCTGCGGGGGTCAGCCCCCCGCCGCCGTGGTCCACGTAGTCGATGAGGTCGCGTTTCATCTTGACGACCCAGTAGGCGTTGATGTGGTCGGCGGTGCGCAGGGCCGCCGTGTCGCCGGGCTGGGTGACGAAGAAGCTGGCGACCTGGTTCGCCATGCGGACCAGATGCTCGGACGTGCTCGCGCTCATTCCGCAGGCTCGGCCACGATGCGGCGGCTCTGAAGAGCGAAGGCGTCGTAACGCTCCTGCCAGTCGGAGGGCCCGTTGGAACCGGAGACCTGCACCGCGGTCACCTTGTACTCGGGGCAGTTGGTGGCCCAGTCGGAGTAGTCGGTGGTGATGACGTTGGCCTGGGTCGAGGGGTGGTGGAAGGTGGTGTAGACCACCCCCGGCGCCACGCGATCGGTGATCTTGGCGTGCAGGGTGATCTCGCCGGCCCGGCTCTGCAGCTTGACCCAGTCGCGGTCCTTGATGCCGCGGTCCTCGGCGTCGACCGGGTGAATCTCCAGCACGTCCTCGTCGTGCCACATCGAGTTGTCGGTGCGCCGGGTCTGGGCGCCGACGTTGTACTGGCTGAGGATGCGCCCCGTCGTGAGCAGCAACGGGAAGCGCGGCCCGACCTTCTCGTCGGTCGCGATGTATTCGGTGATGACGAAGTTGCCCTTTCCGCGGGCGAAGGTCGCAGCGTGCATCACCGGACTGCCGGTCGGATTGGCCTCGTTGCAAGGCCATTGCACCGACCCCTCGCGCTCCAGCGTGTCGAAGGAGACGCCGGCGAAGGTCGGGGTCAGCCGCGCGATCTCGTCCATGATCTCGGACGGATGGCTGTAGTTCATCGGATAGCCGAGGGCGTTCGAGAGCAGCTGGGTCACTTCCCAGTCCGCGTAGCCGTTCTTCGGCGTCATCACCTTGCGCACGAGCTGGATGCGGCGCTCGGCGTTGGTGAAGGTCCCGTCCTTCTCCAGGAAGGTCGAGCCCGGCAGGAAGACGTGGGCGTGGATCGCGGTCTCGTTCAGGAACAGGTCCTGGACCACCACGCACTCCATGGCCTCGAGGCCGGCCGAGACGTGCCTGGTGTTGGGGTCGGACTGGAGGATGTCCTCGCCCTGGATGTAGATGGCCTTGAACCCGCCGTCGACGGCGGCGTCGAGCATGTTGGGGATACGCAGGCCGGGCTCGGGGTCGAGGCTGACGCCCCAGGCCTCTTCGAAGCTGCCGCGGACCTTGTCGTCGGAAACGTGGCGGTAGCCGGTGTACTCGTGCGGGAACGAGCCCATGTCGCACGAACCCTGCACGTTGTTCTGGCCGCGCAACGGGTTCACCCCCACGCCCGGCCGGCCGATGTTGCCGGTGGCCATGGCGAGGTTGGCGATGCCCATGACGGCGGTCGAGCCCTGGCTGTGCTCGGTCACGCCCAGGCCGTAGTAGATCGCCCCGTTGCCGCCGGTGGCGTAGAGGCGGGCGGCGGCGCGGACGTCGGCCGCCGGGACGCCGAGGGTCTTCTCGAGCGCTTCGGGACTGTTGCGCGTCTCGGAAACGAACGCGGCCCAGCCCGCATAGGCCTCCAGGTCGCACCGTTCGCGGATGAAGGCCTCGTCGGCCAGTCCCTCGGTGACGATCACATGGGCGAGCGCCGTCAGCATCGCCACGTTGGTCCCCGGCAACAGCGGCAGGTGGTGGTCGGCCTCGATGTGGGCGCTGCGCACCAGGTCGATCCGGCGCGGGTCGATCACGATCAGGCGGGCGCCTTCGCGCAGGCGCTGTTTCATCCGCGAGGCGAACACGGGGTGGGCGTCGGTCGGGTTGGCGCCGATGATCACCACCACGTCCACGTCCTCGACGCTGTCGAAGTCCTGGGTGCCGGCCGAGGTGCCGAAGGTGGTCTTGAGGCCGTAGCCGGTCGGCGAGTGGCAGACCCGGGCGCAGGTGTCGACGTTGTTGTTGCCGAAGGCGGCGCGGACCATCTTCTGGACCAGATAGGTCTCTTCGTTGGTGCAGCGCGAGGAGGTGATGCCGCCGATCGAGTTGCGGCCGTACTTGGCCTGGATGCGCTTGAACTCCGACGCCGTGTGGGCGATCGCCTCCTCCCAGCTCACCTCCCGCCACGGGTCTGCAGTCGAGGCGCGGATCATCGGGTTGAGGATGCGCTCCTTGTGGGTGGCGTAGCCCCAGGCGAACCGGCCCTTGACGCAGGAGTGGCCGCGGTTGGCCTTGCCGTCCTTGTAGGGGACCATGCGCACGACTTCCTCGCCGCGCATCTCCGCCTTGAACGAGCAGCCGACGCCGCAATAGGCGCAGGTGGTGACCACCGAGTGCTCGGGCTGGCCGAGCTCGATGACCTTCTTCTCGGTCAGGGTCGCGGTCGGGCAGGCCTGGACGCAGGCGCCGCAGGAGACGCATTCCGAGCCCATGAACGGCTCGGACTGGCCCGGCGAGACCCGGCTGTCGAAGCCGCGGCCGGCGATGGTCAGGGCGAAGGTGCCCTGGACCTCGTCACAGGCGCGCACGCAGCGCGAGCAGACGATGCACTTGGAGGGCTCGTAGGTGAAATAGGGGTTGGACTCGTCCTTGGCCATGAACAGCGGGTTCTCGTCCGCGCCCGACTTGGCGAAGACGTGGTTCTCGCCGGCGTAGCCGTAGCGGACGTCGCGCAGGCCGACCTCGCCCGCCACGTCCTGTAGCTCGCAGTCGCCGTTGGCCGCGCAGGTCAGGCAGTCGAGCGGGTGGTCGGAGATGTAGAGCTCCATCACCCCCCGGCGCAGCTTGGCCAGCCGGGCGTTCTGGGTGGTGACCTTGATCCCTTCGGCCACCGGCGTGGTGCAGGAGGCCGGCGTACCGTTGCGGCCCTCGATCTCCACTAGGCACATCCGGCACGAGCCGAAGGCGTCCATCATGTCGGTGGCGCAGAGCTTGGGGATCTTGGTTCCCATCTCCATGGCCGCACGCATGATCGAGGTGCCGGCCGGAACCGTCACTTCCTGGCCGTCGATGGTCAGGGTGACCAGGGTCTCGGCGGCGGGCGCCGACCTGCGGGCGGCGGGAGTGCCGTAATCGATTTCGTAGACCAGCGACATGGCGCTCTCCTACTCGGCCGGCTCGAGCCGGGGGCGGACCGCCCCGAAGTCTTCAGGGAAATGCGTCACCGCGCTCATCACCGGATAAGGCGTGAACCCGCCAAGCGCGCAGAGCGATCCGAACTTCATTGTATCACACAGGTCGGCCAGCACGGTGAAGTTGGCGGCGCGGTCCTGGCCGGCGACGATCTTGTCGATGGTCTCCACCCCGCGGACGGCGCCGATGCGGCACGGGGTGCACTTTCCGCAGCTCTCGATGGCGCAGAACTCCATGGCGAAGCGCGCCTGCTCGGACATGTCGACCGTGTCGTTGAACACCACGACGCCGCCGTGGCCGATCAGCCCGCCCCTGGCGGTGAAGGCCTCGTAGTCGAACGGGGTGTCGAACAGGGCGCGGGGGAAATAGGCGCCCAGCGGCCCGCCCACCTGGACCGCGCGCACGGGCAGGCCGGTCAGGGCGCCGCCGCCGATGTCGTCGACCAGTTCGCCCAGGGTCACGCCGAACGGGGTCTCGAACAGGCCGCCGTTCTTGATGTCGCCGGCGAGCTGGATCGGCATGGTGCCGCGCGACCGCCCCACCCCGAAGTCGCGGTAGGCCTGCGGCCCCTCCGCCAGGATGAAGGGGACCGCCGCCAGGGACAGGACGTTGTTGATCACCGTGGGACGCCCGAACAGGCCGACATGGGCCGGCAGCGGCGGCTTGGCGCGGACCTGGCCGCGCTTGCCTTCGAGGCTGTCCAGCAGCGCGGTCTCCTCGCCGCAGACATAGGCCCCCGCCCCCACCCGGACCTCCAGGTCGAAGGTGTGGGCCGAGCCGGCCACGCCTGCGCCCAGCAGCCCGGCGCCGTAGGCGCTGGCGATGGCCCGCTCCATGGCCGAGATGGCGAAGGGATATTCCGAGCGGATGTAGACGTAGCCCTGGGTCGCCCCCACAGCGACGCCGGCGATGGCCATGCCCTCGATCAGCATGAAGGGGTCGCCCTCCATCACCATGCGGTCGGCGAAGGTGCCGCTGTCGCCTTCGTCGGCGTTGCAGACGACGTACTTCTGCGCCGCCACGGCCAGGCGGACCGTGTCCCACTTGATGCCGGTGGGAAAACCCGCCCCGCCGCGGCCGCGCAGGCCGGAGACCTTCAGGGCGTCGACGATCTGTTCGCCGGTCAGGCCGACCGCCCGCTCCAACCCGCGCCAGCCGCCGTGGGCGCGGTAGTCGTCCAGCGACTGCGGGTCGGTGACGCCGCAACGGGCGAAGGTCAGACGGGTCTGCCGCTTGAGGAAGGGAATGTCTTCGACCGACCCGACCCGCTTGGGGTGGTCGGCGCCGTCCAGCAACCCGCGGGCGAAGAGGTCGGGGACCTCGTCGGCGTAGATCGGCCCGTAGCCGATCCGGCCCTGGGCGGTCTGGACCTCGACCAGGGTCTCCAGCTCGAACAGGCCCCGCGAACCGTTGCGCACGATCTGGAGGTCGACCCCTGCGCGGCGGGCTTCCGCGGCCAGGGTGGCGGCCACCGCGTCGGCGCCGACCGCGACGGCGGCCATGTCGCAGGGAACGAAGACGCGCGCGGTCACTGCACCGCCTCCGCCAGCAGCCGGTCCAGCCCGGCCGCGTCGAGGCGGGCCACCGGCCGCTCGTCGAGCAGGGCCGACGGCCCGCTGGCGCACAGGCCCAGACAGTAGATGGCCTCCAGCGTGACGGCGCCGTCGGCCGTGGTCTCGCCCAGCGCAACTCCGAGCCGGGCCTGGGCCTGGGCGGCGATGGCCCGGCCCCCGCGGGCCTGGCAGGCCTCGGCCTGGCACAGCTTCAGCACCCGCCGGCCGGGAAGTTCGGAGCGGAAGTCATGGTAGAAGGTCACCACCCCGTGCACGTCGGCGCGGCTGAGGTTCAGGGCCTCGGCCACGATCGGCACGGCCGCTGCGGGCACATGTCCGAAAGCGTGTTGCAGGGCGTGCAGGATCGGCAGCAAGGCGCCGGGCCGCGACAGGTAAGGATCGATGATTTCGGCCGCCCGATCGGGGCGCCACCGTTCGTAGTCGGACATCAGCGTCCTCGGCCGTCAGCGCCCTGGCTGAGAGGGGCCTGGATCATCCCGGCACACGCTTCAGCCGCAGCGCCATTCCCATCGGAAATAGGCCCCCCGCCCAACCGAGGTCAAGCGATAAACTTTCCACACGGGAAAGTTCTCTTCCCCTGAGGGTCTACACCCTTAGGTTACCTTATCAAGAGGGTCTGGGATAGATGATCACCGAAAGGAAGTGGATCGGCCACTCCAGCAAACTGTCCGGCCCGTGCAGGGCGTTGGAGTCGAACAGCAGGGCGTCGCCCTGGCGCAGATGGTACTGCTGGCCGGCGTGGTTGTAGATCATCTCGCCGCTCAGCATGTAGATGAACTCGACGCCCTCGTGCTGGAAGCTGGTGTGCGGGGCGGCGTCCTTGCGCAGGGTGATGAGGAACGGCTCGACCACCACCGCCCCGCCGAGCGCGTGGCCCAGCAGTTCATAGACGTGGCCGGACTTGGTTCCCCGCCGCTCGATGACCACGCCCTGGTTGGCGCGCACGAACGAGCAGTCCTGCCGATCCTCGAAGGTCGAGAACAGGGTGCTGATGGGGGTGCCGAGCGCGGTGGCTATGGCCTGCAGGGTCGAGAGCGAGGGCGAGATCTGCCCGTTCTCGATCTTCGACAGCATTCCCGTGGAGATGCCTGCCGCCCCGGCGAGGTCGGACACCGACAGGTCGTGCTGGCGGCGGAACAGGCGGATCTGCGCGCCCAGCGCCAGCTCCAGGGTGCGGGCCGACTTGGTCGGCGCCCCCGAGCCGGTGCCCGGTCCGGCGTCGGCCTCGTCTGGGCCGAGCGCCACAGCCCCGCCGTCCGCGCGCTCGGCGGGCAGTACAGCCGGGTCTCGCCCTCGCCCCATGATTCGTCCCTCGCTGGATGGTCTCGCCATCCTACCCTAGTCGAAGCTGACGCGTCTCCAAGATCGCCTGCAAGGGGCATACCTACAGGCTGGTCAGGTCGGACTGTATCCCCGGAGATGTCGGCGCCCCGTCGTCGACCAGGTAGTCGATGGCCATCGGCCGGTAGCGCACAAGGCCCTTGTAGTCCTGCAGGGCCGGATCGAGGCCCTGCAGCACCCGGTGCAGGCGCCGGCGCCACTTCGGCACGCGAGACAGCTCGGCCAGGCTGATCAGGTAGCAGCGGATGCCGAACAGGATGGCGTTGGAGCGCGGCAGCCGGAACAGGGTCTGCACCTCCACCCGCAGGTGCACCTTCTCGCCGACGTTCTCCGGCGTCACCGTGGCCCGGTCGGGCCCCCACACCGAATAGTTCTCCGGCGAGGTGTCGAGGCGCGGGTTGATGGTCATGGTCCAGTTGAGCCGCCGCACCGGACGGCCATAGGGCAGCCGCAGTAGGAATTTCAGCGCCCGGTCGAACACCCCCATCTCGTGGGCCTTAGGCACCGGCCCGTGCCATTCGTGGAAGGACATCCCAAGGTCGAAGTTCAAGGACCAGTCGGCCTGGGTTGTCACCATGCCGCCGTCGAGGAACAGGTTGTCGTTGCGCTGGTCCTGCAGGGTAAAGTCGCCCTGCCCCTGGCGGGTGATGTACTCGAACGGTTCGTACGGCAGGCTCAAGGCGTCGCCGAAGGTGAAGCTGTCCCTGATGTCCAGCAGCCGGTTGGTCCAGGTCCAGCGGTCCCCCTCCTTCTCCAGCGAGAAGTGCTCGGGGTAGTCCTCGGCCAGGCTCTCCATCATCAGCTCGAGGGTGTCCCACTGCGCTTGCATCATGTGGGGCAGGACCTGGCAGCGGGCCGGGTCCTCGGCCAGCACGATGGCCCGCTCCTCGCATTCGGCGACGTAGTGCTCGTCGACGTCGAAGACGTGGTGGAACGCCTCGCTCGGGCCGCCGCGCACGTGCGGTTCGATGTTGACCGAGTACATGTACCCGTCCTCGGCGAACGGAAACGGGAAGCGCAGGATGCCCGCGTCGCTGTTCTTGTAGGCGAACTTCCCGCGGAAGGCCGTGTCTGCGCTGTACGGCTTGTTCATGTCGCCCTCCTCCGGGCTAGAGATCGAGGACCAGGCGCGGGGTCTTGGCCCTGGAGACGCAGGTCATGATGAGCTCGCCGGCGGCGCGCTCCTCGGGGGTCAGGACGTCATCCCGGTGGTCCGGCTCGCCGGCGATCACCCGGGTCATGCATTGGCCGCAGGCGCCGCCGCGGCACAGATAGGGGGCCTGGACCCCGACGGCCTCGATCGCCTCGAGCAGGGACTGGTCCGGCCCCACCGCGATCTCGATCTTGGACTTGGCCAGCATGGCGGTGAAGGGGGCGCCGGCGGAATGGTCGCCGAAGCTCTCGTGGTGGATCGCCGCCGTCGGCCAGCCGAGCTGCTCGGCCGTGCGCACCACCAGCTCGATCAGCAGGGGCGGCCCGCAGACGTAGACGTGGGCGCCCAGGGGCTGGTGCGTCAGGATCGCCTCCACCGCCTCGGCCTCGCCGCCGGGTCCGTGGACCTGGGCGTGGCCGGCGTAGACGCCGAGCAGGCGCTCGAACACCGGGATCTCGGCCTTGGAGCTGAACTGGTGCAGCTCGAACGGGGCTTCGCCGCCGTGCAGGGCCGCCGCGTGCGACAGCAGGGGCGTGATGCCGATGCCGCCGGCGATCAGCACGTGCTTGCGCCCCGCCCGCGACAGAGCGAACAGATTGTGCGGCACCGCGCCGTTGATCACGTCGCCCGCCGTCACCCCCTCGTGCATCTGCACCGAGCCGCCGCGGGAATTGAGCACCCGCCGGACGATGATCGAATAGCTCTCGCGCTCACCGGGGGTCGAACTGATGGAATAGGCGTTCTTCCAGGTCCGATGGACGCCGGGGATGGTCAGCACCACGTGCGCGCCGGCCGAACTGGGTGGCAGGGCCCCGCCGTCGGCGGCTTCGAGGTAGAAGCGCTTGAGGGTCGGCGAGAGCTTCTCGACCTCCCGGACGCGGTACGGAATCTGGGACGGGACGATCATTCGTAGAGGGTCTCGATGGGGGGAAGCTCGCCGGGGACCTCGGCGTCGACCTGCACGCCCATGAAGGCGGCCAGCCGGGCCGAGAAGTGGTCGCGCACGAACAGCGAGGCGCCGCAACCGCTGCAGGCGAACACATTGTCCTTCACGCCGTCGGTCATGGTCCGGCAGTGCACGCAATAGACCCGTCGGCCGAGCGAGCCGGCGTGGCCGAGGACGATTTCCGCGCGGCCCAGTCCCGCGCTGGCGCCCAGGGCCCCGACGTCGGCGAGGAAGGTCTCCGAGCCCACCGCATAGAGCCGGAACCCCATGGTCTCACGGGAGAGCCGGGCCCTCAGGGCGTCGAACAGCTGCGCCAGGGAGCGGAAGGCGTGGGTGGAAGCCGCGCCCTCGGCGGGGGCCAGGAACGGGCTGGAGGGCTGGCGGGCGGTCCGCGCCACGGTCCAGACCTCCGGAAAGGCGCCGAGCTCGTCGCGCAGGGCGTCGGCGGGGACCTCGGGCTTGTCGGTCACCAGCAGATGACGACGCCCCGTCGCATCCAGTCGCACCGGACCGTAGACCGGTCGGCTCCTGATCCCCTGATCGGCCATGGCTGAAGAAATCTCGCTCGAAACACTCACGGGCAGGCGCGCACAGGGGTCCGACACAGGCGATCGGGCAGACGCCGCTCAACCGGAACTTTTCTCACTAGTAACGAAAAGTTCTTCACAGTCAAGTCTTGTGACGGGGAGGTCCCGCGTCCGCTCAAAGGAACGGCGCCGCCCGCAGGGGGCGGCGCCGACATAATCCATCCTCGGAAGAGAACAAGTGCGGAGGCGCCGAAACGCACCCGATCCTTGGAAGGTAACAGGTGGCGGGCGCGCCGAAACGCCCCCGCCAGGCCGGCTCAGGCCGATATCAGAACAGCATCCCCGTCTCGATGCTGGCGCGGAACTGGTTCTTCTCGTTGCCGCTGGCGCCGAAGGCCGCGCCCGGGGCGACGTTCTTGACGTGCACATAGGCGCCTTCCCCACGGATGAAGAAGGTCTTGAACTGCCAGGTGGGGGTCACGGTCAGGCTGACCGCGTCCGCGCCAGGGGAGTACTGGAACGCCGGGGCGCCCTTGGTGTTCAGGAATTCGCCGCGGCCGGCGAGGCTGAAGCCGTCATTGAACTTGTAGTTGACCAGCAGGGCGGCGCCGGTGGTCGAACCCTTGGCGATGCCGAGGCTCGGGATGGTCGGCACGTGGGTGTACTGGAAGTACGGCGTGATCGTCCACGGCCCGGAGGCGTGGGTGAAGATCACGTTGTACATCTCGGAGTTGTTGTACTCCAGCGGCGTAGCCGTGCCGGTGCGCGCGACGTCGGACAGGTTGCCGCCGGCGGCGAGCGCCAGGGTGTTGCCGCCGCCGAGGGTGAAGGTGGCGAGGCCGGTCAGCCAGCTGTACTTGCCCGAGTAGAAGCCGTCGTTCAGCGAGACCGACAGGCTCACCGGACCTTGGGTGAAGTTCGCCTGCACGCCGCGGTTGACGATGTTCTCCTGGAACCAGAGCAGGCCGCGTTGGACGTTGATGTTCTGGTAGGTGTAGCCGTACTCGGCGCCGATCAGGGTAGGCAGCTTGCCAACCTGGATGTTGAAGTTGTCGGTCGGCGCGATCTTCACATAGGCGAGCGGCACCAGGCCGTAGAGGTTCTTCACCGTGTCGGTGGCCTTGGCGTAGGGGAAGCCCGCCGCCGGGAAGGAATAGGCGCCGCCCTCGACGAAGAACTGCACCGGGCCCGAGGTCGTCTGCAGGTTGACCATGGCGTTGCTGACGTCGACGTAGTCCTTGGCGACCTTGTGGCTGGTGGTGAAGCCCAGGGCGCTGACCGCGCCGGTGACGTAGACCTCGCCCAACGGGCCGCCGTCGATCTTGGTCGGGTTGGGATTGGCCGACAGCGAGGCGCTCATGGCGGGCGTGCCCAGCGGATCGGCGTTGGCGACGCCGGCGGCGCCCAGGCCAAAGGTCAGGGCGACGGCCGCGAACAGGCCGGCCTTCGAGGTGCGGCGAGCCGAGCCACGGTCGTTGCAGGTAGAAATTGTCATTAATATTCCCCTTATCAAGTCGTTAGGCGCCGGTTGGCAGCTGCCCATGCAGAGTTGGATTGGAAACCTTTTGACCGGGCAGGGTTAAGAGAACCTGTAGAAGCACGCCTCTATGGCGGCGACCGCGTGGCTGCTCGCCCCCGTCCCCTTCGTCCGCTCCCGACCTGCCGGACCTCTGAGCCAGCGCAGCCGACCATTGTCCACGGGCGGTCCTGTCTCCCAGAGCAAAGCGGGCAATTAGCCGCCGCCGTGCGCGAGCGCCCAATAAGCGGGCTTCTCGCAAGTGCGAACGCACATAAAATAGGCTTCCGGCCAACCAAAGCCCGCCAGGGCGCCCAATTCTCCACCGGATGAGGCGTCGCCTGACTCGACAGCAGGCGAACCGAAAGAATCAGCGGCCTGCGACCCAAGACTGAGGGCCCTCCTTGAGGCGCCGGCGTTTGCCCGGCTAGGGCCCGGCCGCGCCGAAAGGCGGGGTCAATCCAACGGACTGGGCACGCCGCCCAGCCTGCAGGCGGCGAGCACGGTGTTGCGCAGCAGGCTGGCGATGGTCATGGGCCCGACCCCCCCCGGCACCGGGGTGATCCAGCCGGCGACCTCCCGGGCTTCGTCGAAGGCCACGTCGCCCACCATCCGCATCTTTCCGGCGGCGGGGGCTTCCGGGTCGCGGGCCGCGATCCGGTTGATGCCGACATCGATCACCGCCGCCCCCGGCTTGATCCAGTCGCCCCTGACCATCTCGGCGCGGCCCACCGCGGCGACCAGGATGTCGGCCTCGCGGCAGACGGCCGGCAAATCGACGGTGCGGGAGTGGGCGATGGTCACGGTGCAATCGGCCTGGAGCAGCAGCTGGGCCATCGGCTTGCCCATCAGGTTGGACCGGCCGATCACCACCGCGCGCTTGCCCGCCAGTTCGCCCACCGAGCGGCGCAGCAACAACATGCAGCCAAAAGGGGTGCAGGCGACGAGGCCCGGCAGCCCCGAGGCCAGCCGACCGGCGTTGACCACCGTCAGGCCGTCCACGTCCTTGTCGGGGCTGATGGTGTCCAGGATTGCGGCTTGGCTGACCTGGTCGGGCACCGGGAACTGGACCAGGATGCCGTGGATGGCCGGATCGACGTTGAGCTTGCCGACCAGCGCCAGCACCTCGGCCTGGCTGGCCTGGGCCGGCAGGCGGTGCGTGACCGAGTGCATACCCGCGGCTTCGGTCGCCTGGCCCTTGTTGCGGACATAGACCGCGCTGGCGGGATCGTCCCCCACCAGCACCACCGCCAGGCCGGGCGTCAGGCCGTGCTTGGCCTTCAGCTCGGCGACCGCGGCGGCGACTTCTCCGCGCAGACGCTCGGCCGCAGCCTTGCCGTCGATGATCTGAGCGCTCATGCGATGGTCCCCACCCTATCGCCCCTGGCCCGGGCGCAATGCTTGACGGTCGTCCCGGCCGGACGGGCCGGGCTAAATGGGTCACGCAAGCGGTACAGGGGTCCCGGACGCGAATCTCCGGGACGGACTCTAGCAGTCGAGGGTCGTGTCGCGCTCCCATTGAGTCAGGTGAGCGGTGTAGGCGTTCCACTCCTGGTGCTTCAGCTTCAGGTAGGCCGGCACGAAGGCGCCCAGGCTGGCCTTCATAACCTCGGACTTCTCCAGGGCGCGCAGGGCGTCGAGCAGGTTCAGCGGCAACTTCCTGGCCCCGGCCACGGTGTGGCCGTCGGTATACATGTTGATGTCGAGGCGCTTGCCCGGATCTCGGTCGTTCTCGATGCCGTCGAGGCAGGCGGCCAGGGCGGCGGCCTGCAGCAGGTAGGGGTTCACCGCCCCGTCGGCGATGCGCAGCTCGAACCGGTTGGGCTCGGGGATGCGGATCATGTGGGTGCGGTTGTTGCCGGTGTAGGTGATCGAGTTCGGCGACCAGGTGGCGCCGGAGATGGTGCGCGGGGCGTTGATCCGCTTGTAGGAATTGACCGTCGGATTGGTGATGGCGGCCAGGGCCTCGGCATTGTGGATGATGCCGCCGATGCACTTGTAGGCCAGCGCGGACAGGCCCAGCTCGCCCTTCTTGTCCTCGAACAGCGCCTTGTTCCCCTTCCACATCGAGATATGGGTGTGGGCGCCGTTGCCTGTGAGGCTGGTGAACGGCTTGGGCATGAAGGTGGCGCGCAGGCCATGCTTCTCGGCGATCGACTTGGCCATGTACTTGAAGAAGGCGTGGCGGTCGGCCGTGACGAGGGCGTCGTCGTAGGTCCAGTTCATCTCGAACTGGCCGTTCGCGTCCTCGTGGTCGTTTTGGTAGGGCTTCCAGCCCAGGGCCAACATGCAGTCGCAGATCTCGGTGATCACGTCGTAGCGGCGCATCAGCGCCTGCTGGTCGTAGCAGGGTTTGACCTGGCGGTCGGCGCCGTCGGCGATGTCGGACCCGTCCGGGTTGATCAGGAAGAACTCGCACTCGACGCCGGACTTCATCTGCAGGCCTTTGGCCGCCGCCTTGGCGATCAGGCCCTTGAGCAGGTTGCGCGGCGCCTGCTCGACCGGCTTGTCGTCCAGCCAGCAGTCGGCGGGCAACCAGCCCACTTCCGGCTTCCACGGCAGCTGGATCAGGGCCTCTGCGTCGGGCCGGCCGAACATGTCGCTGTCGGCCGGGCTCATGTCGAGCCAGGTGGCGAAACCGGCGAAGCCCGCACCGTCCTTGACCATCTGGGCGATGGCGGCGGCGGGGACCAGCTTGGCCCGCTGTGCGCCGAACAGGTCGGTGAAGGAGATCAGGAAATATTTGATCCCGCGCTCGGCCGCGACCTTCTCCAAATTGCTCATCGTCGTCCCCTGGGCGGCCGCCCCCCGGGCGCCGCGATCTGAATCTACGGTAGCCCTAGAACTTGCCCACGCCCGGGATCCAGTCGGTCCCCGCCAGCGGCACCCGGGCCATGGCGGCGGCCTCGATAGTCAGGGCCACCAGGTCTTCCGGCTCGAGGTTATGCAGGTGGCTCTTGCCGCAGGCCCGGGCGATGGTCTGGGCCTCCAGGGTCAACACCGCCAGGTAATTGGCCAACCGCCGCCCGGCCTTGATCGGGTCCAGCCGGGCCGCCAGCTGCGGGTCCTGGGTGGTGATGCCGGCCGGGTCGCGCCCCTCGTGCCAGTCGTCGTAGGCGCCGGCGGTCGTCCCCAGGGCCTGGTACTCGGCCTCGAGCCGGGGATCGTTGTCGCCCAGCGCGATCAGCGCGCCGGTGCCGATGGCCACCGCGTCGGCGCCCAGGGCCAGGGCCTTGGCCACGTCGGCGCCGGTGCGGATGCCGCCCGAGACGATCAGCTGCACCTTGCGGTGCATGCCCAGGTCCTGCAGCGCCTGCACCGCCGGGCGGATCACCGCCAGGGTCGGCAGGCCGACGTTCTCGATGAAGACTTCCTGGGTGGCGGCCGTGCCGCCCTGCATCCCGTCGATCACCACCACGTCGGCGCCGGCCTTCACCGCCAGGGCGGTGTCGTAATAGGGCCGCGAGCCGCCGACCTTCACATAGATCGGCTTCTCCCAGTCGGTGATCTCGCGCAGCTCCTCGATCTTGATCTCGAGGTCGTCGGGGCCGGTCCAGTCGGGATGGCGGCAGGCCGAGCGCTGGTCGATGCCCTCGGGCAGGCAGCGCATGGCGGCCACGCGGGCGGAGATCTTCTGGCCCAGCAACATGCCGCCGCCGCCCGGCTTGGCGCCCTGGCCGATCACGACCTCGATGGCGTCGGCCTTGCGCAGGTCGTCCGGGTTCATGCCGTAGCGCGAGGGCAGCACCTGGTAGACCAGAATCGACGAGTGGCCCCGCTCCTCCTGGGTCATGCCGCCGTCGCCGGTGGTGGTCGAGGTGCCGACCGCCGAGGCGCCGCGGCCCAAGGCCTCCTTGGCCGCGCCGGATAGGGCGCCGAAGCTCATGCCGGCGATGGTCACCGGGGTCTTCAGGAAGATCGGCTTCCTGGCGAAGCGCGAACCCAGCACCACGTCGGTCCCGCACTTCTCGCGGTAGCCCTCGAGCGGGTAGCGGGAAATCGACGCGCCCATGAACAGCAGGTCGTCGAAGTGGGGAAGCTTGCGCTTGGCGCCGCCGCCGCGGATGTCGTAAATCCCCGTCGCCGCCGCCCGCTGGATCTGGGAGATGGTGTAGGGGTCGAAGGTCGCCGAATACCGCGGCGTGGTCTGGTGGGCAGGCGTCACGGGTGCGTTCATCGGGCCCTGCCGGTCAGTAGGCGTCGACGTTGTCGACGTGGAAATGGTAGAGGCGCCGCGCCGAACCGTAGAGGCGGAAGGCGTCGACCGAGACCTCTTCGAGCATGTCGGCCCGGCTCAACACGCCCTTGAGGATCTCGCGGTCCTGGTCGGTCACCGGCTTCTCGATGCAGTCGGCGCCGAGGCTCTTGACCGTGCCGCGCACGAACAGCCGGGCCTCGTAGAGGCTGTCGCCCAGGGCCTCGCCGGCGTCGCCCAGCACCACCAGGTTGCCCGCCTGGGCCATGAAGGCGCTCATCGGGCCGATTGAGCCCTTCACCACGATGTCGATCCCCTTCATGGAGATGCCGCACCGGGCCGAGGCGTCGCCGTCGATGACCAGCAGTCCGCCCTGGGCCGTGGCGCCGGCCGCCTGGCTGGCGTCGCCCAGGACCCGGACTTCGCCCGACATCATGTTCTCGGCCACGCCGACCCCCGCGTTGCCGCGGATCGTCACCTTGGCGCGCTTGTTCATGCCGGCGCAGTAATAGCCGACGTGACCGTCGATCTCGATGGTGACCGGGGCGTCGACGCCCACGGCGATGGCGTGGCGGCCCTCGGGATTCAACACCCGCCAGGCCGTCTCGTTGGTGTCCTGGGGCAGGTTGTGGAGGGCCTGGTTCAGTTCGCGCAGAGGCGACGCGCCGAGGTCGACGGTGTGAGGGACCGCCGCGGCGGAAGCGGCGGCCAGGGCGCCGGTCTTCATCAGGCGCGCTCCCAGGCGTAGACCTTGCCGGGCTCGGGCTCGAACATCCGCGCATTCTCGATCCCCGGCAGGCCCACCAGGGCGCGGTATTCCGATCCGAACGCCACGTACTGGTCGGTCTCGGCCATGACGGCGGGCTTGCAGGCGATCGGGTCGCGCAGCACCGCAAAGCCGTTCTCGGTGCCGACCACGAAGGTGTAGAAGCCGTCGAGGTCCTCAAGCCCGGCCTCCAGGGCCTCGCTCAGGCTGGCCCCTTCCCGCATCTTCCAGGTCAGGTAGCCGGCGGCGACCTCACTGTCGTTGTCGGTCTCGAACGCCAGCCCCTTGGCCCGCAAGGTGCGGCGCACCGAGGCGTGGTTCGACAGCGATCCGTTGTGCACCAGGCACTGGTCGGCGCCGGTCGAGAACGGGTGGGCGCCGCGGGTGGTCACCGCCGACTCCGTGGCCATCCGGGTGTGCCCGATGCCGTGGGTCCCGCCCATGTGGCTAAGGCCGAAACGTTCGCCCACGTCCTTGGGCAGGCCGACTTCCTTGTAGAGCTCGATCCGTTTGCCGGCGCCGACAACCGCGACATCGGGGCGATGCTCGGCCAGCCAGGCGCGCGCGGCGCCTTCCGCCGCGGCCGGCAGCGAGACCACCACGTGGGTGTCGTGCAGCTGGCCTTCGACCTTGGCGGCGATCCCGGCGCCGAGGTCATGGGCGAGATCGACGAGCGAAGCGGCCGACGCGGCGCGCAAGGTGAGCTTCGAGAACCCGTCGCGGCCGCCGCCGTAGACGGCGAAACCTGCGCTGTCGGGGCCCCGGTCGGTCATGACGCCCAGCATCTCGGCAAGGAGCGACCCCAATTGAGGCTCCAGGGCGGGGTCCTTCAAGAATAGGCCGACAATCCCACACATGGCTTTCCCCGCGAGGCAGAGCTGCTACTTAGTGGCATGGCCGCGACCGGTCAATCCGGTAGAAAATTATTTTCCCTGCAGGAAATTGTCGCATGGGCAGGCCGCGGCTCGTGGCGGCCCCTCAATCGCGGAAGACCACCGTCTTCGAGCCGTTCACCAGGACCCGGCCGTCGAGGTGGAACGACAGGGCGCGCGAGAGCACCCGGCGCTCGATGTCCCTGCCCTTGCGCACCAGATCCTCGGCGGAGTCGTGGTGGCTGATCCGCTCCACGTCCTGCTCGATGATCGGGCCCTCGTCGAGGTCCTCGGTGACGTAGTGGGCGGTGGCGCCGATCAACTTCACCCCGCGGGCGTGGGCCTGGTGGTAGGGCTGGGCGCCCTTGAACCCCGGCAGGAACGAGTGGTGGATGTTGATGCACTTGCCCGACAGCTTGGTGGTCATCTCGTCGGACAGTATCTGCATGTAGCGGGCGAGCACCACCACGTCGGTGCGGGTGTCCTGGACGATCCGCCAGATCGCGGCCTCCTGCTCGGGCTTGTTCTCCTTGGTGATCGGCAGGTGGTGGAAGGCGATGTCGTCGAAATCCAGGTGGGCGAAGGTCGACCGGGGGTGGTTGGAGATGATGCCGGTGATGTCCATCGGCAGGTCGCCGCCCCGCCAGTTGTAGAGGATGTCGGCCAGGCAATGCTGGGATTTGGAGGCCATCAGCAGCACGCGTTGCCGCTCGGCCGTGTCGCGGATCCACCAGTCCATGGAAAAGCGCTCGCCGATGGCGACGAAGCCCTTCACCACCGCCCCGATCGAGCCCGCAGCGCCGGACGGGAAGTTGAACACCACCCGCATGAAGAACTTGGCGGTCTGGGTGTCGTCGAACTGGTGCGACTCCAGGATGTTGCAACCGTGCTCGAACAGGTGCGCCGAGACCCCGGCGACGATGCCGGGCCGGTTGGGGCAAATCACCTTGAGGACGTAGCGCTTGTCGGACATGGCCGTGGGATCCTGGACTGCCGGCGGGATTCCGCCGGGGCCGCAATCTAGGGCCGGCCGGCGCCGGTGATAACCCTGATGCGACGTCTAGCAGCCCAGACGCGACGCTTCCCGGACTCGCTCATGGCCGCGCGAAGGAACAACCGCCCGCTGTACCGGTTTAGACACCGATGGCCGGTGGCCAGGGATAGAAAAAGGATGTGTCCATGCGCTTCCTCCCCTTGGCCCTGGCCTGCCTTCCGCCTCTCGTCCTCGCCGCCTGCGCCACCCCCGGCGCAGAGACCGCCACGACCTCGAGCAGCGGCGCCGAAGTGGCGCGGCTGCAACGCGAATGCGACGCCCGTGGCGGCATCCTGGTCCCCAGCGGCCGCCTGACGCCCCAGGAGTCCCTGAACTACGTCTGCAACATTCGCGACAGCGGGACGCTGCCGCCGACCCCGTGACCGCGACCCGACGGGTAGCCCCGACGCCCTCGCCTCAGCCGTTGAACTGGGCCTCGAGCTCATTGGCCAGCTCGAACAGGTCCATGTTCACCCCGTAGGTCGCGACGTTGAAGATCGGCGCCTCCGGGTCGGTGTTGACGGCGATGATGGTGTCGACGTGCTTCATCCCGAACAGGTGCTGCACCGCGCCCGATATCCCGAAGGCGATGTAGACCTTGCAGTTGCTGGCGACCTTGCCGGACTGGCCGACCTGGTGGGCCTTGGGCAGCCAGCCGGCGTCGATGATCGGCCGCGACGCCCCGAAGGTGAAGCCCATGCGGTCGGCCAGGGCCTGGAACCGGGGCAGGTTGTCCTTGTCCTGGATGCCGCGCCCCACCGACAGGATGTACTCGGCCTTGGAGATGTCGATGTCCGAGGGCGGCGGGTCGAGATAGCCGACGTGGCTGAAACTGGCCGAGGCGGCGGTCAGGTCGACGTCGACCTCGACCACCTTGGCGTCGCCGCCCGCGGCCGGGACCGGGAAGGTGGCCCCGCGCAGGGCCAGCACCACGATCTGCCGGTTGGGGAAACCGACCTCGAGATAGGCCTTGTTGCCGTAGGCGCCGCGGGTGGCGACCAGGCCTCCATCCTCCACGCCCAGGGCCAGGACGTCGCTGGCGAAACCGGCCCCCAGCCGCGCGGCGATCGCCGCGGCGCAGGCCATGCCGTTGACCGTGTGGCCGCACAGGATCAGCCCCGGCTGGAACTGCCGGCCCACTTCGATGGCGGCCTCCTCGTAGACCTGGGTATCGAAGTGGTCGCCCGGCGTCCGGACCACGGCGATCTGGTCCACGCCTTCCAGGGCGAGTTCGCGAGCCAGGGCCTCTGGGGCGCTGGAGAACAGGGCCACGGTCACCGGGCCGCCGTAGCTGTCCTTGATCGCGGCCGCCGCGCCGATCATCTCCTTGCTGATGTCGCGCAAGGTCCCGTTCACGTGCTCGGCGACGATGAGGATACCGGCCATGGTCAGGCTCCCTTCTTGTCGCGCACGAGGTCGGCGATGAACTTGGCCAGCTCCTGCGCCGAGCCCGTCAGCATCTGGGCCTTGGTCTGTTCGGGCACGTACATGCGGCGCACGACGTAGCCGCCGCTGCCGTCGGCCACGCCCGCGCCGTCGACCACCGCCAGCGGCTTCTCGCGGGCCTGTTTGATCATCTTCATGGTGGCGAAGCGCGGGGTGGAGATGCCGGTCTGGATCGCCACCACCGCCGGCGTCGCCAGCTCGAAGCTGTGGCGCAGGCCGCCCTCCAGCTCCCGCAGCAGGGTCAGCTTGCCGACCCCGTCCCACTCCAGGCCGACGACCACGGCGGCGTGCGGCAAGCCAAGGATGCGGGCCACGGCGGTGCCGGTGGCGCCGTGGGCCTGGTCGCTGGATTGGACCCCGGTGAAGATCAGGTCGGGCGCCTCGGCCTTGGCGATCCCCGCCAGGGCCCGGGCGACGGTGATGGGATCGGCGTTGGCGAGCGACGGGTCCCACACCCGCACCGCCCGATGCGCGCCCTTGGCCAGGGCCTTGCGCAGGGTGGCGTCGGCGTCCTCGTCGCCGACGGTGACCACCACCACCTCGCCCGAGCCGAGGCGCTCGATGCAGACCAGGGCCTCTTCCAGCGCCGCGTCGTCCCACTCGTTGAGGGAGAACTCCATGAATTCGCGGCGCACGTCGCGGCCGTCGGGGGTGAAGCCGATGTCGTCGCCCAGCTTGGCCACGTGCTTGACCGTGACCAGGATGCGCACCCCCTCCTTGGGCGGTGCCGCGTAGTCGCCGAACACCGCCGGCTGCACCGGCTGCAGGTGGGACCAGTCGACGGGCTTCAGCGCGACACCGGCGTCGGCCGCAGACGCCGCCGGGGCGGCAGCCGGGGCCGACTCCGGCGTGGCGAGGGCCTCGATCCTTTGCTCGACCGGGTCCAGGGCCGGCGCCGAGGGCAGGCCCGCCTCGGGCGCCGCGGGGGCGGCCGGCTCGGGAGCGGCGGGCGCGGGAAGCGCGGCCGGCGCCGGCAGGGCGGCCAGGCGGGCGGCGATCAGGCTGTCCAGGCGGCTGGCCACCGTGTCGGCGATCCGGTCCGCCACCGCCGCCACGATCCGGTCGGCCAGCGGCGGCAGGTCCTTCAGGTTGATGGACTTGAGCTCAATGGCCTCGGCGACGAGTTCGGCCAAGTCCTGGACGACGAAGTCCTTCTCGTGGCCACCCGTCTTTCGCGCATCTTCGAACATCACGAGATCCTTGGGACAGCAGGTGACGAAAACATCGATCCCGCCGAGGCGCGCCGCCTCGTGGACACGGTTTTCGGACGGCTTCTCCGTGCCGGGGGTGTCGGGAATCCAGATGCGGCCGCCGCCGGCGCCGCAGCAGAACGAGTTGTCCCGGTTGCGCGGCATTTCGACCAGCTCGCAGCCGATCAGGGCCAGCACCTCGCGCGGCGCGTCGTAGCCGCCGTTCAGCCGGCCCAGGTGGCACGGGTCGTGGAAGGTCACGCGCCGGCCGAGCGGCTTCTTCACCTTCAGCCGGCCGTCGCGGAGCAGGTCGGCCAGGATGTTGCTGTAGTGGGTGATCGGCGCGACGGCGCCGAAGCTGGGGTACTCGTTTTTGATGGTGTTGTAGCTGTGCGGGTCGGTGGTGATGATCCGCTCGAACGGCTTGGCCCGGGTCATCTCGCCGATGTTGTGCAGGGCCAGTTCCTCGAACAGCCCTTCCTCCCCCACCCGCCGCACGTCGTTGCCGGCGGTCTTCTCGCCCTCCTGCAGCAGGGCGAAATCCTCGCCGGCGGCCTTCAACAGCCGGGCGACGGTCTGGCTGACCTTCTGATTGCGCGGGTCGAACGAGGCGTAGTCGCCGACGAACCACAGGGTCCTGGCGCCCTCCTCGCGGATGTCCTTGACCTTGAACTCCAGCGGCCTGGTCCAGGCCGGCCGCTTGCGGGAGTTCTCGCCGAAGCTGTTGCCGGTGTCGCCGATGGCGCCGATCGTGCCCCGCAGCAAAGGGTCCATCTCGCCCTTCTCGACCATGGCGCGACGCATGCGCACGATCAGGGCGGGATGCTCGATCCCCACCGGACAGATCTCCTGGCAGGCGCCGCACGAGCGGCACGCCCACAGGGTCTCCGGGCTGATGACCCCGCCGATCAGGTCGATCGGTCCCTTGGCGCAGCCCTGCGCCTCGTCGTTGTAGAGCCGCAGGTCGAGGATCAGGTCGCGCGGGCTGAGCGGATAGCCGGCCGTCTGCGCCGGACAGGCCTCATGGCATCGCCCGCATTTTGTGCAGGCGTCCAGGTGCAGCATATCCTTCCAGGTGAAGTCGCCAATCGAGGAGATTCCGGCCTTGGCCGCCTTGGCCGGCTCGGCCGGCAGCTGCGCCAGGGGCCGCCGGTCGCGCATGATCAGCGAGCCGACCACGGCGAGGATGTGCTTGGCCTTGTACCAGGGGATGGCCGCGGTGAAGGCCAGGGCCAGGACGCCGTGCATCCACCAGTTGGCGTGGCGGATGGCGGCGGCCGTCGCGTCGCTCATGCCCGCGGCGACCAGGCCCTTGGCCACGAGGAAGCCGATCGGCGACCAGGCCCCGAAGCTCGGCTTGTCGATGATCTGTCCGCTCGCCTCCTGCAGGAAGCCGGTGCATTCGATCACCAGCAGCACCAGCAGGAAGGTCCAGTCCTCGATCCGCCACGCCTTGGCCGCGGGCCGCAGTTCGGTCTCCTTGCGGTACCGGCGCAGGTAGTCGAGCTTAGGCAGGTGGAACGCCGCCCGCCGCACGATCATGTAGGCGAGCCCGGCGGTCAGGGCGAGGTGGCCCAGGTCCACCAGCAGGCTCATGACCAGGTAGAAGTGGCCCTTGATGAAGGTCCAGCCGGTCAGGGGCCCCAGGATGTCGATCTGGATGAAGTAGAGCGTGGTGGCGATGAAGCCGCCGAGGTAGCCGTAGAAGATGCCGGTGTGGGCCCACCCCGCCCCCTTGTCGCGGCGGCGCAGGGTGCGGTGCGAGAAGATGTCCCGCAGGCCCCGGCCGATGCGCGCGGGCATCTCCGACAGGGGCGCCACCGCGCGGCCGCGGGCGTACTTGGCGATGTGCCGGTAGAAGCCATAGAGGAAGATCAGCATCGCCGTTATGCCGATCACGTAGAACGTGACGACCTGCGGCGTGCCGAGTCCCCAATATAGCGGGCGCGATTCCAAGGCCTAAATCCGTACTTCGATGGTCGTGGCGGAGGAAACGCCGCCGCCCGTCATGCTCGCGCCCGACACCCTCGGGGTCGAAAGTGGCCGGCGGCCCCGCCCGCTTGCGCGTCGCGAGGCCGCCGGGTCCGTCGGGGGAACGGGAATCAGCCGACCGTTTCGCGGTCGGAAATCTTCGGATAGGTCTCCTGGCCCCAGATCTGGCGCTCGCGGATCCACGGCTGCGGGCGTTGCGGGTTGGCGGATTCGAACTCGCGGGCGATGCGGTGGCCTTCGAACACCGCCCCGGCGATCAGGCCAGGCGCGTAGCAGTCGCCGGCCTGGTAGATGCCCAGGATGTCGTTCTTGGCCCACTCGGGCTTGCGGGCCTTGAGCTCCTTGGCCAGGCTGTCGTTGGCCTTGCGGGCGGTGGCCACGACGATGGTGTCGAACTCGATCTCGACCACGTCGGTGCCGACGCGGCGCGGCAGCTGGCCGGTCACCGGCCCCGCCGCGCGCTTGTAGCCGTCGCGGAA
Source organism: Caulobacteraceae bacterium (assembly GCA_035493215.1). Taxonomy (GTDB): domain Bacteria; phylum Pseudomonadota; class Alphaproteobacteria; order Caulobacterales; family Caulobacteraceae; genus NCED01. Next base: position 27,515 of record DATJIO010000019.1, read on the forward strand.
CAGGTAGTAGGCAGTGGCCTTGCCCGGCTCGACCTTGGTCAGGAAGTGGCTGGTCAGCTCGTGGATGTGCTTCTCGTACATCATCCGGTGGAGGTTCGGCGACTCCAGGGTGAAGTGGGTGTAGGGCGCCACCCCGCCCAGCGGCGTCAGGATGGTGACCTGCTTGCCGCGGTCGGCGAGCAACTCGGCCAGGGACACCCCGGTGAAGTAGCCGTCGCAGTCCACCACCAGGACCTTGTCGCCCACCGGTTTGTTCTGCAGCAGGATCTGCTCAGGGGTGCAGACCCAGGGCTGCGAGGCGTCGATGCCCTCGACCGGACCCTTGGTGACGAAGTTGTCCCCGTCCGTGGCCCAGTGCGAGCCGGTGGCCAGGACCACCTTGTCGGCGCCGTAGGACAGGATCTGGTCGGCGGTCATCTTGCCGACGCCGACGTGGACCTCGACGTTCTTGAGCTTGCCGAGCTGGATCTGGCGGTAGGTGGTGACCCGGCCCCATTCGGACAGGCCGGGATACTGCACCACCTTGCGGATGCGGCCGCCGATCTCGGTGTCGGCCTCGCGCAGGTGGACGTCGTAGCCGCGCTCGCCCAGCACCCGGGCGCACTCCATCCCGGCGGGACCGGCGCCGACCACCAGGACGGAATCGGTCGACTTGGTCTTGGCGAACTTCTCCGGGTGCCAGCCGCGGCGGTATTCCTCGTTGGCGGTGGCGTTCTGGGTGCAGATCATCGGCGGCCCGCCGATCTCCCAGCGGGAGATGCAGACGTTGCAGCCGATGCACTCGCGGATGTCCTCGTAGCGGCCTTCGGCGATCTTGTTGGGGATGAAGGGGTCGGCGATCGACGGGCGGGCGAAGCCCAGGATGTCCAGCCGGCCTTCGCTGATCCGCGCGGCCATGTCGTCGGGGCTGGTCTCGCGGCTGACGCCTAGCACCGGCGCCTTGGCGACGCGGGTCGCCGCGTCGGTCCAGTTGCGCTGGTGGCCGGCCTTGTAGAAACGCGACGGACCGGCGTCCTCGCCCCACTCGGCGATGTCGCCGATGTTGATGTCCCAGACGTCGACCAGGCCCTTGGAATCGACCAGCTCGACGAACTTCAGCCCGTCGTCCAGGGCCTGGACCCCGTCGGCGCCGTACAGGGTGTCGATGGCGAAGCGGGTGGCGATGGCGGCCTCGTGGCCGACCGCGGCCTTGACCTTCTCCAGGGTCTCGCACCAGAAGCGGGCGCGGTTGTCGAAGCTGCCGCCATAGCCGTCGGTGCGCTTGTTGTAGTATTCCGACAGGAATTGCAGCGGCAGGTAGGAGTGGGCGCCGTAGACGTAGACGATGTCGAAGCCGGCCTGCACGGCCCGCTTGGCCGCCTCGACATAGAGATTCTGCAGATACTTGATGTCGTCGTCGTCGGCCTCGTGGCAGTAGGTCAGGTACTCGAATTCCGAGGCCTGGGCGGTCGGGCCGTAGGGGATGGCGCGGGATTCCATGCAGGGGGCGTGGCTGCCGCCGTACCACAGCTCGACGCCGCCGAGCGCGCCGTACTTGTGCAGGGTGTCGTTGAGGTGGCGCAGGTTGATGACGTCGCCCTGGTCCCACAGGCGGGCGGAGACCCGATGGTTGTCGTCGGACTCGGGGTGGATCGAGCAATATTCGGTGCAGAGCGCGCCGAAGCCCCCTTCGGCCTTCATGCCGCGGTTGGCGGCCTGGGTGCCGGGCTTTTCCGAACCGGCGCCGATGCAGTGCGGCACCTGATAGAACCGGTTCTTCATCGTCTTCGGCCCGAGTTTGATCGGCTCGAACAGGATGTCGTGCTTGGGATTCCTCGCCATAAAATCCTCCGTCTGTCGGGGCGAACAACCCGTCGCCGCCGGTGTCTCAAAGCCTTGCCGCGTCAGGGCGCATTCGCTCTTCAGCCGCTGCGGTTGTCAATCGGTTTTCGCCACACGAAACTTTGTTGTGTTGGGATGGCGCGTCCCCCGGTGGGCGCAGCCAGCTAACACCCGCCGGCGGCGGATCGGAAGCGGCAGTTTCACCGCCTGCGGCGCCCGGCGGCCGCCCCGCCAAGCTTTCCATGAAATGAGGTGCGCGCGACGCGGAACGCCGTGATTCCGGCCCCGGAGCCGCGCGCAAAAAGAGAAGGTGCGCGCGGCCTTTCGACTGCGCGCACCAGGAAGGCAAGGGGCCTCGGGGATAGGGCCCCTTGGGAAGGCCGCCGCTAGAAGGTGCGGCGGATTTCGATCCCGTATTCCCGGGGCCGGCCCGGGGTGATGCTGTCCACACCCATGCCGCCGCCGATGTTCCGGCTGATCTGGGTGCGGGCGTCCAGCAGGTTGGTGCCCCACAGGCTGGCCGTCCACGGGGAGTCGCCGCCCGGGTTGAAGTCCAGGCGTCCGCCGAGCAGGCCGTAGGGCGGGATGGTGCAGGGCAGACCCGACGCCGCGTTGATGCCCATGGACAGGGGGTTGCACGCGGGCCGGCGACCCACCGCCCGCCAGTTCAGGCCGGCCACCAGGGTCCGATCACCTTCCAGGTGGAAGGTGTAGTCGGCCGACACGCTGTAGTTGAACTTCGGCGTGGCGTTGACCGGGGTGGTCAGGGTGAAAGCGGTCACCCCGGGCGCGATCGTATCGTAGTGCTGGCGCAGGTAGGAGGCGTTGGCCCGCAGCACCAGGTCCGGGACGGGACGCAGTTCGAACTCGGTCTCGATCCCGGACTCGTGGGCGGTGGCGCCGGTCTGCACCTGGCGGGTGATGGAGCCCGCGAAGGTGATCAGCAGGGTGGTCTGGATGTCGGTGTAGTTCTGATAGAAATAGGCGACGTTGAACCGGCCGCGACGCTCCCAGAACTCGGTCTTCAGACCAGCTTCATAGGCCTTCAGCTTCTCGGGATTATAGGGCACCAGCTTGCCGCCCAGGTCCTGGGCGAGTTGCTGGTTGAAGCCGCCGGCGTTGTAGCCCTTGGTGAAGCTGACGTAGCCGAAGATGTCCTTGGTGACCTGGTAGGACAACTGCGCCCGCGGGTCGAAACTGTGCCAGCTCGCCTCGCCCACGCCCGTGAAGAGGCGGTTGCACGCCGCCGCGCCGGCGATGAAGGCGTTGACGAAGGCGGTGTTCCCGTTGCCGGCGCCGCAGCCGGGCTTGGCCGGCGAGGCCAGGAAGTTCAGGACGCTGTTGGCCGCCTTCTTGTCGTGGCTGTAGCGGCCGCCCACGGTCAGTTCGAGGGCTTCGGTGAGCTTGTACGAGGCCTGGGCGTAGAAGGCGTAGCTCGAGAAGTCGTTGTTGGCGTCATAGGTGTAGCCGGTGGGGTCGATCCAGTCCGGACCGGTGTCCTGCAGGAAGTGAGTGTTCTGCTTGTAGTAGAACGCGCCCAGCACGTAGTTCAGTCGACTCTCGAACGCCTTGCCGTTCAGGTTCACTTCCTCCGTGAACTGGCTGGTGGCGGTGGTGTCATATTCCGAATAGATGTCGTTGGGGGCGTTGAGGTTCGGGCTGTAGAACTGGCCGGCCGAGCGCCGCATCGCGGTGATCGACTTCAGCGCGATGTCGTCGGTCAGCTCATAGTTCAGCCGCAGATTGACGGTGCTGACGTCGGTGTCGTTGAACGGCTCGCGGTGGCCGCCGCCGCTGGTGCTGCCGATACCGTTGGGCCGCACGTCGCCGCCGCGGAACCGGTCGGTGATTACCGCGCTGGTCGGGATGTTCAGCGTCGCCCCGCCGTAGGTGACCCAACCGTCCTTCTGGCTGAGCAGCGGATTGGTGGCGCAGAACGTCTGGCTGTGCGCGGCATTGTAGTTGACGATATAGGCCGCGTTGTTGCGGCATCCGATCATCACGGAATCGTTGCCGTAGACGCTGGACTTGTTGTATTCGCCGAGCAGGTCGGCAGTGAATTTCTCGTTCGGCCGGAACCGCAACTGGAAGCGCACCGACTGGTCGTTGATGTTGCCGCCCTTCTCCTTGTCCAGCACGTGCCTGACGTACCCGTCGGCGCTCTGGGTCCGGAAGCTGATGCGGCTGGTGAGCTGGTCGTTGATCGGTATGTTGATCGCGCCTTCGGTGTCGATGCGCTTGAGGTTTCCCGCACGGAGCTTGATGTAACCGCCGGCGTCGGCGCTGGGGCGGACCGAGGTCAAGAGGAAGGCGCCGGCTGTGGTGTTCTTGCCGAACAGGGTGCCCTGCGGGCCCTTCAGCACCTGCACGGAATCGACGTCGTAGAAGTAAAGCTGGTTGCCCTCCTGGCGGGCGACGTACATCTCGTCCATGTAGAAGCCGGTCTTGGCGTCCACGTTGACCTGGGAGCTGCCTTGGCCGATGCCGCGGATGGTCAGGTTGGCGCCGCCGGTGGCCAGGGGCAGCACTTCGAGGTTGGGTATGGTGCCGCGAAGGTCCTGGAAGTTGCGGATGTTGAGCTGGTCGATCGCCGCGCCCGACATGGCCGTCACGGAGACGGGCACCGACTGCAGGTCTTCAGCGCGCCGGCGGGCGGTGACGACGACTTCGCCGACCTGCCCGACGTTGGTCGCCGCCGCGGCGGGGGCCGATGCTGCTGCGGTGGTGGTTTCCTTGGCCGGAGCCTTGGCGGTTTCGGCGTAGGCGGCGCCTGCGCCGCCCAGCGACACCAGCGCGGTGGTCATCAGCAAGGCCCGGACCATCTGTTGGTTCGGCGACCCGCTCGAAAGCGCATTGTTCAGAGCTGACATTATCTAGACCCCTCTTATCAGTTTCGAAGCGGGCGATTCAGTCGCCCGGACGGCTCAGACGTGGAGTTCCCCGACTCTAGCGGCCCGCTCGGCCAAGCTGGAGTTACCCCTCGATAAACCCTTTTGCCTCTGCGTTAAAGGGCTACTGCGAAGGCGGCGGCGGGTAGAAGGTTCGGTGACGGGCAACCTGCGCATTTTTCAGATTTCGCACCCTCCGGCTCATTCTTCGATCAAGCGCCGCCAAATTTATGAGCACAAGCCTGACGACCCGACGCCGCAGTGAAATCCTGCGGACTTTACACACCGTTGCCCAAACGACACATCAATCCATTGCACCACGATCGGCGAATAGTTGGCGGAGGAAAGTTGTTCGCATAGTGATGCTTCGCGAAGCGGTTGCTTTGCGAACGATTTCGAATACGCATGTCCGACTTGGACAATACCCCCCGCGTCGATGGGCACAAGCCATCCTGCATCAGGCCGCACAAAGGCCCCACAGAGAAAATCTAAGGGATAGTCCATCTTTTCGAGAGGGGCGGCAGCGTCATAAAATCTGGACCGAATAGAAAAACTGGGGTAGCCGCCCTGAAGAGGACGCTGTTGGCCGCCGATGGCCAGATCTGCGGCGCCTGTTCGAATAGGCGTTGGCCCGGCAGGGCCGACCTTGCCTGCGTCCCGTAGGGGTCCGCAGACCGCCGCCGGACGGGCGCGCGGTCTGGCGCCCAGCCCCCGGCGCGCATAGACTGTTCGGCGATGCTTCCCCCCACAACCGAGAGACTTGACCAGCTCCTGGCCGTGGCCCTCGCCCATTTCCAGGCCGGCCGCTTGGTCGAGGCCGAAGCCGCCTATCGGCAGGCGGCGGCCCTGGCCCCCCGCCACGCCGGCGCCAGCTACAACCTGGCCGTCACCTTGCGGGGGCTGGGCCGTCTCGACGATGCGGCGGCGCAGTATCGCCGGACCATCGCGCTGCAGCCGGCCAACGCCAAGGCCCACAACAACCTGGGCGTCATCCTGGCGATCCAGGGAAGAAGCGACGACGCCGTCAAGCACTACAGGCGGGCCCTGGACATCCAGCCGGACTTCGCCAACGCCCACTACAACTTCGCCAACGTCTTGAGGGAGCGCGGCGAGACGCTCCGCGCCATCGGACATTACCGGCGCGCCCTGGCGGGCAGGCCGGACGACCCTGAGACCTGCAACAACCTGGGCGTCGCCCTGGCTGCGGACGGCCAGACCGCCGAGGCGGTGCGCCAGTACCAGCAGGCGCTGGCGCTGCGCCCCGACTATGCCGAGGCCTGCAGCAACCTCGGCGCCGCGCTGATGGACCTGGGGCGCACTGACGAGGCGATGGCGCAATACGCCAGGGCGCTGGCCCTGAAGCCCGCCTATGCCGATGGCCACTTCAACCTCGCCCATGCGCTGGACGTCCAGGACAGGACGGCGGAGGCCGAGGCGCACTACGAGCTGGCCCTGGCGCTCGACCCGACCCACGCCGAGGCGCACCACAACTTCGGCTTCCTGCAGCAGCGGCAGGGCCGGCTGGACGAGGCGCTGGCGCGCTACGAGCGGGCCCAGGCGCTCAAGCCCGACTACGGCGACGCCCAGTGGAACGAAGGGCTGGCCCGCCTGGTCACCGGCGACTTCGAGACCGGCTGGCGCAAATACGAGTCGCGCTGGCTCCGCAAGGAACACCGGCGGCGGGCCATGACCGCGCCCCTTTGGGACGGTGGAGACCTGAGCGGCAAGACGATCCTGCTCCACGCCGAACAGGGCCTGGGCGACGCCATCCAGTTCGTCCGTTACGCCCCCCTGGTCAAGGCGAAGGGGGGCGTGGTCGTCCTCGAATGCCCTCCCAGCCAGATGCGGCTCTTCACCGGCGCCGCCGGCGTCGACCAACTGATCGCCGCCGGAACGCCGCTGCCACGGCACGACTGTCACGCGCCCCTGCTCAGCCTGCCCAGGTTGCTCGACACGAGGCTGGAGACCATCCCCGCCGATGTCCCGTACCTCGCGGGCGACGCCGCCTTGGCGCAGGCTTGGCGCCAGCGTCTGTCCGGCCTGTCTCGGCCCAGGGTCGGCTTGGTGTGGCGGGGCAATCCGAGCCACCCGAACGACCGGCGCCGCTCGATGCCGGCGCCGGTGATGGCGTCCCTGGTCCGGGCCGCCGACGTCGATTGGGTCTGCCTGCAACACGACGCACGGCCGGACGAGCTGGCGGCCTTTTCCCCCGGGTCCCTCTTCGAGGCCGGGCCTTCTTTGGGCGACTGGGCCGACACCGCCGGCCTGGTCGAGGGGCTCGACCTCGTCGTCACCGTGGACACCTCCGTGGCGCATCTGGCCGGGGCGCTGGGCAAGCCGGTCTGGGTGCTGCTGCCCTTTGCCCCGGACTGGCGCTGGCTGCTCGATCGCCCCGACAGCCCCTGGTATCCGACCATGCGCCTGTTCCGGCAGCCGGCGCCGGGGGACTGGGGTCCGGTGCTGGACCAAGTCCGCAGCGCCCTGGCGGACCCGGACGCCCCCGTCCCCGTAGCCGCGCCGGCGGTCAGGACGCGGCGGCTGCCGCCGGCCATGGTGGTCAGCCATGAGCGTTCGGGCACCCACTTCCTGATGAACGCCCTGTCC
>DATJIO010000020.1:0-18893 GCA_035493215.1 Caulobacteraceae bacterium
CGGGGCGCGGGCCGCGCGGGCCCTCGCCGGTCGGACCGCGACCGCCGCCGCCGCCGCCGCCCGGCGCGCCCCATGGACTGCCCTTGCGGCCCCCCGGTTCGCCCGGGCCGGCGGCGGCTTTTTCGCCGCCCCTGTCGGGACCCCCGTCGCCGCCCTTGGGACCACCTGGGGGACCACCTTGGGGGCCGCTACCCTTGGGGCCGCCGCCGGGGGAGCCCCACGGGCCCGGATTGCTGTTGTCGTTCCACGGCATCGATCAGCTGTCCTCGCGCCCGAAGGCGGCCAGGCGCGGGGCCGGAAGAGCGAGGAGCCGCCCACCGAGCTTTCAACCGGCGCTTCGCTCGGGATATGAAGCGCGACCATTGCTTGTGCAAGGCGTGAGGTTCGAACCGTGATCGACGATCCATCCGCACCGACCCCCGCCGCCCCCGTCCGCGCCGCCGTCCTGGCCGCCCTGGACCAGGTGCCGGACCCCAAGACCGGGCAGGGCCTGGTGGCCGCCGGCCTCGTCCACGGCCTGGCGCTGGGCCCCGGTCGCGCCGGCTTCATGCTCGAGGTTCCCGCCGCCGACGTCGGCCTCTACGCCCCGGTGCGCCAAGCCGCCGAAGCCGCGCTGCGGGCCTTGCCGGAGGTTGAACGGGCTCAGGTGGTGCTGACCGCCGAAGGGGGCGGCGCCGCGCCTTACGTCCCGGCCGCCGGTACGGTGCGGGTGAGGAAGGGCGCGCGAATCTCCGCCGAGGCCCAGGACCAGGGCGCGCCTCGGGCCCCGGCCGGCGCGCTGAAGCCGGCGCATGTGAAGCAGGTGGTGGCGGTGGCCTCCGGCAAGGGCGGCGTCGGCAAGTCCACCGTGGCGGTGAACCTGGCCTGCGCCCTGGCGGTGCTGGGCTACCGCGTGGGCCTGCTCGACGCGGACGTCTACGGCCCCTCGGCGCCCAAGATGCTGGGGATCGACGCCGAGCCGGAGCTAGGGCCGGACAAGAAGCTGAAGCCGCTGGAGGCCTGGGGGATCAAGACCATCTCCATCGGCTTCCTGGTCGACGAGGGCTCGGCGATGATCTGGCGCGGGCCGATGGCGTCCTCGGCCCTGAACCAGCTCCTCAACGACGTGGCCTGGGGCTCGGCGGCCGAGCCCCTCGACGTGCTGGTGGTCGACATGCCGCCGGGCACCGGCGACATCCAGCTGACCCTGGTGCAGCGGGTGGCCCTGGCCGGGGCGGTGCTGGTCTCGACGCCGCAGGAAGTGGCCCTGATCGACGTGCGCCGGGGCGCGGCCATGTTCGAGAAGACCGCGACCCCGATCCTGGGGGTGGTGGAGAACATGGCCTATTTCCCCGACCCCTCCACCGGCGCGCCGATCCCGATCTTCGGCCGCGGCGGGGCCAGGGCCGAAGCCGAGAAGATGGGGGTTCCGTTCCTGGGCGAGGTGCCCATCGACATGGCCTTGCGGGAATCCTGCGACCAGGGCCGCCCCATCGTGGTCAGCGCCCCCGACAGCGGCAGCGCCCGGGCCTTCTTCAAGATCGCCGAAGCCCTGTCCCTGCGACTGGCGGCGGGGGAAGCCTCCAAGCCCGCCCCGAAGATCGTGTTCGAGGAGTAGGGCTGGCTCTCACCGGGGGTCTCCGGCCGACTCAGCGCTGGACGGGATCCTCGCACTGGGTATTGCGCCGCAGGGCGCCCGCCACGATTGTATTCCCATGACCGGTGCGATCATTGCAAAGACGGCGAGTCCGCGGACGCTGGCGTTCCTGCAGGGCGGCGGCGAAATGGGCGAGCGGATGCGGACCCACGACTGGACGGGCTCGCCGCTCGGTCCTCCCGACGGCTGGCCATTGCCATTGCGCACCATGCTGCGCCTGCTGCTCAACACCGGTCACCCGATGTACATCTGGTGGGGCGCGGACCTGTTCTGTTTCTACAACGACGCCTACCGTCAATCGATCGGCCCGGAACGGCATCCCAGTTCGCTCGGACGGCCGGCGCGGGAGGTCTGGGCGGAGATTTGGGACATCATCGGTCCTCAGATCGAGCAGGTGATGTCCGGCGGCGGGCCCACATGGCACGAGAACGCCCTGGTGCCGATCACGCGCAACGGCCAGCGCGAGGGCGTCTACTGGACCTACAGCTACAGCCCGATCGACGATCCCGAGGCGCCCAGCGGGGTCGGCGGCGTCTTGGTGACCTGCACCGAGACCACGCGGGTCGTGCTGGCGGAACGTCGACGGGCCGAGGAGGCGGCGCGACAGCGGCGGCTGTTCGAGCAGGCGCCGGGGTTCATCATCATCATGCGGGGGCCCGACCTCGTCGTCGAGTTCGTCAACGACGTGCACAGAGCCGGCTTCGGCAGCGACGACTGGATCGGCCGTCCTATCCGCGACGCCTTCCCCAGCATCGCCGGCCAGGGGTTCTTCGAGGTCCTCGACGACGTCTTCGCCACCGGGGCGACCTACCAGGCCAACGAGGCGCCGGTAACCTATCAGCGCGCGCCGGACGAGGCGCCGGCCACCCGCTACCTCACCTTCATCTATGCCCCCCTCGTCGATGAAGACGGGATCGTCGACGGGATCTTCTGCGAAGGCTTCGACGTCACCGCGGCGCACCAGACCCACGAACTGGCCGAACGCCAGCGGCAGCACCTGCAACTTCTCGTCGACGAGCTGAACCACCGCGTAAAGAACACGCTCGCCATCGTCCAGGGCCTGTCCCAGCAGACCTTCCGCGAGCTGCCACAGGCGGCGGGCGCGCGGGACGCCTTCGAGGGCCGACTGGTGGCTCTCGCGTCGGCGCACAATCTGCTGACCGAGCAACGGTGGGGCGCGACAGACCTGCGGGAATTGATCCGGGGCACCCTCGGCCCGCTCAGCATCGACTCCGACCGGCTACGCCTGGACGGGCCGCGCGCCGCTCTGTCGCCGGAGACCACGGTCTCGCTGGCGATGGTGCTCCACGAGCTGGGCACCAACGCCCGCAAGTACGGGGCATGGTCGAACGAGACCGGCTCCGTCGTCCTCCGCTGGACCATCCGCCACAGGGCGAACGCCCATCTGGAGCTCCATTGGGCGGAGTCCGGCGGTCCGCCGGTCAAGGCCCCGGAGCGGCGCGGGTTCGGCTCGCGCCTGATCGCTCGGGCGCTGGCCGACGAAGCGGACGGTTCGGCCCGTCTGACCTTCGAGGCCGACGGCGTCGTCTGCGCCATCGAAGTACCCCTGGCGCGCGAGAGAGGCGAAGACGCCTTGACGCCTTCGCCCGGCTGACCTGGCCCCCTAAGGGGAAGGAAAGGCGAACCCCTGCTAACTCACTCCCTCCGCCGCCCCGCCCCCTGCGTCCAGGCCGTAGTAGTCCTCGCCCAGCAGCCGGCCGCCGGCGTCGAGGCGCACCAGGGCGCGCTTCTGCGCGCGCAGGGCGGCGATGGTCTGGGACGGGCCCGGCGCCAGGTCGTTCGCCCGGCACGCCATGGTGATGGCGACGGGATCGCCGCTGCGGAAGGCGCGGCCCTGCACCACCTGGTCGATGCGCGCCTGGACGAAGCACTGGCCGGGGATCTGGTCGGGGGCGATCACCCGCTGCACGGTGACCAGCAGCCACTCCCCGGCCTGGGGGGCCGGCTGCAGGGCGGCGAGGCCCGCCAGGATCGTTGCGATCATCCGGCGAGCTTAGCGCTCGAGCACCCGGAAGGTGAAGGGATAGTCGTCGCCCTCGCCCTTGGGGTGGGCCTCCCGGCGCACCTCGCGCCAGCCGGCCTCGTCGAAGGCGGGGAAATAGGCGTCGCCCTCAACTTGAGCCTCAACCTCGGTGAGATAGAGCCGCCTGGCCTTGGGCATGGCCATCTCGAACAGGGCGGTCCCGCCGATCACGCAGACCTCGTCCACCCCGTCCTCGGCGGCCTGCTCGCGGGCGATCTCCACGGCCTCGGCGAAGGTCTGGCAGGGCAGCGCCCCCTCGGGCTCGAAGAAGTCGTGGCGCGACAGCACCACGTTCAACCGGCCCGGAAGGGGCTTCTTCGGCAGGGAATCCCAGGTCTTGCGGCCCATGATCACCGGCTTGCCCATGGTCAGGGCCTTGAACAGGGCCATGTCGGACTTCAGCCGCCAGGGCAAGCCGCCGGCCCGCCCGATCACCCCGTTGCGGGCGCGGGCGACGGGACCCACGGTGAGGATGGGCGTGCTCATGCCGGGGCCGTGGCCAGGTGCGCCAGCCATTTGCGCTCGACCGCCGCGTCCAGGTCGATCCCGTGGCGGCGGCAATAGAGCAGCAGCATGCACAGGACGTCAGCGGCCTCGTCGGCGCGGGCGCCCTCGTCGGCGGCGCCACGGCCGCGCCCGCTCAGCCTGAGATGGGCCTGGGCCAGCTCGCCCAGCTCCTCCTGCAACTTCAGCAGGGCCCAGTCGTCGTCGCGGCGGATGGCGAACCGCTCGGCGTAGATGTCCGAAACCGCCTGCACCCGGTCCCCCAGGGTCTCCAGGGGGGCGGTCATATGGCGATGGGGGCCTTGATCGACGGGTGCGGGTCGTAGCCCTCGAGGCCGAAGTCCTCGGGCTCATAGCCGAACAGGTCGGTCTTGGGCGCCATCACCAGGCGCGGGAAGGGCCGGGGGTCGCGGGCGAGCTGCTCGCGGGCCTGATCGACGTGGTTCAGATAGAGGTGGGCGTCGCCGAAGGTGTGGACGAACTCCCCCGGCTCCAGCCCCACGGCCGCCGCCACCATGTGGGTGAGCAGGGCGTAGGAGGCGATGTTGAACGGCACGCCCAGGAACACGTCGGCCGAGCGCTGGTAGAGCTGGCACGACAGCTTTCCATCCGCCACGAAGAACTGGAACAGGCAGTGGCAGGGCGGCAGCGCCATATCGTCGACGTCGGCCGGGTTCCAGGCCGAGACGATGTGGCGGCGGCTGTTGGGATTGGCGCGCAGGCCGTCCAGCAGCTTGGCGATCTGGTCGATGGAGCGGCCGTCCGGCGCGGCCCAGGAGCGCCACTGCTTGCCGTAGACCGGGCCCAGCTCGCCGTCGGCGTCGGCCCACTCGTTCCAGATGCTGACGCCCCGGTCCTGCAACCAGCGCACGTTGGTGTCGCCGCGCAGGAACCACAGCAGCTCCACGACGATGGACTTCCAGTGCAGCTTCTTGGTGGTCAGGAGCGGGAAGCCGCGCGCCAGGTCGAAGCGGATCTGGCGGCCGAATACGCCGAGCGTGCCCGTGCCGGTGCGGTCGTCGCGGCGCACGCCGTGATCCAGGATGTCGGCGAGCAGGCCGAGATACTGGTCTTCCGGGTGCCCGGACCTGAGCCTCCTGGCGGTCAGCGGCGCGTTCATGCCCCGATAGGTAGGCGAGGCGACGAGTCGCGCCTAGTCGGCCCCCGCGCTTTCCCCACAGCTTCCTTCAATTTCGGGGCCCGCGCACCAGCTGCACCAGCCCCACCGACAGCAGCCCCACGAAGGCGACGGCCAGGGCGACGATGGCCGCCAGCAGCATGCGTCGCGGGGGCGCCGGCGGGTTGGCGGTGATCGGCAGGGTGGGCCTTGCGGCGACGACCGCCGGCGCGGTCGCCCCGGCGGGGGCGGCGAGCCAGGTCCCAAGCTCCGCCACCCGTACGCCGGCCAGGCGCAGCCGGCCGCCGCCGGTCAGGGTGACGACCGCGCCGTCGGCGGTGTCGGCCAGCGCATAGTCGGCCCCGGCCGGCAGCCCTATGCGGTCGCCGCCGGCGCTGGCGAAATCGGTGACCACGTCCGAGCCCGAGGTACGGTCGAACAGGAACAGGTCGGCCCCCAGGCCGCCGGTCACGGTGTCGTCGTCGCGGTCGCCCGCGACGGTGTCGTCCCCCTGACCGCCGTTGACCCTGTCGCGGCCCTGGCCGCCGTGGACCACGTCGGCGCCCGGTCCGCCGCCGACGGTGTCGTCGCCGCCGTTGCCGTTGACCAGGTCGTCTCCCTCCATGCCGCGGATCGAATCCCCCCCGCCCATGCCCTGCAGGGTGTCGGCTCCGGGCCCGCCGACCAGGGTGTCGGGGCCCGCGGTGGCCAGGGCCGCGCCCGCCTGGACCGCGGCGAGGCCGGCGGCCGGCGCGGCGGCGAGGACGAGGGCGGCGAACAGCCATGCGTGGCGGCGCAAGTCGGGGGGCGGGTTGGCCATGGAGCGCTCCAACGGAATCGCAGGCCAGCTTAGCTGGAGCGGCCGTGACTGCGAAATCGGCGCCGACGGCGCGCAAAGGGTCATTCGGGCGCCGATCGGGATTCTTTGCGTCCCGGCGCGCGACTCTTAACCCGTCCGCCGCGGCGAGCCCTCAGGCTGGGGGCGTCGTTGTCGTCAAACCATTGGAATTCAGGGGTATTGCGCACGGGTCAGGTGCGGAAGACAGGCGGGAACAGAGATGGCGCCAGCTTACAGATTCGATTTCGTGAACCGCGACGGTTCGGTCGACACCTTCGAGATCGGCAAGTCGGAGGACGATTGCGCCGCCACGCGGCAGGCGCGCTCGGCCATGCTGGTCAGCCAGACCGCGGTGGCGGTGGAGATTTGGCGCGACGGTTCGCGCGTCTGCCGGATCGGCCGCGACGGCGCCGCCCCGCGCGCCGCGTCCGCCTTCGCCTCGCTGGGGTCCGCCGGCGGCGACCACAGGACCGGCGCTACGGCCTTTTACCGCCCCGCGGGCGATGATCGCCGACCAACGGCGAGGGCCGCTTCGGCCTGACCCAGCCTTTGGGCGGGACGTGGGCCGGGTCGCTGGTCCCCAGGCCCATGGCGCCGGGGACCGAGCGGCGCAGCCTGGACCCGCCGGCCTCGACGCTCAAGGCGGCGATCTTGTCGCGCAGCCGCGCAGCCGCCTCGTAGTCCTGCGCCGCCACCGCCTGCGCCATGCGACGCTCGAGCTCGATCAGCAGGGCGGCCGGGTCGGACATCAGGTCTTCTCGAACATGACGACGAGGTTGTTGGCGGGCATGGCGATGCGCTCGGCCAGCCGCAGGCCGCAGCCGGCGGCCAGGACGGCCACCGCCCCCAGGTCGCGCAGGCCCCAGGCGGGGTCGCGGCGCTTCAGGTCGGCGTCGAAGGCCTCGTTCGAGGGCGCGGTCGGGGTGCCGGCCTCGCGGAAGGGACCGTAGAGGAACAGCCGCCCGCCCTCGGGCAATATCCGCCCCGCCCCCGCCATCAGCCCCTCGGCCGCGCTCCACGGCGCGATATGGATCATGTTGATGCAGACCACCGCGTCGGCCGCCTTGACCGGCCAGCCGTCGGGGGCGGCGGCGTCCAGCGCCAGCGGCTCCAGCAGGTTGGGCAGGCCCGCCTCGGCGCGCCAGGCGGCGATGCTGGCCAGGTCCCCCCGGTCGGTGGGCCGCCAGGCCAGGTGCGGCAGGCCGGCCGCGCACCACACCGCGTGCTCGCCCGCTCCGCTGGCGATCTCCAGCACCAGGCCCGACGCCGGCAGACGCTGGCGCAGCACGGCCAGGATCGGCTCGCGGTTGCGCGCGGTGGCCGCGGAGGTGCGGGCGTCGGGGTTCATCGCGCCAGACTATCGCATCGCGCGGCGGCGCCGGTATAGCCTCCGGTCCGCCGACCGCCCGAGGGGACCATGGACGCCGCCGAGACCGCCATCCTCACCCGGCGCAAGCTGACCAACCGGCTGATCGCCGAGCACCGGGCGGCGCGGCTGCGGCCCTTCTTCGCCGACGACGCCAGCGTCATGGTCGGCGGCGGCGCGGCGCTGCTGGGCGCGGACACTGTGGTCGCGGCCTTCGACGCCCAGTTCCGCGACGCCGCCTTCGTCACCTACGAACGCACCCCTCAGACCGTCGAGGTCGCCGCCGACGGCCAGACGGCGGCGGAGGCGGGCCGCTGGACCGGCCGCTGGCTGGGCCGCCCCGACATGACCGGCCGCTACCTCGCCGCCTGGACCAAGGTCCGCGGCCAGTGGGTCATCGCCCAGGAGCTGTACGTGACGCTGGCGGGGTGAGGCGGCGCTCTGCGGCTATTCGATGACGCCGCTGCCCAGGATGGTCCCGGCGATGAGCAAAGCGAGGCTGACGATCACAATCAGCGCGGAGCCCAGTTCGCGACCGTGGAGCTCCAGACCATGAGGCCCTTCGATCCCCGTACGGTCGTCAGGGCCGAAATCGTGGAAGGACACACTGAGCAGCTTGGTAAGACGGCTGTTGTCGGCAGTTTGGCGGCGCATGAACCGGAGCTGCCGCACGCTCATGGCGAGCGCGGCGAGACCCATCGCGATGGGGACGGCTACGACAAGAAAGCTCAAAAGCTTGGACGACATGTGTCTACCTCGCCGCACAGATGGGGCAGAAGTCAGGCATTTCCACCCCCGGTGGGGGGCGGGGGCGCCGGTCCCCAGGTCGGCGCAAGCGCGGCGCCTGTGGCCAATCCCATTTCAAACGCGAAAGACGCAAGGGCGGCGCCAACTAACAACCCCCAGGCGAATTGTGGGGCATACGGGCTCACTTGGCCGCGGGCGACGGTGCCATACAGCATCCCGGACATGACCAGGAACAGGATCGTCAAGGTCATAAGGAAAATGCTGGTCGGTCCTAGGCGGAAGTCCTTCATCTTGCCCTTCGCAAACCGGGTGAAGACGCTTACCGCACTGGTGCCCGAGGTTGTAATCGCTACAAACAGAACATCGACCGTCCACGCCCCCTCGGGGCCGTTTGACGGCGGCCCTGCGTAATGCATGAGCAGGTGGGCTAAAAGCGGGATCACGCCGATGGCGATTGCCGTGAGCCACTCGAAAAAGGCGTCACGCACCTCCACTTAACAGGCTCCCCCGGTTCCCCCTTACACGCTAGAACGCAACCTCTAGTGGCGCAAGATCGCGCGGACCCCACTAAAACCGCAGCGCGAGGGGGCTCCCGCAGCGCGCCCGAAAATGCAGGACGGACCTCGCGGCCGGTCGACGGCGGACCTGATTCCAGCCAGGCGACAGACTCCAGCCGTTCGCCGCAGATCTCAAGCTAAGGGCCCGCGGCCGGGCCGATCGCGGGGGCGGACGGAGGTCATGGAGCGCTCGGGCCGGCCGTAAACGCGCCTGGGCCGTCGCCCTCGGCGCGGCGCAGCATCGGAAGGATGCGGGCGGCCTGCGGCATCGGGCTTCCAGCCGCCGCGCCAGCGATGCTACGGTCCGCCGGACCTGGAGGAGCCGAAAGCCATGGACGAGGAACGCAAGAAGATCCCGGCGGAAGCCGTCGACCTGTACACCCGCTTCATCCATGGCGAGATCAGCCGCCGCGCCTTCGTCAACGGGGCCAAGCAGTTCGCCGTCGCCGGCCTCACAACCGGGGCGATCATCGACGCCCTGATGCCGAACTACGCCCTGGGCCAAGTGGTGCGCAAGGACGACGAACGCATCAAGGCCAGCTACGAGACCATCCCCTCGCCCGACGGCAACGGGACCATCCGCGGCTATTTCGTCCGCCCGTTCAGCGCCGACAGCCGCGACGCCACCCCGGCGAAACTGCCGGCCATCCTGGTCGTGCACGAGAACCGGGGGCTGAATCCGCACACGGAGGATGTCGCGCGGCGTTTCGCCCTGGAGAATTTCATGGCCTTCGCGCCGGACGCGCTCTCCTCGGTCGGCGGCTATCCGGGCGACGACTACAAGGGCGGCCAGATGTTCGCCAAGATCGACCGCGCCAAGATGGCCGCGGACTTCCTCGCCGCCGCCCGGTGGCTGAAGGCCCGCCCCGACTGCACCGGCAGGATCGGCGCGACGGGTTTCTGCTTCGGCGGCGGGGTCGCCAACGCCCTGGCCGGCCAGATGGGTGCGGACCTAGCGGCGGCCGCGCCCTTCTACGGCAACCCCACCCCGCCGGCGGACGTGCCAAAGATCAAGGCCGCCATCCTGGTCAACCACGGCGCGCTCGACGCCAACGCGGTGAAGGGCTGGCCCGCGCAGGAAGCCGAGTTGAAGAAGAACAACATCCGCTACGAGGGCCACCTGTGGCCGGACTCCGTCCACGGATTCTTCAACGACGCCACGCCCGAGCGCTACAACAAGGTCACCGCGCCCCAGGCCTGGGCGCGCACGATCGAATGGTTCAACCAGTACGTGCGGCGCGGCGCGGCCTGACTCGACGCGGACGGCCCGCGGGGGCGGCGGGTTCCGGGGCATGGCCGCTGAAGCGGCGGCTTCGGGATCGCGCCCCTTCGCCGACGCGGCGCCCGACTTGCTTTCTACGCGACCTCTGTACCGTTTCAGTCCGAACGGTGCGCAATGCTTTGGATGATCGACGATGATTTTGAGTGAAGTGACGCTTGGTGACAACCTCCCCAACGACGTCAACGTGATTATTGAAGTGCCGATCGGCGGCGAGCCGATCAAATATGAGATGGATAAGAAGTCCGGCGCGCTGGTCGTCGACCGCTTCCTGTATACGTCGATGCGCTATCCCGGCAATTATGGCTTCATCCCGCACACGCTGTCGGGAGACGGCGACCCATGCGACGTAATCATCGCCAATACTCGGGCTCTAATGCCGGGATCGATCATCAGCTGCCGCCTCGTCGGCGTGCTGCTGATGGAGGACGAGGCCGGGGCCGACGAGAAGCTCCTGGCCGTCCCGTCCTCGTGGCTGACCCAGCGCTACGACAACGTACAGGACTATAAGGATCTTCCCGAGATCACCCTGAAGCAGATCGAGCACTTCTTCGCGAGCTACAAGGACCTCGAACAGGGCAAGTGGGTGAAGGTGCTGGGCTGGGCCGACGCCGACCGGGCCCGGGCGCTGTTGCTCGAAGGCATAGCCCGCGCCACGGCCTGAAAACCGGCGCGCCCGGTCAGCCGACGACGATGACCTGATCTTCCTCGAGTTTCGCCACGCGCCGAATCAGCTCGACCATTCTCGTGTCGCGTTCCTCCAGCGCCGCATGGAGCTTGATGATCTTCTCCTTCAGCACCGTCAGCTTCTGGTCCGCCGATAAGTCTTCCCAGCCGAGCATCGAAAGTCTCCATCCCGAAAGCGGGCCGCCCCCGCCGGGCTCGCCGGCTTAACGCCCCAACCGGCCGGCCGGTCCCGGCGCGGGACGAAAGATTCCGACGCCGCGGGCCGTTGACCTTGCCCAGGCGGATCGACCAAAACGAGGGCGGGGATCCAGGGAAGCGTCGGAACAAGACCGCGAGGCCGCCGGCAAACGGCCGGCCCGACACCGGGGAAAACGGACAGGAAACATGATGGTCAGGTCGAGCAGGACGATGGCGGGCCGTACGCGGGCCGACGGCGGCGTCAGGTCGCGCGGGCGGGCGTTGCGCGTCCTGCAGGCGCCCGCCGCGATCGCGCTCGCCCTGGCGCTGACCGGGCCCTTGGCGGCGCCGGCGCCGGCCAGGGCCCAGGCCGCCGCGGCGCTGCGGTTGAAGACCAATGCCCTCAGCGTCGACGGCGCGGACCGGACCTACGCCTATTACGTCTCCACCAAGTCCCCCCGGAACGCCTACCAGTTCGTGGTCTTCGCCCTGCGCGACAACGGCCAGACCGCCGAGCAGTTCGCCGAGCAGTCGGGCTGGGCCAAGCTGGCCGAGGACAACGGCTTTGCGGTGGTGTTCCCCGAGCCGTTGCGGACCTGGCTGCCCAACAGCGGCGGCGAGGACGCCTATCTCGACGCGGTGTATCGCGACGCCAGCACCCACATGCTGCTGTCCAGCACCCCGATCCCGGCCGGGCGGCCCGAAAGCGAGGTGGTTCCCCGGATCACCGGCGGCAAGCCCAGGGTGATCACCTGGCAGCCGTTCGAGTATCTCACCGGCGTCGGCGAGGGCGCCAGGATCGCCCAGGAGTACCTGATCAACCATCCCGGGGTCTTCGCCGCCGCCGCGACTCTGGGCGGCGCCCCCTACGACGCCGCCTACGCCAGGGGCGACGAGGTCGTGCAGGGCTATCTGCAGAACCAGCGCGGCGGCAAGAACGCCGTCCCGGTCTGGCGGCCGCTGAAGAAGGACGTCCCCGCCGCCATATGGATCTTCACCAGGGGCCCGGCCAGCGCGGCCGAGGCCAAGGACGTGGCCTACTGGCGGCGCGCCAACGGGACGCCGCGGGCCCCTGAAAGCAAGGTCTTCGACGGGCTGCAGACCACCGTCTACGCCAGCGCCGCCAACGAGACCCAGCAGGTCCGGCTCACCGCCCTACCGGCGAACGCCAAGTACGACCGATCCCTGACCTCAGCGATCTGGAGCGGGTTCTTCGCCCGCACCGCCCGCTGGACCTCGGAGCCGAACGGCCGGCTGGGGCCGATGATGACCGAGGCCGAGGTCGACAGGACCTTCACGGTCAAGACCTTCGACGTCGGCGGGGTGGCCTACAGGTACTACGTCAAGACGCCTTCGACCTACCGCGCGGGGCAGTCGCTCCCCGTGGTGCTCGCCGCCCACGGGGCGATCTACCCGGCCTGGATGTACCTGAACCAACTCCGGATGCACGAGGTCGGCGAGAAGGAAGGCTTCATCACGGTCTACCTCAACGCCGAGGGGAACGTCTGGGACATCGACAATCCCGACCGCGGCGACGCCAAGTACATCGAGCAGGTCATCGACCGGGTGGTCGCCGACTACGGGGCGGACCGCTCGCGGGTCTACCTGCAGGGCTTCTCGTTCGGCAGCGGCGAGACCCTGATGATGGGGCTCACCCATCCGCAACTGTTCGCCGCCATCTCGCCCAACAGCGGCATCGGCGACTTCCCCAAGCCGGTCACCGACTGGATCGCCCGGGTCAAGGCGAAGTCCGACATCCGCATTCCCACCCTGGTGGTCTATGGCGCGGTGGACGTCGCCTCGTCGACGGACGCCAAGATACCTGCCGAAGGTCCGCTGCGGAACGCCATCGACCTGGTGAAGCGCTTCAACAACATCAAGACGCCCGACCGGGTCCAGAGGTTCGCCAGCCCCAACACCGCCCCGTACGACGTGCTGGTCCCCGGCGCCAAGCTGGTGATGACCGGGATCGAGCCGCATTTCCCGGGCGGCCGGATCCAGCGCTACGACTACGTCAGCGCCGACCCCAAGCCGCTGAACCTGTTCAGTTGGGCCTGGGTCACCGACATGCCCCACGGCCAGGCCGAGCGCCAGGCCCAGTTCGAGTGGGACTACTTCAAGCATTGGAAGCGCAACCCCGACGGGACCTTGACCTACACGCCCTGACGGCCGCCGGTCATCCGGTCATGGGCGCTTGTGGCGCCGGGCGGATGGCGGCAGACTTCCCGCCCACGCTTCGCGGCGGGCGCGCCGCGCCGTCCCGTGTTGCGTCCACCCGTTCCGAGGCCGATGCCCACCCGTTTCGAAGGCTTCCCCCGCACGCTCGAGCGAAGTTCGCTTCGGCCCGGTCGATGGTTCAGCGCCTCCTTCAAACGGGGCCCGACCGTCTGCTTCGCGACGGGCGTCGGCGAGGGGGCCGCACGGACCATCCTCACCTTCAAGCCGGTCCGGGCCGACGAGTTGGAGTTCATGCCCGTGCCCCTGGCCGAGATGAGCGGGGCCTTCGCCACCATCGAGGACGAACTGGTGCTGGCGCCGGGGCTCGGGCCCGACGCGGCCCGCCTGATCGCGCCGGAAAAGCGCCCCTTCCTCTCGGGCTCCCTGCTCAGGCTGTCGAACGGCGACATGGGCATGGGCTACGCTGACGGCGCCGACCGCGAGCTGGTGCTCGTCTCCCTGTCCACGGGCGAGAGGGCTTCGGGCTTCGACCTGGTGTTCGACCGCTGGTCGCTGTCGCTGCGCCGGGGCGCCAGCGAACGCATGGTCGGCTGCTTCAGGGGCCTGCGCGACCGCGCGCACCGCTTCCAGGAGACCTGAGCGCCGGAAGGCCTATGACCCGCGCCCGGCGAAACCCGCCTGACGAAACCCGCCTGACAGGCGCCGCTTCCTCCGAAGGTTCGAACCGTAGCCAGAACCATACCGCCCGTCAGGCGTTTCCGACCGTCTTTTGAGGGAACCCGCCCCCGGCGGCGACCGCCCTTGCCACGGACAGGAGAACACCATGTTTCGCTCACCCACCATTGTCTCGCTGCTCGCATCGAGCGCCCTCGCCCTAGCCGTCGCGTCGCCGGCGGCGGCGGCGAGCAAGAGCGACCGGGCCCGCGAAGCCATCGCCGCGGCCGAGGCCAAGCTCCACGCCGCCGAGACCGTCGGCGCCGGGGTCGAGGCCCCGCGCGATACGGCTCAGGCGCGGGCGGCCCTCGCCGGCGCCAAGGAGGATCTGGCGTCCGGCCGCAAGGACGCGGCGATCGGCGAGGCCATCCACGCCCAGGCGCTGGCCGACACCGCCATCGGCCAGGCCCAGCAGCGCAAGAACGACGCCCTGGCGACCGCGAACGAAGCCGAGCGGGCGACCGCCGCCCAGGCCCAGGGTCAGGTCGCAGCCGCCCAGGACCAGGCTGACGCCGCCCGCCAGCAGGCCGCCGAGGCCTCCGCCCGCGCCGACTCCGCCCAGCAGGCCGCGGCCGCTTCGGCGGCTGAGGCGGCCAACGCCCGCACCGATGCGGCGATCGCGCGCGAGGCCGCGACGACGGCGGCCGCCCAGCCCGCGCCGCAGGTCCAGACGACCATCACCACCCAACGGTCCGTCAACGGCCAGCGCACGACGCGGACCACGACGGCTCCCAAGGCGCCGGTGACCCCGAGCCGGACGACCACGACCCGCACGGCGCCCGCGACCTCGTCCGAACAGGTGACCGCGACCACCACGGTGACCCCCCAATAGCCGGGACACGCGCGACAGCCTGAAAACGAAGAAGGGCGGCGCACTCCGCGCCGCCCTTCGCGTTCCTGGGCTTCAAGTCCGGGGAACTTCCGCCGGCGGGTCCTCGACCGCCACGCCGAGCCGCCGCAGCTCGGCGCCGCACCGGTCCCTCAGCCGGCCCGCCGCCAGCCGCGTGGGGGCCGCCACCGCCCGCGCCCCGGCCCGCCAGGTCGCCCCGGCGGTCCAGCTCGCGAACCCTGCCTCCCCCAGCCCCGCCCGCAGCGCCTGCGCCACCTCGGCCGGCCCGTCGAACGGCGCCCGCGCTTCGGGTGACGGCCCCTGCCCCGCCGCCGCCACGCACTCGACCCACCGCCCCAGGCTGAGGAAGTTGTGGAAGGCGAGCGGCGAGCCCGACCGCCCCCACCGCGCCCGCTCCGCCGCATAGACCCCCGCCGCCCGGGCCATGGCCCGCCCATCGCCCCCGCCCTTGAGCTCCGCCGCCCAGGCGCCGCGGGCTTGGCGCCGCGACGAGGTCTGCCGCCCGCCCTCCGGATAGGCCGCCCACGCCTGCTCGAACCAATCCTCGCCCGCCGCGCCCGCGTCAGAGGGAGGACCTTCAGGTCCTTCCCCTGCCGGTTCCCTGGCCGGTTCAGGCCCGGCGCCAGCCGCCGCCGGCGACGGCGCCATCTGCCGCCTGTCCACCGGCGCCGCCCGCCGCTTGCCCGGCGCAATAGGAAAGGTCAGCCGCACCAGGTCGGTGGTCCGCGACCCGTCAGCCCGCCGCCGGCTCGTCGTCTCGATCAGCCCCGCCGCCTTGAGGTCGCGATAGGCGTCCCGCACCGTCCGCAGCGAAAGTTGCGCGTCCGCCGCCACCCGCGCCTGCGACGGAAAGCACGCCCCGTCCTCCCCGGCGTACCCAGCCAGCACCACCAGCACCAGCTTGGCCGAAGCCGAAGGCGCGGCCTGCCCCACCGCCGCCGCGAGCGCACGAAAGCTCACGACGCACACGCGCGGGGGCGCGCCCTCTGCAGGAACGGCATGGGAGACCTCAGGCAGATTGGGGGAACAGGGGCGTGCAACCAGGCCGCTCATCCCGGCGAAAGGCGGGACTCAGGCTTTTTCTGGTTGCGGAAGGCGGGGCTTGGAGAGCTGGCCTGATCCTCAGCCCGTTCGCGCGGAAACGCTACCGGATGGAGTCATCGGCCGGCGCGCAGGTTGAGCCGCGGATCGGAGGGGTCGGCGGGTCGGACGAGGTGGTCGGTGTCGGCGTCAATCCGCCGTCGCTCAGGCCATTCGGACTCCCGCGCATCCGCAGGCACGATCTCGACGAGCTGGAACGATGGCGGATGCTCGCTCAGCACGTTCAGGCACGCGGTCAGGCTGAGGAAGTAGTACTCTCGCAGCTTCGGGTACGAGAGCTTCACGGCCTCGGGGACATAGTTCGACAGCTCGCCGTTCTCGACCTCGTACGCGAAGCCGGCTTGATCCAGGCCAACCAATAGCGGGCCAGAGACGCTGGCGAGGAACTCGTCAAGCACCCGTGCCGTAATCACCTGAGGCATCGACACCCGTACGGCGAACCAGCACGGATCATCGGGCGCCGAAATCGAGAACTCGGCCCGCAGATCGCCCTGCCATTCCAACCATGTGAGCGCACAGGAGCCCTTCCGAATGGGCATGGCGGTCGGGATCGCGCGAAGAACGGGGTTCATCGGCGGCGTGTTCCTCCGGAATTCCGCGTTATCGCCGCCATCAGTCCGAGTAGAAGCAACCGCAATGGGTGCGGTTCGCAGAATATCAGTTTCGGAAAATCAAAAAGGTGTGCAAACTGGCATATGAGGCTCTGAAAGAAGCTTATCCAACTTTCCGTGATTATCCTTCAACCACGAGACATAGGTGGACGAGAATGGCGTTGATATCTGGTGCACCGCCCCATCAAGCCAATTCTTATACTCATCAAACGGCAAACACATCCCGGCCATAAGGGCAGCTGGCTTTTCCCATTCACTAAGCATGCCCAGTTGAGTCTTTAGCGCGCGAAAAAACGCTCTATCATTCGTCAGCCCTTTCAGAAAAAAGTGCGAACGGCGTTCGATGACGCTCCTGTTGAAATCGTACCCGACCCAATCCGGCGGAGAAATTGGTAGGGTGCCGTCAACAAAAAGATTCAGCAACCAAGATCGGACGTAGGCTAAGTCCGAGTAGGGCGACATCCGTAGTATATCTATGACCCGGCCCTTAACTTCCGAATACGGAAAATCATCCTGCTTGGCCGCAGCGTTCAGGACCAGACAAAATTCTCTAGGTATATAATATAATAGATCTGCATGGTTGTTTATTAGCCGCAGGGAATCAATTCCAGGCAAAAATCGAAGCGCCCTAAGCACCGCCTTAAATACCGATAAATCAGCGCCCCTTTTACTTCCAAGATCGTCAAGCTTGCCCATCAACAAATCGGCGGTCAGAAACGGGTTGGAAATGGCGTCTTCCTCTGCCGCGTTGTCTGATTCAATATCGCCATAACTAAGCGTTATAAACGCATGCATTCGCTCCATCTCAGCAGACGTAAATACGTCTTGCAATCTTGACCTTGCCGACTCCCCAATGTCGTTGAGAGTTGTCATCTTGGTTTTAGATACATTGAGAGATAAACCCTCTGTAACCATAAGATGCTCCGCAAGGCGGCACAGAATTGAGTGCGCCTCCAGGCCCGGCGGGATGGCGATACGAAAATCGTCAACATATCTCGTGAATTCGACGCCCATGTTACACAAAAATACGTCAGTGTCGTTCAGAAGACATTCTGCAAGCAGTCTGGACGCAGTACTTCCCACGGGCAATCCGTATGACTGCCTAGCTCGAGTCGTCCTAATTACTTTCTTTATCAGCTCCGCTGGGCCTTTTGGGCATCCGGC
Source organism: Caulobacteraceae bacterium (assembly GCA_035493215.1). Lineage (GTDB taxonomy): Bacteria > Pseudomonadota > Alphaproteobacteria > Caulobacterales > Caulobacteraceae > NCED01. Next base: position 17,571 of record DATJIO010000020.1, read on the forward strand.
GTCTTGCAGTACATTTTCTATCCGATGAAAGTAAATCCGCTGGTAAAAATCCGAGATGTCAGTGGCAACGGCCGGCCTATCTGGGGCAAATGGACTTTTTGCGCGTCCAAAGTCGGCGAGATAAGCTATCCACTGGTGGTACCCGCGCGCGGATTCAAAAATGCGGACCGATTCACCGGCTTCAAAACGGTAGGCAAAGGCTTCGTTACCGTCTTTTGGTAACCGTGCCGCCTCCAAATTTGGCGCACAATCCAGCAAGGCAGCAAGATATATTACGTTATCGGATGCTGTAAGCTGATGGGCGATCCGAAATCCGAGCCACGATTTAGGAGTTAAAGTCTCGACCACGCCAGTCGGCGTGTATTGACCAATATTGATATTTTTACAATCGATAGCTGTGGCGGCTGGGCGCTCAATGAAACATCGCATCTCGGGCAGGCGGGGGAAAAGGTCGGTGTCGCCAAATGAACCCAAATGGTCGATAGCGCGCCGGACGCTTGCCTCAGAAATCATGCTCCAAGTTCTCCCTACCGACTCAACTGGTAGGGAGTGATTGAGCAGAACGCAATCCAAGTGCTTGCATCACGAGGCCTCCACCTTCCGCACGGAAGGCCAGCCTTGAACGAAGAAGGGCGGCGCTCTCGCGCCGCCCCCCCCAAAGTCTGACGCTATGAATCCCGCCCTTAGCTGTCCAGGAAGCTCCGCAGCTTCCGCGACCGGCTCGGGTGCTTCAGCTTGCGCAGCGCCTTGGCTTCGATCTGGCGGATGCGTTCGCGGGTCACGCTGAACTGCTGGCCGACTTCCTCAAGCGTGTGGTCGGTGTTCATGCCGATGCCGAAGCGCATCCGCAACACCCGTTCCTCCCGCGGCGTCAGCGACGCCAGCACCCGGGTGGTGGTCTCGCGCAGGTTGGACTGGATCGCCGCGTCGATCGGCAGGACCGCGTTCTTGTCCTCGATGAAGTCGCCCAGGTGGCTGTCCTCCTCGTCCCCGATCGGGGTCTCGAGGCTGATCGGCTCCTTGGCGATCTTCAGGACCTTGCGCACCTTCTCCAGCGGCATGGCCAGCTTCTCGGCCAGCTCCTCCGGGGTCGGCTCGCGGCCGATCTCGTGCAGCATCTGGCGGCTGGTGCGGACGATCTTGTTGATGGTCTCGATCATGTGCACCGGGATGCGGATGGTCCGCGCCTGGTCGGCGATCGAGCGGGTGATGGCCTGGCGGATCCACCAGGTGGCGTAGGTCGAGAACTTGTAGCCGCGGCGGTACTCGAACTTGTCGACCGCCTTCATCAGGCCGATGTTGCCCTCCTGGATCAGGTCCAGG
>DATJIO010000021.1:0-2110 GCA_035493215.1 Caulobacteraceae bacterium
GGCCTGGCCGATGGCGGACGGAATCGCGGCGCCGGCGGCCTTCTGGGCGGCGGCGGCGGCGGGATCGGACCCGGTGATGTCGGCCGGCAGCTCGACCTTGGGGGCGGTGACCCGGGAGGACGCGGCGGGCGCGCGGGATTGGGCCAAGGCGGCGGCCGAGGCCAGGAGCGGGAGGGCGAGAGCGGCCGCAACCAGCAAGGCTCCGCGGCGATGGGGCGTGGACATGTAGGACGTGGACCCGGTTTTCACGACAGTCTACCTGAAATCAGGCCGTTGGTATCCTGTGCTGCCCAATGTGACCAGCAGAAGGCGCAGCATGATGGTGTCAGAAGGACGCAGGGTGCGGTTGTAGGTCCCGTCGTGCTGGTAGATCAACTCCCAGTGCGTGCATTCGTCCTGATAGACTAGGCCGATCGCCTCTTGCGGGGTGACCTTGTTGGCGAGGTCCCACGAGGCCGAACCGGACAGGCCCCAATGCTTGGTGACCAGCACCTGGCCGCCGAACTGGGCATTCTGCGTCTTCGGCAGAGTCGGATCGACGTTGTCGTACAGGTAGCGGAAGAAGCCGTTGATCCGGGCGCCGCCGGCGTTGAGGCCGGCCTCCAGGCGACGGACGTCGTCGGTGTGGCTGTCGATCAGGGCGCGGGTGTATCCGCTCAGTCCGGAGAACGGCTGGGCCGACGCCGCCACCACCCAGTCCGACGCGGTCTGGTTGAGGCTGCTGCTCGCCGGCAAGGTGGGATCGGGCTGGGTGCGCAGGCTGCGGCCGCCCACCAACTGGATCTGGCCTCCGCTGTCCCAGCGAAGGGTGACGCGCCCGCCGACGTTGGCCCGGGCGCCGCCCTCGTAGTAGTCGAACCCCGGCGACTTGTTGGCCTCGAACAGGTTGGTCTCGTCGAAGTCGATGACCTGGCTGTCCTCGTTGGGGATGTAAGGGTTGTTCACGGCGCGCGGCGAGACGGCCAGCTGGGCCAGGGGCTCGAGCACCACCGTCAGGTCGCCGGTGCGGCGGTAGAACGGCCAGCTGGCGTCCAGCCCGGCGGTCCCCAGCAGGCGGCCGGTGGTGTGGTTGCCGTTATAGATCAGCGTCGTGCCGTCGATGGTGGCGGGCCCCTGGATCTCGGTGGGGCCGGTCAAGGGCACCGACGGGTTCTCGGCGTTGTAGAGGTCCCCGCGGCCTTCCAGGAAGGGCTCCAGCCGGATGCCGTTGTAGAAGGTGTAGGAGCTGCGCCAGTCGCCGCCGATCGTGGCGCGCCGGCTGTCCTGCCCGGGAGGCGCGTCGGTGTAGGGGTTGCGCGGGCGCTCGAGCACCACGCCGCTGCCCTCCAGCCTCACCCGCCCGCCCAGAATCAGGAGGTTCGGCTCGAAGCGGCCCTCGACTACCGGCGCCACGGTGGGGAAGGTGCCGTTGAGGTCGCCCACCCGCAGGCCCTGGTAGCTCATCATCGCGATCGACAGGTAGGAGCGGCTGTCCTGCTCCACGGCGTAGATCTGCGACAGCAGGCGCTGGTCGTCGGTGGCGAACAGGCCCCGCGGGTCGAAGGCGTTGGCCACGGCGTAGCGCTGGAACAGCAGGGGGTCGGTGACCCGCTCGGCCGAGAAGCCCCAGGTCCACTTCGGATTGATGACGAAGGCGCCTGAGGCCAGGATGTAGCTGCGCGAGGTCAGGTCGTCGTATTCCTGGCCCTTGGAGTCGAACTGCTGGGCGTAGGTGTAGCCGAAGCGGGCGTCGATCTGGCCGGAGTAGAAGCGCTCGCGGTACTCGCCGTTGAGGATCGACGAGACCTTGGTGTTGAGCTGCGGCGCCAGCGTCAGGTCGGCGTAGGGCGAGATCACCCACAGATAGGGCTGCTGGTAGGAGAAGCCGCGCCGGTCGATGGCGATCAGCGGGGCCAGGAAGCCCGAGCCGCGCTTGGCGCTGGGATCGGTGTGCCAGAAGATCGGGGTGTAGGCCACCGGCAGGCCGGCCACCCGGATCACGGCGTGGCGGTAGAAGATCACCTTGTGATCGTGGTCCTGGATCACCTGGGCCGCCTGGATCGACCAGGTCGGCTCCTTCGGCGAGCCGTCGGCCGCGCAGATGTCGCAGACCGTGAACACGGCCTTGTTC
>DATJIO010000022.1:0-4578 GCA_035493215.1 Caulobacteraceae bacterium
GTGGTCGACCCGGCGGCCGTGACTCCGGAACTGATCGAGGCGCTCGTCTGCCCGGGCAAGGCGGTCTACGTGGCCGTCCACGCCAACCACCCGCGCGAACTGACCCCCGACGCCCGCGCCGCCTGCGCCCGCCTGGTCGACGCCGGCGTCCCACTGCTGTCCCAGACCGTCCTGCTCAAGGGCGTCAACGACGACGTCGAGACCCTCGGCGCCCTGATGCGCGCCTTCGTCGAGACCCGCATCAAGCCCTACTACCTGCACCACCCCGACCTCGCCCCCGGCACCGCGCATCTGCGCGTCAGCCTCGAGGACGGCCAGGCCCTGATGCGCGCCCTGCGCGGCCGCTGGTCCGGCCTCTGCCAGCCCCTGTACGTCCTCGACATCCCCGGCGGCCACGGCAAGGTCCCGGTCGGCCCGGGCTACCTGTCGGCCGGCGAAGTGGAAGACCCGAGCGGCGGCCGGCATCCATATCCGCCGAGGGCTTAGGCCCGGACCTGCGCCTCCGCCATCCGCGCCGCGAACCACGGCTTCAGCCGCCCGATCGCCTCGCGTGTCTCGGCCGTCGAGACGGCGAAGCTGAAGCGGATGAAATGGCGGCCGTCGACCGGGTCGAAGTCGACGCCGGGCGCGGTGGCCACGCCGGTGTCGCGCAGCAGCCGCTCGCAGAAGGCCAGGCTGTCGCCCGTCAGGTGGCCGATGTCGGCCCAGATGTAGAAGGCGCCGTCGGGCGGGGCGATGGAGTTGAGGCCCATGGCCGGCAGGGCGTCGAGCAGCAGCGCGCGGTTGGCGCGGTACACCTCCACGTGGCCCTGCAGCTCCGCGGCGCAGTCCATGGCGATCAGGGCCGCGTGCTGGCTGAGCGAGGGCGCGGTCAGGAACAGGTTGCTCATCCGCGAGTAGGCGGCGTCCTTCAGCTCGTCCGGCGCCACCAGCCAGCCGAGCCGCCAGGCCACCATGCTGTAGTACTTGGAGAAGCTGTTGACGATCAGGGCCTTGGGCTCGAAGCAGAGCATGCTGACCGCCGGCTCGGTGTAGCTCAGCCCGTGGTAGATCTCGTCGGAGACGATGCGGATGCCGCGCTCGCGGCACACCCTGGCGATCGCCTCCATCTCGCCCGGCGGGATCAGAGTGCCCGTGGGATTGGCCGGGCTGGCGACGATCACCCCGGCCGGGGCGGGGTCGAGCTCGGCCAGGATCTTCGCCGTCATCTGGAACCGCTCGGCCGGGCCGCAGCCGATCTCCACCGGGACCAGGTGCAGCGCCTTCATGGTGTTGCGGTAGGCCACATAGCCCGGCCGCGCGGTGGCCACCCGGTCGCCCGGCTTGAACGCGCTCGACAGGGCCAGGACCAGGGCCGGCGAGGCGCCGCAGGTCAGGACGATGCGGTCGGGGTCCAGGCTCACGCCGTAGGCCTCGGCGTAGTGGCGGGCGATGCGTACTTTCAGCGCCTCCGACACCCAGTAGCCCATCGGGTCGGTGTCGAGCACTCGGTGCGCCTCGGCGATGGCGGCGGCCGGGGCGCCGGTGGAGGGCTGGCCGAACTCCATGTGGATGACCGGCGCGCCCGCGGCCTTCAGCTGGTGCGCCAGGCGGCTGATGGCCACGGCCTGGAAGGGGTCGATCTCGGCGGACATGAACCGTGGTTAGCGCCGTCGTGAATTTTTTCATAGGGCGGATGGGGGAGGCCCTTTTCCGGCGCCGTCAACGTCAACGGAGCTGCGTCTTCCCCGTCGCAGTTCTGGTTCGTTGGGGAGGGTCGGTCGGTATCCGGGGGGATGACGGCGGATCGGTTCCAGCGAATGCAGCTCAGCCGGCTGCGAGGCGGTCTGCACCGCGCCAGTGTGCAGGCCGCCTTCGTCGTCTGAAGGCGCTCAAGTCGCGAAGCGGTAGCGCAGAGAAGACCTCGGGACTTCCCAAATCCTGGTTCATGCTGTCCAGTCGGGCCGAGTGACCGCGCTCAAGCAGGCCGCTAGGCCGGTAGCGCGAAGAAGAATGTTCTTTGGGGAGGACTTCATGCGCATCCGTCACGCGGCCCTGCTGGCCGCCGTGCTCACGTCTTCGGCCGTCGCCGCTCACGCCCAAGCGCCCAAGGCCTCCGCCTGCGACCGGCGCTGCCTCCTGCACACCCTCACCGAATACACCGAGGCGATCGGCGACAACTCGACGGCGCGGCTGAAGCTGTCGCCCAAGCTCAGGGCCACCTACAACGGCATCGAAGGCGCGCTCGGCAAGGGCGACATCTGGGCGGACAACCGCCGCCTCCCCTACCGCCAGGTGTTCGTTGACCCGGTGACCGGCGCTGCCGTGTTCTACGGGATCGTCACTGAGGCCGTCCCGCGCGCGGCCCCCGGCGCTGCGCCGGCGGCTGCGCCCAAGACCCCGCGCTGGTGGTTCTACGTGGCCCGCCTCAAGGTCGCCGGCGGCCAGATCACCGAGGTCGAGGAGATCGCCTACGAGAAGCCCGCGGGCGGCTTCGGCGCCGATCCCTCCAGCCTGACCCTGGCCGACCGCATCTTCGACACCGTCCTGCCGGCGCCCGAACGCTCCACCCGGCAGCAGCTGTTCCACATCGCCGACCAGTACTTCTCGGCCGTCTCGCACCAGCTCGACTACCACGACGTACCCTGGCACCCGGAATGCCAGCGGGTGGAGATCGGGACGTTCACCGTGAACGCCCCCGGCACGTCCGGAAGCTGCGGCGGCGAGTTCAAGACGCCGTCGGTCAAGTGGAACGTGATCAACCGCCGCTTCTACATCGCCGACGTCGAGCGCGGCGTGGTGCTGGCGGTGGGCAACTTCACCGCCCCGCCCGAGTACCCCAAGAACAACCCGTCGGTGGTGATGGAGGTGTTCAAGGTGCAGGACGGCATGATCCGGCACATCAGCGCCTTCTTCCGCGGCAACGGCCAGCCGCACTCCGGCTGGGGGGATTGAGATCATCCCACCTCCCCCGCGCGGAGCGTGGCGGGAGGGGGACCGCCCGCCGCAGAGCGGGCGGTGGAGGGGGAAAGCCCCATCTACAACGTCCTGCCCGCCGCCTTCCCCCTCCACCACGCGCTCTTCGCTACGCTCGGCGCGCGGTCCCCCTCCCGCCGCTTCGCGGGGGAGGTAGGGAGAAGAGAAAGCGCGTAGAATGGCCGAAAATCGCCCGTTGCAACCCGCCCTGGCGCCTGAAATAGGCTGTACACAATGGCCCATGACACTAGGCGCAAGAGCCTACACCCGGGAGGAACCCATCACATGAAGCGTCGCGCATTCCGTAGCGCCCTGCTCGCATCCGCCTTCGCCGTCGCCACTGCTCTTGGCGCAGGCGTCGTCGCCCATCCGACCGCCGCCGCCGCGCAGCAGGCGCCGAAGGACCTCAACACGATCCAGCCGGTGCCGACCGACTACACGCCGAAGAAGACCCCCTGGGGCGACTACGACTTCCGCGGCATCTGGCCGATCGAGAACCTCAACAGCGCCCACATCCTGTTCCAGCGGCCCAAGGAGTACGGGAACCGCCAGTACGTCACCGACGAGGAGTTCCAGCGGCGCGTGGACGCGGCCAAGCGCTCGGACGGCAACTACGTATCCCCCGATAAAGCCAAGGGCGTGGGCACCCCCGGCACCCAGGGCCTGGCCGACTGGGTGCAGCACTCGGCGCTGATGCGCCGCACCGGCATGGTGATCAGCCCGGCCAACGGCCAGCTGCCGCCCCTGACGCCCAAGGCCGAGAAACTGTTCGAGCAGGGCCGCTCCAGCTGGACGCCCGGCATCGAATTCCACTGGGTCGACGACTTCGACACCTGGGACCGCTGCATCTCGCGCGGCTTCCCCGCCTCGATGTTCCCGTTCCGCTACAACAACGGCATCCGCGTGTTCCAGTCGCCGGGCTACATCACCATCGTGCTGGAGATGCTGGGCACCCGGGTGATCCCGATCAGCAACGACCCCAACTACAAGTGGCCGAAGGGCGTCGAGAGCTGGATGGGCAACAGCCGCGCCCACTGGGAAGGCAAGACCCTGGTCATCGACACCAGCAACATCAAGTCGGGCGACAGCGCCTCGCATGACGGGCTGAAGCGCGCCGCCTCGCCGGTCAACGTGGCCACCCAGAACGCCCCGCCGTTCAACACCACCCCGACCAGCCCGCAGGCGCACACCGTCGAGCGCCTGACCATGACCGGGCCGGACACCATCACCTACGAGGTCACCTACACCGACCCCGAGGTCTACACCGCGCCCTGGACCGCGCGTCTCGAATGGACCCGCAACGACAAGTACGAGTTCTACGAATACGCCTGCGCCGAGGGCGACGAGCAGGTGCGCAACTACATCACCGCGTCCAAGGCCCACATCCAGCAAATCTCCTCCGGTGAAGTCGACCCGAAGAAGGAGCGCGACATGCGTGAGCGCTACGCTCAGCAGTTCGACTACGATCCCGGCACCGGGCCCCGTCCGGGCGCCCCGGGCGGCGGCCGCGGCCAGGCTGGGGCGGCTCCGGCGGCCGGCCAGCAGGGCGGCGCGCGGCCGGCCCCGCCTGCCGGCGCCGCGGCGGGCCAGCGTCCCAACGGCTAACCGCCAGGGACCCAGGGA
>DATJIO010000023.1:0-16743 GCA_035493215.1 Caulobacteraceae bacterium
TCCGCCCCGCCCGGCGATTGTCGTTCCCCCGCGATCGGGGCTATTGCCCTGGGCGAGGGCCATGGGGGAGGCGACGACAGTGACCGAGCGCCCCGCGCCCTTGTCTTTGCCCTTGCGCCTCGTCGTCGAGCGCGATGTCCTGCGCGAGACGACCGCGGCGGCCCTGGCCGCGTACAGTCCCGCCCCGCCGGGCGCCTGGGCCCTGACCCGGGTCGGCGGCCACATGACGCCCGAGCGGCTGCAATCCCTGGTCGCCGGCCGGACCGGGGGTGCGCCCCTGCCGGCCTGGCACGACGGCTCGGACGGGGCCTGGCGGGGCCAGACCGCGGTGTGCCGGGTCCGCGACGTCCTGTTCGCCCCGCGCCACGGGGTCCTGGTCGAAGGGGGCGGCGGGGTGTTCCAGTCCACCGCCGGCGAGATGCTGAGCTGGAAGCCCGACCTCGCCGAGTTGCCCCATGTCCGCAAGGCGGGGGAGCAGCGGCTGATGGTCCCGCCGGCCAGCGCGCCGCGCGTCGACGCCGCCACCGTGTTTCTGGTCACGGGGGGTGAGTTCAACTACGGCCATTATCTGCTCGACTGCCTGGCCTCGCTGCTGGCGGTGGAGGAGCTGGGCCTGCTGGCCGCCTGTCCGCCCCTGGCCCCGCCGCTGCGGCCGTGGCAGCGCAACCTACTGGCCCTGGCCTTTCCGGGCCTGACGGTGCGCCAGACCCGCGCGCCCCTGGTGCGGCTGGGCGAGGCGGCCTTCTCCACCACCCTGGATCACTTCCTGCACCGGCCCAACGGGCTGCTGCTCAAGCTGCGCGACCGCATCCTGGCCCGGGCGCCGGCCTCGCCGGGGGCCAAGCGGATCTATGTCTCGCGGCGGGCCTATCCGATGCGGGTGATGGTCAACGAGCCGGCGCTGGAGGCCGCGCTGCAGGCCCGCGGCTTCACCGTGATCCGGGCCGAGCGGCTGACCCCGGCCGAGCAGATCGCCCTCATGCGCGGAGCCGAGGTGGTGGTGGGCGCGACCGGCGCGGGCCTCGCCAACGCCCTGTTCGCGCCTGAGGGCGCCAAGGTGTTCGAGGTCCTGCCCGAGACCTTCGCCAACTGGTGGCTGCGCAACCTGTGCCACCTCGCCGGGGTGGACTGGCACGGCTACTTCTGCTCCGCCCCGGTGGACGCCTCGGAGGTGTCGTGGAAATACCGCATCCGCCGCGGTTTCCGCTGGGGCTACCGCCTGCCGCTGGCGGATTTCCTGCGGTTCCTGGACGAGCGAATCTAGCCAAGCCCGTACACAAACCGCCACCCTCCGGTCGCGCGAAGACGCGCGCCGTGCCCGGAGGATGACGGTGCTTTCATGTCACTGGCAGGCGAGGCATTCCTCGTAGTCGGTGCGCCCGACCGCGTGGACCTTCTCCGCCGCGGTCTCGCCGCCGGCGAAGGCCGCGCGCTGCACCGACTTGGAGCGCAGGTAGTAGAGCGACTTGCAACCGCGCTCCCACGCCGTCCAGTGCAGCATGTGCAGGTCCCACTTGTCGACGTCGCCGGGGATGAAGAGGTTCACCGACTGGGACTGGCAGATTTCCGGCGTACGGTCGGCGGCCAGCTCCACCACCCAGCGCTGGTCGAGCTCGAAGGCGGTCTTGTAGACGTCCTTCTCGTCCTGGCTCAGGCACTCCAGGTGCTGGACCGAGCCCTCGCTTTCAAGGATTGAGCTCCAGGTCTCCGCCGTGTTCATCCCCTTCTCCTCGAGCAGGCGCTCCAGGTAGGGGTTCTTCACCGCGAAGGTGCCCGACAGGGTCTTGTGCGAATAGACGTTGGCGGGGATCGGTTCGATGCCGGCCGAGGTGCCGCCGCAGATGATCGAGATCGAGGCGGTCGGCGCGATCGCCAGCTTGTGGCTGAACCGCTCCATGGTGTCGCGGTCGGCGGCGTCGGGGCAGGGGCCGCGCTCTTCGGCCAGAACCTGGGACGCCTTGTCGGCGGCGCGGCGCAGGTGCTTGAAGATGCGCATGTTCCACGACTTGGCCAGGGCCGACTCGAACGGCACGTTCTGGCTCTGCAGGAACGAATGGAAGCCCATCAGCCCCAAGCCCACCGAGCGTTCGCGCATGGCGGCGTAGACGGCGTGCACCATCTCGGGCGGGGCGCGGTCGATGAAGTCCTGCAACACGTTGTCGAGGAAGCGCATGACGTCCTCGACGAAGGTGGGGTGGTCGCGCCATTCCATGAACTTCTCGGCGTTGACCGAGGACAGGCAGCAGACCGCGGTGCGCTCCTCGCCCAGGTGGTCCTTGCCGGTGTGGAGCATGATCTCCGAGCACAGGTTGGACTGGCGCACGCTCAGGCCCAGCTCGCGCTGGTGCTGCGGCATCGACCGGTTCACCGTGTCGGAGAAGATCAGGTAGGGCTCGCCGGTCTGCAGCCGGATCTCGAGGATCTTCTGCCACAGGGTGCGGGCGTCGACGGTCTTGACCACTTCCTGGTTCTTGGGCGAGCGCAGGCCGAAGGGGGCCCCGGCGCCGACGGCTTCCATGAACTCGTCGGTGATCGAAATGCCGTGGTGCAGGTTCAGCGACTTGCGGTTGAAATCGCCCGAGGGCTTCCTGATCTCCAGGAACTCCTCGATCTCCGGGTGGTGGATGTCGAGGTAGACCGCGGCCGAGCCGCGGCGGAGCGACCCCTGGCTGATGGCCAGGGTCAGCGAATCCATGACCCGGATGAAGGGGATGATGCCCGAGGTCTGGCCGGCGCCCTTGACCTTCTCGCCGATGGAGCGGACCCCGCCCCAATAGGTGCCGATGCCGCCGCCGTTGGAGGCCAGCGCCACGTTCTCGTTCCAGACGCTGACGATGCCTTCCAGGCTGTCGGGCACGGCGTTGAGGAAGCAGGAGATCGGCAGGCCGCGGTCGGCGCCGCCGTTGGACAGCACCGGGGTGGCCGGCATGAACCACAGGTTGGAGATGTAGTCGTAGACCCGCTGGGCGTGGTCGGCGTCGTCGGCATAGGCGGTGGCGACCCGCGCGAACATGTCCTGGTAGCTCTCGCCGGCCAGCAGGTAGCGGTCCTCCAGCGTGGTCTTGCCGAAGTCGGTCAGCAGGGCGTCGCGGCTGCGGTCGACCTCGACCTTGCGCACCAGCTGCAGTTGCGGACGCGGGGCTCGCGGCGCCGGTTGCGCGCGTCCCCGGAGCACCGGACCTTGGGATTTCGCCGCTTCGCTCAAAGCCATAGCCCTATAACTCCCCCTCGAACGTGACGTTCGCCGTCCTGGAATCAGTCGCCCTGAACTGCGCCTGAAAAACTACATCTAGTAGGCGGACGGCTCGCTAGACCGATATATGGGGACACCAAACCCCAGGAGCGTCAATGAGGAGGGGGGCAAATTTTCATGTGGAAGCCGCGGCTTTTTCGCTTTCATTTTAGGGCGGCGTTAACTGCGATGGAACAAGGGAGTCGAAACGGAGCTGTTTCCTTAACCCAGGTTTCCGAGAGGTTTACGCGGCCGAGCTCACAAGGCCCCGCGAGCGAGGCCGCCGGCCGCAGGCGGGTTTGGCCGAGAAGAGGGTTCCAGCGCTCTTTCGAGGTGGGAGGTTGCGCGAATCCCGCCCCTCCGCGAGTGTCGCGGCCATGACTGAGCCCGTCGGCATCCTGCCCTGCCAGACCATCGAGGCCCTGATCGCCGGAGGCGCGGTGACGTCCGCCGGCCCCTTCGCCCCCGACCAGGTCCAGCCCGCCAGCCTCGACCTGCGGCTGGGGACCACGGCCTGGCGGGTGCGCGCCTCGTTCCTGCCCGGCCCCGGCCGCAAGGTCGGTGAACGGCTGCCCGACGTGGCGATGCACAAGCTCGACCTGCGCGACGGAGCGGTGCTGGAGCGCGGCTGCGTCTATATCGCCGAGGTGCAGGAGCGGCTGGCCCTGCCCTCCGGCGTCGCCGGCCGGGCCAATCCGAAGAGCTCCACCGGCCGGGTGGACGTCTTCGTGCGCCTGCTCACCGACGGCGGCGCCTTCGACGACGTGGCAGAGGGCTACACCGGCCCCCTCTATGTCGAAATCGCGCCTCAGACCTTTTCGATCCTGGTGCGGCCGGGCACGCGGCTGAACCAGCTGCGCCTCAAGCGCGGCGTTCCTGCGCGCCGGGCGGTGCTGAACGTCGGGGTCGACCTGACCGGCGAACGGGCGGGCTTCCGCGCGCGGCGCCACGCCGGGGTGATCGACCTCGACCGTGAGGACGGCCACAACCCGCACGATTTCTGGGAGCCGCTGGAGCCGCGGATCAACCGCCAGGGCATGGGCGAGCTGCTGCTCGACCCCGGCGAATTCTACATCCTGGCCTCGAAGGAGGCGATCGAGATTCCCGCCCTGGACGCCGCCGAGATGACCCCGATCGACCCTTCGGTGGGGGAGTTCCGGGTCCATTACGCCGGCTTCTTCGACCCCGGCTTCGGCACCGAGGAGGCCGCCGGCGCCGGCTCGAAAGCGGTGCTGGAGGTGCGCAGCCACGAGACGCCCTTCCTGCTCGAGGACGGCCAGACCGTGGCGCGGCTGGTCTATGAGGGGCTGTCGGAGCGGCCGAGCCGGCTCTACGGCTTCGACGGCTCGCACTACCAGCGCCAGGGCCTGAAACTGTCCAAGCACTTCAAGGCGTGGTGAGGACGGTCAGGCGCCGGGGTTGCGCGCCTTGGACTCCGGATCGTCGCCCCGGGCTTCGACGACGGCTTTCCAGCGCTCCAGGGCGTCGTGGTAATAGTCGAAGATGCACGGGCAGCAGCCGCGGTTGCAGCACTCCGCGGGGTTCGGCTCTATGGGCGGCGCAAGGATCATCGCGTGGTCTCGTCCGTCGTCCCGGTGCAGGACGGGCCAAGGCCGGCGTGCATGGGACGGGCCATCCTCAGGCCGTGGACTTCGAGAACAGGTGGATCACCGCCACTCCGGCGACGATCAGGGCCAGGCCGGCGACGGCCGGCGCATCGAGGCGCTGGCGGAACACCAGGAAGCCGACCAGGGAGATCAGCACGATCCCCACCCCCGACCAGATGCCGTAGGCGATCCCCATCGGGATGGTCCGCAGGGCGAAGGACAGGCAGTAGAAGGCGGTCCCATAGCCGACCGCCACCACGGCCGAAGGGCCGAGACGGGTGAAGCCTTCCGAGGCCTTGAGCGCGGAGGTGCCGGCGACCTCGGCGACGATGGCGATCAGCAGATAGACCCAGTTCAGCATCGGGGGGCCTCGGGATTGGACGCGTCGGTCGGGGGTGACAGGACCCGCAGGCCTGCGCTAAGACCGGGGCGAGCGCGGGCGTGATGTAGTGGTAGCCTGAAAGCTTCCCAAGCTTTTCGTGCGGGTTCGATTCCCGCCGCCCGCTCCAGTCTCCGCCGGTCCGCTTCCGTCGGTGCGCGTCCTTCATCCCCGCGACCTGATCGACCCGCCCGCTGCCGCGACGCCTCGGCGGCGGCGTGGCCCTTAACCCGCCGTCGGCGGCGGGTTAAGGAACGGGATGCTCGCAGGATTGGTCAATCGCGCCTTCACGCTGCACCAGGCCGGGCGCCTGCAGGAGGCGGAAGGCGCCTATCGCCAGGCGTTGGCCGCGGGCGCGTCCTCCGACCCGCAGGTCCAGCACTACTACGCCGCCCTGCTCTACCAGTTGCAGCGCCTGCCGGAGGCCCTGGCCGCCGTCGAGGCGTCGTTGCGCCGGGCGCCCGGCGAAGTCGAATCCCTCATGTTGCAGGGCGTCCTGTTGCAGGCGCTGGACCGCGCCGAGGACGCGCTGGCGAGCTTCAAGAAGGCCGCGCGCGGCGCCCCCCGGTCCCCGGACGTCTGGTACAATCAGGGGGTCGCGCTGGAGGCGCTGGGTCGCCTGAAGGACGCCCTGACGGCCTTCGACCGTTCGCTCGCCCTCCAACCGTCGCCCCTGGCCTGGAACAACAAGGGGGCGGCCCTGCGCCGGCTGGGCCGTCCGGCCGAGGCGCTGGCGAGCATCGAGCGGGCCCTGGCGGCGGCGGGGGACCTGGCCCCCTCCTGGTTCAACAAGGCGCTGATCCTCTGGGACCTGGCGCGCAAGGACGAGGCGCTGGCCGCGTTCGACCGGCTCCTGACGATCCAGCCGGAATACCCCGACGCCTGGAGCCAGCGGTCCGCCCTGCTTTACACGATGGGGCGGTGGGAGGCGGCGGCGGCCAGCGCCGAGCGGGCGGTGCGGTTGCAACCCGGACACGCCGCGGCCTGGGCCAACCTGGGCTACGCCCTGGTGAAGCTCGGTCGGCAGACCGAGGCGCTCGCGGCCTTCGACCGCTCGCTCGCGGCGGGCGCCGACCAGGCGCCGGTCTGGCGGCTCCGGGGAAGCGTCCTCGGCGACTTCGGCCATCACACCGAGGCGCTGGAGAGCTTCGAGCGCGCCGCCGCCCTCGACCCACGGTCGCCGGAGGCCCACGTCGGCCGGGCGGAGGCCTTGGGCAAGCTCCAACGCTACGACGAGGCCATGGCGGCCTACGACACGGCGCTGGCCGCGGCGCCGGACCGGTTCGACCTCTGGCTCGACCGCAGCAACGCCCAATCGACCGTCCAGCGGTTCGACGAAGCGCTCGCCTCGATCGACCGCGCCGCCGAGCTAGCGCCCGAGGCGCCCGCCGTCCTGTTTTCGCGGGGCAAGCTGCTCTGCGAGCTGGGCCGGGTGGGGGAGGGGCTGGATCTGCTGGCCCGCCACGCCCGCCTCGCCCATGCCGGCGGGGTCCCTGACGAGCCCCAGCGCGCTCCGGAGGCCAAGCGGCGGCATGACGAGGAGCAGCGGGCCTGGCTGGCGGCGCGGGGGGTCGCGCCGAGCGGCTTCCACATCGACGGCGGCGACCGGATTTCCGGGCCGGCCGTGAACCCCGCCAACCGTGAGGCCGCGGCCGAGCGCTGGGCCGCCGCCGACCCCGAGATCGTCGTCATCGACGCCCTGCTGACCCCGCCGGCGCTGGAGGGCCTGAGGCGTTTCTGCCTGGGCTCGACGGTATGGCGCAAGTCGTTCCGCCAGGGCTACCTGGGCGCCTTCATCGACCACGGCTTCGCCTGTCCCCTCCTGGCGCAGATCGCCGAGGAGATGCGGGAGGTCTTCCCCACCATCCTGGGCGACCATGGGCTCCTGACCACCTGGGGCTTCAAATACGACAGCCGGCTCGGCGGCATCCGCATCCATGCGGACCAGGCGGCGGTGAACGTCAACTTCTGGATCACGCCGGACGCGGCGAACCTCAATCCCGAGAGCGGAGGCATGGTGATCTGGGACGCCGCCGCGCCGGCGGACTGGGAGTTCCACCGCTATAACGGCGACGACGACGCGGTGCGCGCCTTCCTGGCCGAGGCCGGCTCCAAGTCGATCACCGTGCCCCACCGCGAGAACCGGGCGGTGATCTTCGATTCCGACCTGTTCCACGAGACCGACAGGATCGAGTTCCGCGAAGGCTACGAGAACCGCCGGATCAACGTGACCATGCTGTTCGGGCGGCGCACCTTCTACAACAACTGAGGCCGCCGCGGATCACGTCCGAACAGTGCTGCGGACTCGAATTTCCACGTAATTTATCCTATAAAATAACGTATATCCCGAAATCATCCATGATGAACGGGATATTAACGAGGCGCCGCAAAGCTTGTAATGGCGCTAGATCGCCATATGAGAGAGTAATTCTGCAACCTAACGACAGTTCACCAGTTTCGTCTCCAGTCCGTTCGTCCGCCGATGCTTGGGCGGCCCAATTAAAGGAGACGACCATGAAATCCATTATCCTTGCGACAGCCGCCATCCTCGCCATCGCCCCCGCCGCGCTGGCGGCCCCGGGCGGCAACGGCAACGGCAACGGCGGGTCTGGCCACGCCGCCGCCAACCTGGGCGTCGGCCGTGACGCCTCACGTTCGCTCGGGTCGGCCGGCGTAAACGGCGGCTGGAGCGTGAATAGCGGCGTGGCGACCAATCCGGGCGGCCACGTCATGCCCCGCGTGCCGCCTGGCCAAGCCATGCAGCTGAGCCGACAGAGCGGCGGCCTCGCCGTCGGCGCCGTCCTGTCCTCGAATTATCCGGGTTATCGGACCCTCAACGGCAGCCGCTACAATCTTCCCGCGGCGCCGGCGGGCTACGAATATGTGCGGGTCGGCGACAACGCCTACCTGCGCAACAGCAATACCGGCGTGGTTGCGAGCATCGTCCGGAACCCGTTCCGCTAGCGACATCGGCTCCGAACGCGACATCAGCGGCGGCCTCCCCATGCGGGGGGCCGCCCGTCGCGTTCAGTCCTCCTCGCAGGCCTTCTCCATGTCGGCCATGTGCCCGGACGGGTCGGTGCAGCCGGTCAGCTGGGCGGCTGTTGTCTCGAAGCGGGCGCCGTGCTCCAGGGTCTGGTGCACCGGGCAGCGGTCGGCGATCTCCAGCAGCCGCGCCCGTTGCCCAGCGTCCAGGGGGCCGTCGATGTCGATGCGGCGGATGAAGCGGTCCGGCGGCTCCAGGCCCGGGTCGCGGGCGTGGGCGACCTCCACCGCCAGCCGCGTCGCTGGCCAGCCCTTTCTTTCGGCATAGAGGCGCAAGGTCATCACCGTGCAGGCCCCCAGGGCCGCGCAGAGCACGTCGTAGGGGTTTGGCCCCGAGCCCATGCCGCCGACCGCCGCCGGCTCGTCGGCGAGGAACACCGCGCCGCCGGCGTGGACGCGCACCTGGAAGCGACCGGCGCCGGTCTCCTCTACCCGCACCACGCCGACCGTCGCGGGGTCGGGGATGGCGGGCGCGGGGGGCGGGAGGTAGCGCGAGGCCCAGGCGGCGATCACCTCGGCGGCGTAGTCGGCGTCTTGCGCGCGGGTGAGCAGGTGGTCGGCGCGGTCCAACGAGATGAAGCTCTTGGGGTGGCGGGCGGCGGCGAAGATGGCGGTGGCGTTGTCGATGCCGATCACCGGGTCCTGCGGCGAGTGCAGCACCAGCAGGGCCCGGCGCAGGTGGGCGATCCGGTCCCCCGGCGCCTGGGCCCGGAGGCTCTTGAAGAAGCCGGGGGGCAGGCTGAAGGGCCGCCCGCCCAGGTTTACGATCGCTTCCCCGGCCTTGCCCGGCGGCGCGCCGAACGCACCGACGCCCAGGGCCGGGTCGAAGGGAGCGCCGACGACGGCCACCGCGGCGATACCGGGCAGGTCGCCGGCCGCCGCCAGGGCTGCGGCGCCGCCCAGGCTGTGGCCGACCAGGAGGCTGGGGGCGCAGTCGTGGGCGACCATGGCCTTGGCCGCGGCCAGGAGGTCGGCGACGTCGCGGGCGAAGCCGCCCGGCGAACCCTCGTCCTCGCTGTCGCCCAGGCCGGTGAAGTCGAAGCGCAGGACGCCGATCCCGCGGGCGGCCAGGGCGCGGCTGACCCGGGCCGCGGCCAGGGAGTCCTTGGTGCAGGTGAAGCAGTGGGCGAACAGGGCCCAGGCCAGGGGCGGGCCGTCCGGACGCTCCAGGCGCCCCGAAAGGGTCTGGCCGGCGGGGCCCGGGAAATCGAAGCGGCGGGTGCTCATCGGATGTCCTGGCGAAACGGCGGCCGGGGGAATACGCCCCCGGCCGCCGGACATCGCAAGCAGTCGTCTGTCAGTTCACCGCGAAGCAGTAGAACAGGCCGGCGCCGCCGGTGGCGACCAGGCCGGGCTGGTTGCAGCCGCGGCTGGCGTGGGCGGAGTTCCATGAGCCGTTGCCGCCTCCCTGCTTGTCGTGGTGGCCGAGCTGGGCCGAGGGCCCCGTCCCCGGCGCCGCGCCCTGAACGGCCGCCGCGTTCGAGGTCCAGTTCGAGCAGGTCTTGTCCGCGCCCGCGGGATAGGCGCGGCCGTCGGGCTGGGTGCCGGTCAGCATGTCGTGCTGGTTGGGCATGTCGCCCACGCCGTTGACGATCGCGCCCTTCTCGTTGAACGACACCATCTTGCCCAGGGCCACGCCCATGCGGCCGAACTCGACCGTGTCGCCGTGGAGTTGGGCGACGCTGTCGGCGACCTTCTGGCCGCGCTGGTTGTACCAGGGGCCCGTGCCGATGCGGTCGCGGGCGTTCACCGCGCCGGGTCCCTGCGTCGACAGATAGGCGTGCCAGGTCACCCCGCCGCGCCCGGCCGCGGTGGCCAGGGCTTGGCAGTGGGCGTCCGCGCCGGCCAGGCCGCCGAGGTTGGCGCCGTCGCCCTTGCCGACGCTGGTGATGAAGAAGCTCATCGGCTGGGGCGGGGGACCGGGGGGGCCGCCCCCGGGGCCGCCGGGGCCGCCGCCGCCGCCCGGAGCCTGGGCGAAGGCGACATAGGTGGTGGCGAGAAGGGCTGCTGTAAGCACGCCGAGTACGGGTCCGACTCGTTTCATATGACCTCCCAATGGTTGAGCTCTTGGACTGAAGCGCCACCCTAACCCGAGGTTGAGGTCTCCGCCTAGCTTGCCGGTCGGGGCAATCGCGCGACGGCGGCCCGCCCCGACGCATCCTTTGGCGGCTCATGCGTTACACAGACCCGATGCGCGCCTTCGCCACCCTGCTGGACCGCCTGTCGCTGACGGGATCGCGCAACGCCAAGCTGCGGCTGGTGCGCGACTATCTGGCGGCTCAGCCCGACCCCGAGCGCGGCTGGGCGCTGGCGACCCTGACCGGCGAGCTGTCGTTCGACGCCGCCAAGCCGGCGATGATCCGCAAGGCGGTGGAGGGCCGGATCGACCCCCAGCTGTTCCGCTGGTCGCACGACTACGTCGGCGACCTCGCCGAGACCGTCGCCCTGGTCTGGCCGCGTCGCCCCGGCCCCAACCGCGAGCCCGACCTGTCGGAGGTGGTGGACGCCCTGCGCGGCGCCCATCGGCGCGACACCCAAGGGTTGCTGGAGGGCTGGCTCGACGCCTGCGACGACGCCGACGCCCGCTGGGCCCTGCTGAAGCTGCTGACCGGGGGGCTGCGGGTGGGGCTGTCGGCGCGGCTGGCCAAACAGGCGACCGCCGACATGGCCCTGGCCTATGGCCATACGGTCGAGGTGGCCGAGGTCGAGGAGGTCTGGCACGCGCTCGACCCGCCCTACGCCGAGCTGTTCGCCTGGCTGGAGGGCCGCGCCTCCCGGCCCAACCCCGAAGCGCCGGGGCGGTTCCGCCCGGTCATGCTGGCCCAGGCGGTGGACGAGGTCGCCGACTTCGCCAAGCTGGACCCGGCCGCTTACGCCGCCGAGTGGAAGTGGGACGGCATCCGGGTGCAGGCGGTGCGAGAAGGCGGCGTCGCCCGGCTCTACAGCCGCACCGGCGACGAGATTTCCGGCGCCTTCCCCGACCTGATGGCGACCCTGGATTTCGAAGGCGCCATCGACGGCGAGCTCTTGGTCCTGCGCGACGGCCGCGTCGCCCCCTTCGCCGACCTGCAGCAGCGGCTGAACCGCAAGACCGTCGACGCCAAGGTCATGGCCGCCTTCCCCGCGGGAATGCGGGCCTACGACGTCCTGGCGGACGGGGCCGAGGACCTGCGCAGCCTGCCCTTCGTCCTGCGCCGGGGCCGTCTGGAGGCCCTGGTCGCCCGCCATCCCTCGCCGCGGCTGGACCTGTCCGAAATCGTGCCGTTCGAGAGCTGGGAAGAGCTGGCGGCGATCCGCGCCGACCCGCCGGCCGGCGACGCCCAGTCCGCGGAGGGGCTGATGCTGAAGCGGCTGGACAGCCTGTACGAGGCCGGCCGGCCCAAGGGGCCGTGGTTCAAGTGGAAGCGCGACCCCTACCTGGTCGACGCGGTGCTGATGTACGCCCAGCGCGGCCACGGCAAGCGCTCCAGCTTCTATTCCGACTACACCTTCGGGGTCTGGCGCGAGGGCGAGCTGACCCCCGTGGGCAAGGCCTATTTCGGGTTCACCGACGAGGAGCTGAGGCAGATCGACAAGTTTGTCCGCGACCACACCGTGGAGCGGTTCGGGCCGGTGCGCTCGGTGCGGGCCGACAGAGGGTTCGGCCTGGTGTTCGAGGTGGCGTTCGAGGGGCTCCAGCGCTCGACCCGACACAAGTCGGGCGTGGCCATGCGCTTCCCGCGGATCAACCGCATCCGCTGGGACAAGCCGGCCGCAGAAGCCGACACCCTGGAGACGCTGGAGGCGATGCTGGAGAAGATCGAGGCGGGCAGGGCGCCGGGGTGACGGTCAAGACTGGCCGGGCCGGAACAAGAACACGCCCAAAAGGCTGAGGACGACGAAGACGACGAAGAGGCCCAGCAGGACCAAACCCGCCAGGCCGGAAGCCGCCTTGGTCGCGCTGTCGGCGGCGACTTGCGCCTCATGGGCCACAGGGTGTCGCTCGGCGTCGACGGTCTTGTCGTCGCTCAGCTGCGGATCCATGACGGTGTCCTCAACCCCGTTCCTTCAACCGCC
Organism: Caulobacteraceae bacterium; assembly: GCA_035493215.1. Classification (GTDB taxonomy): domain Bacteria; phylum Pseudomonadota; class Alphaproteobacteria; order Caulobacterales; family Caulobacteraceae; genus NCED01. Next base: position 12,320 of record DATJIO010000023.1, read on the forward strand.
GGGCGCTAGGGTCCGTTCCGCGACGCCGCGCTCAGGCCTGGCTGACTTCCGGTCCGTGGATGCGGCGCCAGGCGAAGAACCAGACCACCGCGGCCTGCAGCCCGCCGGAGACCGCCGAAACCAGGGCGCCGGCGGGATTGGGGGTGAACAGGGCCGCGCCCGAGGCGCCGCCCAGGCTGGCGCCGACGATCCCGCCGAGGAAATAGGCCAGGAACAGGCCCAGCACCGCGCCGAAGTCGCCGCGTCCGGGGCGCGGGCCGAAGCGGAAATAGGCCACCACGCCCAGGTCGCGCAGCAGGAAGGCCAGGGCCGCCAGGGCCAGGAGGGGCGAGGGATCGATGCCCTCGCCGAGGAGGGGAGCGACGGCGATCCCGATCACCGCCAGGACGGCGAGCTTGACCGGCGCGACCACCGCCGGGACCGTGGCCGTCATCGCCGCCATGTCCCGCCGGCGCAGGGCGTCGGCGAACTGGCGCATCCGCACCCGGTCGGCCGGCTCGGCGAAGGCCGCGCCATAGGCGCAGGCGGCGAACACCGCCCCGGCGACAGCGAAGCGCAGGGTCAGGCCGCCGTCGGCGAGGCCCGCAGCCCAGACCCCGGCGAACAGCACGAAGGCCGGCCAGACCCACGGACCGTTCTGCATCTGCAGTTCCAGCCGCATCAGCCGCCAGGCCGCCGCCAGGGCCCAGGCCCCGAAGGCGACCAGGGACACCGCCAGGAACCAGCCGCGAGGCAGGGCCAAGCCCCACCAATGCACGTTTCCGAAGGTCAGACCCAACCAGGCGGGCGCGCCGCCCAGGCCACGGGTCGGCATGACCTTGCCAACCGTCGAAGCGACGATCAGCAGGCCGACCAGGCCGCCGAAGGTGAAGCGGAAGGCGGGTATGCGGCCCTCGGCCCGGGCCCGGCGCACGGTGACCAGGGCCAGGGCCATGGAGCCGGCCTGCAGCAGCAGCGCCGCCCCCAGCCCGCAGACGACCATCTGCAGCCCTACCTGCGGCTTGCCCTGGAGCACGAAGACGACGAAGGCCAGCGCCAGGCCGGTGGCTCCGGCCCCCCACGACAGGGCGGTGGCCCCGAACAGCTTGCCCCAGGTCATTTCCCACGGGGTCAGGGCCGACAGGCGCTGGAAGTCCCACGTCCGCTGGCGCACCTCCTCGGCCACTGCGCCGCCAGAAGTGCGCGGACCCCAGATCAAGGCGGCGCCCGCGAAAACCGCGAGGCCCGCGCCGCCCAGGGGACTCAGCTGCCCGGGGGCGATCAGCAGAACCGAGCCATAGATCGCCGCCAGGACCACTGCGGTCCAGGCCAGGCGGCGGGGCCCCGCCTCCAGCCACAGGTTGCGCTGGAATTCCGGGTTCACGGGCGGTCTCCTTGAGAGGGCTTCCGCGATTCCTTCAGATAGGCGTCCTCGAGCGTCACCCGCAGCGGGGCGAAGCCGCGCACCGCAAGGCCCGCGCCGACCAGCGTGGCCAGGGTCTGCGACTGCGCCTCGGCGCCGGGCTCCAGCACCAGCACCGCCTCGTCCGGGCCGGCGCTCTCGACTATCAGGCCCAGGGCCGCCAGCCGCCCGCCGAGGTCGTCATAGGCCTGGGCGAAGGCGACCCCGATCCGGGCAGGCCCGTCCGCGGTGCTGGACCGTGAGCCGGCGCGGACCACGCCGCCGCCGACCGCCCGGCCGTCGCGGAGCATCAGCATCTCGGTGCAGTAGTCCTCCAGCTCGGCCAGGATGTGGGAGGAGACCAGTACGGTCATGCCCTCGCCCGCCAGCTTGCGGATCAGGTCCGACAGGCTGCGCCGGGCGTCCGGGTCGAGGCCGGCGGCGGGCTCGTCCAGCAACAGGACCGAGGGGGTGTGGACGATGGTCTGGGCGATGGCCAGCCGCTGGCGCAGGCCCCGCGACAGCTCGCCCGCCCGCCGTTCCAGCCGGTCCGACAGCTCGACCCGGGCGGCGGCCTTGAGGGCGGCGTCCTCGGCGGCGTCTTCCGCCACGCCGCGGGAGCGGGCGGCGTAGACCAGCGAGCGCCGCACCGACAGCTCGTCATAGAGGCCGAAGAAGTCCGGCAGATAGCCCAGGGCCGCGTGCACGCCACGGGGTTCGGCCAGGGTGTCGAGGCCGGCCACCGAGATCGTCCCGGCGGTGGGCCGGTCGAGGGCGGCGATGCAGCGCATCAGGGTCGACTTGCCGGCCCCGTTGGGGCCCACCAGGGCCAGGACCGCGCCCTTGGCCACGGTGAAGCTGACCCCGTTCAGGGCGCGGGCGGCGGGGTAGTCGTAGATCACGTCGCGGGCGGAGATCATCGCCCATAGGTAAGGCGCCGCTCTGCAACGGCAAAGCCGCCCTGCGCGTTCTGTGCTGCCAGGGGGTCGCGGGGGCGCACGTCCTTTTTGAAAGGGGATGGCCTTGGCCGAACCCACCACCCTGGCGACCTCGATCCAGAACACCCTCAACGGCGAGACCGTGGCCATCGCCAAGCTGAGCGACCTGGTCGGCGACCTGGCGGTCAACCTCACGGTCTCGATCCTGATCATGACCCTGGCGGTCTGGCTGAGCGGCTGGGCCTCGCAGCTGGTGCGCAGGGGGATCGAGCGGATACCGAGGATCAACCAGGACCGGACCCTGGCCGACTTCGCCTCATCCTTCGCCCGCTACGTGGTGGTGGTGATCGGGATCATCGCCGTGCTGCGGCGGTTGGGGGTCGAGACCACCTCGATCATCACCGTCCTGGGCGCGGCCTCCCTGGCGGTGGGCCTGGCCCTGCAGGGGACGCTGAGCAATGTGGCGGCCGGGGTGATGGTGCTGATCTTCCGGCCCTACCGGGTCGGCGACCAGGTGACCTTGGCCGGCAAGACCGGGATGGTGAAGCACTTCGACCTGTTCAACACCGAGCTGCGCGACCTCGACAACCTCAAGATCGTGGTGCCCAACGGCAAGGCTTTCGGCGACGTGGTGGTCAACTACACCGACATCAGCGCGCGGCGGATCGAGCTGACCTTCGGCATCGGCTACGAGGACGACATCGGCACGGCGGTCCGGGTGGCGACCGGATGCGCCGCCGCCGACGCCCGCATCCTCCCCGACCCGGCGCCCTGGGCCAAGGTGACCGAGCTGGCGGCCTCGACCGTCAACGTCACCTTGCGCTGCTGGACCGCGCCGACGGGATATCAGGACACCCGCTTCGACCTGCTGCGGCGGGTGAAGGAGGCCTTCGACGCCGCCGGGATCAGCCTGCCCTACCCGACCCAGGTGACGGTGGAGCGGCGGGTGGACCCGGATGGGGCCCCGGTGCGTCCCCACTGACGGCCTTTACGGTTTGTGAGGCGTGGCGGGGGCATCTCAAGTCCATGCGCCCGTCCGCCCTCATCCTTGCGATCGCTCTGGCCGCCGGCGGGCCCGCGGCGGCGCAGCAGGCTCCCCCGCCCAACCAGGCGCGGACCGTCCCCGTCGCGCCCCCGGCGCCGGCGCCCGTGCGTCCGTCGCAATCTTTCGCCACCGGCGGGATCGGCGGCGGCCTGACGGGCCTGCAGCCCCTGCGCCCCTTCGGGAACGGGATGGTCGGGCTGGCGCCGGCGGGCGACCAGGCGCCGCTGTGCCGCGCCACCTGCACCAAGGCCCACAACCTCTGCTCCAGCGCCGGCGACGACGACTGCGACACCCGCTGGAGCCAGTGCGTCGCCACCTGCCGGGCGGCGCGGTAACGGGGTGGGAGACTAGAGGGCGCCGCGCGCCTCGCCCGCCGAAGCGAACCCGTCCGCCCGCAGCCGCGCGGCGAGGTCGCGCTTGATCCGGACCACCAGCTCGGGGCCGCCGTAGACCAGGGCGGTGTAGAGTTGGACCGCGCTCGCCCCGGCGCGGAGCTTGGCGTAGGCGTCGGCCCCCGAGGCGATCCCGCCCGCGCCGATCAGGGCCAGGGCGGGGTCGGCCTGGTGGAATAGGGCCAGCATCCGGGTCGACGGCCCCATCAGGGGCGCCCCCGACAGGCCGCCGGCTTCGCCCCGCGCCGACGAGGCCAGGGTCTCGGGCCGGGCGATAGTGGTGTTGGAGACGATCACCCCGTCCAGGCCGAAGCGCCGCACCGTGGCGGTGATGGCCGGGGCGTCCTCGTCGGCCAGGTCGGGGGCGACCTTGAGGAAGATCGGCGCGTCGCCGCCGGCCTTCAGCCCGGCGCGGGTCTCGGCGATGCGGCCGGCCAGCTCCTCCAGGGCGGCGTGGGACTGCAGGTCGCGCAGCCCCGGCGTATTGGGCGAGGAGACGTTGACGGTGACGTAATCGCACAGGCCCCAGACCCGGCGCAGCCCGGTCACATAGTCGCCGATGCGATCCGCCGACTCCTTGTTGGCCCCGAGATTGGCGCCCACCACGCCCTTGCGCCCACGGCGGTGGGCCAGCCGGGCGGCGAAGGGCTCCAGGCCGTCGTTGTTGA
>DATJIO010000024.1:0-3718 GCA_035493215.1 Caulobacteraceae bacterium
CGTGATCCTGTGCACGAACGCCCTGCTGCTGGCCAAGAAGATCGACCAGTACAAGCCCTCGCCCTACTTCACCTGGTCCATCCACCTGGACGGCGACCAGGCCATGCACGACAAGTCGGTGTGCGAGGACGGGGTCTACGAGAAGGCAGTCGAGGCCATCAAGCTGGCCAAGTCCAAGGGCTTCCGCACCCAGATCAACTGCACCCTGTTCGACGGCTCGGACCCAGAGCGGGTGGCCCGGTTCTTCGACGAGATGACCGCGCTCGGCCTGGACGGCATCACCGTGTCGCCCGGCTATTCCTATTAGCGGGCCCCGGACCAGGAGCACTTCCTGAACCGCACCAAGACCAAGACCCTGTTCCGCGAGATCCTGAAGCGCGGCAAGGGCGGCAAGGCGTGGTCGTTCACCCAGTCCGACCTGTTCATGGACTTCCTGGCCGGCAACCAGGCCTACGCCTGCAGCCCCTGGTCGATGCCGGCGCGCACGGTGTTCGGCTGGCAGAAGCCCTGCTACCTGCTCGGCGAAGGCTATGTGAAGACCTTCAAGGAGCTGATGAACGACACCGCCTGGGACAACTACGGCGTCGGCAACTACGAGAAGTGCGCCGACTGCATGGTCCACTGCGGCTTCGAGGGCACCGCCGTGGCGGACTCGGTGAAGAACCCGCTGAAGGTGTTGTCGATTTCCTTGAGCGGGATCAAAACGTCCGGGCCCATGGCCAAGGATATTCCCATCGACAACCAGCGGCCGGCTGAGTTCGTCTTCTCCAGCCACGTGGAGAAGAAGCTGGCGGAGATCCGCGCCAAGAACCCGCGGGCCAGCAAGAGCGTGGTCACGGTCGAAGACTAGGGGGAGCCGGAATGTCGGTGGAAAGTGTGCGCAGCGCGCGACTGACTGCGGGCGTGGATCTGCGCAAGACCGACTGCCATCCCGACTTCTGGTATCCGATCGCCTGGTCCGGGGAGATCAAGCCGGGCGCGATGATCGCGCGCACCTACGCCGGCGAGCCGGTGGCGGTGGTGCGGTCCAAGGACGGCAAGCTGTTCGCCCTGGAGAACCGCTGCGCGCACCGCCAGGTGCCGCTGACCCACGGGGTGGTGCAGGGCTGCACGGTGAAGTGCGGCTATCACGGCTGGGCCTACGACGCGTCCGGCGCCTGCGTGGACGTGCCCTACCTCGGCAAGGAGCGCCTGCCCAACGGGGTCAAGGCCTATCCCTGCAAGGAAGTCGACGGCCTGATCTTCATCTTCCCCGGCGACCCGGCCCTGGCCGAGGTCCATGCCCTGCCCGAGGCGCTCGGCTCGTCGGCCAAGAGCAGCTACAAGACCCGCCAGCTGAACCGCCATGTCGAGGCGCACTACTCGTTCATGCACGAGAACCTGTTCGACATGAACCACCAGTTCCTGCACCGCAAGCAGATGGGCATGATCAAGGCCAAGTGCCTGGGCAAGCGGTCGGGGCCGGACTGGTGCGAGGTGGACTACACCTTCAGCCGCACCGAAGGCTCCGGCACCATGGGCGAGACCGCGATCCTGGGCGTGGTGCGCAAGCAGGGCGAGGGCGACAACGCCGACCTGATGACCATCCGCACCGGCTATCCCTACCAGGACCTCAAGGTGTGGGTCGGCTCCGGCGAGCCGGTGCTGCACGTCTGGCTGGGCTATACGCCTCTGGACAAGGCGCAGCGCACCAACCGCACCTTCGGCTATCTGTCGGTCAAGCGGCCCAAGATCCCCGGGCTGATCGAGATCGCGTGGCCCTTCGTGACCATGTTCACCGAGCAGATCTTCAAGGAAGACAAGGAGATCGTCGAGATGGAGCAGGCCGCGCACGACGCCCAGGGGGACGACTGGAACAACGAGGTGTTCCCGCCGATCCGTGAGCTGCGCGAGGTGCTGGCCCGCTGCGGCGTGCCCAACGGGGAGCGGCCGGATCCGCAGAAGCGGATCGCCGCGGAGTGACATGACGCCGGGCCGCGCGAGTGTGCTGGATTTGAAGTTCGCCCGCAGATTGGATGGAGCGACGAGCGAACTTCAAATCCAAAAAAGCACACTAGAATCATAATGTTGCTAGCATGGCTGGCGATTCCGAAATTCGCTCGACGCCGCCATCAAACGGAGGCGAATTTCGGAATCGCCATGCTAGCTCCGGCTTCTACGCGGTCTGCGACTGCTGCGACCTGGAGTTCCCGGCCCGCGACGCCCTGCCCTGGCGGGAGCGCACGCGGGCGCGGCGGCTGAAGATCCTGGACTCCGCCACCGCGCCGGCGGACCGTAGCGGCAATCCCTATCGCGAATACTGGGTCGAGCACGTGCACCGGGTCTGCCCGGCCTGCCACGCCGACCTGACCGCAGGCGGGCGGTTCCGCTCGATCCGCCGCAGCCGGGGCAAGATGGCGCTGGTGGTGGTGGCCGCGGCGGTGGCCCTGCTCGTCGCCACCCTGCCGATCACCCTGCCGCACCTGATGAGCGCGCTGTGGATGCTGCCGGGACAGGGCGCCCGCTAGAGTCCGAAGGGATGGGCCCTTACGGCTTGGCCGGGGCCGGCGCGCCCGGTTGCAGGGCCGCCAGCAGGGGCTGGGCGGGCGTAAAGCCCAGCTCGACCGCCTGCTTCAGCCAGTCGGCCGCCTTGGCGTCGTCGGCCTTGGTCCCCTCGCCGTTGTGGTACATCACCCCGAGCGCCGCCTGGGCCGGCGGATAGCCCTGCTGGGCGGCCTTCGAGTACCAGGCGAACGCCTGCTTGTCGTCCTTCGGCTGGCCCCAGCCGTGGTAGTAGGCGTCGCCGATCCCGTACTGGCCGATCGCGTAGTTCTGGTCGGCGGCCTTGCGGTACCAGGCCAGGGCCTGCTTGTCGTCCTGCGCCACGCCGTCGCCCTTGTGGTACATGCCGGCCAGGGCCGTCTGGGCCAAGGGATAGCCGGCGTCGGCGGCCTTGCGGTACCAGTCGACCGCCTGCTTGGGGTCGCGCGGCACGCCCACCCCCTGGTGGTAGAAGGTGCCGAGGACCATCTGGGCCGGCGGATAGCCATGGTCGGCGGCCTTGCGGATCCACTGGGCCGCAGCCTCGGGCTGCCTGGCCTGCTGGTACATCATCCCGACGAAGTTCTCGGCGATCGGATAGGCGCGCTCGGCCGCCTGTTGATAGGCGTTGAGCGCGCCATCGTTGTCGCCCGCCCGCTGCAGGGCCCGGGCGTAGGCGTAGCGCACCCGCCCGTCGTCAGGGGCGGCGTCGACGGCGGCCTTGCAGGCGGGAACCGCCTTGGCCGGATCGATGGCGTGCTCCTCGACCCCCTGCGCGGTGCGGAACGGGTCCTGCGGATCGTCGGCGAGGACGTCGCACGACGAGGCCGCGGGCTTGTTGGCCGAGGCGGCGGCCGGCGCCTTGGGCTTGGCCTTGGTCTGGGCGAAAGCGGGTCCGGTCAGCAGGGCCGTGCAGCCGGCGGCCATCAGCAGGTGTCTGGCGGTGCGGGACGTCATACGGAATCCCAGAAAGCAAAAGGGGCGGACCCGAAGATCCGCCCCCCAAGTCTAAGCCGGTTTCGGCCGCTTTTAGAACCGGTAGTTCATCTGCACGCCGATGATGCGCGGCGTCATCTTGTTACCGGAGAAGCCGTACTGCGTCGTGCCCTCGGACTTGTTGATCCACTCTTGCGAGTTGAACAGGTTCTTCACGTAACCCGCGATTTCCAGGTCCTTGTAGTAGAGGCCGACCCGGGCG
>DATJIO010000025.1:0-5611 GCA_035493215.1 Caulobacteraceae bacterium
CCGCTTCGGCGGCTGGACCGCCCCCTATTTCGACGACAGCCTGGGCGGGACGATGGGCGAGATGTTCGGCCGGCCCTTCTCCCTGCTGCTCGGGCGCAAGACCTACGACATCTTCGCCGCCCACTGGCCCTACGCGGGCGAAGACGACCCGATCGGCAAGCTGTTCGGCGACATGACCAAATATGTGGCCACCCGCGACCCGGACTTCCGGATGGACTGGACGAACAGCGTCTCGCTGGGGCCCGACGCCGTGGCCGCGGTGAAGCGCCTGAAGGCCGAGGACGGGCCGGACCTGCTGACCCAGGGCTCCAGCGATTTCCTGCAGACCCTGTTCGCGCACGACCTGGTCGACGAGCTCACGGTCCTGGTGTTCCCGGTGATCCTGGGCGCCGGCAAGCGCCTGTTCCAGGGCCAGGCCGCCCCGGGCGCCCTGAAGCTGACCGGCTCGGTGGTCTCAAACAGCGGCGTGATGGTCGGCAAGTACGCCCGCGACGGGGCGGTCAAGACCGGCGACTTCCAGCACGCTCAACCGAGCGAGGCCGAACTGGCGCGGCGGCGGACCCTGGCGTGAGCCAACCCGCCGGGGTGGAGGCGTCCTAGCGGAACTCGACCGCGAGGATGCGATGGTCCTCGTCCAGCGGCATGAGGATGTCGGCCCGGTCGGGCATCTCCTCCAAGATCCACTCGGTCAGGCGCTGGTAGAACATCAGGAAACGGCGGATCTGCGGGGCGTCCATCACCTTGGTCCCGGTCAGGCCCTGGAGCCTGACCTTGTCCGCCAGTTTCTTCTCCTGCAACGAACGCCAGTTGAACACCGCGTCGAAACTCGGCGCCTTGAGCAGGGCCAGGATGTCGATGCGGCCGAACAGGCTGGCGTAGTCCCCCTTCAGCCGGCCGTTGACGTAGCGCCGCCAGACCGCCCCGGCGTCCTCGTCGCGCTCCAGGGCGTTGACCGGATGGCTCAAGGCCGCCTCGGCCTGCGCGATCGCCCCGACGCACCAGCCCTCCAGCAGGATCACGTCCACCGGCGCGGCCACACGCGGCCAGGTCTCGGCCGGGGCGCGAGTGTCCTCGGCCTTGTCGAAACGGGGCATCGACACCTCGGCGACCCCGTCCGACAGCACGTCGAGCAGGGCGTGGCCGAGGCCCACGTCATGGGTGCCGGGCACGCCGCGGGTCTTGAGCAGGGGATGCACCTCGACCGCCAGGCGCTCGCGCTCGGGCAGGGTCAGGTAGAGGTCGTCGATCGACAGGACGGTGGCCTTCAGCCCCTTGTGCTCGAGCAGCACCTTGAGGAAGGCGGCCATGGTCGACTTGCCCGAGCCCTGGCTGCCGCACAGGCCCGCCACGATGGGCCGGCCGAGGGCGCGCCGCCTCTGGGCGATGCGCTCGGCAACGGGACGGTGAATACGGTCCACCATCTGGCGATAGGCCGTTGGAAGGGCGTGGCTGCGGATCAGGGCGTCGAGCGCTTCCATGTCCGGGCGCTACTACCGTCACTGTCCAGGTGAGGAAAGGCCGCTTACGGCGACTCGGGGCCGGTTGGTGCGGTGTAGTGTCGCAGTTCGGGGAAAACCAGGGCGGTCTCGCGCGCGGCGCGATTTTGGCGGCCAGGAATGGTACTAGGAGCGCCCCCGGTTCCGGAAATCCCCATGGCCCTTCATCTGCCCCAAGGCTCCAGGATCGTCGCCGCCACCCACAACCCGGGCAAGGCGCGCGAACTGGCGGCCCTGCTGGAGGGCCGCTTCGAGGTGGTCGCGGCCGGCGAGCTCGGCCTGCCCGAGCCGGACGAGACCGAGACGACCTTCGTCGGCAACGCCGTGCTCAAGGCCCGGGCCGCCGCCGACCGCTCGGGCCTGATCGCCCTCGCCGACGACTCCGGCCTATCGGTGCGCGCCCTCGACGGCGCCCCGGGGGTCTTCTCCGCGCGCTGGGCCGGCCCGGCCAAGGACTTCGCCATCGCCATGGACAAGGTCCGCGAGCGCCTGGAGGAGGCCGCCTCGGACGACCTCTCCGCCTGGTTCAGCTGCGCCCTGGCCGTCGCCTGGCCGCAGGGCCCCGTGGTCGCCGTCGAGGGCCGCATCGACGGGACCCTGACCTTCCCGCCCCGGGGAACCCGCGGCTTCGGCTACGACCCGATCTTCATCCCGAATGATGAGTCTTTGGGCGGCCACCGGACCTTCGGCGAGATGGACCCGGCGGAGAAGGACGCCATCAGCCACCGCGCCCGCGCCTTCGCCCAGCTCAAGGCGGCCCTGTTTGAGTGAGCTTGCTCCGCTGGGGCTCTACGTTCACTGGCCCTACTGCGCCCGCATCTGCCCCTACTGCGACTTCAACGTGGCGCTCGACCGCCGCGCGGGCGAGGCGGAGGCCCTGTTCGAGGCGATCCTCGCCGACCTGCAGGCCCAGGCCGAGGCCGCGGGGCCCCACCGCTTGGTCTCGGTCTTCCTCGGCGGCGGCACCCCCTCCCTGATGCGGCCCGAGTGGGCGGCGGGTGTCGTCGGCGCGGCCAGGGCGCTCTGGCCGGCCTCCGCGGACCTCGAAGTGACGCTGGAGGCCAACCCCACCGACGCCGAGGCCGAACGCTTCGCGGCCTTCGCCGAGGCCGGGGTCAACCGCCTCTCCCTGGGCGTCCAGGCGCTCGATGACGGCGCCCTGGCCTTCCTCGGCCGCAACCACTCGGCGGACGAGGCGGTGCGCGCGGCGCGCCTGGCCGCCCGCACCTTCCCCCGTCTGTCGCTCGACCTGATCTACGCCCGCCCCGGCCAGACCGAGGCCGGCTGGGCCGAGGAGCTGAAGGGCGCCCTCGATCTCGGCCCCGAACACCTATCGCCCTATCAGCTGACCATCGAGCCCGGCACCGCGTTCGACCGCGCCGTGAACCGCGGCGCCTTCGCCCCGGCCGACCCCGACCTCGCCGCCCGCCTCTACGAGACCACGCAATCGGTGCTCGAGGCCGAAGGGTTCGAGGCCTACGAGGTGTCCAACCACGCCCGGGGCGAGGCCGCCCGCTCGCGCCACAACCTCGTGTACTGGCGCGGCCAGGACTACCTGGGCGTCGGCCCGGGCGCCCACGGCCGGATCACGACCGCCGGCGTCCGCACCGCCACCGAAGCCGTCCGGGCCATCCCGGACTACCTCGCCCGTGTTCGCGATACCGGGACCGGCCTCGCCCTGGCCGAAAGCCTCAGCCCCAAGGGGGCCGCCGAGGAGCGCCTGCTGATGGGCCTGCGCACGGTGGAGGGGGTGCCGCTCGCCGAGCTCCAGCCCCTGCCGCTGTCGAAGCTGGCCGACCTAGCGCAAGCCCGGTTCGTCCGCGTGGCCGACGGCCGTCTCTACGCCACCGCCCAGGGCCGCCCGGTGCTCGACCGGGTGATCCGGGAGTTAGCCGACTAGCTCAGCTTCGGGGCGAAGGCGGCGTGGACTAGGAACAATTCGCCGGCCGAGGACGCCGCCGCCTCGTACCGCGCGATCACCGCCGCGATCTCCTCCGCCATGGCCGTGCGTTGCTCGGACGTCAGGCGCAGCACCTTCCAGTGCTCGAACACGCTCGAGCCGCGCGGGCGGCCGTCGCGGTCGATCATGCGCACCCTGAATCTTCCGGCCTCGTCAGTGTGGTAGAACAGCGAGAACTCGCCCAGGTTGGTCTGCTCGGCCAGCGACCGGCGCAGCTCGCGGTTCAAGCCCTCTCCCAGCGATTCGCCCACGTCGGCCAGGTTGATCAGGAACGACTCGGCCACAGCGCGGTAGTAGCGGATCGGCCGGCCGGCGCGGGGCTCGACCCGGCCCTGCCGCAACAGGCCGCAGGCGGTCAGGCGGCCCACGTGGTAGTGCAGCTTGGGCAAGGGCTGGCCGAGCTCCAGCGCCAGCTGGGTCAGGCTTCGCTCGTGCGGGGCGCAGGCCAGGAGCAGCCGCGAGCGGACCGGATGGTCGAGCGCCACGGCCTCCGCCCGGTTCGAGATGCGGTAAGCTCTACTATGATCGACCCGTTCCATTTGAAGTTGAGCCTCGGTTAGCCCTAAGGCGAAAGCAAGGGGACTGCGGGGGCGCAGGGGACCTGTCTTGATGAAACGCCTGTCAGTTCTGCTGGCGGCCGGCGCGGCCGCGCTCGCCCTGGCTTCCACCGTCACCGCTCAGCCGGCCGCCGAGGGTTCCCCCGGCGCCCTGTTCGCCGCGGGCGATTTCGCCGCTGCCCGCGCCGCGTACGAAGCGGCGGCCAAGGCCTCGCCGAACGACGCAGCCGCCTTGGCCGGCCTCGCCCGCGCGCGCCTCTACGACAACCGCAACGACGAGGCGATCGCCCTGGCGCAGCAGGCCCTGGCCGCCCAGCCCGACAATCCGGTGGCCCGCCAGACGCTGGCCGTCGCCCAGCAGCGCAAGGCGTCCTTTGGCCCGGACCGTTTCCAGGTGTCGGGCCCGGCGGGTGAAGTGGCGATCCCGTTCGCGGTGACCGATCCCTTGCCCATCGTCGAGGTCACCGTCGGCGGCCGCAAGGCGGAGTTCCTGATCGACACCGGCGGGCCGGACATCATGGTCTCGGCCGACCTCGTCAAGGAACTCGGCCTGCCGATCCAGGGGACCACCGAAGGGGTGTTCGCCGGCGGGGCCCGGGCCCAGGTCCAGCACACCCTGGTTCCCCAGTTGGAGATCGGCGGCATCCGGATCGCGAACGTCCCGGCGGGCGTCAGACCGGCTGCCGGCGCGGGAATCCCAGGACACAGGACCGATGGCGTCATCGGCACGGGCCTCTTGATGCATTTCCTGTCGACGCTGGACTACTGCCAGGGCCGGCTTGTGCTTCGCCCACGCAGCGCCTCCGCCCAATTCGAGCGCGCGGCGGCCGGCGCCAACGTCGTGCCCATGTGGTTGGTCGGAGACCACTTCATCTTCGCGCGCGGGCAGCTCAAGGGCGGGGCCGAGGGCGCCTTCCTGATCGACACCGGCCTAGCCGGCGGCGGCGTCAGCGCGCCCAAGACGACTCTGGACGAGGCGGGCGTGGTGATCGACCCGTCGCGCGCCGGCGTCGGCATGGGTGGCGGAGGGCCGGTCACGGTGATCCCGTTCCGCGCCGGGGCGTCCCTGGGCTCGCTCCGTGTCGACGACATGCAGGGCTTCTACAGCCCCAGCGGCGACCCGAGCAGCGTCTTCCCGTTCAAGTCCAAGGGCCTGCTGTCGCACGGCTTCTTCCGCAGAAGCCGCCTGACCTTCGACTTCGACGCCATGAAGCTGGTCACCCAGGCCTGCGAGGTCAGCGCTCGCCGGGCCTGAAGTCGGCCACGACCGGCGCCGGGGCCTCAGGAGGCAGGTCCGGGACCTCCCGGGCCATCTCCGCCTCGGCCGCCGCCGTGCGATGGCCGAAGATCCAGCGGCCGTTCTCGCTGAACGCCACCACCGGCCGGAACCGGTGCAGTTCGTCCGAGCGCAGCAAGGTGTCCGCGTCGCTGTCGAGCACATAGGCGCCCTCGCCCAGGCGCACGACCAGCACGGCGTGGTCTTCCTGCCGCCGCAGGTCGCGCACCAGGGTCAGGTACATGTCGCGCGTCGGGACCCCGGCGGCCGCCAGCAGCTGCATCTTGGCGATGGCGAAGTCCTCGCAGTCGCCGCGGCCGTG
>DATJIO010000026.1:0-2074 GCA_035493215.1 Caulobacteraceae bacterium
GCCGTGGTTGAGCATGCGGATGAACAGCGACGACACCGCCCCGGTCATCATCGCCAGCACCCAGGTCCAGCCGAGGATGCGGTGCGCCAGCGTCCCCTTGACCCCCGCCATCAGCACCACGCCAACCAGGACGGCCACGGCGATGCCGGCCAGGTGCGTCTGCACCGCCGGCGGGGCGGCGCCGATGCGCCAGAGCTCCGGCGCGTGCGGATGCATCGGCGGCCAATGCAGGGCGCCGGGCCGCTTGGGCAGGAGGGCGGCGGCGACCAGCCCCAGGGGGATCGCCGAGCCCAGGGCGAACTGGACCAGGAAGCGGCGGTCAATCGCGCGGCGGCTGGAGGCGGCCTGTGAGGCGATCTGGGCGGTGGGCATGAGCTGGGTCCTTGCGAAGGCGGGGGCCGGCGTGGCCTATCTGCCGCGGAAGAACCCCAACCGGCCGAGCGATTCACCTGCCGATGCACGAACCGACGCCCGCCCTACGTGAACGACGCCCGCCCGCCGTCCGCGCTTCGTCAACGACGGTCCAGACGGCGCTCGGCCTGCTGCGCTCGGTGGCCATCGCCGCCGTGGCCGGCCTGTTCCTGGCCTATGCCGGGGCCTTCGGCACCGGGGCCGCGCCGCTCAGCCAACGGCTCGGCTACTGGGTCACCACCATGGTCCTGGCCACCCTGATCGGCGCCGCGATCTTCATCCCGGTCTATCTGATGGGCTGGCTGAGGAGCCGGCCCCTGCTCGGCTCGCTGATCGTGGCCCTCCTGATGTCGGCGCCCCTGACCGTGCTGGTGTGGTTCCTGGGGCCGCAGTTCTTCCCGGACTTCCTCGCCACCGACCCCAAGGCCCTGCCGGGCTATTTCCCGGCGGTGTTCCTGGTGTCGGTGATCATGACCGCCATCAACCACCTGGCCGCCGACCACGCCGAGCGGCGCAAGCCCCAGATGACCCACGCGGCGCCCCCCGGGGCCGCCCCGTCCAGGTTCCTCGAGCGCCTGCCCGTCAAGCTGCGCGGCGGCGAGCTCTACGCGGTCGAGGCCGAGGATCACTACCTGCGCCTGCACACCTCCAGGGGCTCGGACCTGATCCTCATGCGCCTGGCCGACGCCCTCGCCGAGCTCGACGGCCTGGAAGGCGCCCAGACCCACCGCTCCTGGTGGGTGGCCAAGGCCGCGGTGACCGACGCCCGGCGCGCGGACGGGCGCGCGACCCTGACGCTCAAGAACGGCGTCGAGGCTCCCGTCAGCCGCAGCTACGCGGGGGCGCTCAGGGAAGCCGGCTGGTTTTGATTTTGGTGAGCCCTACCGCCTAGCGGCGACGTGAGGGCGACGTCTTGCGGGCCGCCCACTCCGCCCGGCTCTGGCCCCAGACGTCGAGGTCGATCGAGATCGGCTCGGGCAGGCGGCCGCGGCGCAGGTAGCGCGAGCCGACCCGCTTGGCCACCGCCTGCGACGGCGTGTTGTCCGGGGCGATGGTGTGGATCACCTCGTCCCAACCCAGCCGGTCGAAGGCGAAGGCGATCGAGGCCTCCGCCGCTTCCACCGCGTAGCCCTTGCCCCAGGCCGAGCGCTTCAGGCCCCAGCCCACCTCTGTTCCGGGCCACGCCTCCGGGAACCACGGCCCGATGCGGCCCAGCCATTCCCCTGAAGCCTTGTCGATCACCGAGAACAGCGTGTAGCCGCGTATCACGCAGGATCCGGCCAGGGTGGCCAGGGTGCGCCAGGCTTCCGTCCGAGGCTTGACCCCGCCCAGGAAGCGCATGGCCTCCTCGTCGGCCATCATCTCGGCGAACCCGTCGAGGTCCGCCTCCTGCGGGCAGCGCAGGATCAGCCGCTCGGTCTCGATCACGGGAAAATCGGGCATGAAAAAAGCTCCGGAGGGCGCTGGCCGACCGGAGCTTTGCTTTCTTGCACCGGCCAACGCCAGCGCGACGTTGGAATATCTACTTCAGCGAGCCGTCGATGCCCTTGCAGGCTTCCATCAGGCCGCGCACCGACTCCACGGACTTGGCGAACATCGCCTTCTCGTCGTCGTTGGTGGAGAACTCGATGATCTTCTCCACCCCGTCCTTGCCGATCACCAC
>DATJIO010000027.1:0-64663 GCA_035493215.1 Caulobacteraceae bacterium
CCTACCGGCCCGCCGCCGCCGACGCATGGAGCTGCGCCGGCCAGGCCGTGGCCCTGATGCCCGAGACCTCCTATTCCCGCGGGCGGATGATGGCGCTCTACGGTTCGGCCGAGCGGGCGCTGCAGACCGTGGCCCAGGTCCGGGCCCGTTCAGCCGCCAACCCCGGCCCCGACTACAGCCAGTTCGTGCGCTCCACCTCCTGCGACCCACAGGACAGCTTCACCTTCTCCAACCTGCCGGACGGGCCCTATTACATCATCGCCCGGGTCCGCCAGCTCCGGCCCCCGGGCGCCACCGGCGAGATGGTGATCATGCAGCGGGTGGAGCTGCGCGGCGGCGGCCCGGCGCGCCTCACCCTGCCCCAGGGCGTCCCCCTCGCGGCGCCCGCGCCGCCCCGGCCCGCGACGCCCGCGCCGGCGGGGCGACCCGCCGCGCCGCGCCCGGCCGCGCCGCGCCCCCGGTAGCCGGACGCCCTAAACCAGGTCGGCGACCAGGTCGGCCAGGCGATCGACCCACGGGTCGGGCGCGAACGGCCGTCCGTCCAGGTCGGCCACGGCGCGCACGCCGATCAGGCTGTTGGTCACGAACATGGCCGAGGCGGCCTTCAGCACCTGCGGCCCGGCGCAGACCTCTCCCACCGCCAGCCCCGCCGCCGTCGCCCGCGCGATCAGGGCTCCGCGCATCACCCCCGCGAGCACGCCGCACTCCAGCGCCGGGGTGAACAGTACGCCGTCGTCGATCCAGAACAGGTTGGCGGCGCCCCCGCAGGCCAGCTCGCCGCGGGTGTTGAGCATCAGGGCCTCGTCCGCGCCGGCGGCCAGGGCCTCGCGCCGGGCCAGGACGTTGTCGAGGTAGGAGAGGCTCTTCAGTCGCGACGACGGCGATCCGGCGTTGCGCCGCACCGAGGCCGTAGCCAGGCGGACCGGCGTGACCGGCCGCCGCGACGCGGCGGCGGCGACGGTCAACTGCGGCGCAGGCGCCTCGGGCCGGTCGAGGCCGCGCCCGCCGATCCCGGCCGACCAGGACAGCCGAACGGCCGCGCGCTCCGCCGTCAGGCCCGCGGCGACCAGCTTGCGTTCGGCCGCCTCCAGGCAGGCGTCCGGGTCTGGGGGCGGCAGGCCCAGGACCTCGCAGCCCTGGACCAGCCGGGTGATGTGGGCGTCCCAGAGCCTATAGGTCCCGCGGCGGGCCAGCACGGTCTCGAACAGGCCG
Source organism: Caulobacteraceae bacterium (assembly GCA_035493215.1). Lineage (GTDB taxonomy): Bacteria > Pseudomonadota > Alphaproteobacteria > Caulobacterales > Caulobacteraceae > NCED01. Next base: position 1,213 of record DATJIO010000027.1, read on the forward strand.
TCGCCCAGGGTGAAGCCGCGGTCCTCGGCGGCGATCATGGCAGGGCTCTCAAAGTGCGGGCGCCAAACGCGCGCTGGATGGCGGCGATCTTAGCCTCGGTCTCGTCGCATTCCATCGCCGGGTCGCTGTCGGCGACGATGCCGGCCCCGGCGCGGGCCTCGAAGCGCCAGCCGTCCGCCGTCCCCACAAAGGCCGCGGTGCGGATCAGCACGCTGGAATCGAAGGCGCCGTCGAATCCGGCCCAGAAGATCGAGCCGCAATAGGGCCCGCGGGGGGGTTCGTGCGCGGCGATCACCCGCATGGCCTGGACCTTGGGCGCGCCGGTGACCGAGCCCGGGGGGAAGGCCGCCGCCATCAGGTCGAAGGCGCCCGTCCCCGGCGCCAACCGCCCTGTCACCGTGGAGACCAGGTGGTGGACGTTGGCGAAGCTCTCCAGCCGCCAGAGGTCGGGGACCTCGACCGAACCGGGGGTGCAGACCCGGGCCAGGTCGTTGCGCATCAGGTCGACGATCATCAGGTTCTCGGCCCGGTCCTTGGCGCTGGCGGCCAGTTCCGCGGCCAGCGCGGCGTCCTGGACCGGGCCGGCGCCGCGGGGACGGGTGCCCTTGATGGGCCGGGTCTCGACACGTCCGTCCGCACCGACCTTCAGGAAGCGCTCGGGGGAGTTGGACACCACCGCCAGGCCGGGCAGGCGCAGGTAGGCGGCGAAGGGCGCGGGGCTGTCGGCCGCCAGCCGGGACATGAGGTCGTATGGCGCGCGGCCCGCCCGCAGCCGCCCGCCCCAGGCGCGGGCGACGTTGGCCTGGAAGATCTCGCCGGCCGCGATGCGGGCGACGACGTCGGCGACGGCGTCGCGATAGGCCGGGGCCGACCCCAGGGGCTCGAAGGCTTCGGCCAGGTCGCCGGCGGCCGGGGTCGGCGGAGCCGCGGCGGCGAGCCAGTCAAGGGCCGCCTCGGCGCCGGCCTTCGCCTGGTCGGGATTGCTCCCACGGCCGAGCGCCAGAACCCGGCGCTCGATATGGTCGAAGGCCAGCAGGGCCGGATAGAGGCCCGCCGCCAGGTCCGGCCAGTCCGGGTCGCGGCGGGCGCCGACCGCCGGCTCATAGGCCAGACCCAGCTCATAGCTCGCCAGCCCGGCCAGGCCGCCCTGGAACGGCGGGCCGCCCTGATGGGTCCGCATCGGCGGACCGAGCAGGGCTGCGGCCTCGGCCAGGGCCACGGCAGGCGCCCCGCCCCCGACCGTCAGCACCCGTTCGGGTTGACGCAGCAGGTAGGACCAGCGCCCCCCCGCCGACCCGTCCGACAACAGCAGGAGGGCGTAAGGCTCCCCGGCGAAGACGGCGGCGGCGGCGGCGGGATCGCGCCAGGCCGTCTCCAGGACGGCGACGGCGCTCCAGCGCTGGACGGCGATGTCGGCGGCGAGGCCCATGACCGGCTGGATAGCACCGTGCGGTGCGGGCGTCGCCCGCCTAAGGACGTCCCACGAGTTGCATCCGCTTCCATAGTGGGCCGGAAGTCGGCTATGGGGTTTCGACCCATTCGTTTGGGACCCTTTCGTTTGGAGCGCCCCCGGCCATGGAAGCGGACGACCTGCTCCAGATCGTCGGCCGCTATTGCCGCCGGGCGGGCCTGGCCGAGACCACCTTCGGGCGGCTGGCGGTCAACGACGGCAAGTTCGTCAGCCGGCTGCGCGGCGGCGGCAAGACCACGCCGGAGACGGCCGCGCGGGTCCGGGCCTTCATCGCCAAGGCCGGCGGGGACCAGGAGCCGGATCCCGCAGCCTCGGCCGCCGACGCCCTGGCGGAGCCGCCGGCGGTCCCGGCGCCGATCGCCACCGCCGGGGCCTTCCGCTTCTATGAGAACCGGCAGAAATACCTGATGTTCGTCAACACCTGCAGCGAGAAGCTGGAGGTGGCCAACCGCGTCGTCCAGGAGCTGCCGAACCTGCATCCGACACCGCCGGCGATCCGGTTGTTCGACGCGGGCGTGGGCGACGGCACGGTGCTGGCGCGGGTGCTGCGCACCCTGCACCACCAGTTCGACAAGACCCCCTTCTACGTGGTGGGCAAGGAGATCAGCCTCGAGGACGTGCGGCTGGCGCTGGAGAAGATGGCCGACCGCTTCCAGGAACACCCGGCCACGGTGTTCGTGATGACCAACATGCATTACGCCGAAGCGCCGTGGCTGACGCCGGCCAAGGTGTCGACCGCCTCCAGCATGGTCTGGCGCGAACTGGTGCTGCAGGGGGATTCCGCCGCCGAGTTCGACCGCCAGATCGGCGAGCTGGAGCCCTTCCTGGCCGAGAGCTGGCGCGCCCATGTCTCGCCCGCCGGCAACCCGGCCTACGAGAAGGCGGCGGTGCTGGTCATCTACCGCGAGGACTGCCGCTTCATGCTCGACCAGGTGGTCCCCCGCCGCGGCGCGGTGCGGGCCGACTACGACCTGGTGATCGCCTCCCAGCCCTACCGGGCGCGGGCCTCGACCAGCTTCAAGGCCAAACGGGTGATCGCGCCCCTGACCCGGGCCCTGGCCCCCGGGGGCCGGCTGGTGGGCATCCACTCCTGCGGCGGCGATCCCGGCATGGAGATCGTGCGCAAGGTCTGGCCCGGCGAAGCCCCTTTTGCGACCAATCGCCACGACCTGCTCAGGGCCACCAAGGCCGAGCTGGGGGCCCAGGCGCGCTGGTACAACTTCGGCGCCGCCTCGGATTCCAAGGCCCTTTTCAAGTACGCGATGCACCTGCTGCCGAGCGAGATCGACCAGGCCGGCGCGGTCGGCACATCGACGCTGTTTGCAGCTTGGAACGCGGCGACCTACAACGCCCAGATCGAGGATCACCGCCTGGCCGCCGCCATGAGCGACGACGGCTATCTGAGGGCTACCGAAGACGTATTGAAAGCCCACGGCGGCCTGTGGTTCTGGGACGAATCCTTCGTCATCTCGCGCAAGCGGGACATCTGACCTCCAGCCCAAATTTCGAGAAAAAGGGGGCGCATCGTGCGCAGAGACAAGTACCTGTTCACCAGCGAGAGCGTGTCCGAGGGTCATCCGGACAAGGTTGCGGACCGGATCTCGGACACGGTGGTGGACGCGTTCCTGGGCGCCGACCCCTATGCCCGGGTGGCCTGCGAGACCATGGTCACCACCCAGCGGATCATCATCGCCGGCGAGGTCCGCGGACCGGCGGCCGCGACCGAGGGGCTGGAGGAGAAGATCCGGGCGGCGGTTAAGGACATCGGCTACGAGCAGGCCGGCTTCCACTGGAAGACCGCCGACTTCGCCAACTACCTGCACGCCCAGTCGGCCGACATCGCCATGGGCGTGGACGCCGGCTCGAACAAGGACGAGGGCGCCGGCGACCAGGGCATCATGTTCGGCTACGCCACCAACGAGACCCCCGAACTGATGCCGGCGACGCTGCAATATTCGCACAACATCCTCAAGCGCCTGGCCGAGGTCCGCCACTCGGGCCAGGAGCCGGGGCTGGAGCCCGACGCCAAGAGCCAGGTCACCCTGCTGTACGAGAACGGCAAGCCGACCCGGGCCACCTCGATCGTGTTGTCGACCCAGCACAGGGAAGGCCTGACCCCCGCCGACGTGGCGGAGATCGTGCGCCCCTACATCCTGTCGGTGTTCCCGGAAGGGCTGGTGACGGCCGAGACCGAGTGGCACATCAACCCGACCGGCAACTTCGTCATCGGCGGCCCCGACGGCGACTGCGGCCTGACGGGCCGTAAGATCATCGTCGACACCTACGGCGGGGCCTCCCCCCACGGCGGCGGCGCGTTCTCGGGCAAGGACCCGACCAAGGTGGACCGCTCGGCCGCCTACGCCTGCCGCTACCTGGCCAAAAACGTGGTGGCCGCCGGGCTTTCCGACCGCTGCACCATCCAGATCAGCTACGCCATCGGCGTGGCCAAGCCGCTGAGCTTCTACGTCGACCTGCACGAGGGCGGCCACATCGACCCGGCCAAGCTGGAGAAGGCCCTGCCGGAGATGATGGGCGGCTGCACCCCGCGCGCCATCCGCGAGCACCTTGGCATGAACCGGCCGATCTACGCCCGCACCGCGGCCTACGGCCACTTCGGCCGCGAGCCCGACGCCGAGGGCGGCTTCGGCTGGGAAAAGACCGACCTGGTCGCAGCCTTGAGAGGGCTGGCGTAGCGGGCCCGAAAGCCTCGTCCTTCGACAAGCTCAGGATGAGGCTTTTCTACCGCACCGTCGTTTCAGTTGCCTCATCGGCGAGCCTGTCGAAGGACGGGCCACAGCTTTTCGCGGAGACCGCCCATGTCTGAAGCCACCCTGGACGTCGTCGGGATCGGCAACGCCATCGTCGACCTGATCGACGACACTGACGACGCCTTCCTGGCGCGACACGGTATGGCCAAGGGCGGCATGGCCCTGATCGACGAGGGACAGGCCGAAGCCATCTACGCCGCCATGGGCCCGGCCAAGGCCACCTCTGGGGGCTCGGCCGGCAACACCATCGCCGGCCTGGCTTCGCTGGGCGCCCGGTGCGGCTACATCGGCAAGGTCCGTGACGACCAGCTCGGCAAGGTGTTCCGCCACGACATCACCGCCGCCGGGGTTAGCTTCCCCACGCCCTCGACGACGGATGGCCCGGCCACGGCGCGCTGCCTGATCCTGGTGACCCCGGACGCGCAGCGGACCATGAACACCTTCCTCGGCGCCTGCGTTGACCTTCGACCGGAAGATATTGACGAAGCACTGATTTCTTCCGCAAAAATCACCTACCTCGAGGGCTATCTCTACGATCCGCCCCACGCCCAGGAAGCCTTCCGCAAGGCCGCGGCGATCGCCCGCGCCGCCGGCCGTAAGGTGTCGCTGTCCCTGTCCGACAGCTTTTGCGTGATGCGCCACCGAGAGGCCTTCCTGCACCTGCTGCGCTCGGTGGACGTGCTGTTCGCCAACGAGGCCGAACTCACCGCCCTGTTCGAGACCGACGACTTCGACGCCGCGGTGGAGCTGGCCCGCGGCCAGGTGGCCCTGGCCGCCGTCACCCGCGGCGCGGCGGGGGCGGTGATCGTCAGCGCCTTCGACACCGTCACGGTCCCCGCCGCCCCCGTGGCCAAGGTGGTCGACACCACCGGCGCCGGCGACCTGTTCGCCGCCGGCTTCCTGTTCGGCCTGACCCGCGACCTTCCCCTGGCCGAATGCGGCCGCTTGGGGACCCTGGCCGCGGCCGAGATCATCAGCCACTACGGCGGGCGCCCCGAGACGCCGTTGGCCGAGTACGTGAACCGCTAAGGCGCCGGGACACGTTCGTGTCAGATGCCGGCCTGCGCGGTTGCCCCCCGCACCGCTAGCTGGCAGTCCCCGGGGATGGATCACGCAGGCGTATCTCCCGGCGACTACAAGGACCTGGTGCTGTTCCTCGCCACGGCGGGGATCGTTGTGCCCCTGTTCCAGCGCCTGAAGATCAGTCCGACCCTCGGCTTCCTGGCCGCCGGCGTGGCGCTGGGGCCGTTCGGCCTGGGCGCCCTGGTGGGGACCTTCCCCTGGCTGGCCTACCTGACCGTCTCCAAGCCCGACGAGGTGGCGCAGCTGGCCGAGCTGGGCGTGGCGTTCCTGCTGTTCACCATCGGGCTGGAGCTGTCGTGGGAACGGCTGCGGCTGATGCGCCGGCTGGTGTTCGGCCTGGGCGCCCTGCAGATGGCCCTGTGCGCCACCGTCCTGGCCGGCGCCGCCTTCGCCTTCGGCCAGAACGCCATCGCCGCGGCGGCCGTCGGCGCGGGCCTGGCGCTCTCGTCCACCGCCATCGGCCTGCCGGTGCTGGGCGAGCGCAAGCGGCTGCATTCGCCGGCCGGCCGGGCGGCCTTCGCCGTGCTGCTGTTCCAGGACCTGGCCGTGGCCCCCATGCTGATCGTCCTGGGAATCCTGGGGCGCGGCGGCGGCGCCTTCAACGCCAGCGCCCTCCTGGCCCTGGCCCCGGCGGCGCTGGGGCTGGGGATCATCGTCGTCGCCGGCCGGTTGGTGCTTCGGCCGATGATGAAGTCGGTGGCGCGCACCCGCTCTGACGAGCTGTTCATCGCCGCCAGCCTGCTGATCGTGATCGCCGCCAGCCTGGTGGCGGCCATGTCGGGCCTGTCGATGGCCCTGGGCGCCTTCGTCGCCGGCCTGCTCCTGGCCGAGACCGAGTACCGCCACGAGGTCGAGATGCGGGTCGAGCCGTTCAAGGGCCTCCTGCTCGGCCTGTTCTTCGTCTCGGTGGGCATCGGGCTCGACCTGTCGGTCGTGGCCCAGCGGCCGCTGGTGATCGTCGGCATCGTGGCAGGGCTGATCGGGGTGAAGCTGGCGCTGATCTTCGGGGCCGGCCGGATCATGCGCCTGCCCAAGGTCGTGGCGGCCGAGACCGCCCTGGTCCTGGCCAGCGGCGGCGAATTCGCCTTCGTGGTGATCAACGAGGCGATCGGCCGGCGGCTGGTCCCCGCCGCCGCCGGCGAGGCGGTGCTGATCGCCGCCACCCTGACCATGTTCTGCATCCCCCTGCTGGTGGGACTGGGGGTGCGGCTGAGCAAGGCCCAGACCCGCCACGACGGGGCCGCCCACGCCCCGCCCGAGGAGGCGGACGACGGGATCGAGCCGCGGGTGCTGATCGTCGGCTTCGGCCGGGTCGGCCAGCTGGTGAGCGAGATGCTGACCGCCCACAAGATCGCCTGGGTCGCCATCGACCGCAGTCCCGCCCTGGTGCAGCGGGGGCGGCGCGACGGCCATCCCGTCTTCTTCGGCGAAGCCTCCCAGCCCGAATTGCTGAAGCGCTGCGGCCTGGCCAAGGCGCCGGCGGTGGTGGTGACCATGGACGCGCCCGAAGCCGCCGAAGCGGTGGTGGCCACCGCGCGCCAGCTGCGTCCGGACATGGTGATCGTGGCCCGGGCGCGGGACGCCCGCCACGCCGGCCGGCTCTACGCCCTGGGCGCCACCAACGCCGTGCCCGAAACCATCGAGGCCAGCCTGCAGCTCTCCGAGGCGGTGCTGGTCGATGTGGGGGTGCCGATGGGCTTCGTCATCGCCTCGATCCACGAGAAGCGCGACGAGTACCGCAAGCTCCTGAACCAGCCCAACGCCCTGGGGGCCCGGGTCCGGCGCGCCCGGGACGCGATGGAGCAGAGGCGGACCTAGCTCCTCGAAGCACGCACTCGGCCCGCTAGGGCCTACTCCGCGCCCGGCAGGACCACCGGGGCCCGCTTGCGGCCCAACCGTCGCGCCCAGGCCCTGATCTCGGCGCCCTTCCGCTTCAGCCGGCGCCAGGCGATCACCACGCCGGAGACGGAGATCGTCAGGCCGCCCAGCAGCAGGACCCACATCAGGATGTCCCAGCTCGGGCGGCTGTTCAGCAGCAGCGGCAGGTCGAAGTCGTGCAGGAAGTTGAAGGCCCAGCGCCCCAGCCGGTCGTTGGCTGTCATCATCCCGGCCAGCTCGCCGGTCAGGGGGTCGATGTGGAACCAGGTCCCGGCCCTGTCGTCGAACACCGCCCGCAGCATCGGCAGCCGCGGCTCGGCATGGTGAGCGTACCAATAGACGTCTTCGGCGACGAGCCGCTGCCGACGGGCGAGATGGGCCTGCGGCAGCAGGGTGCGGGCGTTGTCGAACAGAGCGGCCTCGCCCACGCGGAGCGGCTGGCCGGTGCGGCCGTCGATGACCGTGCGGTGCAGGGCCGCGTCCGACAACACGACCTCGGGACGGCCGGCCACCCAGACGAAGCGCGCCTCCTTGGCCCCGGCGGGAAAGCGGGCCGCGGACGGGTCGAAGGGAAAGGCCGCGCCCGCGGCGGCGTAGCGGGCCCGGGCCGTGAAATCGAGCGCCGAGCCCTCGAACCAGCCGTTCGGGCCCATCGACAGCCAGCCTGAGAACACCCAGGTCGCCAGGGTCAGGCCGGTGACCAGGCCGCCGACGTGGTGCCACTTCATCCAGCCGCGGTAGGGCGAGACCCGCTCGTCGCGGTAGCGCCGCCGGGTGTGCAGCCGCAGCAGGCCGATCCACAGGCCGCTGACCGCCCCGACCATGCCCAGGCCCGAGGTCCACAGGATCACCTGGGTCCAGGCCGGCCCGTTCGACCGCAGGCGGGTGAAGTAGATCCAGTGCGGCACCGTGCCGACCCAGTTCCACAGCCGCTCGACCCGGCGGGTGTCCAGCACCACCTCGCCGGTGTTTGACGAGACATAGAGGACCGTGCGGTCCGGGTCGGCGAAGGCGACCTTGTAGAGCGGACGATGGGCGTCGAAGCCTTCCCCGACGGTCCACTGGTCGCGCTCGACGGCCCCGACCGCCGCCGGGGCCGACAGGCGCGAAAAGCCCCGGGCGATCGCGAGCGCCTGGGTGCGGTCGACCGCCTCGATGCGGCGGCCGTCGCGGGCCGACAGGGTCTCCCGGCGGAAGTCGGCGACGCGGTAGACCGGCTCGCCGGCCATCATCTCCAGCTTCAGCCGCTGCGGCCAGCCGGTGGAGCCGGCGGCCTCCACCGCCTGGTCGGGCCTCAACTTCACCTGGCCCCAGTCGATGGCGTCCAGCCCGCCCAACCGCTCGCGGTCGGTGAGCCTCGGATAAGGGACGTACATCATCACCAGGCCGGACACGAACCACATGGCGAACAGCAGGCAGGCGCCGACGCCGATCCAGCGATGGACGAGGTAGAGCCAGCGTCGGCCCAGCTTGAGCGCGCCCTGCATCGGCGGTCGGCCCCTGCGTCTAGAATCGCCCGTTCAGCCGGACCTCGAAGGACCGCGGCTTACCGAGTATCCACTGCTCGTCGTTATAGGCGTTCGTCCCATACACCTCATCGAAGGCGTTGAAGAGCTGGGCGTTGAGCGCGAGGTTGTCGCGCAGGCGCCATTCCAGGCCGGCGTCGACCACGGTGTAGGCGGGCAGGATCAGGGCGGCCGAATTGGCGTTGTCGCCGTACTGCCTGCCGACGTAGCGGACCCCGCCGTAGAGGCGCACCGCTGGCACGATCCGCCAGCTCAGCCACAGGTTGCCGCTCTTTTCGGGCACGTTCGGCGGGGTCTTGCCGTTGCGGCTGACCCCGACGCCCGAAACGAAGTCGGTGAAGTCGTCGTACCTGGCCTCCAGCACCGTGCCGTTGGCGTCGAGACTCCAGCCGCCGCCGAGCTGGACCGCCACGGACGCCTCCAGCCCCTTGGACGAGCGCCGCCCGACCTGCTGGGTCAGAGTCGGGCTGGTGGATACGCGGGTGAGCAGCTTGTTCTTGACGATCTTGTAGGCCGCCACGGTCCACTCGCCCCTGCCGCCGAGGAAGAGGCCCTTCACACCGGCCTCGTATTGATGGCCCGTCGACAGCTCGAACGGGACCTGACCGGCCGACATGGTCACCAGCGAGCCAAGGTGGTCCGAGCCGGTGGCGTACTGGGCGTAGAGCGACAGGTTCGGGGTCGGCTGATAGACCGCGCCCAGCCGCCAACTGGTGTTCTGCAGCGTCTTGTTCACCACCTCGCGGCCGGCGACCAGGTCCTGGCGTCGGACCCGGTAGTGGTCGTAGCGGAGACCGCCGACGAGGGAGACCTGGGGCGTGATCTTCAGCTGATCCTCGGCGAACAGGGCCTCTTGGCGGCTCCGGGTGCGGAAACGGGGCCTATAGTCGCCCCGCTCGTCGTAAAGGCCCGGCTGGAAGTCGAAGACCGGCAGGGTCACGGTGGTGCCGGGGAAACCGTCGTTGGTATGTTCGAAGCGAATCCTGTTGGCCTCGGCGCCGACCAGCAGGTTGTTCTCCATCGCCCCGAGCCGGCCCTTGAAGCTGAGGTCGAAGGTGTCGCCGATCTGCCGCTCGTCGTGCTGGATCGGGATGTAGTCGGTCCGGTCCACTGTGCGGCTGGCAGGATCGTAGAAATAGCTCTCGGCGTTGCGCCACTGCCGTTTTGTGTTCAGCAGGTAGAGCGAGTTGCGGACCTTGACCCCCGCGGAAGGCTCCCACTCGGCCCGTAGCTGCCCGGCGTTGTCCTTGAACCGCATGACCGCGTCGAAGACGTTGTAGTTCAGCTCGCGCGACCGGTCGTCGACCTTGCCGCCAATCAGCGGCACGCCGAAGTAGCGCATAGGCTTCTGGTCGCCATAGTCGTCCGAGACGGTGAAGCTGAGGTTCTCCCGCGGCCGCCAGGTGATCGCGCCCGAGAGGGCCCAGCTCGAATTGCCCCCCCGATCGACATAGCCGTCGGAGCCGACGCGGCTGGCGTCGACCCGGTAGGCGACGGTGTCGCTGAGCGGCCCGCCGGTCCCCACGCCGATCCGATAGGTGCGGAAGCTGCCGACGCCGACCTGGAAATCGTAGGTCCGGCCGGTGAAGGACGGCCGCTTGGGCACGACGTTGACCGACCCGCCGATGGCGCCCTGGCCGAACATCACCGAGGCCGGGCCCTTGAGCACCTCCACCCGGTCAACCGTCCAGGTGTCGAAGGGGAAGGTCACCGTGCCGGCGCCGACGAAAAGACTCATGCCGTCGAGCAGGATCTTGACCGAGCCGACGCCGCTGAAACCGCGGGCGGCGAAACTGGCGGTCGAGCCGTTGCCGGGGTTGTTCTGCTGCACGACGCCGGTCGAGCGGGCGATGGCGTCGGATAGCGCCAGGTCGCCCTTGGCGCGGATGGCGTCGCCGCTGAGAATCTCGATGCTGGCGGGGGTCTCCAGCGGAGTCAGGTTGAGGCGGCTGCCCCCATCGGCAGGGGCGGTGAGCGAAAGGCCGCCCGCGCTGGCCCCGCGGACCTCGATCCCCCCCACCGCCGTCTGGGCCTGGGCCCCGCCGGCCATCGCGCAGGCAAGCGCCATCGTAGAGGCGCAAGCGCGCCATCCGAGAGACCCCACGGTCCCCTCCCTGTCTGGTTTCATCCCCCCGCCGTCATGGCGGTTCGGAATTGATTACGTGTCGCAACTGCCCATCCCTCACAGAGCTGTAAGGTGGGAAGGCGGAGAGGGCGCTCGGATATCGTTTCGCGCCCGCAGTTGAATTCGCCGGCGTTCTGGGCGACAGCAACCCCAGGCTGGAACTGGTGACAAAAGGCGTTCGATGAGCCGTAAAATCTATGCCGACGCGCGTTCGGCGCTGGAGGGCGTGCTGTTCGACGGCATGACCCTGATGTCCGGCGGCTTCGGCCTTTCGGGCAACCCGGAGAACCTGATCCCGGCGATCATGGAGGCCGGGACCAAGGACTTGACCGTGATCTCCAACAACTGCGGCGCCGACGGTTTCGGCCTGTGGATGCTGCTGAACAGCGGCCAGATCAAAAAGATGGTCTCGTCTTACATCGGCGAGAACAAGCTGTTCGCCGACCTCTACCTGGCCGGCAAGCTGGAGCTGGAGCTGAACCCGCAGGGCACCCTGGCCGAGCGCATCCGCGCCGGCGGCGCCGGCATCCCCGCCTTCTTCACCAAGACCGGCGTCGGCACGGTGGTGGCCGAGGGCAAGCCCCACCAGGAGTTCGATGGCGAGACCTATGTGATGGAGCGCTGGCTGCGGGCCGACCTCAGCATCGTCAAGGCCTGGAAGGGCGACCCCGAGGGCAACCTCGTCTACCGCCGGACTGCGCGGAACTTCAATCCGAACATGGCCACCGCCGGGACCGTGACCATCGCCGAGGTCGAGGAGATCGTGCCGGCCGGGTCGCTCGACCCCGACGCCATCCACACCCCGGGCATCTTCGTCGATCGCCTCATCCAGGGCGCGGCCTACGAGAAGCGGATCGAGTTCCGCACCGTGCGCCAGCGCACCCCCGCTTAGGAGACCTCCCCATGGCCTGGACCCGCGATGAGATGGCCGCCCGCGCCGCCAAGGAGCTGCGCGACGGCTACTATGTGAACCTGGGGATCGGCATCCCGACCCTGGTGGCCAACTTCGTGCCCCCGGGCATGACCGTGACGCTGCAGAGCGAAAACGGGATGTTGGGGATCGGCCCCTTCCCCTACGACGACGAGGTCGACCCCGACCTGATCAACGCCGGCAAGCAGACCGTCACCGTCCTGCCGACCTCGAGCTTCTTCTCGTCGGCGGACTCGTTCGCCATGATCCGCGGCGGCCACATCGACCTGGCCATCCTGGGCGCCATGCAGGTGGCCGGCAACGGCGACCTGGCCAATTGGACCATTCCCGGCAAGCTGGTCAAAGGCATGGGCGGGGCCATGGACCTGGTCGCCGGCGTCAAGAAGGTGGTCGTGGTCATGGAGCACAACGACAAGAACGGCGGGCCGAAGTTCATGAGCGCCTGCACCCTGCCCCTGACCGGGGCGCGGGTGGTGGACCTGGTGATCACCGACCTGGCGGTGTTCGAGATCGACAAGAAGGGGGCCAAGGGCGTGCGGCTGCTGGAGATGGCCCCCGGCGTCACCATCGACGAGTTGCGCGCCAAGACCCAGGCCAGTTTCGACGCGCCTGCATTCGCTTAAAAGGCCGCGCGACGCCTAATTCCCTCTCCCCCTGCAGGGAGAGGGTTCAGTCTTCGGGGCGTGGAGGCGCACTCCCCTCCCCCGCCTTCCGTCGTTTCAGGTTCGCCCGCAGCGCCTGGGCCAGGCGCGCCTCGCGCGACGTGGGGGCGGGCTTGGCCGGAAACGGAGCCTCGTCGTCGGTCTTCGACATGAATACGAGGGGTGCGTCGCTGCTGTCGGAGGGTCAAGCGCGATTTCGGCTTTTCCTTCCGCCCGGTATTGGCTATTAGCCGCCGCTCCGCCGCCGTAGCTCAGTGGTAGAGCGCATCCTTGGTAAGGCTGAGGTCGACAGTTCAATCCTGTCCGGCGGCACCACCCACCTTCCCTGAATCCGCAGGGACGAGACCGATAAGGTCCCGGGCGCATCCTTCGCGCCCGGGGGACGTTTTGAAAGACACATGAACCAACTCAAGAACACCACCTTCTCCGACCGGATCACCGCGGCGAACGACGCCAAGAAGGCCCGTCTGGCGTCGTTCAAGCCCAAGCCCATGGTGCAGGCCCCCACGCCCCTCGACCGCGAGGCCGAGCGCGCCGCCGAGCGCGAAGCCGTCCGCCAGGCCCGCGCCGCCGCCAAGGAAGCCGCCCGTCTCGAAGCCCTGGCGCGCCAGGAGGCCGAGCTGGCCAACAAGCGCAGCGCCATCAAGGAGCGCAAGGCGCTCACCGCGGCCGAACAAAAGGAAAAGCGGGACGCTCGCTACGCCGCCCGCCAGGCGCGCAAGGGCCGCTGACCGCCTTTCGCCGATCTCGGGGGCTCGCCGCGACAGCTATTCGGCGCCAAGGTGTCCTGGCAACTGCCGGGAGAACGCCATGTCGCCGAACGACTATCTCGCCATGCTCAAGCAGATGCGCTGGCGCGACGTCCACCTGCTGGCCAGTTCCCGGTCCGGCTCGTCGGTGCAGGAGCGGCTGCTGAGGACCCAGGCGCAGATCGTGGCCATCGAGGCCGCGCTGCAGGAAGGCAAGCCCGTACGGCGCTGGGACGTCGATCCCGACGGCTTTCCCCTCGAACTCCCGGACCTGGTCCGGCCTGAGCGCCAGACCGAGGATGCCTGAGCGTCCGCCGAATCGGCCGTTGCGGACTGCGGCGCCCAGTCCACACCGGGGATATTTGTGCACCACGGCGGTCCGCCCGACTCCACAGCCGCGCGCCGGAACCCTAGATGGCTCCACCATCGCCCCTCCGTGGGCGGACGGCGGACCCCGGCCGCCCGTCGGGGTCACAGGGCGGGACTTCTCAGCGATGCGCAGGCATCTTCAGATCGCCGCCCTTAGCGGTTTCGCCGCGATCGCGCTGGCGACCGGGCCTGCGTGCGCCGCGCCGGTCGTCGCCGGCCTTTGGATGGTGGGCGACAACAAGGGCCAGATTTCGATCGAGGAATGCGGCGACAGCCTGTGCGGCCGGATCCTGGATGCGCCCAAGATCCGCGCCAACGCCGACATGGTCGACAAGAAGAACAAGAACCCCCAGCTGCGCCAACGCAGGCTGAAGGGCCTGCTGATCCTCACCGGCTTCGTCGGCGGCCCGTCGGAGTGGAGGAACGGCGCTGTGTACAACCCCGACGACGGCGGCACCTATCGCGGCACCATCAAGCTGGTGGACGAGGACACCATAAAGGTGGCCGGCTGCATCGTCTGGCCTCTGTGCAAGTCGATCAAGCTCACCCGCGTGGCCGACCAGGGCGCCGCCAAGGTCGAGGCCAGGCCCGAGGCCCCTCCCCCTATCGCGGTCGCCAAGGAAGGCGGCTGACGGTCCTCACGCGATTGGGGGCTTGCTAAGCGCCCGCCCGGCGGGGCAGTTTGCACCCCCTGAAACACCAGCCGCCGGCCCGTGGGTCGAGGCAAGCCACACGGGGAGACGACATGGCCGCCAACATCAAGTTCGGGATCGCGATGGTGGTCCTCGGAGGCGCGCTTCTGGCCTACGTCGCCACCGGCCTGCTGATGGCCGCCCCGCTGCTGCTGGTGTTCGGCGCCGCCGGCGCCGTCGGCGCCGTCGCCCTGGGAATCTGGTCCCTGATGGGCAAGTACTAGGGGCTCGCCCCAAAGGCTCTACGTCCTTCGAAACGCCGGATTGCGTCCTGCTCCTCCGGGTGACGAGCGGGAGCGGACTGCACAAACCTTCGTCATGCTGAGGAGCGCGAGGTGCTCGCGCGTCACCGCGCCGGCTGCACCGTCGTCGTGGTGCTGACGACGGCCGGTCGCACCGTCGCGGCCGGCCCGGCTGCGGCGGCGGCCTGGTCGGTCCAGGCCACCACGCCGGTCAGGGCCTCGGCAGTCGCCTGGTCGAAAGCGGCTATGATCGGGCCGACCCGGTTCTCCGACGCCGGGGTGCGGACGTCGAAGCTCTTCTCGTCCACGGGCTGGCCGTCGGCGCGGTCCAGGCGGGTGCGCAGCGAAACGGCGACGGTCGGGATCGATTCGGGACCGTTCGGATAGAGCACGGCGAAGTCGCGGACGTCGACGCGCAGGACCAGGCCGACCCTGCCGGTCTCGCCGCGGGTGATCAGCCGCACCGATTTCGCCTGGCGGCCGAAGCTGCGCTCCACGGCTTCGCGGAACAGCACCGCAGCGGGAGCCACCCAGCGGCTCTGGGCGAGGTAGGCGCTCTGGGTCCCGGTCACGCTGAGGATGCCGTCGCCGGTGGCCGCGCGGGGGAAAGTCACCGCCCCCAGCAACACGCCGACCGCCCCCGGGCCGGGCGCGGCCGATGCAGCCGGCGCGGCCTCGACGCCATGGCCGAAACTGTAGAGCTGGTCCGGCTTGGTCTTGGGCAGGAGCGACACGCAGGCCGACAGGGCCAGGCCCAGGACCGGGACGGCTAGCCGGGTCGCGAGACGCCGAAGGGCTACGCGGCGGGGGCGGATCAAGGTTGCACCTCCAGGGTCTTGGCCGCCGGCTTGCTGATGAGCTGCCGCGGATTCTGTTCGATGTCGCCGATCACCCGGTTCAGGGTCTCGACCGTGGTCTGGAGCTGGATGACCGTCGAGGTGATCTGCGGCAGGCCGTTCGCGGTGAAGTCCGTGGCCGGGCCCTTCAGGCCGGCGACCAGCGCGCGGCCCTCGATGGCGGCGGACTTCATCTGCTCGGCGGCGTCGCCGAGGTTGGCCAGGGTGCGCCTGGCGTCGCCGTTGACCAGAGTGTTGGCCGAGTCGGTCAGCTCGCTCACCTTTTTGACGGCGACGTTGGCGTTGGTGATGGTCTCGTCCAGATGGGCGATCAGCTCACCCTGGTTGCGGAACTCGCCGGTGATGGCGTGGACGTCCTCGAAGGTGGCCGAGATGGTGGCGATGTTCTTGTCGGACAGCAGCTTGTTGACCCGGTCCAGCGCGTCCACCGCCCGGGCCAGCACCGTGCCCCCGCCCTCGAGGATGCTTTCCAGGCTGCCGCGCACCGTGCGGATCACCGGCACCCGGTTGGGGGGCGTGACGTCCTTCAGCAACGGACGGGTGGAGGTGCCGGAGGTGATCTGGACATAGTTGACGCCGGTGATGCCCAGGGGCTCCAGGCTGGCGGTGGAATCGACCCGCACCGGGGCGTCGGAGCTGATCCTCACCCGCGCCACAACCCGGTCGGGGTGGTTGCGGTCGAGGCTGAGCTTGGTCACCTCCCCCACCCGGATGCCGTTGAAATAGACCTCGCCCCCGGCCGACAGGCCGCGCACCGGGCCTTTGAAGTCGATGTCGTAGAGGTCGTACTGCTTCACGAACTGGACCCGGGCCAGCCAGATCACGAACAGGACGAGCCCGGTCAGGAGCAGCAGCGAGACCAGCCCCACGAGCGCATAGTGGGCGTTGCGTTCCATTCAGGCTTCTCCCGTCCCGGGCGCGGCGGCCTGGACGTCTCGAGGGGCGGCTTTTGCGGACGCCTTCGCCGGCGACGTCGCCGACTCGAAGGCTATTTCAGAGGCGGCGGCGGCGCGACCGCGGGGCCCGAGGAAATATTCCCGGATCCACGGATGCTCGGACTTCTCCAGCTCGGGGATAGGCGCGCAGGCCACCACCTTCCGGTCGGCGATCACCGCCACCCGGTCGCACAGGGCGTAGAGGCTGTCGAGGTCGTGGGTGATCATGAAGACGGTCAGGCCCAGGCTCGCCGACAGGCTCCGGATGAGGGTGTCGAACTGGTCCGCGCCGATCGGGTCCAGCCCCGCGGTCGGCTCGTCCAGGAACAGCAGCTCGGGGTCCATGGCCAGCGCCCGCGCCAGTCCCGCGCGCTTGCGCATTCCGCCGGACAGTTCCGCCGGCTTTAGGTCGCCGGCGTGGTCGGGCAGGCCCGCCAGGGCGATCTTCAGGTCGGCCAGGTCGTCGATCAGGCTGTGGGGCATCTTGGTGTGCTCGCGCAGCGGCGCGGCGACGTTGTCGCGGACGCACAGGGCCGAGAACAGGGCGCCGCCCTGGAACAGCACTCCCCAGCGGCGCTCCAGGGTGTTGCGCTCCTCGTCACTGGCGTGGTTCGGGTCGATGCCGAACACCTTGACCTCGCCGCCGTCCGGATCGCGCAGGCCGATAAGGCTGTTGAGAAGGACGGTCTTACCCGCCCCGGAGCCGCCGACCAGGCCGAGCACCTCGCCCTTGCGGACCTGGAGATCCAGGCCGTCGTGGACGACGTTGTCGCCGTACTTCGACACCAGCCCCTTCACCTCGATCACCACCTCGGCGTCCTCGCCGGGGGCGGCCCTTTGCGGCGCGTCGGTCATATGTCGAGCTCCATGAACAGGAGCGCGAAAACCGCATCCAGGATGATGATGGCGAACAGGGCCTGGACCACAGCGCTGGTCACCCGCCGGCCGAGCTGCTCGACGTCGCCGCCCACCTCGAAGCCCTGGCGGCAACCGATGGCGGCGATGACGATGGCCAGGACCGGGGCCTTGACGATGCCGGCCCAGAAGTGGGTCACGCCGACGTTGGTGAGCAGCCGGTCGACGAAGAAGGCCGGGGAGAGGTTCAACACCGCCCAGATCACCAACATGCCGCCGACGATGCCGGTGACCATGGCCACGAACACCAGCAGGGGCATCATGATCAGCATGGCGATGAAACGGGGGAGGATCAGGGCCTCGAACGGGTCGACGCCCATGACCTGCATGGCGTCGATCTCCTGGTTCATCTTCATCGCCCCGAGCTCGGCGGCGAAGCTGGAGGCCGACCGGCCGGCCAGGATCACCGCGGTGATCAGAACGGCGAATTCGCGCAGCACGCCCACCCCGATCAGCTCGACCGAGAACACCGAGGCGCCGAACTGGCTGAGCAGGTTGGCGCCCAGGAAGGCTATGGTGGCGCCGACGAAGAAGTTGGTGGTGCCGATGATCGGCAGGGCGTCGATGCCCGCGCGCTCCATCAGCGACACCACGGGGGCGAGCCGGATCCGGCGCGGGTTGACGGCTAGGTTGCCGACGGTGGCCACCAGCCGACCGTAGAAGGCGAAGGTGCCGACGAGGTCGTGGAGGAAGTGTTCCACCCCCAGCCCGATGCGGGCGAGGATGGCGGTAAGGTTGTGCTTGGGCGCCGGAGCACGCGGGGGGCGGATCGCCTCGCCCACCAGCTCCATCAGCCGGGCCGCGTCGGGCCGGGCCTCCAGTCCGGGGGCGCCAGGCCGCAGCTTGGCCACCCGCGCCAGTTCATAGGCTCCGGCAGTGTCGAACAGTCCCAGGCCGGCGAGGTCGACTCCCTTGGGCGTGACATCGCGCAGAGCCGCCGCCAGGCGCGCCCCGGCGTGCCCGATTCCCAACGAGGTCCAGTCGCCGGTGAGCGCCAGCACGGCGCCGCTGCCCCGCCGGACCAGGTGAAAGTCGGCCGGTTGGCTCACGGAGCGGTTCGCAATTGCAGCATCGGGTTCCTAACACCGGGAACTTCCCGCCAGTTCCACGAGTTAATCAAACCGCCAAGCCTGGGAAAGAGCGTTCTTCAAACGCCGGCCCCATTGGCGCCGTCGGACGGTCGAAGGATGAGCGGCCCGCCCAATACGAGGCGAAGGCCGGGGCGGGTCGATTCTGCAAAGTCGAGTATAGTTTAACAAAAGACACGCATCTACCCCACCCCGCAACTACACCTCGGAACTGAATACAATATCGACGCGTTAAAGATATCGCTGCGTCCAAAATTTCCAGTAAGGGATTATCGCCTTGCACGAACCGCTTCCCCCGCTCAAAACTGCCCGCGCCGCATCGATCATCGCCCCCGCCGCTTTTGGACGGAGGGGCGGAGACACCTTGATCTGCTTTTCCCACCTGCGATGGGACTTCGTGTTCCAGCGTCCGCAGCACCTGATGACGCGCTTCGCCCAGACGCGCCGGGTGGTGGTGTTCGAGGAGCCGATACCTTTCGACGGCGACGGCGAGCCGACGCTCGACCTGCGCACCGACGCCAAGAGCGGAGTGACCATCGCCACGCCGCGGCTGCCCCACGGGCTGGAGGGGGCGGCGGCGGAAGCCGCCCTGGGCCGGCTGCTGTCGGGGCTCGTGACCGGCGAAAAGATCGTGCGTCCGGTGCTCTGGTACTACACCCCGATGATGCTGGGCTTCTCCCGGGCCCTCGCCGAGGACGCGGCCTGCGTCGTCTACGACTGCATGGACGAGCTCTCCAACTTCCGCTTCGCGCCCGAACGGTTGAAGACCCTGGAGCGGGACCTGGTGGGGCTGGCGGACGTGGTCTTCACCGGCGGCTATTCCCTGTACGAGGCCAAGCGGGGCTGGCACGCCAACATCCACCCCTTCCCTTCCAGCGTCGACCGGGCCCACTTCGCCCAGGCCCGGGCGCTGAACGCCGCCGAACCCGACGACCAGGCCGCCCTGCCCGGCCCGCGGCTGGGCTTCTACGGCGTGATCGACGAGCGGATGGACCTGGAGCTGATCGCCGACCTGGCCGACGCCCATCCGGACTGGTCGATCGTCATGGTCGGGCCGGTGGTCAAGGTCGACCCGGCCGACCTGCCGCGCCGCTATAACCTGCATTACCTGGGCGGCAAGACCTATGCCGAGCTCCCCAGATACCTGGCGGGCTGGGACGTGGCGCTGATGCCCTTCGCCATCAACGAGTCGACCCGCTTCATCAGCCCGACCAAGACCCCCGAATACCTGGCCGGCGGCAAGCCGGTGGTCTCGACCGCCATCGTCGACGTGATCCGCCACTACGGCGAACTCGAAGCCGTGCGGGTGGCCGACGACCACAACAGCTTCATCGCCGAGTGCGAGACGGCCCTGGCCATGGCCCAGACCGGCCTGGACAAGACCGGCCGGCCCTGGCTAGAGGCGGCGGACGCGATCCTGGCCGAGCTGTCGTGGGATTCGACTTACGCCCGCATGGCCGCCCTGGTGGACGAAGCCACGGTGCGCCGCGCCCAGGCCGCCGCGACGGCGGTGAACGCGCCGGCGATCCAGCCGGCCGGGCGCCGGCGCCACTTCGACTATCTGGTGGTCGGCGCGGGCTTCGCCGGCTCGGTGATCGCCGAACGGCTGGCGGCGGGGTCGAACAAGACCGTGCTCCTGATCGACCGCCGGGCGCACATCGCCGGCAACGCCTACGACCGCCACGACGAGGCGGGCATCCTGTTCCACCAGTACGGACCGCACATCTTCCACACCAATTCCGACGAGATCGTCCGTCACCTGTCGCAGTTCACCGGCTGGCGAACCTACGAGCACCGGGTGCTGGCCAGCGTCGACGGCCAGCTCGTGCCCATCCCGATCAACCGGACCACCATCAACAAGCTCTACGGGCTGAACCTGACCACAGACGAACAGGCCGAAGCCTTCCTCAAGAGCCGCGCCGAGCCGGTGGAGAAGATCCGCACCTCCGAGGACGTGGTGGTGTCGGCGGTGGGACGCGAGCTCTACGAGAAGTTCTTCCAGGGCTATACGAGGAAGCAGTGGGGGATCGACCCGTCCGGGCTCGACAAGTCGGTGACCAGCCGTGTGCCGACCCGCACCAACACCGACGACCGCTATTTCAACGACCGCTTCCAGGCCATGCCCAAGCTGGGCTTCACCCACATGTTCGAGAACATGCTGGACCACGACAACATCACCGTCATGACCGGCACCGAATACGCCCAGGTGAAAGACGAGGTGCTTTACGACCGATTGGTGTTCACCGGGCCGGTGGACGAGTTCTTCGACTTCCGCTACGGCCGCCTGCCCTACCGGTCCCTGCGGTTCGTGCACCAGACCCACGACATGGAGCAGTACCAGCCGGTGGCGGTGGTCAACTATCCAGACCCGCAGACGCCCTACACCCGCATCTCGGAGTACAAGCACCTGACGGGCCAGAAGCACGCCAAGACCTCGATCACCTACGAGTATCCGAGCGCCGAGGGCGACCCCTACTACCCCATCCCCCGGGAAGAGAACCAGGCCCTTTACAAGAAGTACGAGGCCCTGGCCCTGGCGCGGCCCGACGTTTCGTTCGTCGGCCGGCTGGCGACCTACAAGTACTACAATATGGATCAGGTCTGCGGCCAGGCCCTGGCCACCTACCGCCGCCTGGTCGAGCGCGAACGCGACGGCCGCCTCGTCACCGGCCGCGAGCTCGAGGCCGGTCTCAGGGCCTAGGCTTCCATCGTGGACTGACAGAGCCCCGCCGGAGCGATCCGTCGGGGCTTTTGTTTCGACGCACGCCACCTCCCGCGAGATGTCACTCGCTGGGGGACTGAAGCCCCCACCGCGCGCGCTTGGCGACCGCCCAGAAGAACGCCGCCAGGACACATCCGGCGGCGATGCCGGCCGTAAGGTCGTGCAGGATGGTGAGGAGGAAGGTGGCCAAGAGCACGGCCGCGCTGCGCCAGTGCTTCATCAGGCGGACGACCTCGGCCTTCTCGCACATATTCCAGGCCACCACCGCCAGCACCCCGGCGAGGGCCGAGACCGGCACATAGCTGGCGGCCGGCGCGGCCAGCAGCATGAAGGCCAGCAGGAAGACGGAATGCAACATGCCCGCCACCGGGCTGCGGCCGCCGGCGCGGACGTTGGTGGCGGTCCGGGCGATGGTCCCGGTGACGCATATGCCCCCGAACAGGGACGACGCGACGTTGGCGATCCCCTGGGCCACCAGCTCCATGTTCGAGCGGTGTTTGCCGCCGCCCATGCCGTCGGCGACCACCGCTGAGAGCAGGCTTTCGATCCCGCCCAGCAGGGTGAAGGACAGGGCGGCGGGGAGCACCGCCAGCACCTTGGCCAGGGTGAAGGCCGGCAGGTGCGGCATGGGCAGGCCAGATGGGATGCCGCCGAAGCGGCTGCCGACAGTTTCCACCGGCAGGTGAAGCAGGGCCGCAGCCGCGGCGGCGGCGGCCACGGCGACCAGCATGCCGGGAAGGGCCGGCCGCCAGCGGCGCAGGCCCACGATGACGCCGACGACTCCGATCGCCAGCAGCGCGGACGGCCAGCTCAGACCCGGCAGGGCGTGGACAAGGGCGGCGAGCTTGGGCGCCAGCGGCCCGGGCTCGGGGCCAGACAGGGTCAGGCCGGCGAAGTCCTTGAGCTGGCTGGCCGCGATGGTGACGGCGATGCCGGCGGTGAAACCGACAGTGACCGCGTGCGGGATCAGACGGATCAGGGCGCCCAGGCGCAGGACGCCCACGAGGGTCAGCATCAGACCGGAGAGGAAGACCGTCAGCATGAGGCCGTCGACGCCGAAGCGGGCCACGGTCGCGGCGACCAGGACGATGAAGGCCCCGGCCGGGCCGCCGATCTGGAACCGGCTTCCACCCAGGGCGGAGACCAGGAAGCCCCCGACGATGGCGGCGTAAAGGCCCCGGTCCGGCGACACGCCCGAGGCGATGGCGATGGCCATGGACAGGGGCAGGGCGACGATGGCCACGGTCAGGCCGGCCATCGCATCCCGGCGCAGGGTGTCCAACCCGTACCCTTCGGCGAAGGCGGTGGCGAGCTTCGGCATGTAGGCCGTGCGCGCGGCCCGCACCGTATCGGTCATGTCGGAGCTTCCCCTGAAAGCCTCGCCGCCACTACCGGCCCGAAACGCGACCCCCGCCTTGATGTCGATCAAAAGTCGCCGCAGGGCCGGCCGCTCAGGCTTGCCCCGCCGCCCCGTAGGAAATGTAACCGCGCTCGACCATGCGGCGCAGGGCCTCGTAGGCCTCGGCGAGCTCCTGGTAGGCGGTCCGCATCTCGGCCAGGCGGGCGACCTGGACCTGGGCCGCGGCCGGACCGGCGTCGGCCAGGGCCACGGCTTCGGCCACCCAGCGGGCGCGGGCGGTGGCGGCGGCCACGGCCAGGCGCTGGACCTGGGCGGCGTCGGTCCGGCCCATGACCTGGCCGATCACCTCGCGGTTGGAGATGAAGGCCGTGTAGTCGATCTGCTCGAGGTGGCCCCGCATCTTCCTCTGAGCCTGGGGATCGCTGTCGGCCTCGGGCTCGAAGTGGTCGGGGGCGTATTTGGTGGCGCTGAATGTCCTGGTCACCGACATGCGGGTCCCTCCCTGAGACGTCGTCCGGTCGCATCCAGCCTGCACCCCCCGGCTTAACGTCGAGTTTGCACGGCGCACATGCAAGCCGGGCCAAGACAGGCTAAGGTCGGCCCACATGAAAATCGGTCCGGGAGGCCTCGCCGTGCATCGCTCCATCCTGCCCGCCATCGGCGCGGGTCTGCTGCTGGCCGGCGGCGCCGCCGCCCAGGCTCCGGCGCCGGCTCCAGCCGCCGTGCGGGTAGCCGGCGTGGTCACCGCCGTCGAAACCAACGGCCTGAAGGTCCGCGGCGCCGACGGCAAGGAGATCAGCTTCGGCCTCGCCCCCGGGTTCACCGTGGTCACCACCCGCCCGGTGGACATCGACGCCATCCAGCCCGGCGCCTTCGTGGCCACCGCCAACGTCACCGAGGGCGAGGGCGTCGGCCGCTCCATCGAGCTGCGGATGTTCGAGCCCGGCTCCAAGGCCGGCGAAGGCAACCGGCCGATGAACCAGCCCGGCGCCGCCCCCGGCCAGATGATGACCAACGCCACCGTCTCGTCGGTCGCCAGGAGCGCCAACGGTCGCGAGCTGACCGTGACCTATCCCGGCGGGACCCGGCGTATCGTCGTGCCCGTGGGTATGCCGATCATCGCTTCCTTTCCGGCCGACCCGTCGATCATCAAACCGGGCGTGACGGTGCAGACCCAGGCCGCCCCCGGCCCGGACGGGACCCTGCGGGCCGCCCGCATCACCGTGGCCGCCGCCCAGCCCTGACCCTCTCAGGCCGCCGCCGCCTCGTCTCTCGCCGGTACGGGAAAGCGGTCGAACCGTTCGCCCGACACATAGGGAAAGCGGTCGAAGTGCCGGAAACGGTAGACCTGGTCGACGCAAGCGTAATCCACCGTGGTCCCGCGCATCAGGTCGGGCTCCACGCCCCGGGCCGGACAGTCGGGGAGATGGACGTCGGCGAAGGCGGCCAGCGAAGCGTCGAGCCCGTGTACCAGCCGCTTGAACAGCCGCCCGTCCAGTTCGGCCTCGGTCACGATCCTCAGCCGGACGTCGAACCCGCCGGCCGCTAGGCGCGCGGCCTGGACGGCCTTGCGTTGCGGGTCCGAGATCGCGTCGATCGCCGCGTTGGCCATGCGGAAACGGGTCCCGCCGTCGGGCGCGGCGGCGCGCATCGCCTCCAGGTGCGGCGGGTAGCCGGTGTCGCGGATCAGGTCCTGGTCGCGGCCATAGAAGTCGGGCCTGTCGCGGTCGTCGAAATTGAAGGCCCGCGCTGTACGGCAGAGCAGCTGCACCCCGCCGTACTGGACGAGGTATTCGGCGGCACCGCCCCCGCCGCCGTAGTTGGTGGGCGGCTGCACATAGGCGGAGTTGTCGACCACCGCGGCCAGGGTCCCCGGCGCGAGCTTGGCGATCATATGGGCGATGTAGCCGCCGTGGGACGAACCCAGGGCCACCACCCGGCGCACGTCGAAGGCCGGTCCCCGCGCGATCAGGTCGCCCAGCACCCGCAGGTGGTCCATCGCCTGCACCAGGCCGAAGTTCTGGGTGTCGCCGCCGGGCGGGTCTAGGAAGGCGGGGACCTGAGGGGTGATCGGCGTGCCGGCGAAGGCCGCACACAGCCCCGCAAGGTCGCGCCAGTCGGCTACCTTGATCCCGTAGGCCTGGGCCAAGCCGGCGAGCTGCAGGTGCTGGGGCTGGTCCAGGCGCAGGGCGGCGCCCGTCTCGGGCCGGCTCTGGACGCAATGGTACTGGACGCTGACGGCGGCCAGACCGTAGGACCGGGCCACGTGACGCCGCAGCTTTTCGGCATAGCGGGGGTCCGCGTCGGCGCCGAAGCCGGCGATTAGGAACACCAGTCCGCTCACGGGGCCCGTCTCGGGCCAGGCGACGCTGTAACGCAGCGGCGTGGTCCGGGGCTTGCCGGTCTCGAAATCCTCGGCCCCCTCGATCTCCCGCGTCTGCTCGTGCATGGCCGTTCCCGTGGATTGGCGTTCGAGCTTGGGGGAACGTGGTTAAGAGGGGGATAAGGCGCGCGCGGCGGAACGCGACCCGAGCCGCCGACCCTTAGCTCCCTACCCGCGCCAGGACCTCGGCGGCGAAAGTGGACAGGGTGTCGTCGCGGGCGCCCATGACGACGATCCGGTCCCGGGGGCGGGCCAGGGCCGCCAGCCGGTCGCCGCAGGCGGGCCGGTCGGCCAGCGCCTCGGCCGTGCGACCGCGGGCGGCGACGCCGTCGGTGATGGCGCGGCTGCCGGTGCTGCGGTCGGTCGTGCCGCCGAAATAGACCGGCTCGGGCATCAAGAGCACGTCCTCGGGGGCCATCCGCTCGGCGAACACTTCGACCAAGCCCTCGCGCATCAACCTCAGGGGGCCGTAGCCGTGGGGCTGGAACATCAGGAGCAACCGCCCCGGAAAACCGTGCAGGGTGTCCAGGGTGGCGGCGATCTTGTCGGGGTTGTGGGCGAAGTCGTCGATCACGGTGATCCCCCCGCGCTCGCCCACCACCTCCAGACGCCGGCGGATGCCGTGGAAGTCGGCGAGCGCGGCGGTCGCCTCGGCCAGCTCGACCCCACAAGCCAGGGCGGCGCCGATGGCGGCCAGGGCGTTGGAGACGTTGTGGCGGCCGGGGACCGGCAGGCGCACCCGCGCGGTCTCGCCCGTGCGGCGGCGGCGCACGGAAAAGGCGATGGCCGCGGGCTCGGGCGTGACGTCCTCGCCCAGCAGGTCGGCGCCCGCGTGCTGCAGCGAATAGGTGATGCGGCGGTCGGCCGGGACCTGCGCCGCCAGGGCCGCCGTCTCGCCGTTGTCCAGGTTCAGGACCGCTACCCCGGCCTTGGCGGTGAAGTCGGCGAACAGGGCGCGCAGCTCCTCCATCGACTTGTGGTCGAGGGCGACGTTGTTGACCACCGCCACGGCCGGCCGGTAGCGGGCGATGGATCCGTCGCTCTCGTCCACCTCGCTGACGAAGGCCTCCCCCTCCCCCACCAGCGCGCTGGCGAAGGGGCTGTCGGCAGTGACGAAGTTCTTCATCACCGCCCCGTTCATCACCGTCGGGTCGCGCCCGCTCCGGTAGAGGATCCAGCCGATCATGCCGGTGGTGGTGGACTTGCCGCTGGTGCCGGCGACGCCGACGCCGAGGCGCGCCGCGTTGAACAGCTCGGCCAGCAGTTCGGGCCGGGTTATCAGGGTCGCACCGACCCGGCGCGCGGCCTGGACGTCAGGAACCGTCTCCTCGACGGCGCCCGAGGCGACCACGATCTGGTCGGCGCTGACCACGCCGCTGCCGTCCTGGGGATGCAGGCGGACCCCGTGGCGGCGCAGATAGTCGAACTTGGGCGCGGTGCGACCCTGATCGAGAGCGCGATCCGAGCCTTCGACATGGGCGCCGCGGGCCTGGACGATCAGGGCCAGGGGAAGCATGCCGCTGCCGCCGACGCCGCAGAAGAAATACGCTTTGTGGGGAGTCATCGCCGGACCCTATAAATTCGCCTCCCGCCCGACAAGCGACGCTTGGAGACGCCGTGACCGCCATGAGCTTCAGGATCGGCGTCGTCGCCACCGGATCGCGCTTCCTGCCCGAGGTGGCCAAGGCGGTGCTGGAGCTGTCGGCCCGGCTCTACGGCGAGCGTGTGGAGATCCGCTTCCATCCGCAATGCTTCCTGGGCGAGGGTCATTTCGCCGGGCCGGACCTGGCCAGGGCCGCCGCCTTCATCGAGTTCGCCAACGACCCGAGCCTCGACGCGGTCTGGATCGCCCGCGGCGGCTACGGGGCGGGCCGGCTTGCCGAGATGGTCCTGCCGCGGCTGGAGCCGGCGGCCCGGGAGAAGGCCTATCTGGGCTATAGCGACGCCGCCGCCCTTCTGGGGCCTCTCTACAGCTTGGGGTTTCCGCACGTGGCCCATGGGCCGATGCCGGCCGACATCGTGCGCGAGGACGGCGAGACGGCGGCGGCCCGGGCCCTGGCCTGGCTGGTCGACCGGACGCCCGAGGCGCTCGAGCCCTCGGTGGGACAGGGGGCGCCGACGGCGGCGTTCAACCTCACCATCCTGTCGACCCTGATCGGCACGCCGTGGCAGCCGGACCTGGGCGGCCACGTACTGATGCTGGAGGAGGTGTCCGAGCACATGTACCGGATCGACCGGCTGCTGCTGCACGTCACCTCCAACCCGGCGATCCGTCGGGTGGCGGGCGTCAAGCTCGGGCGCTGCAGCCTGGTGCCCGAAAATGACCCGGATTTCGGCCGCACCGAGGAGGAGGTCGCGCAGTACTGGTGCGACCGCGCCGGCGTCCCCTGGCTCGGCCGCGCCGACATCGGCCACGACGCCGGCAACAAGGTGGTCCCGTTCGGGTCGTGCTAGGGTCGGGTTTCGAGAAAACGGAGCGAGTCGGACCGATGAGGACTTTCGGACTGGGCGTCGTCGCCCTGCTGGCCATGGCTGCGACGGCGGTCGCCCAGGCGCCCCCGGCGGCGCCCGCGCCGCCTCCGCTCAAGACCTTCGCGGGCTCGGCCGAGATCGCGGCCATGATCGCCAAGGCCAAGAGCCAGCAGAAGCCGGACGTCCCCACCATCGTCATGCCGATCGTCGGACTGTTGCCCTATGTCGCCAACCTGGAGTACCGCACCGGCGTCGGCCCGGCGACGACGCACGAGATCCAGGCGGAGATCTTCTACGTCCTCGACGGGTCGGGGACCCTGGTCACCGGCGGCAAGCTGGCCGGCGAGACCCGGACCAACCCCGAGAACCTGCGGGGGGTGGGGATCGACGGGGGTGTGTCGCGCACCGTCGTCAAGGGGGACATGGTCATCGTGCCCGAGAACACCCCGCATTGGTTCAACAAGTTCAACGGGCCCCTGGTGCTGATCAGCCTGAAGGTTCCGCACCAGAGCGGCAACCCGAAGTAGGCCCGGTCCCGGTCGAGCGCGCCCTTGAACCCGGTCTTCGCCTCGGTCCCGAACACCATCTTCGACACAATGTCCGGCCTGGCGCGGACGCACGGGGCCATCAACCTCGGCCAGGGCTTCCCCGACCAGCCGGGACCCGAGGACATCCGCGCCCGCGCCGCCGAGGCGTTGATGACCGGCTCGAACCAGTATCCGCCGATGCGCGGCCTGCCCGAGCTGCGCGAGGCGGTGGCGGCCCACTACAACGCCTGCCAGGGACTGGACCTAGGGGCCGAAGAGGTGGTGGTCACCTCCGGCGCCACCGAGGCCCTGGCCGCCGCCCTGCTGGCCCTGCTGTCTCCCGGCGACGAGGTGGTGCTGTTCGAGCCGATGTACGACGCCTACCTGCCGCTGCTGCGCCGGGCGGGGGCGACGGCCCGGTTCGTGCGGCTGCAGCCGCCGCAGTGGCGGCTGACCGAGGACGCGCTGGAGGCCGCCTTCACCGAACGCACCCGGGTGGTGGTGCTCAACAACCCGCACAACCCGGCGGCGCGGGTGTTCGACGCCGAGGAGATCGCGCTACTGGCGCGGGCCTGCGTGCGCCACGACGTCATCGCGCTCACCGACGAGGTGTGGGAGCACGTCCGCTTCGACGGCGCCGCCCACCGGCCGCTGATGGCCGAGCCGGGCATGCGCGGGCGCACCGTCAAGGTCGGTTCGGCCGGGAAGATATTCTCGATGACCGGCTGGAAGGTGGGCTGGGCCTGCGCCGCGCCGGGGCTGATCGGGCCGATCACCGCCGCCCACCAGTTCCTGACCTTCACCACCCCGCCGAATCTGCAGAGCGCGGTAGCCTGGGGCCTAGCCAAGCCGGCGGCATGGTTCGAGGCCATGCGGGCGGGCTACCAGCGCTCCCGCGACCGCCTGACCGCAGGCCTGGAGGCCGCGGGGTTCGCGGTGATCCCCAGCCAGGCGTCCTATTTCGCCTGCATCGACCTAGCGGCGTCGGGGATCGACCTGGACGACGAGGCCTTCTGCCGCCGGGCGGTCGAGGCCTATGGGGTGGCGGCGATCCCGGTCTCGGCCTTCTACGCCGCCGAGCCGGTGCGCACGGTGGTGCGGCTGTGCTTCGCCAAGGCCGACGACACCCTGGACACGGGCGTCGAGCGGCTGGCGCGGGCCAGGCTGGGGTTGTGAGGGGCGCCGGGCGCCCCTCGTCCGCAATCAGTTTCCGAAGACGATCCAGCTCGAGTCGATCGCCGCGACCCCGGCCAAGCCCAGGGTCGTGCCGCCTGCCAAGGTGATCACGACCTGGTTCTGGTAGGTGCTCAGGGTATAGCTGGTCCCCGGCGCCAGCAGGATGCGGTCGCCCTCGGCGCCGTTGAAGTCGCCGACCCAGTCACTGCCGCCGCCCACGGCTATGGTGAAGCGGTCGGCGCCGGCGCCGCCATACATCACGTCGTTGCCGAGGTCTCCCGACAGCCGGTCGTCGCCGGCGTCGCCGTAGATGACGTCGTCGTTCTGGCCGCCGTAGACGCTGTCGTTCCCGGCGCCGCCGTGGACGATGTCGTTGCCGATGTTGCCGTTGACGTAGCTGTCGTCGCCGTCCCCGCCATCGACCGTGTCGGCGCCCTGGCCGCCGTAGACCACGTCGTTGCCTTCGCCCCCGGTGACGATGTCGTCGCCGACGTTGCCGTTGACCGTGTCCGCGCCGCCGCCGCCATCGACGGTGTCGTTGTCGGCCAGGCCGCGGATGAAGTCGCCGTCGTCGCCGCCGGCCAGGGAATCGTTGCCGTTGTCGCCGTCCATGCTGTCGGCGCCGGGGCCGCCGTCGATGGTGTCGTTGCCGTCGCCGCCGAGGGCCGTGTCGCCGCCGGGCGTGCCGTCGATGCTGTCGTTGCCGGTGTTGGTGGGGGTCGGCGTGGGAACGGGGGTGGGGGACGGAGTCGGAGTCGGCGGCGTCGGAGGCGTGAAGCCGCCGCTGCCGCCGCTCTCGCCGGTCTCGACCACGTTATCGAGGAAGACGAGGAACCGCTGGTCGTCCGCCGCGCCGCTGGTGGGCGTGGCCCGAACCGAAACGTCGAAGACGTTGTCGCCGTTGGCGTCGGACGGGGCCTCAAAGTCCGGAGAGGCGGCGAATTTCAGGACCCCGCCCACGGCGGTGAAGCGGGCGGCGTCGGGGCCCACCGTCGACCAGGTGATGGTGGAGCCCGCGTCGTCGTCGGCGGCGACGACGGTCGCCAGGGTCGTGGCCGTGGGCGTGTTCTCCGAGGCGTGGAGGAACAGAAGGTCGGCGCCGCTGTACGAGCTGATCACCGCCGGATCGTCGGCGTCGGTCAAGGTGAAGGATACGGTCTGGTCGTCGAACAGGCCGCCCGCGTCGGTGGCCCGGATCGTGACGTCGAAGACGTCGTTGGCGCCCGCGTCCGCATGGGCCTCGAAGTTCGGGTTGGCGGCGAAGGACAGGGCCCCGGTCTGGGCGTTGATCACGAACTGGGACGCGTCGGCGCCGCCGGAGATCGACCAGGTGCGGGTGTCGCCCGCGTCCACGTCCGTAGCAGTGTTCGCCGCGATGACGGTCAGGGTGTTCTCGGCGATCGGACCGACCCCGACGGCGGCGGCGCCGCCGCCGTTGCTGGTGATCACCGGCGCCTCGTTGGCGTTGGTCACGGTGACCGCGAAAGCCTGCTCGGTGGCGACGCCGCCGCCGGTGGCGGTGACCTTCACGTCGTAGACGTTGTCCCCGCCCGCATCGCCCGGCGTCTCGAAGTCGCGGCCGCCGCCGGCGACGAAGGTGAGCGCGCCGGTTGCGCCGTTGATGTTGAACAGGGCGAGGTCGGCCCCCCCCGTCAGCGTGTACACCATCGTCGTGCCGCCGCTCGAGGCGGCGATGGTCGTGACGGCCTGGAGGTTCTCGGCCACACTGATGGCGGCGGGCGTGCTGAACACCGGGGGACCGGTGTCGTCGTTCACCAGGGTGGGAATGTTGGTGCTGATGTCCTGGCTCGAGGTCAGGTATGCGCCGCCGCTGCCGACCGCACCCTTCACGAACCAGATGATCGGGCTTTCGTTGCTCTCCGCCACCCCGTCGGGGTTGGCGGTCACGGTGAAGGTGGTGGTGAGCGTGCCGCCGGCCCAGGTGAAGGTCTGGTCTCCGCCGCCTACGAAATCGTCCGAGAAGCTGGCGTCGGTGTTGAATATTTCGATGTGGTAGGACGTGAACCCAGTCTCGCCGGCGTCTCGCGTCATGGTGTAGGTGTAGGACGCGCCTGCTCCGCCGGGGTTGCCCTCGTTCTGGGACTGGGCGCCCGTCGTCAACGACATGGAATAAGCCATGGAAACCCCTCGAGCGCCTTGAGCGCCGATTAGAACGCGGAAGCCCCCGACGGCTCCCCAAGCCTCAGCCTCAATTTAATCCATCACTAGTGGCCGATTTGCAAGAAAACCGGCCGCCCCGACGGTCGTGCGAAGCCGCACGCGCGACGTTTCTAAAGTCAAAACGTAAAGGGATTGAGCATCCTGAGGCCAAGCCCGGCGCGCCGGGCCGCCACCGCCCGGCGCTCGCCCTATGAGGGAAAAGGGACTTCCGACCCTTCGATCGCCCGCCGAATCGGAGGGCGCCGTGGGAATCGATCCGCCGCGCGGGCGCCTCCGCATCGGCGCCGTAACGCTGGCGCCCGCCTGCGCGCCCCAAACCCGGCCGGAAGGCCTGTGTCGTCCAGCCGACGGAACTCGCCGGTATCTGCTTCATTTTCCTATCTGATCCGCCAGACCCGAGCCCGCCGTCATGGTCCACCCCGCGCCGATTCGGCCGCCGGCGCCGGCCGAGCCCGACCCGCCCGACGACTTGGCGGGCGTCGCCGCGGGCGTCCAGGTTTGCCGGCGCTGCGACCTGTGGCGAGGCGCGACCCAGGGCGTTCCCGGCGAGGGGCCGCGGCAGGCCCGGCTGATGCTGGTGGGCGAGCAGCCCGGCGACCGCGAGGACCTGACCGGCCACCCCTTCGTAGGCCCGGCCGGGGCGGTGCTGGACCGGGCCCTGGCCGAGGCCGGAGCGGTCCGCGAGCAGTGCTACGTCACCAATGCGGTCAAGCACTTCAAGCATGAGGTGCGCGGCAAGCGGCGCATCCATTCCAAGCCCGACGCCGGCGAGGTCAGGGCCTGCCGCTGGTGGCTGGACAACGAGCGGCGGCTCGTGCGCCCGCGGGTGATCGTGGCGCTCGGCGCGACCGCCGCGGCGGCGGTGCTGGGCCGCCCGGTAGCGGTGATGAAGGCGCGCGGGCCGGCCGGCGCGCTGGAGGACGGGGCGACGGGCTTCGTCACCATCCACCCGTCGATGCTGCTGCGCATCCCCGAACCCGCCGCCAAGGCCGCGGCCTACAGGGAGTTCGTGCGCGACCTGAGGGGCGCGTGGAGGTTGGGACAGGACTGAGGGGCTATTCCGCCGCTCGGGGGTGTTCCTCGCCGGGGTGGGCGCGTTCGGCCTCTTCGATCGGGCGGTCATCGCCGGCGGTGCGAGGGGTGGCGACACGGCCGAGCTTGGGGGTGATCCAGATCTCGAACACGTCGATGAACTCGTAGACCACCGGCACCAGCACCAGGGAAAGGGCCGTCGAGCTGATCAGGCCGCCGATCACCGCCACCGCCATCGGCTGGCGGAAGGACGAACCCTCGCCAAGACCCAGGGCCGTCGGCAGCATACCCGCCGCCATGGCCACGGTGGTCATGATGATCGGCCGGGCCCGCTCGCGGCAGGCCTCGTAGAGGGCGTCGCGCCGGGCCGCGCCACGCCGCTCGGCCTCGATGGCGAACTCCACCAGCAGGATCGAGTTCTTCGCCGCCAGCCCGAGCAGCATCAACATGCCGATCAGCACCGGCAGGTCGAGCTGGAAGCCGAACGCCAGCAGGATCAGGAACGCGCCCATCAGCGACAGGGGCAGGGCCGACAGGATGGTGACCGGCTTGAAGAAGCTGCCGAACAGCAGGACCAGCACGCCGTAGATCAGGCCGATGCCCGTCAGCATGGCGATGGCGAAGCCGCCGAACAGCTCGGCCATGTTCTCCGCGTCGCCCTGGGTCGCCACGTGCACGCCCGCCGGAAGCTTCTGCATCACCGGAAGCTTGTTGGCGGCCGCGAGGGCCTCGCCGAAGGTGGCCCCGTTCAATGACGCCTGCACCGAGGCGCGGCGCTCGCGGTCGTAGCGGACGATCCGCCCCGGCCCGGCCTGGAAGGTCAGGTCGGCGACGCTGGCCAGTGGCGTGGTCTTGCCGGCGGCGGTCGGCACCTCCAGCGCGCCCAGGGCCGTCAGGTCGGTGCGCGACGATTCGGGCAGGCGCACGCGGATCGGTATCCGCCGCTCGCCCTCCGAGAACTTGGCGACGTTGGCGTCGATGTCGCCGATGGTGGCGATGCGCAGGATCTGGGCCATGGCCTGGGTGCTGACCGAAAGCCGGGCGGCCTCGGCGGGCTTGGGCCGCACCACCAGTTCGGGGCCCGGCGGCGGCGGGGCGGGCCGGACGTCGGTGACCTGGGGCAGAGTGGTCATCTGGCGCAGCAGGTCGGCCTGGGCGCGGTCCAGCGCGGCGGAGTCCTGGCTGGCCAGCACGATCTCCATGTCCGAGCCGCCGAAGCCGCCGGCCTGGGTGTTGACCCGCACGTCGGGAATCTGCCGCAGCAGGGGTCGGATCGATCGCTTGAACGACTCGGTGTTGAGCTTGCGGTCGTCCTTGAGGATGACGGTGAGGGTGCCGTCGCGCAGGTCCGCGCCGCCGCCGCCGCCGGGTCCCGCCCCGCTGCCCGCGCCGATCTGGGCGAAGACGCGCTCGGTGTCCGGCTGCTCGCGCAGCATCCGGGTGGTCTGGTCCACCGCCCGTTCCATGTCCGCGCGGGTCGCGCCCGGCGGGCCTTGGATCGCCAGATAGACGTAGCCGGGGTCGCCCGGCGGCTGCACCCCGGTCGGCAACAGGCTGGCCAGGAAGATCGAGAAGAAGAAAACCGCTGCGCCGAACAGGGCCGACAGCCACTTGTGCCCGACCGCCCAGTCCAGCAGCCGCTTGTAGTGAGGGTTGATCTGCGGGCGCGGCCGGGGATTGCGGGCCGGCTTGAGGAAATAGGCCGCCAGCAGCGGTGTCAGCAGCCGCGCGACGAGCAGCGAGAACAGCACCGCTACCGAGACGGTCAGGCCGAACTCCTTGAAGAACTGCCCGACGATACCGGGCATCATCGACACCGGCATGAACACCACGACGATGGTTGCGGTGGTGGCGACCACCGCCAGGCCGATGGAATCCGCGCCCACCAGGGCCGCGCGATAGGGGGTCTCCCCCGCCTCCACCCGCTTCTCGATGTTCTCGATCTCGACGATGGCGTCGTCGACCAGGATGCCGATCACCAGGGTCAGGGCCAAAAGGGTGATGATGTTGAGGCTGAAGCCCAGCAGCGAGATCACCGCGAAGGTCGGCAGCAGCGAAAGGGGCATGGCCAGGGCGGTGATCAGGGTCGCGCGCCAGTTGCGCAGGAACACCAGCACCACCAGCGCCGCCAGCACCATGCCCTCCACCAACACGTGGACAGTGGAGTCGTAGCTCTCCCGGGTCTCCTTCACGGTGGAGACCACCTCGGTGAAGCTGACGTCCTTATGCTGGGCGGCCAGGACGGCGATGGTGCGCTTGACCGCCTTTTCGACGTCCACCTCGCTGGCGGCTCGGGTCTTGGAGACCGACATCGCCACCGCCGGACGGCCGTCCAGCCGGGCGAAGCCGCGGATCTCGCCCTGGCCGTCCCCGACCTCGGCCACGTCGGCCAGCCGCACGTAGCCGGTGGCGGTGGGGATCGTCAGGTTGCGGATCGAATCGACTGTAGCGGTGGTGCCGAGCACCCGCACGGTCTGCTCGCGCCCGCCGATGTCGGCGCGCCCGCCGGGGTTGTCGACGTAGAACAGGCGCAGGGCGTCGTTGATCTGGGGCGCGGTCACGCCGCGGGCCGTCATGCGGGCGGGGTCGAGGGCGACGACGATCTCGCGGTCGATGCCGCCGACGCGATTGACCTGGGCCACGCCCCTGGACGCCTGCAGCGCGCGCGAGGCGGTGTTGTCGACGAACCACGACAGCTCCGAGGCCGACATGGTCGGGCTGGAGACCGCGAAGGTCAGGATCGGTTGGCCGGTGAAGTCGACCTGGGCGACCCGGGGCGGGTCGATGGAGTTGGGCAGGATGGCCCGGGTGCGCTCCACCGCGGTGCGCACGTCGTCGGTGGCCTTCTGCAAGTCCACCCCCAACTCGAACTCGATCATGGTGCTCGAGGCGCCGAGGGTGACGTCGGAGGAGATGTGGCGGACGTTGGCGATGCCGGCGATGGCGTCCTCCACCGGCCGGGTGATCTGGGTCTCCATCTCCGACGGCGCGGCGCCGGACTGGGTGACCGAGACCTGGACCAGGGGGAACTCGACGTTGGGGAACTGCTTGATCGGCATCCGCGCATAGGCCAGCAGCCCCGCGAGGGTCAGCGCGATGAAGACCAGCGCGACCGGGATCGGGTTGCGGATCGCCCAGGCGGATACGGGGAACCTCATCGGCCGGACTCCACGGGCCGGACCCGGTCGCCGTCGAGCACGAAGGCCGAGCCGCCCAGGGCCACCTTCGAACCCGGCGGCGGGCCCTGGACCAGTTCGACGAAGCCGTCGGCGCGGTCGCCCGAGCGGACGGCGACCCGGCGGACCCGGTTATCCGCCTGCACCACCATCATCGAGGCGCCGTCGGCGTCGTAACGGATCGCCGCCTCGGGCGCGGTTGGGGCTTCGCGGCCGAGCTGGACGAAATTGGCGCGGGCGTAGCCGCCCGGGCGCAGGTCCGTGCGGACCGGCAGGGCGATGCGGGCGCGGCCGAGCTTGGTCTGCTGATCGACCCGCGGGCTGACCAGGCGCACGGTCCCGGCGACGCTGGCTCCGGAGGGCAGCTCCACCGTGGCGCGGTCGCCGGGGTGGATGCGGGCGAGCTGGGCCTCGGGGACCTCGGCGTCGAGCTCGACCAGGCTGTCGCGGGCGATGCGGAACAGGCTGGTCCCGCCCGCGGAGGTGTCGCCGGGGCGCACGGTGCGCTCGAGCACGCGACCGCCCACCGGGGCGCGGATGATCATACGCGTCTGACGGGTCTCCAGGTCGCGCAGCTGCGCCTGGGCCACGGCCACGGCGGCGTGGGCCGAACGGGCGGCCAGCCGGCGCTCGGCGATGGCCTCGTTGGAGAGCACCCCCTGGTTGTCGAGCCCGTCCACCCGGGCGGCCTCGGCGTCGGCGCGCTCGGCGGCGACCTGCTGCTGGGCCAGGGTCGCGCGGCTCTGGTCGATCTGGGCGCGCAACAGGGTGTCGTCGAGCTTGGCCAGGGGCTGGCCGCGGGCGACAAGGGCGCCTTCCTCGACGTAGACGTCGGCCACCCGGTAGCCGGTGAGCTCGGAGGCCGCGCCCGCCTCCTCGCGCGAAACCAACAGTCCCGAGGCCAGCTGGCCGCCACGCAGGGTGCGCAACTGGACCGTGGCGACGCTGACTGTCAGCGGCGCCTCGGCCTTGGGGGCGCTCTTGGGCTTCGAGCAGGCCGACAGGGCGGCGGTCGCGGCCAGGACGGCGACGGCGGCGACAATGCGGAGGCGAGTGCGAGGGGTCATCGGGTCCGATCCGCGTTTGCGGTCTGCAACGGGGTTGAGGTCCAACCGCCGCCGAGCGCCTTGAAGGCGGCCACGGCATCCTGGAGGGCCTGGGCGCGCAGGCCGTTCAGGGCGGTGCGGGCGGCGCGCCAGGTGCGCTCGGCGTCGAGCAGGGCGGTCATGTCGGAGAGGCCGGCCTGATAGCCGCGATTGGCGGCGTCGAAGGCGAAGCGGGCCTGGGTGTCGGCGCTCTCCAGCCGGACCAGGCGGTCCTGGTCGGCCTGCAGGGTGGTCAGGGCGTTGGCCGCCTCGCCGTAGGCCGTCTGCACCGCCTTCTCGTAGGCGATCACCGCCTGCTCTCCGCGGGCCTTCTCGGCCCCAAGCTCAGCCAGCAGTCTCGGCCGGTCGAGCAACGGGACCACGGCGCCGACACCGATCGACCAGACGCTGGTGCTGGAGTCGGTCGCGCCGAAACTGCGCGACAGGGAGGCGCCGGGCTGGAGGGTGAAGGTGGGGAACAGGGCCAGGCGCGACAGGGCCACG
Organism: Caulobacteraceae bacterium; assembly: GCA_035493215.1. Classification (GTDB taxonomy): domain Bacteria; phylum Pseudomonadota; class Alphaproteobacteria; order Caulobacterales; family Caulobacteraceae; genus NCED01. The sequence continues at coordinate 38,122 of DATJIO010000027.1, forward strand.
CTGGCGGTCTCGACCTGCAGCCGCGCCTGAGCCTGGCGCACGTCCGGGCGTCGGGCCAGCAAATCTCCGGGAGTGGAGGCCGGAACCCGTGGCGGGGCGTCGGCGCGAGCCTCGACCGTCAGGCTGTCGAGCGGGTCGGCCCCGCGCCCCAGCAGCACCAGCAGGGTGCGCTTGGCCACAGCCAGCGCCGCGTCGATGCGGATGATCTCGGACTGGGCGGTGTCGAGGTTCGACTGGAAGCGGGCGGCGTCGGCCTGGGGCCCCAGGCCCCGCTCGGCGCGGATGCGGCCCACCCGCGCCAGTTCGCCGGCGATGCGGGCGGTCTCGCCGGCGTCCGCCCGCTGCACCGCCAGCGCCCGAGCCTGGAACAGGGACTGGGCGACCTGAGCGGCCAGGCTCATGCGAGAGGCCTCGACGCCGAAGCGGGCGGCGGCGTAGTCGGCGTTGGCGTAGCGCCGGCCCTGGGCCAGGCGGCCGAACAGGTCCAGCTCCCAGCTCAGGTTGAGGTTGGCCGACAGGGTCTGGGTGTCGCCGCTGTTGTTGAAGCCGCCGGCGCCGCCGCCAGTGAAGACGTCGCCGCTGCGCTCCGTATGCTGCTCGGTGGCCGAGCCTTGCAGGTCGCCCTGCGGCAGCAGGCCGGCCAGACGGCCACGGCGCACCGCGACGGCCTCCTCCAGGCGCGCCTGGGCCGTGCGCGCATCCGGCGCGTTGGCCAGGGCCTGGTCGATCAGGGCCTGGAGTTGGGGGTCGGGGAACAAGCTCCACCAGCGGTCGAGGGTGGCGGCGGCCATGGTTGGGTCGGCCGCCCCGGCCGGGGCTTCGAAGGCGGCCGGCAGGCGCACGTCGGGGGTGCGCATGTGCGCGTCGGCGCAGGCTCCGACAGCCAGGGTCGCCCAGATCAATGCTGGAAGACTCGTTGCGCGCATCATTCCCGACCCTTAGGCGACGACATCCTGCTAGGACGCTCGAGCCCGGCTATATCCGACTACCATGTACAGCAAGGTAGCGACGATTCAATACGAGCACCGCCCACCCCTGGACTTTGATACTGTCAATGGTTATAATGATCAACTGTTGATAACGCAAATTATTCGATTTGGCGTGGAGGGGTGATGGAGAAGTCGGAGGATGTCGGCCGCGAAGCCTGGATGCTGCTGTTCCAGCTGTTCCGGTCGCAGCGCCGGGAGATGATGACCCTGCATTCCGACTTTCAGATGAACCCCGCCCAGGTCCATCTCCTGCTGAATCTGGAGCCCGACCAGGGCGTTCCCATGAGCGACCTGGCTGGAGCCCTGGCCTGCGACGCGTCCTACATCACCGGCCTGGTGGACAAGATCGAAGACCGCGGGCTGGTGCAGCGCCTGCCCAACCCCGCCGACCGCCGCGTCAAGCTGATCGCGCTCACCGCCGAAGGCGCCGAAATCCGCGGACGCCTGCTGGAGCGCTGCTCGCAGCCGCCGACCTTCATCGCCGCCCTCTCGGAAACCGACAAGACCGCCCTTCGCGACATTTTCCGCAGGGCCACCCAACATGCGCAGGCCCCCTCACCCGCTCAAGCTTCGCAGTAGGTGGGCGGGCGCCCTTTCGCGTGCAAGGGGAACGGCGCCTGCCGGTGAGGGACATTCCGCTTGAGACCCCCGCGCTTGAGGCTAACCTCCGGCCATGGTCAGACTCGCCGCAGCCTCCGCCGTCCTCGCCGCCCTGCTGACCGCCGGGCCCGGCCATGCGGCGGAGCCCTCGGCCACGCCGGCCTTCTCCACCGCCCGCGACGACGTCTCGGTGATGCTATGGCTCAGGCGCAACACCAGCCTGCGCCTCGGCCAGTCGGTGGTGTTCAGCCCCGACAATGTGCTGGTGATCGAGTCCGACACCGTGGCGACCGACCAGCCTTCGATCCACCGGGTGGGCTTCCGGCAGGAGGCGACCCGGGTCGATTTCGTCGCCCGCACCGGCGGCCGCTCGATCCGCGGCGCCGCCGAGGTGGATTGCCGGACGGGCAAGGTGAAGGCCTCGTCGATCGCGCTCTATTACGGCTCCGACCTGCGCGGCGACCAGATCACCAGTCAGGGCCCCGACCTGGAGTGGCGCGCGCCCTTCGCCGGAACCGCCTCGGCGCTGGTGATGAGCGAGGTGTGCACCACCCGCGCCCCGCCCAATGTGGCGGTCTCCGCCCCCCCGCCGGCCCCGCGCCCGGTCGCCGCCGCCGCGCCGCCCTCCCCCGCCACGCCGAGCCTGCCGCCGGCCCCGGCCCGCCCCCCGACGCCCGCAGCGGCCCCCGCACCCGCGCGGCCCGGTCCGCCGGCGCCCGCGGCTGCGCCGCCCGCCGCCGCCGACGACTCCGCCGTGGTCGCCCAGATCGGCGCCTTCAGCACCCGCGCCCTGGCGGAGGGCGCCTGGGCCCAGCTCATGGAAACCTATCCCGCCTATGTCGAAGGCAAGACCCACCGGATCGAGCCGGTGATCGTGGGCGGCGTCCAGCTGTTCCGGACCTCGATCCAGGGCTTCGAGTCCGAGGCCGCCGCGCGCTCGACCTGCGCCGACCTGATGGCCCGATCCCAGGCCTGTTTCGTCCGGAAAGCCCCCTAGCTCCTGGGCATCGGTCCCGCTCCCGACGGCAGGGGCGCGTCGACGTCCTTCAGGAAAGCGGCGATGTCGGCCCAGACCTTGGGACCCTGCAGGTCGCGGGTCAGCAGGTGCCAACCGTCCGGGTAGAAAGCCGAGCGGTCGGTGCGCTTGAGCCCGCGCGCGGCGTGGACCGAGGCGGCGCGGGGGATGATCTGGTCCTTGGCCCCGCACAGGTACAGGGTCGGCGACCGCACTTTGGCCAGGTCCTTGTCGGCCTGCTGCATCAGCCGCACCAGGCCGTAGACCGCGTCGATCCGGGTCGAGAAGATCATGTTCGGGTCGCGGCCCATGGCGCGCAGGACCTCGATGTTGTCCGAGGCTCGGATTCGCCGGGCCAGCCAGTCCGGAGGCGACAGGCGCGAGGCCGGGACGATATGGGCGGCGGTCCACAGGGCGATGCGGTTGGGCAGGGCCTGGCGGCTCCAGCCCCAGACCGCGGGCGCCGCCAGGATCAACCGGTCGGCGACGGGGGGGCGGTCGGAGGCGAAGGCGGCGATGGCCACCGCCCCGCCCATGGAATGGCCCAGCACCCCCAGCACGGCGTTCGGATGACGGGCCCGCACAAGGGCGGCGAAGGTGCGCAGGTCTTCGGTCATCAGTTCGGTCCCGCCCCACAGCCCCCGCTGCGGCGCCCGGCCGAAACCGCGCTGGTCGTAGGCGTAGGTCGTGATCCCCTGGCTCGCCCACCACGGTGCGGAATAGGCGAAGGCGTTGGCGTAGTCGTTCATGCCGTGCAGGGCGACCATCACCGCCCAGGGCTCGCCCTCGGCCGCCCAGACGTCGAGGGGCAGCCGGGTCCCGTCGGCGGCGACGAAAGCCGCGGGCTCGATGCGAGGGCCCGGAAACCCCAGCGGCGGAGCGCCGGCCTTCTGCACCGTGGGGGCGCAGGCCGAGACGGCGACGAGGCCGGACAGGGTCGCGCGCCGGGTCAGGTCCCTCATCGCCCGAGTAGCCCGGCGACGCGTCGTTGCAGGTAGGGAACCACCTCGTCCTCGAACCATGGATTGCGCCTCAGCCAAGCGGTGTTGCGCCACGACGGATGCGGGGTGGGCAGGAAATGAGGCAGGTAGTCCCGCCAGGCTGCGACGGTCGCGGTCATCGAGGCCCTGGCGCGGTCGCCCAGCGCCCAGCGCTGGGCGTGGCTCCCGACCAGGAGGGTCAGCTCGGCCTGGGGCAAGGCCTTGATCAGCCGCGGCCGCCACAGGCTGGCGCAACGGGCCGGCGGCGGATAGTCGCCGCCCTTGGGGTCGGTCCCCGGAAAGCAGAAGGCCTGGGCCGCCACCCCGATGCGCGGGTCGTCGTAGAAGGTCGGCCGGTCCACCCCCATCCAAGCGCGCAACCGGTCGCCCGAGGCGTCGTCGAACGGCAGGCCGCTCTCGTGGACCTTACGGCCCGGGGCCTGGCCGCAGATCAGCATCCGGGTCGAGGGCGAGACCCGCACCACCGGCCGCGGCTCGTGGGGGAGTTCCGACGCGCAAGCGCGACAGGCGCGGATCTCGTCAAGCAGGGCGTCGAGCGACATCGCCTTCGATATAGGCCGCCGCCGCCGTCAGGGAAGCCGCAGGCGGTAAACGCCCTTGAAGCTGTCCGGATCGGCGGGCTTGCCGTGGCGGGTGATGACGAGCCGCCCCTCGCGAGCCAGACCCACCGCGGTGGAGCGCACCTGCGGCAGCACCTTGCGCCAGCGCTCCAGGTCGACGGCGCGCGCCACCTGTTCGGGCGTGACGCTCTTGCCCCCCTCCACGCCGGCGAGCAGGGAAAAAATCGTCTCTTCCACGGGAGCGGTCATCGGTTTCGCACACCCTTGTCAGCGACCCGTGAGTCGCATATTGCAACAGGATCTGTTCCAGTTATCGGAGAGCTACCCATGGCCAAGATCCTCGTCCTCTACTATTCGGCCTACGGCCACGTCGAGACCATGGCCGAGGCCGTGGCGGAGGGCGCCCGCGGAGTCGAGGGCTGCACCGTCGACATCAAGCGCGTGCCCGAACTGGTCCCGCAAGAGCTGGCCGAGAAATCCTACTTCAAGCTCGACCAGGCCGCGCCGGTGGCGAAGATCGAGGACCTGGCGACTTACGACGCGATCATCGTCGGCACGGGCACCCGGTTCGGCCGCGTGACCTCCCAGATGGCCAGCTTCCTCGACCAGGCCGGCGGCCTGTGGGCGACCGGGGCGCTGAACGGCAAGGTGGGCGCGGCCTTCTCGTCCACCGCGACCCAGCACGGGGGCCAGGAAACGACCCTGTTCTCGATCATCACCAACCTGCTGCACTTCGGCATGGTGGTCGTCGGCCTGCCCTACAGCTTCCAGGGCCAGATGACCCTGGACGAGGTCACCGGCGGCTCGCCCTACGGGGCCACCACCGTCACCGGCGGCCAGGGCCAACGTCAGCCCAGCGCCAACGAACTCGACGGCGCGCGATTCCAGGGCCGGCTGGTGGCCGAGACCGCCAAGAAGCTGCACGGGTAACAGCGCCGAAAGCGTCGCAGCGGCACGACGGCCGAGCCTCACCCCCCGGTCAGCTCCTTCACCAACGCCTGGTTGTCGTAGACCTTGACCAGGGCCTCGGTGATCGCCGCGGTCGAGACGGCTACGGCCCGGTTCAGCACCGGGTCGTAGCCGTAGGCGCCGCCCAGGCTGTGGATGTTGCCGTCGAAGATGGCGCCGACCACCCGCCCCTGGGCGTCGATCAGCGGCGAGCCGGAGTTGCCGCCGATGATGTCGTTGGAGCTGGCGATGTCGAACACCGTGTCCAGGTCCAGCCTGCCCTTGGCGTCCAGCCAGCGCTGCGGCAGGTCGAACGGCGGCTGGCCGGTGGCGCGCTCGAACAGGCCGCCCAGACGGGTGAACGGCTCCACCGTCTTGCCGTTGAAGGTCCAGCCCTCCACCGCCCCGTAGCTCAGCCGCAGGGAGAAGGTGGCGTCGGGGTAGACGCTGGCTCCGTAGGCGGCGAAGCGGGCCCGCGCGATGGCTTCGGCCGCCCGGTCGGTCGGGCCGGAGACCTCGCTCTCGTAACGCTGGCGCAGGACGCGGGCGACAGGATCGGTCTGCAGCACATAGCGGATCATCGGATCGGTCGAGGCCTGGACCGCCGCCAGCCCGCCGGTCCACAGCGCCCGGCGCACGGCCGGGTCGGCCAGCTTGGAGGCGGTCAGCCGCCGGGCGATGGCCTCGGGGGAATCGCGGCCCAGCAGGGCCTTGGTCTCGGGAGCGTCGGCGGTCAGATACTCGCGCACCTTGGTCAGCCAGAATTCGATGTCCAGCCGCTCGATCCCCGGGGTCACCGGCTCGGCGTCGAGCAGGTTCTTCTCCACCAGCGGCAGGCGGCTGTCGGTGAATTCGGGCAGGCGCTCGCCGTTGGGTTTGGCCCGCTCCTGGGCTCCGCGCACCAGGGTGCGGGCATAGGCGTAGAGGTTGGAGCCGTAGCCGGCCCGGCCCTCGACAAGGGTGAAGGCGTCGTAGAGGGCCGCTCGGGGGGCCTGGGCGCGGGCGATCTCGACCCAGGGGTCGCCGATGTCGCGGGCGAGCGCCGGGTCGGCCGCCACTTTGGCCTTCAGCGCCGCGTCGGCCGTGCGCTTGGCGGCGATGAAGCGATCGTCGAGCAGGGTCTGGAACTGGCCGCGGAAGGCCTTGAAGCTGTTCTCGATCGAAAACAGCTCGTGGTTGACCAACCGCGCCTGCTCGGGGCCGAGTTGGGCGTAGCCGACGTACCGGCCGCGCAGCTCCGACAGTTGCAGGAGGGTGTTGGGCAGGGCGAAGTCGCGAAGGGAGACGAGCTGTTCGGTGGTGAGCTGGCGCTGGGTCGAGCCCGGGTTACCGGCCACGAACACCGGCTCGCCCGCCTTGGGCGCGCCGGGGTTCCAGCCCAGGTGGGCCGGGGTCGTCGCCGGCTGGCCGTTCTCGTAAAGCCGCACGAACGAGAAATCGAGGTCGTAGCGGGGGAAGTTGAAATTGTCCGGATCCCCGCCGAAGAAGGCCATTTGGAACTCGGGCGCGAACACCAGGCGCACGTCGGCGTACTTGCGGTAGGTGTAGAGCTTGTACTGGCCGCCCTGGTAGAGGGTCAGCACCTGGCAGCGCTGGGTCGCCTCCTTGCCGGCGCAGGCCTCCTTCTCGACGGCGGCCACCTCGGCGTCGCGGGCGCGGACATAGTCGCGGCCGGTCTTGCCGACGAAGGCGTTCGAGACGCGGGCGGTGACGTCGCTGATCGAGATCAGGATTTCGGCCTGCATCCCCGGGCAGGCCTTCTCGTCGCGTCGCGCGACCGCCGAATAGCCGGCTCGGGTCAGGTCGAGCTTGGCGGTCGAGAGCGACTGGATGCAGTCCGAGGCGCAGTGGTGGTTGGTCAGGACCAGCCCCTGGCCGGACACCACCGAGGCCGAGCAGCCGGTCGACAGCCGCACCGCCGCCCCCCGCACCCGGTCGAGCCACGGCTGGTCGATGGTCACGCCGTACTTGGCCGTCACCGCCGCAGCCGGGAAGTTGTCGAAGGTCCACATCCCCTCTTCGGCCCGCGCCACGCCGGAAGCCGCGGCGAAGGCGAGAACGGCGGCGATGACGGCGGCGCGGACCATGGGCTTCTCCGGAAGGGCTACCTTGCGTAACGCGCCGACCGGGGGAGCATCAAGTTTCCTTCCGGCGCACCGGCGCTTTCCTCCTCCCCCGTAGCGCTCCCGAAAACCTTCCCTTAGCGCCCCCCGCACCCTATATTGGTCCTGTCGGGTTTCGGCCCGACTATGGAGATAAACGCGCACGTAATAAGCGGACTGGACCCGGGTGCGATTCCCGGCGGCTCCACCAAATCTTTCTCCCGTTATCGGGGAGTATTGCATGGGGCCGATCAGCATCGACAGACGTGTAAAGGTGTTGCTTTCTCTCGGCTTGACCCACCGTTTCGGGTTATTTTCTAAATGCGAACGATAACTTCGCTGAAGAAGTCCGCCTCGCCGCGTAATGCGGTTCGGTAGATTTCGCATCTAAAGTCCTTGGGGTTCAGATCCCAGGGCGGGGCTCGAGGGGCGCCTGGCAACAGAAGCCCCTCACTCGCCGCCGCCGATCGCGCGCGGGGCGCCTGGCGAGGGAAGCCCCTCACCTCCCCTCACAAATCGTCGACCGACGCGAACCGGTCGCGACATCGCGCCCTGCCCTGGTGTAGGGTGTGGGACCATCCAGAGGTTTGCATGGCGCAGGAACGTAACGACCAGGACCTGATGCAGTACGAGGCCCTGGCGCAGGAGGCCCTACGCGGGGTGGTCAAGGCTGCCCTGAAGCGGGCGGCCTCGCCGGGCGGCCTGCCCGGCCAGCATCATTTCTACATCACCTTCAAGACCCGGGCGCCGGGCGTGTCTGCGCCGCCGGAGCTGGCCGAGCGCTACCCCGACGAGATGACCATCGTCCTGCAGCACCAGTACTGGGACCTGGCGCCGGGCGAGACCTTCTTCGCGGTGACGCTGAAGTTCGGCGGCCAGCCCAAGAAGCTGTCGGTGCCCTACGCCGCGGTGACCCGGTTCTACGATCCCAGCGTGCAATTCCTGCTGCAGTTCGAGGCGCCTGAGGCCGAGGTGTTCGGCGCGGGCTCCGGGGCGCCGGAAATGCTCCAGACCCGGCCACGCAAGGCCCCGCCGGCGGCGGTCGCGACGGCCGACCACGACGACGACGCCCCCCCTGGGGCCGAAGTGACGGCGGAAGGCGAGGAGCCCAACATCGTCTCCCTGGACCAGTTCCGGAAAAAATGACCCGGGCGCCGCCGGCAGCCGTCGCGGGCGCCTGGCTCGCCCTCCTCGCCGCCCCGGCCTGGGCGCAGGCTTCCGATTCTCCGGCTCCGGCGCCCTTCGCCGACTGGGCGGCGGTATTCGTCGCCGGCGATTACCGCGGTCACGAAGGCGGCCCCAGCGAGACCTTCGACAACGCCCGGCGCGACCTGGCCGAGGCCTTCGTCGCGTCCGGCTTCCGGCGCCGCAACATCCAGCAGTTCTCGGTGCGCCCGCGGCTCTATCCCGACAGCGCGCCCCTGCCCTCGGAGCTCGGCCTGATCAAGACCGAACTGGGCCGGTTGGCCGGCCAGGCCATGGGCGGGTGCCTGGTCTATTTCACCTCGCACGGCTCCCCCGACGGGACGCTGGTGGGAAACAACCTCCTCACGCCCCAGGGCGCGGCGCGGCTGCTCGGCGACACATGCGGCGACCGCCCCACGGTGGTGGTGATCTCGGCCTGCTATTCCGGCGTGTTCGTCCCCGCCCTTGCCGGGCCCAACCGCATGGTGCTGACCGCCGCGCGGCCCGACCGCAGCTCGTTCGGCTGCGGCGAGAGCGACCGCTATCCTTATTTCGACGCCTGCGTGCTGGAGACCCTGCCTGAAGCGGGCGACTTCGCCGTCATGGGTCGCGGCGCCCAGGCCTGTGTCCAGCGCAAGGAGGCCGAGGCCAAGGTCGGGCCCCCGTCCGAGCCGCAGATGGCGCTGGGCGGCGGCATCAGGCCGCTGCTGCCGCTCCTCACCCTTCATCAGCGCTGACGCCCATGACCTCCCGCCGGGCCAGCCGGCCCGCCCCCCCGCCGGTCGCCGCCATCCTGGCCCTGGCCCTTTGGGCTTCGTCCGCGGTCGCCCAGGCCCCCGCGCCGCCGGAGCCGGTCTCGATTCCGGCCCCTGCCCCGCTTCCCACGCCCATCCCCGCTCCGGCCCCGGCCGCCGCGGCCGCGCGGCCGAACCTTCCCGCAAGGCCCGCCCCGTCCCGCCCGGCCGTCCCCGCTCCCGCCGCCGCAGCCTCCGCAGCGCCCTCCCGCCCCGGCGCGCGCCTGGCGCCGGGCCAGGCGATCCCGCTGGCCGACCTGGAAGCCTTCGTCGACGGCGCGGTGCGCGAGGCCATGGCCGCCGGCCACGTGGCCGGCGCGGCGGTGGCGGTGGTCCAGAACGGCCAGATCGTGCTGGAGAAAGGCTACGGCGTCGCCCGCACCCGGCCCCAGGTCCCGGTCGACCCGCGCACGACCCTGTTCCGGCTGGGTTCGATCTCCAAGACCTTCACCTGGATCGGCGTGCTCAAGGCCGCCGAGGCCGGGCGGATGAACCTGGACCAGCCGGTCAACGCCTACCTGCCGCCGAACCTGCGGGTGTCCGACGAGGGTTTCGCCGACCCGGTGCGGGTGCGCCAGCTGATGGACCATTCCGGCGGCTTCGAGGACCGCGAACTGGGGCGGCTGTTCGTCGACGCGCCGCGCAGGCTGTCGCCCCTGGACCAGGCCCTTTTGCGCCAGCGCCCGCACCGGGTGCGCAAGCCCGGCGAGCTCTCCACCTATTCCAACTATGGCGCGGCCCTGGCCGGGGCGGCGGCGGCGCAGGTCGCCGGCCAGCCGTTCGAGTCGATGATCGAGGCCGGCGTGCTGGGGCCTATGGGTCTGGCCGACACCACCTTCCGCCAGCCCTATCCCGAGACCGAGGGCCTGCCCGCGCCGATGCCGGAGGCGATGGCCGCCCGGTTGTCGGAAAGCTACCTGTGGACCCCCCAGGGCCGGCGCATCCTGCCCGTCGAGCTGGCCGGGTTGACGCCGGCCGTGGCCGCCTCCTCCACCGCCCAGGACATGGCCCGTTACATGACGGTGCTGTTGGCGGGCGGCGCGACCCCGGCGGGCCCGGCCTACGGCCCGCAGACCGCCCAGCGGCTGCGCACGCCCCTGAGCCGCCCGGCGCCAGGGCTGAACGGCTGGGCGGGCGGCTTCATGGAATACAGCCTGCCCGGCGGGTTCCAGGGCTTCGGCCACGACGGCGCCACCGTGGGGTTCCGCTCCAGCCTGGTGATCGTCCCCGAGCTGGGGCTGGGACTTTTCGTCGTGGGCAACACCGATACCGCCGACGGCCTGACGCGGCGCCTGCCCGGCGCGGTGGTGCAGCGGTTCTACGCCGGCTATCGCCTGCCGCCGGCGCCCGACGCGGCCGTCATGCGCGAGGCGGCCAAGGCCTACGGCGGCGCCTATCTGCCGACCCGGCGCGCCTACCAGGGCCTGGAGGGGCTGGTGGACCGGCTGACCCGCACGATCCGGGTCTCGGTGGGCGACGACGGCCGGCTGGTGATCGCCCAGGGCCGGGCCGCCCGGCTGTTCGCCCCGGACGGTCCCGCTGGAAGCTTCCGCGCCCTCTACGGCGAGGACCGGACCGTCTTCGTCCCCGCCAAGGGTCGGGCCAAGGCCTTCTTCCTCCCCTCCGGCCTGGGCGCGGCCGAGCGCGTCAGCCTGCTGCACCGGCCCGGGACCCTTGCGGCGACGGCCCTGGCGAGCCTGGCCGCCAGCCTGCTGGTCCTGGCGGGCCTGCTCATCCGCGGCCCCCGCGAAGGCCGCGAGTCCCGGGCCCAGACCGGCGCCGCCCGCCTGGAGGCGGTCGCCGCCTGCGTCTGGCTGGCGGCCGGCGCCGCGTTCGGGACATGGACCCTGGGGGCGAGCGACGCCGCCACCCTGATGTACCGCTGGCCGAGTGCGACCCTGATGACCAGCTCGACCCTTGCCCTGGCCGCAGCGGTGCTGACCCTTGTGCTGGCGGTGCAGCTGCGGGCGGTGTGGGTGGGCGAGCGGCGGGTGGTGGGCTGGAGCAGCTGGCGCAAGCTTCGCCACACAGCCACCGTCCTGGTCTACCTCGCCTTGGTGGTGGTGCTGGGGGCCTGGGGCGCGCTGACGCCCTGGGCGAATTAGGGCTTTATCCCTCCCTGTGGGGAGGGAGTTTGGATCGTGTGCTTGGTCACCCGCACGAATATGCGTTCACGCTCTCCCGGGACCCGCTCGACCAGCAGGCGGGCGACCTGGGCGTCGTCGTGGAAGGCGTAGCCCTTGATGGCGTCGAGGATGGCCTTGGCCAGATTGTCGAGGTCGAGCCAGGGCGGGTCGCCCAGGTACTCCATGCGGATCTCGACGGCGAACTCGCCCCAGGCCGGGCGGCTGGTGCGCCACTCCTTGCGGAAGAACTCGTAGATAAGGGGCTTGTAGTACTTGGCCTGGGTGGTCAGGCCGTCGACCGCGATCTCGAGGATCCCGTCGGCCTCCCGCGCCCGCACCCGTCCAACGCCCACCCAGCTCATCGCGCCGGGCCATAGCATCTCCAGGCGCCGCGCGTCAGGCCTGGTCGTCGAAGGGGCGTTCGGCGAACACCTTCAGGAGCAGCCTCAGCCCGGCGGGCACCATGCACACCACCCCTGCCAGGCCGATGGCCAGGTTGGTCAGGGTGGCCTTGCCGTAGATCATGGCCACCAGGGCGCCGACGAACATCAGGGCGCCCAGCAGGCCCGCCAGCAGCACCACGGGGGCTTGCCGGCCGGAGGACGGGGCGGCCGGCTCCGCGAGGGTCTGGGCGTAGCCGGCGGCGAGCGCCGTCGGGCGGCGGCCGAACCCGTGGGCCGCGGAAGCGTCCTCGTAGGCCGGGGCCTCATAGGAGGACGGCGGCGGGAGGGGCTCGGCGACGGGGGGCGGCGGCGGCTCCTCGGCCGCGGGGAGAGGCGCTTCCTCCACCGCCTCGGGCTCGGGAACCACGACGAGTTGAAGCGGGCGTTCGGGCTCCTGTTCCGGTTCGAGGGTCGGCTCCGGGCCCAGGGCGTCTTCGCCGGTCTGGGCCGGCGGCACGGCCGGGGCGTCGGCGTCGGGGAAAAGCTCCTGCAGCCGGGCGGCCACGTTGCGCACGGCCTCGGTGGTGGCCCCGCCGGGAGCCCCGTCGCGGCGCTCCGCCGTCGCCGCTTCGCCGTCGAGGGCGACCCGCAGGTCGGCCGCGTCGGCCAGGCCGGACGCCTGGGCCTCGAGATCCACGGCCTGGGCGTCGAAGGCGGCGCGCACCACCGGGGTGGGCACCGGACGGAACCCCTCGGTCGGGGTCAGGAACAGGGCCTTCTCGGCGGCGCGGCGGCGCACCAGGGCGTCGACCACCAGCGAATCGCCCATGAAGTCGGCCCGCCGCCACAACTCGAGCGCCGCGGCGGCCTGGAGGTAGGCGCCCTCGTTGATCCGCTTGAGCACGGCGCAGGCGCGGAAGTTCTCCAGCCCGATGTTGAAGGCGAAGGCGGTCAGGGCCGCGAACTGATTCGGGTTCAGCGGCGTGAAGACCAGGGCGTCGACGGCCCGGGCGACCTTGTCGAGGTCGTAGAGCAGCAGGGTTTCGGCCTGTTCGGCCGTGACCTCGGCGCCTTCTCGGGCCGACGCGGTGTGACCGTAGCCGATGGTCCAGCCGCCCTGCTCGAGGCGCGCGGCCTTGCGGCGCAGCCCCTCGAAGCGCTTGACGAGCTCTAGACCGGCCCTGGAGAGCCTGGGGTGAAGCGTCATCGGTCCCAACTTGAAACGGCTGTTCGTCGTTGCCCCGTCGCCAAGCAAGAACGCCGCCGTTTGGGATGGATGGGGGCGAGAGGCCCCTCAGTCAGGCTTCGCCCGACAGCCCCCCGATTCGCAGGGGGGGGTGGCCCGGAGGGGCGGAGGGAGCCCCAATTAGGATGGTGCGGTCGAGAAGACTCGAACTTCCACGGGAGTTACCCCACAGCGACCTCAACGCTGCGCGTCTACCAATTCCGCCACGACCGCCCGTGGTGAGGGGCGGCATGTAGCAACCCCCGACGCCGATGGGAAGCGGGCGTCAGCTCCCGGCCATGAAATCGTAGACGTCGGCCACCCGGGTGACCTCGATGGCGATCTTGTCGTCGTTGATGTGGATCTCGCCGCGGGCGACCGGATAGTTGTTGGCCAGAATCCAGACCTCGTCGTGTTCGCGGGCGTCGAGCGGGATCACCGCGCCGCGGCCCATGCGCAACAGCTGCTGCATCGGCAGGACGCTGCGGCCCAGCACCACCGAGATTTCGACGTTGACCGCTCTGACCTGACTCAAAACCCGCACCCCTTGGGCCGATGCCGCTTGCGTACGGCCGGCCGACGGCCAAATTGGTACGGTCATGCTTGCATCCGAGTTAAGCACCCGCCCGATCGCCTTCGGACGCGCCGACGGCCGGCCTGCCGGCTGGGCGGTCTCGAACGGCCTCGTCGATTATCCCCAGGCCCTGGCGGCCATGCAGGCCCGCGCCGACGCCATCGCCGAGGGGCGCGCGGACGAACTGGTCTGGCTCCTGGAGCACCCGCCGCTCTACACCGCCGGGGTCTCGTCCCAGGCGACGGACCTGTTGCAGCCGGACCGCTTCCCGGTGTTCGAGGCCGGGCGCGGGGGGCAGTACACCTACCATGGGCCAGGCCAACGGGTGGCCTACGTCATGCTGGACCTGCGGGAGCGCGAGCGCGACGTGCGCCGCTTCGTCCAGGCGCTGGAGGCCTGGATCGTCGGCGCCCTGGACGCCTTCGCGGTGAAGGGCGAGGTCAAGCCGGGCCGGATCGGGGTCTGGGTCGAGCGCCGCAGCGCCGGCCTGCCGCCGCGCGAGGACAAGATCGCCGCCATCGGGGTGCGACTGCGCAAATGGGTGTCGTTCCACGGGATCAGCCTCAACGTGGAGCCGGACCTGTCGCACTTCACCGGCATCGTGCCGTGCGGCATCACCGCCCACGGGGTCACCAGCCTGGTGGACCTGGGCCTGCCCGTGACCCTGGACGAGGCCGACGCGGCGCTGAAGGCCAGCTTCCGGCGGGTGTTCGGGGCGGTGGAGGACGCGCCCCCTCCCCTTTAGGACGGCGGCGGGCCGAAGCGGTTGTGCCCCGGCTGGCCCGGCAGGGCGCCCAGCTCGACCGCGGCCCAGGCCAGTACGACGGCTGCGAGCGCGACGATCGCCGCCGGCGCGGGCCCCGCGACGGCGGCGGCGAAAGCCAGGACCGGAAAGGCGGCCCACCAGCCGGCGCGGCCGCGGTCGTGCAGCCGCTTGGAGAGCACGCAGGCGGCGCTGAACAGCAGCGGCAGATGCACCGCCCAGGCCGTCCAGACGTGCAGGCCCGCGGGCGTGAACGTCTCGTAAACCGCGAACACCCCCGCCAGGGCCGCGACGGCGACCAGGAACGCGGCCCGGCCCATCCGCCCGCTGGACGACAGGAAGAGACGGATCGGATCGATCCGGCGGTCGGTCGTCGTTGCGCCAGCGGTTTCCACGGGCCGGAACCTACGGGCGCCCGTCCAGCTTGGAAAGCGGCCAGCTTGACGCCGCGCGGGCCTCGGGACGATTGTCGGGCGACCCGGCTGGCGCCGCGATCGGCGAAACGAGGGCGGAGACATGGACGGACGAGGCTTCACCGCCGACAGCTGGGCCCGCGCGGCCGTGTTCCAGGGCCGTTGCGCCACCCCCCACGACGTGGACGCCGGCGCGGCGGTCTTCGCCCTGGGCGAGACCCTGAACGGCCGGCCCATGGCCATGGCCATGCCCCAGCCGGTAATTTGGTACGAGGAGGACGAGGAGTTCGCCGCCCTGGTGGTCCAGGCGGAGGTGCACGAGACCGAGGACGGCGAGACCCTGCGCGTGCTGGGCCTGCTGCTGCCCCAGGGCCACACCGCGGTCGGCTTCAGCGAGGACGTGGACGAGGTCGACGCCACCGACCCGGTGTGGCTGTCGCTCCTGGCGGCCGAAGGGGCCGGCGGAGAGGCCGAAGAGGCCGACGAACTCTGGAGCGCGGCGGAAGAGGACTGAGGCCTCCTCCTCCCCCTCCCGTCATCCTCGGGCGAAGCGCAGCGGATACCCGAGGATGACCGAAAATATCACCCCAGGTAGATGACCCGCTTGTGGAGGGGCGGGCTGCCGGCGCGGCGCTGTTCGGCGAGTTGGAGCAGGTGCTGGCGGAAGGCGGGATCGGCTTCGGCCTCCGCCTTGGTCCCTTCGTAATAGAGGGTCTCGTCCAGGTGCTTGAGCAGGGCGTCGGCCGCCCATTTGTGGCCCGTGAAGACCATGTCGGCCACGGCGGGCGCGAGCGGGATCGGTATGACGTCGGTCAGGGAATCGGCGGCGAGGAGGCCGAGCATCTTCAGGACGGTCGCGGGCCGGGCTCGGGCGCGCACGGCCTGGAGCACTAGAAACCCCCCGGCGGCGACGCTGTAGGCGAATCCGAGCCCCGGAATCCAGGCCAGGACTCCGTCGAGCCCGAGGCTGAAGGGGCCGAGGCCGATCACCCGGTCCGAAAGTTTTCGCGTGCGCTCCACCGAGGCGCGCAGGCCGTGCAGGTCGCGGTGGCTGCGGGCGAACATGGAGTCGGAACTCCCGACGGCCGCCTTGGCTCCGGAGGGCGACCACACCGCAGCACAGAAGACCCGCCGGCAAACGGGCGGCGACGTCAGGCTTGCGGGCGGTTGGCCTTGCGGCGGACCGAGGCGCGGGCCGAACGGGATCCGCCCTTGCCGTTGCGGGCGCCGCCGCCCTTGCCGCGGGCGGCCTTGGCCTTGGCGGGAGCAGGCTCGGGCTCTGGCGCCGGCGCGGCGGTCCTGGCCTTGCGGACAGGCTTGGGCTCGGGCTCGACCGTCGGCGCGGCCTCGAGCACCGGCTCGGGC
Organism: Caulobacteraceae bacterium; assembly: GCA_035493215.1. Classification (GTDB taxonomy): domain Bacteria; phylum Pseudomonadota; class Alphaproteobacteria; order Caulobacterales; family Caulobacteraceae; genus NCED01. Next base: position 54,165 of record DATJIO010000027.1, read on the forward strand.
TCGGGCTCGATCGGGGATTCGGCGACCGCTTCGGACTCGGGAGCCGCCTCGAAGACCGGCGCCGGCTCGACCTCGGCCAGCCCTTCAGGCTGGGCCGCGGCGGCGGCGGGCTCGGGCTCCGCCGCCCCGGGGGGCGGGTCGTTGGCGGGAAGCGCGGCGGGCGCCTCGGCGGCGACCGCGTTGGGGGCGGCGGCCTTGCGGGCCGCGGGCTTGCGGACGGGGGGAGCGACGGGGGACGGGGCCGGTCCGGCCTCGCCTACGCCCTCGACTTCCGGACGGCGAGCCCACTGGGCCCAGGCCCAATAGGCCACGCCCGCGCCGGCGGCGAGGAAGAAGGTGGACCACAGCGGAGAGGCCAGGCCCACGCCCAGTTGAAGAGCGCGCCGCGGATCGGTGAACTCACGATGATCGGTCAACATGCCCGCTCTCCTGTGCCGCCCTCGGAGGGCGCTCAATTGTGCGCCGCAACATAACACGAGGATTTTCGTTCGCACACGCAAAAAGCAGTGGATTCGCTGCTGCAACGGTCCGGAGGGACGGGCGGTTTCAATTTCCCGCGATTTATCGACCGATCCGTTCCACCCGCGCCGCGCCGCCGGCCCCGCCCAGGGCCGCGACGGTCCAGCCGGCGATGGCCTGCGCGCTCGGCGTCAGGGCGTCGAGCAGGGCGGGGTCGCCCAACACCGCCAGAGCGCAGCCGTTCATGCGCAGGGGGTCGTCCAAGGGCTTCAGCCGGGCCTGGACCGCCAGGCCCCGCACGCCGGGGGTCGCCTCCAGCCCGCCCAGGAAGGCGTCGAAGGTCTCCAGGTCCTTCAACGGGGTCCAGATCAGGACCGCCGTGTCCGGCCGGGCCCGGATCGCGGCGCGGGCGCCGGCGACCACCCGGGCGTATTCGTCTCCCCGCTCGAACGGCGGGTCGATCAGGGCCAGCCGCTTGCCGCCCGCCTTCCAGCCCTCCAGGGTCGCATAGCCGTCCTCCAGCCGCGCCCGCGCTCCGGCGTAGGGGCGCATCCGCAGCTCCAGCTCGGCGAAGTCGTCGGGACGCAGCTCGCAACCGGTGTAGTGGTCGCCGGGCCGCAGCCGCCGCGCGATCAGCAGCGGCGAGCCCGGATAGAGCTTCACCCCCCCCTCCGGGTTGTCGACCTCCACCGCCCGCTTGAGCAGGTCCAGAGCCGCCGGCGCGCCGGCGTCCGCCATCAGCCGGACCACGCCCTGCCGGGCCTCGCCGGAGCGGCGCGCCTGTTCGCCCTCCAGGTCGTAGGCGCCGGCGCCGGCGTGGGTGTCGAGCACCGCCAGGGACCCCGGCGTGGCGGTCAGGCGCTCCAGCAGATGCAGCAGCACTCCGTGCTTGAGCAGGTCGGCGAAATTGCCGGCGTGGAAATGGTGGCGGTAATTCAGGACGGTCTCCCGATATCGCGGCCCGGAACCCGCGCCGCGACCTGGCCGTTGGCCGCAACGACCATCAGCGAGGTGCAAGCCCTATGGCCTTAGACGGGGCGCCGTCCAGTCAACCGGTTGCTTCCGTGGCGTTCGCCGGCGCGGCCGGGCTAGTCCATGTCTGCGACGAGGATCCGGGCATCCGCCGCCTGCGCACCGGAACCGGCTTCCGCTACGTCGGGCCGGACGGCCGGGCGGTGACGGACGCCGCCACCCTGGAGCGCATCCGCAAGCTGGCCATCCCGCCCGCCTACGAGGACGTCTGGATCAGCCCCGACGCGGACGGCCACATCCAGGCCACCGGGCGCGACGCTCGCGGGCGCAAGCAGTACCGCTACCACCCGGACTGGCGCAGCCGGCGCGACGAAAGCAAATTCGCGCGCATGGCCGCCTTCGGCCGGGCCCTGCCGCATATCCGCGCCCGCGTGGACGAGGACCTGCGCCGCCACGGCCTGCCCAAGGCCAAGGTGACGGCCATCGTCGTGCGCCTGCTGGAGCTGACCCTGATCCGGGTCGGCAACGCCGAATATGCGCGGGCCAACAAGAGCTTCGGCCTGACCACCCTGCGCGACCGCCACGCCCATTTCCACGGGGCGCAGGTGCGCTTCGAGTTCAAGGGCAAGAGCGGGGTCAGCCACTGCACCGGCGTGCGCGACCGCCGGCTGGCCCGCCTGGTCAAGGCCTGCCAGGACATCCCCGGCCAGCGGCTGTTCCAGTACCTCGACGAGGCGGGCGCGCGCCACGCCATCGGCTCGGCCGACGTCAACGCCTACCTGCACGAGATCGCCGGCGAGGCCTTCACCGCCAAGGACTTCCGCACCTGGGCCGGCACCCTGGCCGCCGCCAAGGCCCTGGCGATGCAGCCGCCGCCGACCAGCGAGCGCGAGGCCAAGGCGGCGGTGGCCCGGTGCGTGCAGGCGACCGCAGGCCTGCTCGGCAACACGCCGGCGGTCTGCCGTGCGGCCTATATCCACCCGGAGGTGCTGGCCGCCTTCGCCGATCGGCGCTTGCCCAAGGCTTTCGCCAGGTCGGAAGGGGCGAGGTTCGAGGCCGCCCTGCTGAAGTTCCTCGACAGCCTCGCCGGCGTGGAGCGCAAGCCCGGCAGCTAGGCCCCTGGTGGCCTCCGCCTTGCCTCAGGCCGCTCGGTCCGGCGGGAGAGGGGCGGCCGCGACCGACATTCGCGACGCCATGGCGAACGAAAGCTTAATTGAAACCCAATCCGGATACCAAGTACTTCCACCTTCGTACCGACATTGAGGAGCAACAATCTTCAAATTAGCAACATCCGCAGGCATTCTCCCCCGGCGCTTCGGGAGAACAACATGTTTCCGTTTCCTTTTGGACTTAAAACTACTCAAGCATCGGCGGAAAGATTTGACTTCGCCTTACGCCGACCCGCCGATGCAACCCTGCGGAAGCCGCCGAAAGCAAGACAGGCCACAGCCGACGACCACCTGTATTTCGCGGCCCGGTCGGTGGCGGCCAACGGTTTCCAGCACGTCCTGCAGTACGCCTTCGTCGACGACCGGGGCAATGTGGTGCTCAGCGCCTACGGGGCCGCGGCGAGCCCGGTGGCTTGCGGCCCACAAGAACCGGCCGAACCGATGCCGGTGGACCCGTTGGACCCGGGAACGCTCGAATATATCCTCAGCCGCATCTGCAACGGCGCGAACCTGGTCACTTTCGGCCGGGTGCTGCAGGTCGGTATGCTGCCGCCCGCCTCGGCGATGGGAGCCGAGACGGTCGATTGCGCCTGGCGCCGCTTCCTGAAGCTCGGCCGGCAACGGCAAGTCGCCTTCGACCGGCATCAGCCCCTCACCCTGTCGGACGCCCTGGCCAGCGCGGGACTTGCGCCGGTCCAGTCCGAGGACGCGGTGATGCGCGCGCTGGCCGTCCGCGACCTGTGGACCTGGATGGACGGCGTCGAGCTTGGACATGGGAGGGTGTGGTGAGACGCCCGTCGCAATGCATCCTGATGGAGCGGGCGCCCTACCGGGTGAACTGGGAGCGGGTGTTCGTCCTGCTCGGCGTGCTCGCCTTCTGCAGCGGCTCCTGGTTCCTGATCGGCTGGGTCGCGCTGAGCCTGTTCCGCAGGTTCTGGGGTTAACCGGCCGGACCGTCCGCCCGGGACGGCTTTGTCGGGGCCGCGACATTGCACGGTTAATATCCCCATAAATCGGCCCACCCCCTCTCTTCTGGAGGTTCACGGTCGGCGATGCAGTTGTAATCTGCGTCACGCCTGGAACTCGCGAGCCAGAGCCCATGTAATCGACGTTCCGCTTCAGCCCACGGGTTTGAAAAATGCCTGCAGATTCTCGAATAATCGACATAAATACCTGTCCACATTCCATCCACACCGCGCCGTTCAATGGGAAAGACAGTCTCAACAGGGCGGGCCTCGACACGGCGGCTGGCGACGCCAACTTCTACCGCTGGAGCCAGAAGCTTTCCGCCAGACTGACCGAGCTGCGGCGCGACTTCGGCGGCGACCTCGACCTGTTCCTGCTGCAGTTGGTGTTCGTGCAGGCGGAGATGAGCCGGGGCCTGAACCGCTCGGCCTGCCTGTCGCGCGGCCCGGGGTTGAACGCGCTCAGCGTCGCCGACATCACCGCCATCTCCCGCGAGACCACTCGCCGCAAGCTCAAGGTCCTGGCGGACGGCGGCTTCCTGCAACGGGGTCCGGACGGGTTGCACTACCTGTCCGAGCGCTACAGCCGCGACCACTTCGCCGCCGACTTCTCGGGGCTGTACCAGCTCGGCGGGCCTCCCCCAGGCTTCGCCTGACGGCTCCCCGTCGCGTCAATGGAAGTCCCGCGAACCCGGCATGATCCGGACGTTGCGGGGGTGGCCGGCGTGGGGCGCTTTGATCTCGGCGCCTTGGAGCGTGAGCAGCGGCAGTTCCGGCTCGGCCAGGCGGCGCAGCTCGGCGGTGCGGTCGACCAGCTTGTGGACCAGGATGTGGACCACGCCGTCGCTCTTCTGGATGCGCCCGACCGCCGTCAGCAGCCGGGCGCCCATCACCACCTTGCGGTGCTTGTCGAACACCTTGGGCAGGACCACGAGATTGGTCACGCCGGTCTCGTCCTCGATGGTGATGAAGCAGACGACGCCCTTGCCCGGCCGCTGGCGCACCAGCACCACCCCGGCGCAGGCGACCGGATCGCCGTCGGTCAAGGCGCCGGCGCGGGCGCAGGTGGCGATTCCCTCCGCGGCGAAGGCCTCGCGCAGGAAGCCCATGGGGTGGCCCTTCAGCGACAGCCGCGTGGTCTGGTAGTCGGCCACCACATGCTCCGACAGGGCCATGGACGGCAGCACCAGCCCGGTCTCCTCCCCCGGCGCCTCGGCGATCAGGGGCGCCGGGGCGGCCTTGGCCACGGCCTGCGCCTCCCACAGGGCCTCGCGCCGCCCCAGCCCCAGGCTGCGAAAGGCGTCGGCCTCGGCCAGGCGTTGCAGCTGGGCGCGGGTCAGGCCGGAGCGCCGGACCAGGGTCTCGAAGTCGCCGAAACCCGTCCCCCGCGCGGCCACGAGCTGGTCCGCCCAGGCCTCGGCGACCCCGCCGACCTGGCGCAACCCCAGCCTTAGCGCCAGGCCCCGATCGCCCGGCTCCAGGGTGCAGTCGTAATCGCTGTGCTCGACGTCGACGGGCCGGACCTCCACCCCGTGCTCGCGGGCGTCGCGGACGATCTGGGCCGGAGCGTAGAAACCCATAGGCTGCGAGTTGAGCAGGGCGCAGGCGAAGGCGGCCGGGTGATGGTGCTTCAGCCAGGCCGAGACCCACACCAATATGGCGAAGCTGGCCGCATGGCTCTCCGGAAAACCATAGGAGCCGAAGCCCTCGATCTGCTTGAAGCAGCGCTCGGCGAAGTCGGGCGGATAGCCGCGGGCGATCATGCCGCCGACCATCTTGTCCCTGAACTTGTCCATGCCGCCGGCGCTCTTGAAGGTCGCCATGGCCCGGCGCAGGCCGTCGGCCTCGGCCGGGGTGAACCTGGCGGCGGTGATCGCCACCTGCATCGCCTGTTCCTGGAACAGCGGCACGCCCAGGGTCTTTTCCAGCACGTTTCGCAGCTCGTCCCTGTGGCCGTGCTCGGGCGCCGGCGAGGCGTACTCCACCTCTTCCAGCTTCTGTTTGCGCCGCAGGTAGGGGTGGACCATGTCCCCCTGGATCGGGCCCGGTCGGACGATCGCCACCTCGATGACGAGGTCGTAGAACTTCTCAGGCTTCAGCCGGGGCAGCATGTTCATCTGCGCCCGGCTTTCGATCTGGAACACGCCGACGGTGTCGGCGCGCTGGAGCATGGCGTAGACGTCCCTGTCGCCGTCCTTGATGTCGGCGATATCGGCGATGTCGCAGACGCCGTGGCGGCGCAGCAGGTCGATCGCCTTCCTGATGCAGGTCAGCATCCCCAGCGCCAGCACATCGACCTTCATGATGCCCAGGGTGTCGATGTCGTCCTTGTCCCACTCGATGAAGGTGCGGTCCTTCATCGCCCCGTTGGCGATGGGCACGGTCTCGTCCAGCCGCCGCTGGGTCAGGATGAAGCCGCCGACGTGCTGGGACAGGTGGCGGGGAAAACCGATCAGTTCGTTGGCCAGGGCCACCGCCGCCTCGATCACCGGGTTTTCGGGGTCGAGCCCGGCCTGGCGGATGTGCTCGGCGGGCAGGCCGTCGCCCCAGCTGCCCCACACCGTGCCGGCCAGGGCGCCGGTGACGTCCTCGCTCAGGCCCAGCACCTTGCCGACCTCGCGGATGGCGCTCCTCGGCCGGTAGTGGATCACCGTGGCGCAGATGGCGGCGCGGTCGCGGCCGTAACGGTCGTAGATGTACTGGATCACCTCCTCGCGCCGCTCGTGTTCGAAGTCGACGTCTATGTCGGGCGGCTCCTTGCGGTTGGAGGAGACGAAGCGCGCGAACAGCAGGTCGATCTGCATCGGATTGGCCGCGGTGATCCCGAGGCAGAAACAGACCACGCTGTTGGCGGCCGAGCCGCGGCCCTGGCACAGGATGTCCTGCTCGCGGGCGAACTTCACCACGTCGTGGACGGTGAGGAAGTAGCAGGCGTAGTCGTTCTTGCGGATGAAGCGGAACTCCATCTTCAGCGCCTTGCGCACCTTGTTGGGGATGCCCGCCGGGTAGCGCCAGCGTGCGCCTTCCCATGCCAGGTCCTCCAGGTGTTTCTGCGCCGTCTTGCCGGGGGGGATGGGCTCGTCGGGATACTCGTAGCGGAGTTCCTGGAGGTTGAAGGTGCAGCGCTGGGCCAGCCGCACCGTCTCGGCGACGGCCTCGGGATAGTCGGCGAACAGCCGCGCCATCTCGGCCGGGCTCTTGAGGTGGCGCTCGGCGTTGGCCTCCAGCCGCCGGCCGGCCGCCTCCAGGGTGGTGTGCTCGCGGATGCAGCTCATCACGTCCTGCAACGGACGGCGTTCGGGCGTGTGGTAGAGCACGTCGTTGGTGGCCAGGAGCCTGGCGCCCGTCGCCGCCGCCAGGTCGGCAAGCCGGTCCAGCCGCCGCGCGTCGGCCGGCCCGTACCCCATCCGCACGGCCAGCCACACCCGGCCGGGGGCGGTGGCCACCAGGCGGTCCAAGCTCCTCCGAAGACTTGCCCCCTCCGGCCCTCCGGCGAAGCCGACTGAGGGGGCCTCTTCGCCCACAACCGCCAGGCACAGCCCTTCGCTGTGGGCGATCAGGTCGTCGAGGGATAGGGTGCAGTCTCCCTTCTTCCCGTCCTCCCGCGTCGAGCCCAGGGTCAAGAGCCGCGACAGGCGGGCATAGCCTTCCCTGTCCTCTGGATAGGCCAGAACCTCGGGCGAGCCGTCGGCGAAGGCGATCCGCGCGCCCATCACCAGGCGGATGCCGCACGCCTGGGCCTCGGCGTGGGCCCGCACCACCCCGGCCAGGGTGTTGCGGTCGGCGACGCCCACGGCGGCGTGGCCGAGCCCATGAGCGGCCCGCACCATCTCCCACGGCTGGGACGCCCCACGCAGGAAGGAGAAGGCGGTGGCGACCGCCAGCTCGGCGTAAGGCGCGCTCATGGGAACAGGCCGTGGAGGAACCATCGCGGCTCCGGCGCTTCGGGACCCTGGCCGTAGCGGCCTTCGCGGAACACCCAATAGCGGCGCCCCTCCTCGTCCTCGAGCCGATAATAGTCGCGCACCCGCGGCGCCGCATGGGAGCGCCCCCACTCCGGCTCCAGCCGTTCGGGCCCCTCGGCCGCGACGATGCGGCGGAGCACGCGCCGCCATTTGAAGCGGTCGGGCGCCCCTTCGGGGACCACGGCGGTGACCTCGATCGGCTGGGGCGGGGCGAACAGGGTGATTGGCCGCAGGGGCGCTCCTTCCTCGCTGGCGGCCGGCTCCCCGGCCCAGGCCGGGGCGGCGCCCGGCTCGAAGGGAACGGCGCGGACCGCGCGCTCGGGCAGGCGGGTCTGCGCCACCGGGACCAGGCGGCGCACCGCCCCCTGCCCCAGCCGGGCCGACAGCCGGTCGACCAGGGCGGCGAACCCGGCCTCGCCGGCGCCCTGCTGCAGCAGGGCGGCAGGGCGGGCGTCGAAGGGCTGGACCCGGCGGGCCCACAGGCGAACCAGGTCGAAGCCGTAGTCGGCCTCCAGCCCCTCGTTCAGGACGGCGATGCGTTCGGCGAACAGGGCGGCGATCCGGGCCGGGTCGCGCAGGGGCCGGCTGGCCGCCACCGCCAGCCGCTTCACCGCCCCGTCGACCCGATGCAGCTCCAGCACATAGAGCCGCCCGCCCAGGCGCCGGGCCTCCAGCCGCTCGGCCAGCCGCCCCGCCAGGGCCCCGACCAGGCGCAGCACCTGGTCCTCCATCGCCACCGGCTCGGCCAGGCGCCGCTCGGCCATCCAGGGCGAGACCTCCAGGCGCAGGCGCAGGGGCGCGGCGCGGGTCCCCAGGGCTTCGTCCAGCCGCTGCAGCACCGCCTCGCCCAGTCGCCGCGCCAGGGCCGGGCGGACTTTGGCCTGCAGGATTTGGCCGACCCGGCGCAGGCCCAGCCCCCTCAGCATGGCCAGGGTTTGGGGCTCCAGCCGCAGGGCCGCCATCGGCAGGGGCGCCAGGACGCCTTCCCGCTCGCCGACCCCCGCGATGGGAGCCTCGCCGAAGCGCGCCAGGGCCCGGGCCAGGCCCGGGGTGTCGGCCAGGCCGTAGCGGGCGGAAAAGCCCAGCCGGGCCAGACGCGCGACCAGGTCCCGGGCCAGGGCGGCTTCCCCGCCGAACAGCGGCCCCGAGCCGGTGACGTTGAGATCGACCCCGTCGGGCGGGTCCAGGGCCAGGGACGGGGTGTAGCGGCGGCAGAGCTCGGCTATGGCGCGCAGCGCCCTTCGGTCGGCGGCCGGGTCGGCGTCGACCGCCTTCAGTCGGGGGACCTGGGCGCGGGCGTCCGACAGGGTCAGGCCGCAGTCGAGGCCCAGGGCCAGGGCCGCCGGATCCAGGGCCTGCAGCCGGACCGCGCTAGCCTGCCTGGCGATAAGCGCCAGGGGCGTCCCCAGCTCCGGCCGGTCGCGCCGGGTCCGGTCGATCGACAACCGGTCGAGCCAGAGGTGCAGATAGCGGCGGGGGGGGTCTGAAAACGCGGTCATCGCTGTCCCACTCGAGGGTCCATTCGCCGGTGGGGCCCAGGCGGTTGCGGACGAGGCATAGGCCGAACGCGGGGCGGCCCAGCCGTCGTCGCCGGCCTCGGCTGGGGCAGGCCTCGACCCGCCAGCGGGTCAGGGCCGCGCTGGTGGCGTCGAGGTCGCGGGTGACCATCAGGGCCAGGGCCCCGCACCGGCGGGCCGAGAGGTTGAAGCGGCGGGTCACCGAGAGGTCGAGCCGCGGGGCGTCCCCCAGGTCGGCCAGGACCGCGGCCGCAGCGCCCGAGCGAAGGGCCTCGTCCACCACCCGCAACGCCTCGGCCTGGCTGGGCGCCCGGACCACGCCCACCCGGTCCGGGTCGAGCCCGAAGGCGTGCAGGCCGGGAGCGTAGGCGCGCCCGGCTTCGTTTGCGGCCTCCCGCGTCTGCACCAGCAGCACCCGCGCTGTCGGCGTCGCCGCCAGGACCCGGGCCATCAGCCCCAGGCCGAACCCCAGGGCCGCCGCCCCCTGCCCCGCCGCCTGGTGCGTCCCCGCCGCCAGGCCGCCGCCGCAGGCCGCGTCGATGGACTCGACGCCGAGCCGGATCGTGCAAAGGGGCCGGTCCTGCGGAAGCTTGAGGGCGTTTTCCTTCTCCCCTTGCGGCAGAGCGTCGGGCCGCTGGGGGAAGGCGGCGATATTCATGATTTGTTCCCAGGCTGGCGGAACGCCAGCGCCGCCCCCTCCCCCCGTTTCGCGATCACGGCCAGGGCGCGCTGGCGCTCCTGGCACAAGGGCGCCACGGGACAGGCGCCGCAGCGGGTATGGTTGTGCTCGCACAGGGTCTGGCCCAGGCGCTTCAAGAGCCAGTGCAGGTCGAAATAGTCGTCCGCCTTCCAGCCCGCGGGGACGGCGTCCATGATGGCGCGGCGCACCCCTTCCGGATCGGCGTTGCGCCCGGCCAGGCCGATGCGGCGGGCCACGCGCCAGACGTGGGTGTCCACCACCATCACCGGCCGGCGCAGGGTGGAGAAGTTCAGCACCGCGGCGGCCACCTTGTCGCCCACCCCCGGCAGCCTGCGCAACCAGGCCATGGCCTCTTCGACCGACAGGTCGGCCAGGAACTCCAGCGATAGGCTCCCTTTCGCTCGCACGATCCGCCCCAGGGCTTCGGGCAGCCAGCCCGCCTTGATGTCGGCATGGGTGACCGGGGCGATCACCGCCTGAATCTCCGCGGCGGGCGCCTCGATCAGGCGTTCCCACGGGCGGTAACGGGCCTTCAGCCGCAGATGGGCCGGCCAGGACACGTCGTCATAGGTGCGCGAACTGATCAGCGACTTCACCAGCTGGTCCACCGGCGCCATCCGCGGACCGGTGGAGAAGCTCCCGAACGCGCTCAGCAACCGCTTGTGCGCCGCCCCCACGGGGGGAAGGGCTTCAGGGGCCAGGGCCAGGGACAGTTGCATCGGAAACCTCCGACCGATTTAGAACATATTAGG
>DATJIO010000028.1:0-75379 GCA_035493215.1 Caulobacteraceae bacterium
TATCGCCGCGGAGACGATCATCCTGCCGGAAATCGATCCGTTCGCCGCGCCGATCCTCTATGCCATCCCGGTGCAGATGCTCGCTTACCATGTGGCGGTGCTGAAGGGCACGGACGTGGACCAGCCGCGCAACCTCGCCAAGTCCGTCACCGTTGAGTGAGGCTTGTGCGGTAATGACCGCGTGAACCGACACGCCAGGAGCCCCATGAAACGCGTTCGCAAGGCCGTCTTCCCCGTCGCCGGTCTCGGCACCCGAATGCTGCCCGCGGCCAAGACCGTGGCCAAGGAGATGCTGACGGTGGTCGACCGGCCGCTGATCCACTGGGTCCTGGCCGAAGCGCGCGCTGCCGGGATCGAGCACTTCATCCTGGTCACCGGCCGCGGCAAGTCGGCGATGGAGGACTATTTCGACCACCACGTCGAGCTGGAACAGACCCTCAAGGCCAAGGGCAAGACCCAGATCCTCGACCAGTTGCTGGCCGACCTGCCCAAGGAGGGCGAGATCTCCTACGTGCGGCAGATGAACCCGCACGGCCTGGGCCACGCGGTGTGGTGCGCCCGGGACATCATCGGCGACGAGCCCTTCGCGGTGCTGCTGCCCGACATGATCATGGACGCCGCGCCCGGCGCCACCGCCCAGGCCCTGGCCGCCTACGAGCAGACCGGCGGCGGCAACATCGTGGTGGTCGAGCCCTGCCCGCCGGGCATGGCGCACCAGTACGGCATCGTGGCGATGGAGGGGCCGGAAGGACAGCTGCGGCGGATGACCGGCATGGTCGAGAAGCCTGCGCCGGGGACCGAGCCGTCGAACCTGTTCATCTCAGGGCGCTATGTGCTGAACCCCGAGATCTTCGAGGCCCTGGCCGCCAAGGAGCGCGGCGCCGGCGGCGAGATCCAGCTGACCGACGCCATGGCCCGGCTGATGGCGACCCAGCCCTTCCATGCCCTGGAATACGACGGGACCACCTACGACTGCGGCGACAAGATCGGCTGGCTGCGGGCCAACGTGGCCCTGGCGCTGAAGGATCCCGGCCTGAGCGCTGCGGCGCGGACGGCGCTGGAGCCGTATTTCCGCTAGCGTCGAGGTTCCACCCCACCCCGCTCGCGCGGTTGACCCACGCGAGTCGCCCTCCCCATGGATGGGAGGGATGTCAGCGCCCTCCTCCCTCCCCCGTGTGGGGAGGGCGACTCGCGCCAGCGAGTGGGGTGGGGGTCCGCCGCCGCTATACCAGCCGGCTCTGCTCCACCGCTGCGGCCACGAAACTGGCGAACAGCGGATGCGGGGCGAAAGGGCGACTCTTGAGTTCGGGGTGGAACTGGACGCCGACGAACCAGGGATGGTCGTCGCGCTCGACGATCTCGGGCAGCACCCCGTCCGGCGACAGACCGGAGAACTTCAGCCCCGCGCCCTCGATCTGCTCGCGGTAGCCGATGTTGACCTCGTAGCGGTGGCGGTGGCGCTCGGAGATGACCGAGCCGCCGTAGATCGCGCTGACCTTGGAGCCGGGCTCCAGCCGGGCCTCGTACGCCCCCAGGCGCATGGTGCCGCCCAGGTCGTCGTTGGCGCCGCGGACCTCGAGCCGGTTGCCGCGCACCCATTCGGTCATCAGCCCCACAACCGGCTCCAGCGCCGGGCCGAACTCGGTCGAGGAGGCGCCCTTGATCCCGGCCACGTTCCGCGCCGCCTCGATCACCGCCATCTGCATGCCGAAGCAGATGCCGAAATAGGGGACGTTGCGCTCGCGGGCGAACTGGACCGCACGGATCTTGCCCTCGGCCCCGCGCTCGCCGAAGCCGCCGGGGACCAGGATGCCGTGGACCCCCTCCAGCCGCGCGGCCGCAGCCCCGGCTTCGCCCTCGAACAGCTCGGACTCCACCCAGTCGATCTGGACCCGGACGTTGTTGGCCAAGCCACCGTGGATCAGGGCCTCGATCAGGGATTTGTAGGCGTCCTTCAGCACCGTGTACTTGCCGACCACGGCGATGCAGACCTCGCCGTCCGGATTGGTCTGGCGCTCGGCGATCTCCTCCCAGCGGGCCAGGTTCGGCGCCGGGGCGTCGTCGATGCCGAAACAGGCCAGGACCTCGGCGTCGAGGCCCTCGCGGTGGTAGTCCAGCGGCACGGCGTAGATGGAGCTGGAATCCATCGCCTGGATCACGCTCGACGGCCGCACGTTGCAGAACAGGGCGATCTTGCGCTTCTCGTCGACCGGGATCGGGAACTCGCAGCGGCACAGCAGGATGTCCGGCTGGATGCCGATCGAGCGCAGCTCTTTGACCGAGTGCTGGGTCGGCTTGGTCTTCATCTCGCCGGCGGTCTTGATGAACGGCAGGAGGGTCAGGTGGACGAAGACGGCGTGGCCGCGGGGCAGCTCCTGACCGAGCTGGCGGATGGCCTCGAAGAAGGGCAGGCCCTCGATGTCGCCCACCGTGCCGCCGATCTCCACCAGCACGAAGTCGGCGTCGTGGCCCTCCTCGTCCTTGGCGCTGGAGAGGACGAATTTCTTGATCTCGTCGGTGACGTGCGGGATCACCTGGACGGTGGCGCCGAGGTAGTCCCCGCGCCGTTCTTTCTCCAGGATGGTCTGGTAGATGCGCCCGGTGGTGATGTTGTCGCCCTGGTGGGCCGACACGCCGGTGAAGCGCTCATAGTGGCCGAGGTCGAGGTCGGTCTCGGCCCCGTCGTCGGTCACGAACACCTCCCCATGCTGGTAGGGGCTCATCGTGCCGGGGTCGACGTTCAGATAGGGGTCGAGCTTGCGCAGCCGCACGCGGTAGCCGCGGGCCTGCAACAACGCGCCAAGCGCTGCGGAAGCGAGGCCCTTACCGAGTGAGGAGACCACGCCGCCGGTGATGAAAATGTACCGGGCCATGGGGGGCCAGCTTACCCCCGATTCGGTCGGCCGGAGCGGCCGATCATGACGCTCACTGCTTGGTCGCGGGTTGCGGGGCCTGGGCAGGGGTCTGGAACACGGTGGGAGCGGGCGGGCCGCCGGGGGCCGCCGAAGGCGAGGTGTTGACCTGCGGGGCCGGCACCTCGAACACGCTGGGTCCGGCCGGGGCGCCCGGCGCGGCGGGGCCGGCGGGGACGGCCGGGCCGGGAGCCGCGGGCTTAACCGGACGCAGGGCGTCGGGGTTCAGGGCGTCGACCTTCAGCCGGTCGACCACCGAGGAGCCGCCCTTGGCCTGGCCGACCACGACGGTCAGCACGATCGACAGCATGAAGAAGATCGCCGCCAGGATGGCGGTGGTGCGGGTCAGTAGGTCGCCGGCGCCGCGGGCGGTCATGAAGCTGCCGCCGCCGCCGCCCATGCCCAGGGCGCCGCCTTCGGAGCGTTGCAGCAGGATCACGCCGACGAGGGCGATGCAGACGATGATCTGGATGACCAGCAGGAGGCCGAGCAGCATGGGATGCGCGATCTTCGTTTCAACTGAGGGCGATGTGGGGCGAACGGGCCCCCGAGGCAAGCGGGCGCTGTAGCATCAAGGCGGGGGGAAAGTCGAGCAAGAGCCTCACCCCCGATCGCCGCCCTGCCCTACCCCGCCGCGCGGACGATCGGCAGGAAGTCGGCGCACTTGAGGGAGGCGCCGCCGACCAGGGCGCCGCCGACCTCGGCCGCGTGCAGGATGGCGGCGGCGTTTTCCGGCTTGACTGAGCCGCCGTAGAGGATCGGGACGAAGGCCTCCCCGAAGGCGGCGGCCAGGGCGTGGCGGATCTCGGCGTGGACGGCTTCGATCTCCTCGACGGTGGGGGTCAGGCCGGTGCCGATGGCCCAGATCGGCTCGTAGGCCACCGAGAAGGCCCGGCCCTTGAGCGCCGCCGGCAGGGAGCCGCGGACCTGGGCGCGGACCACGCCGAGCGCACGGCCCGCCTTGCGTTGCTCCAGGCTCTCGCCGACGCAGACGATCGGCTCCACTCCCGCCCGCAGCGCCGCCTCGACCTTGGCGGCGACGTCGGCGTCGGTCTCTTGGTGGCCGGCGCGGCGTTCGGAGTGGCCCAGGATCACCAGGCGGGCGCCGGCCGCGTGCAGCATCTCGGCGGAGAGGTCGCCGGTGAAGGCGCCGCCGGCCAGGGGATGGCAGTCCTGGGCCCCCACCTCGACCGCAGTCCCCTCCAGAAGCCGGGCCAGAGGCGCGATCAGGGTGGCGGGGGGGCACAGAGCCACGCGGGCCCGGGCCGGCTGGGCCTCGAGGGCCTCGGCCAGGGCGCCGGCCTCCTCCAGCCCGCCGGCGAGGCCGTTCATCTTCCAGTTGCCGACGATGAGCTTCGAGGACGATTCAGGCATGGGCGGCGGGATCCGTGGGGTGGCTTTGCGGCCATCGCTAGGGCGCCGCGGCGGTTCTGTCACGGGGCGACGAGCGGCCCGTCGCGCTTGCCGCCTTGCTCCAGCCGCGAACGCTCTACTATATCGGCGCCTGCGGATCGGCGGCCCGGGATCGGGCGGCTCCGCCAAGGACAGGAAGCCTCAAAGCGATGCTCGCCCAAATCCGCGCCTTCGCCAAATCCCCCATCGCCATGGGAATCCTCGGGTTGCTGGTCCTGAGCTTCCTGGTGTTCGGCATCGGGGACGTGTTCCGCAACGGCTCGATCAAGGATTCCGTGGTCCAGGCGGGGTCGCGCAGCGTCAGCTCGCCCCAGTTCAAGCAGCGCTTCGACAGCTTCAAGAAGCAGATCGAGACCCAGCAGAACAACGGCCAGCCGATCACCGTCGAGCAGGCCGCGGCCGCCGGCATCGACAAGGCGTTGGTCGACCAGCTCGCCGTCTCAGAATCCCTGGCCGAGCTGTTCCGCCGCATCGGCCTGATCCCCTCGGACAAGCTGGTGGTGTCGGAACTGCGCAAGAACCCCAGCTTCTTCGACCAGGTCACCGGCAAGTTCGACCGCCCGACCTACCAGGCCCGCCTCCAGGGCGCCGGCATGACCGAGCCCGAGTTCGAAGGCGTCCTGCGCGACGAGACCGCCCAGACCCATTTCGTCTCCGGCCTGGCCTCGGGGCTGGTGGTGCCGCGGACCTATCTGGCCAGCCTGGCGACCTATGCCCGGGAGGGCCGCGACTTCACCGCCTTCACCCTGCCGCCCACCGTGGCCGGACCCGCCGACCGGCCCACCGACGCCGACCTGGCGGCCTATGTGAAGGCCAACGCGCCGATCTTCACCAAGCCCGAGTTGCGCACCTTCACCCTGGTCCGCTTCAGCCCCAGCCTCCTGGCGCCGACCCTGAAGATCGACGAGGCGGCGGTGCAGAAGCGCTTCGACTTCGAGAAGGACACCCTGTCGCTGCCCGAGACCCGCTCCTTCGTCCAGGTCCCGGTGAAGGACGCCGCCGCCGCCGCCCAGGCCGTGGCGCGGCTGAAGGCCGGCGAAGACCCGGCCGCCGTGGCCAAGGGCCTCGGCGTCCAGACCGTGGCCTATGTCGACGTCCCCAAGACCGGGGTCTCCGACCGCAAGATCGCCGACGCCGCCTTCGCCCTGAAGGCCGGCGACGTGGCCGGGCCGGTGCAGGGCTCGCTCGGCCTGCAGGTGCTCAAGGTCACCAAGGCGGACCCCGGCCACAAGGCGACGCTGGAAGAGGCCCGCCCCAAGATCGAGGCCGAGGTCCGCAAGGACGCCGCCACCGAGAAGGTCTACGAGCTGGTCCAGAAGTACGAGGACGCCCGCAGCGGCGGCGCCACCCTGGCCGAAGCCGCCGCTAAGGTCGGGGCCCAGGCGATCCCCGTGCCGGTGCCGATCACCGCCCAGGGCGCGGACCTCGCCGGCCGCTCGCTCAACGCGCCGCCCAAGCTGATGCAGTCGGTGTTCTCCCTGCCCGAAAAGGGCGAGAGCGACGTGCTCGACCTCGGCGAAGGCGAATACGCCGCCGTGCGGGTCGACAAGGTCATGCCCTCGGGGCTGGCGAGTCTGGACGAGGTGCGCACCGCCGCCACCCAGCGCTACATCCTCGAAGGCATGACCAAGCGCATCAAGGCCAAGGCCGACGAGATCGAGGCCCGGATCAAGAAGGGCGAGCCGATGGCCCAGGCCGCCGCGTCCGTCGGCGCCAAGCTGGAGGAAGCCAAGGCCGTGCGCCGCGACGCCGCGGGCAAGGCCTATAGCAACGACCTGGTGAGCAAGATCTTCCAGGCCAAGCCCGGCCAGGTGGTGGTCGGCCAGGGCAACCAGCTCGGCTATGTCGTCGCCAGACTCGACCGGGTGGTCCCGCCGGTGGCCGCCGAACTGGTCCCGCTGATGGACCAGCAGGCGGCCAACTTCCGCAACTCGGTGTTCGACGACGTCTCGGAGGCCGCGCGCAACGCGGCGCGGGCGGAGGTCAAGCCCAAGGTGGACTACAACCGCGCCCGCACAGCCATCGGCCTGGAAGCCCAGGCCCCGCCGGCCCCGGCCGCCAAGAAATGATCTCCAGCCCCGATTTCGAGGCCTTCGCCGCAGCCTATGGGCGCGGCGAGTCCCAGGTCGTCTGGGCGCGGCTGGTCGACGACCTGGAGACGCCGGTCTCGGCCTATCTGAAGATCGCCCAGGGCCGGGACTACGCCTTCCTGTACGAGTCGGTCGAGGGCGGCGCCTGGCGCGGCCGCTACTCGATCGTGGCGCTCAAGCCCGACCTGGTGTGGCGCTGTTTCGGGCCCAAGGCCGAGATCGCCGCCGGCGACGCCGTCGCCGCGGGGACCTTCACGCCCGAGCCCCTGCCGGCGCTGGACTCCTTGCGCGCCCTGGTGGCCGCGACCCGCATGGCGCTGCCGGCGGAGCTGCCGCCGATGGTCGCCGGCCTGTTCGGGGTGCTGGGCTACGACATGATCCGGCTGTTCGAGCCGGTGGGACCGGCCAAGGCCGACGCCCTGGGCCTGCCCGACGCGGTGATGATCCGCCCGTCGGTGGTGGCGGTGTTCGATTCCATCGGCCAGGAGATCGTGCTGTCCACCACCGCGCGGCCCGCGGCCGGCGTGACCGCGCGCCAGGCCTATGACGCGGCCGTGGCCCGGCTGACCGAGACCGAGGCCGACCTGCACGCGCCCCTGCCCCCGCGCGGGCGCCCGCAACCGCACGTCCAGGAAGCGCCGGAATCGCCGGTGTCGCGGGCCGACTACCACCGCATCGTCGACACGGCCAAGGGTTACATCGCCGCCGGGGACATCTTCCAGGTTGTGCCCAGCCACCGCTTCCGCGCGCCCTTCACCCTCGACCCGTTCGCCTTCTACCGCTCGCTGCGGCGGCTGAACCCGGCGCCGTTCCTGTTCTTCCTCAACTTCGGCGATTTCCAGCTGGCCGGCTCCAGCCCGGAAATCCTGGTGCGCCTGCGCGACGGCAAGGTCACCATCCGCCCGATCGCCGGCACCCGGCCCCGCGGCGTCACGCCCGAACAGGACGCCGAAAACGAGCGCGAGCTGCTGGCCGACCCCAAGGAGCGGGCCGAACACCTGATGCTGCTGGACCTAGGGCGCAACGACGTCGGCCGGGCGGTGATGCTGAACGACGCCGGCCGCAACGACCCCGTCGCCGGGGTTGCGCGGGTGCGGGTCACCGAGAGCTTCAAGATCGAGCGCTATTCGACGGTGATGCACATCGTCTCCAACGTGGAGGGCGACGCACCCGAGGGGCTGGACCCGGTCGACGTGATCCTGACGGCCTTGCCAGCGGGGACGCTTTCAGGGGCGCCCAAGGTCCGCGCCATGCAGATCATCGACGAGCTGGAGACCGAAAAGCGCGGCCTGGCCTACGCTGGGGCTGCCGGCTACATCTCGGCCAACGGCTCGGTGGACACCTGCATCATCCTGCGCACGGCGCTGCTGAAGGACGGGATGATGTACGTCCAAGGCGGCGGCGGGGTGGTGGCCGACAGCGACCCGGACGCGGAATACGAAGAGACCCGCCACAAGACCCGCGCCCTGCGCCGGGCGGCCGAAGAGGCGTGGCGCTTCAGCTAGCGGACGGGCGTCGAGGGCGGGGGAACCGTCGTATCGGGGCCGAAGTTGGGCGGTCCCAGGATCACCGCGGCGGCCAGGGCCAAGGCCGCTCCGGCGCACAGGGCCGCAGCCCCGATCAGCGGCCACACCGATTGCGGGCGGCGCACCGGGTTGAGCTTGGCGCGGGCGGCCTTGATCGCCACCGACGGGGTAGGCGCGGGCGGCGGCGCGTCCTCGAAGGCGGGGCCCAGGGCGTCGATCATATGGCCAAGCTGCGCCGATTCGGGGGCCGGTGGGCAGGCGGCGGGTGCGTGCTTCGAGACGCGCAAGCTTCGCCCGCGCTCCTCAGCATGACGAAGGCCAGTGCAGCCCACTCCCGCTCGTCATCCTGAGGAGCCGGATGAAATCCGGCGTCTCGAAGCACGCAGGACCGCAGTGCAAGCATGACCCGCCCTTGGCTCCGGCCCGCCCAGCGCTTAAAGACGCCCCATGATCCTGGTGATCGATAACTACGACAGCTTCACCTACAACCTCGTCCACTATCTGGCCGAGCTGGGAGCGACCACGCGCGTGGTTCGCAACGACGCGCTGACCGCCGAAGAGGCCTTCGCGCTCAAGCCCGAGGCGGTGCTGCTGTCGCCGGGGCCCTGCACCCCCAACGAGGCGGGAGTGTGCCTGTCGCTGCTGGCCCAGGCGCCGGCCGACCTGCCGATCCTGGGCGTGTGCCTGGGCCACCAGGCCATCGGCCAGGCGTTCGGCGGCCAGGTGGTGCGGGCCAAGACCCTGATGCACGGCAAGACCAGCCCGATCCACCATCGCGGCGAAGGCCTGTTCGCCGGCATCCGCGACGGCTTCACCGCCACCCGCTACCACTCGCTCGCGGTGCTGGCCGAGCCCCTGCCGCCGGTGCTGGAGGTCATGGCCTGGACCGACGACGGCGAGATCATGGGCCTGCGCCACCGCGAGCGGCCGATCCACGGGGTGCAGTTCCACCCGGAATCGATCGCCACCGAGAACGGGCGCGAGCTCCTGGCCAACTTCCTCGACCTGGCGGGCGTGCGCCGCACCGCCGCGGCCTGAGCCATGTCCGACGCCTTCAAGCCGCTGTTGGCCCGGCTCGCCGACGGGGCGACCCTGACCGAGGGCGACGCCGAGGCCTTTTTCGCCGCCTGCCTGAGAGGCGAGCCGACCCCGGCTCAGGTCGCTGCGGCGCTCACCGCCATGCGCCTGCGCGGCGAGACCGTGGGCGAGATCGCCGCCGGGGCCCGGGCCATGCGCCGGGCGGCGGTGATGCTGGAGGTCCCCTATCCGGTCTTCGACGTCTGCGGCACCGGCGGCGACGGGCTTCACACCCTGAACATCTCGACGGCGGTGGGCTTCGTGGCGGCGGGCGGCGGGCTGAAGGTGGCCAAGCACGGCAACCGGGCCCTGTCGTCGAAGTCGGGCGCCGCCGACATCCTGACCGCGCTTGGCGTGAACATCCTGGCCAGCATGGCGCAGCAGCGCCGGGCCCTCGACACGGCCGGGATCGCCTTCCTGTTCGCCCCCACCCACCACCCGGCCATGCGCCACGTCGGCCCGATCCGCGCCGAGCTGGGCTTTCGCACCGTGTTCAACCTGCTGGGGCCCGTGACCAACCCGGCCGGCGCCGAACGGCAGGTGGTGGGCGTCTATTCGCCCCGCTGGGTCGAGCCGATGGCGCGGGTGCTGGGCCAGCTCGGCGCCGAACGCGCCTGGGTGGTCCATGGCCAGGGCATGGACGAGATGACGACGACGGGTCCTACGGAGGTGGCGGAGTGGAAGGACGGGGCGGTGCGCCTGTTCACCGTCACGCCCCAGGCCGTGGGCCTGCCCGCGGCGACCCAGGACGACCTGAAGGGCGGATCGCCCGACGAGAACGCGAGCGCCTTGCGCGCCCTGCTGGCCGGCGCGACCGGACCCTACCGCGACGTGGTGCTGCTGAATGCGGCGGCGGCCTTCCTGGTGGCCGACAGGGTCGAGACCCTGCGCGAAGGCATCGCGCTCGGGGCCGCGGTCATCGACGACGGCCGCGCCAAGGCGGCCCTGGACGGCCTGGTGGCGGCGACCAACCCATGAGCGACATCCTCTCGCGCATCGCCGACTACAAGCGCGCCGAGGTGGCGGCCCGCAAGGCCGCGCCCTGCCCGGACCCGGCGCGTGCGACGCCGCCGCGCGGGTTCGCCGCCGCCCTCGCCCGGGCGGGCGGGAACGGCCGCCTGGCCCTGATCGCCGAGATCAAGAAGGCCAGCCCCTCCAAGGGCCTGATCCGCGAGGATTTCGACCCGCCCGCGCTTGCAAAGGCCTACGAGGCCGGCGGCGCCGCGTGCCTGTCGGTGCTGACCGACGGGCCGAGCTTCCAGGGCGACGACGCCTACCTGGCCGCCGCGCGGGACGCGACCGCACTGCCCTGCATCCGCAAGGACTTCCTGGTCGACCCCTGGCAGGTGGCCGAATCGCGGGCGCTGGGGGCCGATGCGATCCTGGTGATCATGGCCATGGTCGACGACGCCCTGGCCGCCGCCCTGATGGCCCAGGCCGCCCGATTCGGCATGGACGCCCTGGTCGAGGTGCACGACGAGGCCGAGATGGCCCGGGCGGCGGCCCTGGGCGCCACCCTGGTCGGGATCAACAACCGCGACCTCAAGACCTTCGCGGTCGACCTGGCGGTCACCGAACGGCTGGCGCGGCTGGCTCCGGAAGGGGCGCTGCTGGTGGCCGAGAGCGGCATCTTCTCCTCGGCGGACGTCGCCCGCCTGGCCCGCGCCGGCGCCCGGGCCATGCTGGTCGGCGAAAGCCTGATGCGGCAGGCGGACGTGGCGGGGGCGACGCGGGAACTGCTGGGCTGAGGCCCCCTCAGTCAGCTTCGCTGACAGCTCGCCCGTAAACGGGGGAGCCGAAAGACCGATTCGCCCCCCTGCGCAGCGGGGGAAGTGGCCGCCGAAGGCGGACGGAGGGGGCTCGTCGAACACAATTTTCCATTTACTTGACATTAACCGAGAACACTTACAGAACATCGCTCAGGTTGGCGGTTTGTTCCGCAAACCTCTGAGTCGAAAGGCGCTTTCATGCTTACGCGCAAGCAGCACGAACTGCTGATGTTCATCCACGAACGGTTGAAAGAGAGCGGCGTCTCGCCCTCGTTCGACGAGATGAAGGACGCGCTCGACCTGGCGTCCAAGTCCGGCATCCACCGGCTGATCACCGCCCTGGAGGAGCGCGGCTTCCTGCGCCGCCTGCCGCACCGGGCCCGGGCGCTGGAGGTGATCAAGCTGCCCGAACAGGCCACCTCCGGCGCGCCGCGGGGCCGCCAGCCGTTCCGGCCCCAGGTGGTCGAGGGCGCCGGCCAGCGGCCGGCCGACGCCGCCAACGACGTGCGCGAACTACCCTTGTTGGGCAAGATCGCCGCCGGCACCCCGATCGAGGCGATCCAACACGAGCGCGACCGCATCGCGGTGCCCGAGAGCATGTTGGGCCAGGGCGAGCATTTCATCCTGGAGGTCCAGGGCGATTCGATGATCGAGGCGGGCATCCTCGACGGCGACCTGGTGGTGATCAGGAAGGGCGACGCGGCCAACAACGGCGAGATCGTCGTGGCCCTGGTGATGGGCGAGGAAGCCACCCTCAAGCGCCTGCGCCGCCGCGGCGCCTCGATCGCGCTGGAGCCGGCCAACCGCAACTACGAGACCCGCATCCTCGGCCCCGACCAAGTGCAGGTGCAGGGCAAGCTCGTCGGCCTGATCCGCAAGTACCACTGACTTTTCGCCCTCTCCCCGGCGGGGAGAGGGTTTACTCCTCCGCCTCCCCCACCTGCATCGACCAGGGCCGCTTACCGCGCAGGGCCTGGGCCCAGACGATGCGCCAGCCGGCCTTGGTGCGGTACAGCTCCGCCGCGCCGCCGGCCGCCAGCGCCCGCTGGCCCAGGACCAGGGCGCTAGGGCAGGCGCCCTCCCCCGTCCGCAGCACCACCACCTCGGCCCCGGCGCATAGCTCGGCGAGCTGCTCGGGCCTGGGCGGGATGCGCCGCCACCAGCCGGCCAGCCGCACGGGCGTGTCGTCATGGGGGATGCAGCCGTCGCGGTTGCAGTCGAACAGCCTGGCGATCTCGGGCTCGGGGTCGTCGAGCGGCGTGAAGCCCCGGCGGCGCGACCATAGCTCGTAGCCGAACCTCTGGGTCGTGCGCAGGGGCGTGGCCTTTCCTTGCGCGACGATGGCGGCGTTGGCGCCCTCCGCAGCGATCCAGGCGGCGGGGGTGGGCGGACGCGGGGCCAGGGTGACCATGGCGAAGAACGGCAGGCCCAGCCAGCGCAGCCGGCCCTTCCACAGCCCGACGAACAGCAGGCCGAGGAAGCTGACCGGCAGGGCCCAGGCCGGCGCGCTGGCCACCGTCAGCACGGCGTTCGGAAAGCCCGCGAAGGCGTGGGCGACGTCGGCGGTGAGCTTCAGGCCCCAGTCGGCCAGGGCCAGGGCGGTCCCGCCGCCGCCCAGCGCCACCCCGACCGCGCCGATGGCCAGGGCCGGCAGCACCACCAGGGAACTGAGGGCCTCGGTGAGGAGGTTGGCCGGCAAGCCCCACACCGTCACCCGGTTGAAATGCTGGATGGCGAAGGGGCCGGTGGCCAGGCCGGCGACGAAGCTGACCATGAAGCCCGCCAGCAGCCAGGTGCGCACCGCCTGCACCGCCCGGATCGCGAAGGGGACTTGGATCTCCCGCGACGCCCTGGGCCAGGCCTCCGCCATGGCCAGCAGCGCCGCGGTGGCGGCGAAGGACATCTGGAAGCCGGGCTGGGTCACCGCCTCGGGCTGCAGGGCCAGGACCACCAGGGCGGCGACGGCCAGGCTGTGCAGAGTCAGGGCCCGGCGGTCGAGCAGGACGGCGAGGAAGGCCACCCCGGCGGTGATGGCCGCCCGCTGGGCCGGCGGCGGCTGGCCCGAGATCACCAGATAGACCAGGACGGCGAGGAGCGCCCCGGCGGCGGCGACCTTCTTGGCCGGGACCCGCAGCGCCGCCCACGGCCAGGCGGCGATCAGCAGCCGGGCGCCCGCGAACAGGAAGCCGCCGACGATGGCCATGTGGATGCCGGAGATCGACAGGATGTGGGCCAGGCCGGAATCGCGCATGGCCTGGACGTCGTCCTCGGCCAGCCACGCCTGGTGGCCGGTGACCAGGGCCGCGGCCAGGCCGCCGGTGCGCGGGCCCATCCTGTCCACCAGCCGCCGGGCCAGGCTCCAGCGCCCGGCGTCTATGGCCATGCCGATGCGGAAACGTAAGGGTGCAGGCGCCAGGCTGACCACCTGGGGCCGGCCCAGCGCCAAGCCGGAGCCGCCGATGCGGTCGAAGAAGGCGTCGCGGGCGAAGTCGTAGGCGCCCGGCGCGGACGGCGGCGGCGGCGGGTTGAGCAGGGCCCGCACGGTGATCGCCTGGCCCGGCCCGATCAGGCCGTCGCGGACGGTGATCCGTATCCGCGCCGGGGTGGCCTGGGGCGACAGGCCCTGGATCCAGGTCGGCGCCAGCAGGATGCGCGGCCGCTCGGCGCTGGCGCTGACCACGTCGAGCACGAAGCCCTCCACCGTCACCACGCCCAGCCCGGCGGGGACCACCGGAGCGGCGACCGCGGCGGTGCGCAGGGCGCTCGCGGCGAAACCGCAGGCGGCGAAGGCGGCCAAGGCGGCGGCCACCAGCAGGAGCCGGCTGCGGCTCCACCGGGCCGCCGCCAGGGCGCCGGCCAGGGCCAGGGCGGCGAGGCCGCCGGCCAGGACCAGGGACGGCTCGTCCAGCAGGGCGAAATAGCCGGCCGCGCCCAGGCCCGCGGCCACCGGCGCCCACAGGACCCAGCGCTCGCCCTGGGCGGCCGCCTGGTCGCGCACGGCGGCCCAGGCGCTGGCGGCGCGCGACGGCCGCGTGCTAGGAGCGAGCGCCCCCACCGGACCCTCATCCCCGATGACCGATACCCGATCCGCCGTCGTCACCCGCTTCGCCCCCTCGCCCACAGGGTTCCTGCACATAGGAGGGGCGCGGACGGCCTTGTTCAACCAGCTTTACGCCCGCCACACGGGCGGACGCTTCCTGCTGCGCATCGAGGACACCGACCGGGCCCGCTCCACCGAGGAGGCCGTGGCGGCGATCTTCGAGGGGCTGGCCTGGCTGGGGATCGAGACCGACGGCGAGCCGGTGTTCCAGCATACCCGCGCCGACCGCCACCGCGAGGCCGTGGAGGAGCTGCTGGCGTCGGGGAACGCCTACCGCGACTACATGACCGCCGAGGAGCTGGATGCCGAGCGCGAGGCCGCCCGCGCCGAGGGCCGGGCCGTGCGCTCGCCCTGGCGCGACCGCGCGCCGCCCACGGGGGCGAACCTGCCGCACGTGGTCCGCTTCAAGGGGCCCAAGGACGGCGACACGGTGATCGACGACCTGGTGCAGGGGCCGGTGCGCTTTTCCAACGACGACCTGGACGACCTCGTCCTGCTGCGCTCGGACGGGGCGCCGACCTATAACCTGGCCGTGGTGGTGGACGACCACGACATGGGGGTCACCCACGTCATCCGCGGCGACGACCACCTCAACAACGCCCCGCGCCAGGCCCTGATCTACCAGGCCCTGGGCTGGGAGCGGCCGGCCTTCGCCCACATCCCCCTGATCCACGGGCCGGACGGCGCCAAGCTGAGCAAGCGCCACGGGGCCCAGGCGGTGGGCGACTTCGCCAACCAGGGCTACCTGCCCGAAGCCATGCGCAACTACCTGACCCGGCTGGGCTGGGGTCACGGCGACGACGAGATCTTCTCCGACGAACAGGCCGCCGCCTGGTTCGACATCAAGGACGTGGGGCGGGCGCCGGCGCGGCTGGACTGGGACAAGCTGGCCTCGGTCAACGCCCACTACATCCGCCAGGCCGACGACGCCCGGCTGGGGATGCTAGTCGCTCGGGCTTTCGCATCTCGCGATCCGTCCATGATCTACGGCGAGTTTATGGGCATCCTGGATCGTGTCGGAAAGCGGCTGGTTGCCGCCATGCCGTTCTTGAAGACCCGGGGGAAGACGATCCTAGAGCTTGTCGATCAAGCCGAGTTCCTCCTGGCCGAGCGCCCGCTGGCCCTCGACGACAAGGTCGGCGCGATCCTGACGGAAGAGACGGTTTCGCGGTTGCGGCGCCTCGCCGCAGCCCTGGCGACGACGGCCTCGTGGAGCGACCCCGACCTGGAGCTGCTGCTGAAAGCGTTCGCCGCATCCGAGGGCGTGGGCCTCGGCAAGATCGGCCCGGGACTGCGCGGCGTGCTCACCGGTGGACGGCCTTCGCCGGACCTTTCCAAGACCCTCGCTGCGCTCGGACGAGACGAGACCCTGGCGCGGATTCACGATGCTCTTTCGCAGCGCACATAAGTCGGTATAAGGCCGAAGGCCCAGCTTGGGCCCCTCAAAAACACCCGGCCTCAGGCCCTGCCTGGAGGCCCCGAACGCCAAAAAGGGTCGCCGCATGGAGAACAAGGCCGCGCCAGCGGGTAGCGCCTCGGTGAAGGTCGGTGACAAGGATGTCACCCTTCCCATGCTGAAGGGGACCATGGGTCCGGAGGTCCTGGACATCCGCAAGCTGTACGGCGACGCGGACGTCTTCACCTACGACCCCGGCTTCACCTCGACGGCGAGCTGCGAAAGCCAGATCACCTTCATCGACGGCGACAAGGGCGTGCTGCTGCACCGCGGCTACCCCATCGCCCAGCTGGCCGAGCAGTCGAGCTTCCTCGAGGTCTGCTACCTGCTCCTGAACGGCGAGTTGCCCAAGGCCGACGAGTACAAGACCTTCGTGCGGACGATCACCCTGCACACCATGGTCCACGACCAGTTCGACCGCTTCTTCCAGGGCTTCCGCCGCGACGCCCACCCGATGGCGGTGATGGTGGGAGCGGTCGGGGCGCTGTCGGCCTTCTACCATGACTCCACCGACATCAACGACCTGGCCCAGCGCACCATCTCGGCGCACCGGCTGATCGCCAAGATGCCGACCATCGCCGCGCGGGCCTACAAATATTCGATCGGCCAGCCGTTCATCCACCCGCGCAACGAGCTCGGTTACGCCGAGAACTTCCTGCGCATGTGCTTTGCGGTTCCGGCCGAGGACTATCACGTCGACCCCGTCCTGGCCCGGGCCATGGAACGGATCTTCATCCTGCACGCCGACCACGAGCAGAACGCGTCGACCTCGACAGTGCGTCTGGCCGGGTCGTCGGGGGCCAACCCCTTCGCCTGTATCGCCGCCGGCATCGCCTGCCTGTGGGGGCCCGCCCACGGCGGCGCCAACGAAGAGGCGCTGAACATGCTCAAGGAGATCGGCACCGTCGACCGCATCCCCGAGTACGTCCAGGGCGTGAAGGACCGCAAGTACCGGCTGATGGGCTTCGGCCACCGGGTCTACAAGAACTACGACCCCCGCGCCAAGGTGATGCAGCAGACCTGCCACGAAGTGCTCGACGCCGTCGGCAAGCACGACGAGCCCCTGCTGCAGGTGGCGATGGAGCTGGAGCGGATCGCCCTCTCCGACGAGTACTTCATCGAGCGCAAGCTGTACCCGAACGTCGACTTCTATTCGGGGATCACCCTGTCGGCGATGGGCTTCCCGGCCGACATGTTCACCGTGCTGTTCGCCCTGGCGCGCACGGTCGGCTGGATCTCGCAGTGGAAAGAGATGATCGAGGACCCGTCGCAGAAGATCGGCCGCCCGCGGCAGATCTACACCGGCCCCGCCGAGCGCGACTATGTGCCGGTGGAAAGCCGGGGTTAAGGTTCGACACCAGACTGACGGAAAGGGCCTTCCTCGCGGGAGGCCCTTTTCATTTGCGGGATGAGCGGAGGCCCCTTCCCCCTTGCGGGGGGAAGGGGCTTGCAGCCGTCCTCTTTCCCTCAGCAGGCTGACATCGCCTCCCCGCCCCCCGCGTCTGACGCCGGCGCAGCAGGCGGAATTGGCGTAGCGGTCAGCCCAAAAAGCCCGCCGGGGTCATTTCCGATAGGGGCGGCCAAAACGTCTAAGCACCGAGGCAGGCCCCCTGAGGACGGCCCGAAAGCACCGGGGAGAATTCATGAATCGTATTGCGATGCTCTTGGGCATGACGGCGGCTGGCGCCCTGCTCCACGCGGAGCCTGTGCTGGCGGCTCCCGCCACGACCGCGGTCGTGGCGGCCGACCAGACGCCGCAGCCGGAGGTCGACGCCGTGGTCGTCACCGGCAGCCGCATCGTCCGCGACGGCTATTTGGCGCCCACTCCGGTCACCGTGGTCACCGTGGCCGATTTGCTCGCGACGACCCCGACCAACCTCGCAGACGCCCTGAACAAGCTGCCGGCCTTCTCACCGCAGTTCACCGCCCAGGCCAATACCGGCGCCCAGGCCCCGGCCGGGAACTACCTCAACCTGCGCGGGCTCAACCAGAATCGAACCTTGGTCATGCTGGACGGCGTGCGCGTGCCGGCGACCAACATCACCGGAACCGTCGACGTCAACACCCTGCCGCAGGCGCTGGTCCAGCGCGTGGACATCGTCACCGGCGGCGCTTCCGCCATCTACGGATCGGACGCGGTCGGCGGGGTGGTCAACTACATCCTCGACACCAAGTTCAACGGCCTAAAAGGTTCGGTCCAGGGGGGGATATCCACCTATGGGGACGCGCCTTCGGGAAAGGTCAGCCTGGCCTTCGGGACACGGGTGCTCGACAAGGGTCACTTCGAGGCCAGCTACGAGTACAACAAGTCGGCGGGTCTCGACCAGTCCGATCGCAGCTATACAAGCAACGCCCCGGGCTATGCCGGGGCCGGCACAGACGCAAATCCCTATGTGCTGTACAACAACATGCGCATGGCGACGACGACCCTGGGCGGCTACGTCAGCGCGCCGACAGGGGCGACCCCGGCGCAAACCGCCGCGCTGACGGCGGCGATTGCGAACCAGCAATTCGTCGGCGCTGGAGTCCTGGCGCCGTTCACCAACGGCGTCGCCACGGGCACCCCGGGTCTGCAGGTGGGGGGCGACGGGGCCTATTTCACCGGCGGCCAGCTGATCAAGCCGGTGGACACCCACAATCTGTTCGCCCGCTTCGACTACGATGTGGGCCATGGGATCACAGCCTATGGCCAGTTCGCCTTTGGCCTCTCGCAGACCGACTACCTTATCCCGCCAGCCGCGCAGTCCGTGACGGTCATTAGCGGCAATCCCTACCTTCCCGCGAACGTTCAGACGGCGTTGACCGCCGCCTCGGCCCCGGGCAGGCCCGCCACCTTCACTCTGACGTCCCTGCCGCAGAACCTGTTCGACATGCGTCAGACCCATCAATGGGACTCGGCCCTTACGACCACCCTTGGCCTGAAAGGCAAGGTCTACAACGACGCGTTCAACTGGAACGCCTCCTACACGCACGGCAAGGGGCATACCCACGTCGAAAACGACAATAATATCAATACGTCGCACTTCTACGCCGCTCTGGATGCGGTCAAGGACCCCAGCGGCGCCATCGTCTGCGCCGTCAGCTTGACCTCCAGCGCCAGCCTCTATCCGGGATGCACGCCGCTCAATTTCATCGGGCAAGGCAACGAAAGCCCGGCGTCGCTGGCCTACATCATGCAGAATACGGCCTACGATATCTTAAACAAGACTGACGAACTATCGGCCAGCATCTCGGGCTCCGCCTTCAACGACTGGGCCGGCCCGGTGTCGGTGTCGCTCAACGCCGAGGCCCGCTGGGTGAGCCTCACCCAGACCACAGACGCCTCCCCGAACACGGCGCCGCAACTTACCGGCTTAAGGCAGACGTGGACGACCAACGGACCCAGGGGAGCGGCTCCCAGCACGCCATTCCTGGGCAATACCTTTGCTGCGCAATACGGCGAGAACTCGGTGTGGGAGGTCGGCGGCGAAACCGTAGTTCCCTTGCTGAAGAACCTCCCGCTGGCGCAGAATCTGGAGTTCAGCGGCGCCCTGCGTTACACCCAGTACGGCGTCTCCGGCCCGGCCACCACCTGGAAGGTCGGCCTGAATTACCAGCCGGTCAATGATCTACGCATCCGCGCAACGAAATCGCGCGACATCCGCGCGCCCACCCTCTACGAGTTGTTCCAGTCGCAGACGACCAGCCAGGTCGCCATAACCGATCCCCTACTCAACAACCAACAGTACACCGTCACCCAATTCTCCGGTGGAAACACCAACATCAAGCCAGAAGTCGCCACAACCTATACCATAGGTGGCGTCTACTCGCCGAGTTGGCTCCCAAAATTCCGGATGGCTCTGGACTACTATTCCATTACCATTGTCGGTGGGATCAGCAATTCATTACCGTTGCTTGGCGCCGCCGGCGTCATTTCCGATATAAACACCTGCGCGGCGTCAGGCGGCGCCTCTATCTATTGCTCGGCTGTCCCGCGGGGAGCCGACGGCTTTGTTCAGCAAGTCAACAGCTTCCCCCTCAACTTGGCCAAACAGTACACCCGAGGTTGGGATCTCGAAGCGAGCTACGGCTTCGACATGAGCGACATCCAGGCGAAATGGGCCGGCCATACGGATCTACGGCTCTTGGCGACCTATTCGCCGACGAACCTCACCATCGCCTCCCCGGGCGCCCCGGCGGCGGCCTCTCCCCTCAGCGCGCCCCTCGTCCCTCGGGTCACGGGCAACGTCAACTATAGCCTGGGGCCGTTCAAGGCCAGTTGGCAGATCGGCTATACCGCTGCCCATCGCATAGCCCTTCCGGCGCTCACGCCCGTCATCTACGCGGACCCGTTCGCCTCCGCCGTGGTCACCCACGACCTCAGCCTCAGCTATCGTTTCAAGACCGAGAGGCAGAGGATGGAGGCCTTTTGCACCATCAACAACCTCTTCAACCACGAGCCATTGATCATTCCGCAGGCGCCCACCACTACCCCTGGCGCCCAAGCGCCGACCAATGGCCCCAGTCCGCTCGGCCGCTACTTCACCGCTGGAGTGCGCTTCACCTACTAAGAGGCCCTTCTGGGGCTCAATCTTAAGTTGAAATATAATCAAATCAATTATTTGAATGCCGCACGACGGGGCGTTCATAAGGAAAGGAACCTGTTATGAGATCGATCTCCACCATCCTACTCGGCGGAGCGCTCATGCTCGGCGTCGCCGCCGCTGCGATGGCTCAGGCGCCGGCGCAGCCGCCTGGGCAAGGCGCTGGTCCCCGCGGAGGTCCTCCGGGCGGTCAGGGCGGCTTCGGGGGCGGCGCTAGACCGGTCCACCCGCCGGCCGCAGGCGGCACCTACGGCGTGGTCAGCGCCGTGTCGGCAAAGGGCTTCACGGTAGCGGCGCCGGGCGGTCAGTCGCTGCCCGTCGAATTGACGCCCACTACGAAATACCTGAGGGGCGCCGCCAAGGCCTCGGCGCGCTCCATCAAGGTCGGCGACAGAGTGCGGGTACTCGGCCCGGTCGCTTTCGGGGCCAGCATGACGCTGGCGGCCACCCAGGTGGTGCTGCAGCCCGTCGACGGGGCCGGAAGCGTGATGTCCATGAAGGTGGCGGAGGCCGTGGTGGCTGTCCTCAAGCCGATACCGAACGGCCCGAATCCGGGCGGCCCCGGCCCAGGCGCAGGCGGCCCCCCGGGGGCACGGCCAGGCCTGGATCTGACGCGCCAAGGCCTGCCTGTACCGGACCGGCGTATCGGTAATCTCAATCCCGATTGGGGAGATGCGGCGGATTCCAGGACGACCATCGCCGCGGGCGCGGAAGCGTACAGGGCGACCGAAGTTGCAATGGCGGCCCCCTATAGCGCGGGCGGCATCGTCGACCGTGTCGTGAAGGAGCCCGACGGCACATTCCTGGTCCACAACATCGGCACCAGCTGGCCGCACCACATCTTCGTCAGCCCCGACTTCAAGCTGATCGGCGCGGCCAACTAGCCGGCGCGGAATCGCGCTGCCCGGCGACGGTCGGCGCGATTCCGTTCCCGGTTCCCGTGTTCAGCGCAGGGCGCCACGCCCGGCGCCCGACATCGGGCCAGCTGTCGGGATCCTGCGGCCTCCTCGGCGTCGCCGAATAGCCGCCTCATGATGCAATAGAAGGGGCGAACCGAAATGAAATTGAACGCTTTGATCCTTGCCGCCGCTCTTGCGGGCGCAAGCGCTGGCGCAGCCTTTGCTCAGGGCGTCGCCCCACCCCCACAGGCGGCGCGAGACGCCTTCCAGAAGGTCTGCGCGGTCGATCTGGCGAACCTGTGTGCCGGTAAGGCCGGCCCCGAGGCCGCTCAGTGCATGCGCGCCGCCGGCGACAAGGTGAGCCCCGATTGCAGGGTCGCCATGACCCAAATGGTGCGCCCCGGCGGGGGAGCCGGCGGTGGCCCTGGCGGCGGGGGAGCCGGCGGCGCAGGCGGAGGGCGGGCGGGCGGTCCGCCGCCGGCAGGCACGCCGGTGGCGCCGGGCAGCACCTGGACTCTCGAGGTGCGCGAGGACTGGCTGGACGGTCGGGTCCGCCGGGCGCAGGGCGAACACGACGTCGACGACGCGGAGGCCCAACGGGTGTTCACGGAATTGGCCGCCATGCGCGACCGGGCCAAGCAGATAACCGTCAACCGCAACCGCCCGCTCACCGCCGGGGAGATCTCCGCCCAGCTGGGACGCCTGGACACCCTGGCGGCGTCGATCCACTGGCTGAATCCGAACGCTTACCAGCGCCCGTGGTGATGGCGGCCGGCCCCGAGGGAAGAAGGGTCAGATAAGTCCTCTTTCCTTCAGCAGCGCGATCACCGCCTCGGCAGCCCCCCGCGCGGGGTCGCCGGCGCCGCGGCCGAGCCTGTCCAGGGCCGCGGACTGGTCGGCGACCTGGGCGGCGCGCCGGGCGGGGTCGTCCAGAAGGCGGGCGGCCTCGCGGGCCAGGGCCGGGCCGTTGCAGGCGTGCTGGATCAGCTCGGGGACGATCTCGCGGTCGGCGGCGACGTTGAGCAGGCAGACCCACCGGGTGCGGACCAGCCGCTTGATCACCTGGTAGCTCATCGCCCCGATGCGGTAGCCCACCACCATCGGGCAGCCCGCCAGGGCCAGTTCGGTGGTGACCGTGCCCGAACAGGCCAGGGCCACGGTGGCCGCGGCCATGGCGTCGTCCTTCAGGGCCTCGTCCTCGATCAGCCAGGGCAGGACGGCCCAGCCGCGGACGGCCTCGCGCACCGCGCCCGCCACCACCCCTGCCACCGGGATCACCACCTTCAGCCCCGGCCGCTCGGCCGTCAGCCGCGCGGCGGCGGCGGCGAAGGCGGGCAGGACCCGGGCGATCTCGGAGGGGCGGCTGCCAGGCGCGACCAGCAGGATCGGCTCGTCCGCGCCGGCGCCGATGTGGGCGCGCAGCCGCGCCGGGTCGGCGGCGCTGAAATCGCGCTGCAGGGCGGCATTGCCGACGAACACGGTCTTCAGCCCCGCCGCCTCGAACAGGGGGGCGTCGAAGGCGTAGAGGGTCAGCAGCAGATCCACAGCCCCCGCCAAGGTCCTGGCGCGCTGCGGCCGGCTGGCCCAGACCTGGGGCCCGACATATTTGACCAGCGGCAGGGCGGGGTCCTGGCGGCGCAGGCGCTGGGCCACGCGCAGGGTGAAGCCCCAGGAATCGATCAGCACCGCGATGTCCGGCCGCGCCGCGGCGGCCAGGGCGGCTGTCTGGTCGGCCCGGCGCACCACCCTGGGGTAGGCCCTCACCCCCTCGAAGATGCCCAGGAT
Organism: Caulobacteraceae bacterium; assembly: GCA_035493215.1. Taxonomy (GTDB): domain Bacteria; phylum Pseudomonadota; class Alphaproteobacteria; order Caulobacterales; family Caulobacteraceae; genus NCED01. The sequence continues at coordinate 22,611 of DATJIO010000028.1, forward strand.
CGACAGCTCAGCGATGTCGAAGGGGCTTTGCACCCCTTCGGCGGCCATGGCCGCGCCGCCGACGCCGACGAACTCCACCGCGTCCTCGCCCAGCCGGTCCTTCAGCGCCCGGGCCAGGCCCGCCCCCAGGGCGTCGCCGGAGGCCTCCGCGGCCACCAGCATGACCCGCAGGCGGGCCTTGTTCACGGGACCACGCCGACCACGAACAGGCCCAGGCGATCGGCGAGGGCGATGGTGCGGGGCCGGTCGATCACCAGCACGGCCCCGGCCTCCCCGGCGATCCCCGCCAGTCCTGCCGCGGCGGCGGCCTCGACCGTGTCGGGGCCGATCACCGGCAGGTCGACCCGGCGCTCCTGGATCGGCTTCGGGGCCTTGGCGACCACGCCTTTGCGAGCCCCCGGCGCGCCGCGCAGCGCCGCCGGCAGCCCGGCGCAGCGCGACAGCATGGCGGCGGTGCCTTCCTGGGCCTCCACCGCCAGCACCAGACCGTCGACGACCACGGCGGCCTGGCCGATGTCGAGCCGGCCCACCGCGCGGGCGGTCGCCAGGGCCGCGGCGACGTCGGCGGCGTGTGCGGGACCGGGCGAAACCGCGCCGAGAGGACCGGCGGGCAGGGTCAGGCCGGCGTCGACCTCATGAGCGCCCTCTACGGCGAAGCCCTCGGCCACGAACTCGCCCACGAGAAAGCGCAGCAGGGCGTCGTCGCCCTGGCGCGCGGCGGCGACCAGCCCCGGCAGGGCCTCCAGGCCGCGGGCGTCGGGCTTGAGGGTGGAGAAGTCAGGGCGGTCGACCCGGCCGGCCAGGCACACCGCCTCGCAGCCGGCCTGACGCAATAGGCCGAACACCCGGCCCAGGGCGACGACGCCGGCCTCGTCCCCGTCGAAGGCGAAGAGCTCAGGATCGGCGAACCCTTCCAGCCTCACCACGAACAGGGGGCGGCCCGCGGCGACGCAGCGCTGCGCCAGCGCCACCGGCAAGGCCCCGCCGCCCGCGACCAGCCCGAGCTTTGAGCCGGGCGCCGGGCTCACGCCGAGGGCAGGCAAAGGGGCCGACTGGCGTCGGCGCGGATGAAATCGACGATTTCGGCCACCTCCGGCGAGGCGGCGAACACCCGGGCCACGTCGTCCAGGCGCTCCTGGAAGGTCCCTTCCGGGGCGAACAGCAGGCGGTAGGCCGAGCGGAGGTCGTTTATGGCTTCGCGGGAGAAACCGCGGCGCTTCAACCCCACCAGGTTCAGGCCTTCGAGCCCGGCGGGATTGCCTCGCACGGAGCCGAACGGGATGACGTCACGGGTTACCGCCGCCAACCCGCCGACGAAGGCGTAGCGGCCGACCCGGCTATGCTGATGCACCGCGCTTAGGCCGCCCATGAAGACATAATCGCCGAGCTGGACGTGGCCGCCCAGCGTGGCGTTGTTGGCGAACACCACGTTGTCGCCCACCTGACAGTCGTGGGCGACGTGACTGGCGACCATGAAGAGGCCGTCCGAGCCGACCCGGGTCACGCCGCCGCCCAGCACCGTCCCAGTGTGCATGGTGACGTGCTCGCGGATGATGTTGCGGGCGCCGACGATCAGGGAGGTCGCCTCGCCGCGGTGGGCGAGGTGCTGGGGCGCGCCGCCGAGGACCGCGAAGGGGTGGACCACGGTGTCCTCCCCAAGCTCGGTGACGCCCTCGATGACGACATGGCTGACCAGGCGCACCCGGTCGCCCAGAACGGCCCGCGGGCCGACGATGCAATAGGGGCCGATCTGGACGCCGGCGCCGAGGGTCGCGCCCGGCGCCACCTGGGCGGTAGGATCAACCAAGGCCATCAGCGGTTCTCGACCACCATGGCGGCGAACTCGACCTGCGCCGCCAGCTTGTCGCCGACGAAGGCCTGGCCCTTGAACTTGTAGACGTCCGAGCGGGCGCGCAGCACCTCGACGGGCATTCGCAGCACGTCGCCGGGACGCACCGGGGTGCGGAAGCGGACGTTGTCCATCGACATGAAGAAGATGGTCTTGCCGTCGACGTCGGCGTCCAGGGTCTTGGACATCAGGACCGCGCCGGTCTGGGCGATGGCCTCGATGATCAGCACGCCGGGCATGACCGGGTTTTCGGGGAAGTGCCCCTGGAAGAAGGGCTCGTTCATGGTCACGCACTTGATCCCGACGATCGACTGGTGCGGCCGGTAGTCCTCGGCGCGGTCGACTAGCAGGAAGGGATAGCGGTGCGGGATCCGGCGCAGGATCTCGGCGATGTCGATGGCGATCCCGCCCTCGGACTCAGGTGTGGTCTCGCTACTCATCGTCTTCGGCCCCCCTCAGGCCACGCCCGCCCCCTTGCGCCGCACGTCCCAGCCACGCGGTTTCCCGCAGCCAGTTGCGCAGGGGCCGGGCCGGTTGCCCGGCCCAGGTCGCCCCGGCGGGCACATCCCTCATGACCGCAGCGGCGGCCCCGATCCTGGCGCCGGCCCCGACCTTAAGGTGGTCGGCGACGCCGGCGCGGCCGCCGAACATGGCCCCGTCGCCGATCACGACGCTGCCGGAAATCCCGGTATAGGCCGCCAGCACGCAGTTGCGGCCGATGCGGACGTTGTGGGCGATCTGCACAAGGTTGTCGATCTTGGTGTTCTCGCCGACCACGGTGTCGTCCCAGGCGCCGCGGTCGATACAGCTGCAGGCCCCGACGGTCACCCCGTCCTGCAGGACGACGCGGCCGAGCTGAGGCACGTCCACCACCCCTGCCCCGTCGCCGGCGACGCCGAAGCCCGGCTCGCCGATCACGGCGCCGGCATGGATGGAGACACGGTCGCCGACCAGGGCGAAGCCGATGACGGCGTTGGCGCCGACGCGGCAGCCGCGGCCAATGGCGACGCCGGGGCCGATCACCGCCCCCGCGCCGATGACCGTCTCGGCGCCGATACGGGCGCCGGGGCCGATCACCGCGCCCGCCGCCACCATGACGCCGGCCTCGAGCTCGGCATCGGGGTGGACGGCGGGGCTCTGCGCCGGATGGACTCGGGGCCTATGCAGCCGGTGCGCAGCACGGGCGTAGGCGGCCTGGGGCTCGGCGGTGAGCAGGACCGCGCAGCCGGCCGGCGCACGCCCGGCGTCGCCTTGACGCATGAAGCAGGCGGCCGCACGGGTGCCCTCCAGCGCCGCGGCGTAGCGGCGGTCGGCGAGATAGGCCAGGTGGCCAGGCTGGGCCAGGCCGAGGGGCGCCACGCCGTCGATGCGGCGGGCGCCGACGGCCGGGTCGGCGAGGACCGCCCCAGCCAGGGCGGCCAGCTCGTCGAGGGTCGCCGGGCCCAACGCCTCATAGAATCGCGGATCCGGCATGGCCTCCCCCTCAGCTCCACAGGGGCGGCGGCGCCGCCCGCCGTCCGCCGCCTCAGCGCGGGCGCGCGGCGGCGGCGGCCGGAGCGGGAACGGCCTGCTGGTCGAGGCGCTCGCGGTCGAAGGCGATGGTGGTCATCTTGCCGTTGAGCGACTTGGTCACGTCGTCGGAGATGTCCATCGCCGGATTGACGTTGATCAGGGCCTCGGCGGTGAACACCACCGCACAGCGGCGAGCGGTGTAGACCCCGGCCAGCAGCGGGTTCACTTCGACGGCGATGCGCTGAAGGTTCTTCTGCTGGGTGGCGTCGATCTCCCGCGAACGCAGGTCTTCCTTGGCGCTGTAGGCCTGGATGCGCTGGTTCAGGGCGGTGGCGCGCTGCTGGAAGGCGTCCGCGGCGAGGCTCGCCTGCTGGCCTTGGAGGGTGGTAGCCTCGGTCTGGAGGGCGGTGCGCTCGGGCGCCAGCTCGGCCTCGGCCTGGGCCGTAATCTGCTGCATCCGCGCGTTGAACGCCTTGCCGACGGTGGATTCGCCGATGGCGCGTTCCAGCGAGAAGACGCACATGCCGGGAATGGGCGCTCCGGGCGGCGGCGTCAGCGCCACCGAACCGGCGGCGGGGGCGGCAGGGGCGGCGGCGGCGGGACGCGGAGCAGCGGCGGGAGCCGCTGCTGCTGCGGCGGCGGAAGCGGAGTGGGCGGTGGCCGCGACGACGGCCAGGGCGGCCGTGGCGGTGAGCAGTTGAATTGCTTTCATGGCGCCTAGAATTGAGTTGAGGTTGAGAAACGGAAGCCTTCGGTGCGGTCGTAGGCTTCCTTGCGGAGAATCTTGCTGAAATCGAGGCGGATCGGCCCGACGGGGGCGTTCCAGAACACGCTGATGCCCGCGGACGCCCGGAAGCCCAGGTTGTCCTGCACCGTAGGCGAAAGTTTCGCCGACTTGTCCAGTAGGCCGAGTGTCCCGAACTCGGTGAACAGCGCGGTCTTGATGCCGTACTGCTCGGGCAGCAGGTTGGGGAAGTTCAGCTCGAACGAGCCGATGGCGTAGGCCTTGCCGCCCAGGGCCTCCTGGTAAGCGGTGTCGCGCGGGCCGATGCCGGCGGTCTCGAAGCCGCGGAAGGTGTTGCCGCCCTTGAAGTAGCGGTCGTTGATCCGCACCGAGTCGCCGCCCCACCCGAAGATGTAGCCGGCCGAGCCGTTGGCCTGGAGGATGATCCCCGAAGTGATGCCGTAGTACCAGCTGCCCTGGAAGTCGGACTTGACGAACTGCACGTTGCCCCCGACGCCGGCGAAGTCCTGGCCCACGGTGGCGAAGAAGCCGCGGGTCGGCTTGATCGGGTCGTTGCGCTTGTCCATGCTCAGCGTGTAGCCGAGCTGCGAGGTCAGGCTGTTGCCGCGCTGGTCGCAGATGGTGATCGAGATCAGGCCCGCGTCGCAGGAGGCGCCGTCGACCACCACGCTGTCGGTGTGGATGGTGTAGCGGCCCTGGAAGTAGGTCGAGATGGTCATCGGCCAGCCGACGGTCGCCCCGACCCCCAGCGACTTGGTCTGGAAGCCCGCCTGGTCCTGGAAGTCGTAGCGATAGGAATAGGCGTTCAGCCCCCCGCGCAGGTCGCGCCCCAGGAAGCGGGGCTCGGTGTAGGAGGCGTCGATCTGCTGGCGCAGGGAACCCACGGAGGCGCGCAGGCGCACGTCCTGGCCGCGGCCGCGGAAGTTGTGCTCGCTGATGCCGATGTCGAGCAGCAGCTTGTCGACCGAGGAATAGCCGGCGCCGAAGCTGAGCTCGCCGGTGGGCTGCTCCTCCACCTTCACCCGCAGGTTGGTGCGGTCCGGCGCGCCGGTGGGGACCTGCTCGATCTCTACGGTCTTGAAGAAGTTCAGGCGCTTGATCTCGGTGACCGAGCGGTCGACCAGCACCCGGTTGTAGGCGTCGCCCTCGGCGATGCGCAGCTCGCGCCGGATCACCTGGTCGATGGTGCGGGTGTTGCCGACGATGTCGATGCGGTCGAGGTAGACCCGCTGGCCCTCGCGGACGTCGAAGCTGACGTCGATGGTGTGGGTCTCGCGGTTGGGGGTGTAGCGGGGGCGGATGTCGACGAAGGCGAAGCCGGCCGAACCGGCGGCGAAGGTCAGGGCGTCGACCGCCGCCTCGATGCGGTCGGCCTGGTAGATCTGGCCTTCCTTGATCGGCAGCAGCTGGCGCAGCACCTCGCCGTTCAGGCGGCGCACGTCGCCGGTGGTGACGTCCAGCTTGCCGAAGCGGTATTTCTCGCCTTCGTCGATGGTGAAGGTGACCAGGAAGCGCTTCTGGTCGTTGGTCAGCTCGGCGATCGAGGAGACCACCCGGAAGTCGTAATAGCCCTTGTTGGTGTAGTACTTGCGCAGCTGCTCGCGGTCGTACTCGATCCGGTCGGGGTCGTAATTGTCGTTGCTGGTGAAGAACTTGTACCAGTGCGTGTCGGTGGTGACGATGGCGTCACGCAAGTTGTTGTCCGAGAACGCCTTGTTGCCGAGGAAGTTGATGTGGTCGATGCCGGTCTTGGCGCCTTCGTCCATCTTGAAGATCAGGTCGACGCGCTTCTGCGGCAACTCGACGATCTCGGCCGTCACCGAGGCCGAGATTCGTCCCGAGCGGCGGTAAAGCTCGACGATCCGCTGCACGTCGGCCTGGACGTGGGCGCGGGTGAAGATCGAGCGCGGATGGATGGTCACCTCGTCGCGCAGCTTCTCGTCGTTGAGCGCGCGGTTACCCTCGAACACCACCTGGTTGATGATCGGGTTCTCGACCACCCGGACCACCAGGGTGGCGCCCTGCATCTCCAGCTGGACGTCGGCGAACAGTTCGGTGCGGCCCAGGGCCTTCAGAGCGGTGTCGAGCACCGCCGAGTCGACCCGGTCGCCGCGGGCGATCGGCAGGTAGGAGGCGACGGTGGAGGCCTCGATCCGTTCGTTGCCCTGGATCACGATGTCGCGCACGACCGCGGCCTGGCCGGGCTGAAGGTCCGAGGCGGCGGCCCCGCCGGGGGCGGCGGCGGGCGCTGGCCCGGGCACCGGCAGGATGGCGGTGGGCGCGGGGGCGGCCGGCGCCGGGGCGACGGGGATGGGGGCGATCGGGGCCTGGGCCTGGGCCACGGCTGGCCGAGTCAAGGCCGACGTGGCCATGAGGGCCATGGCGAACACAAGCGTCGCGGAGCGGCAGGCGCGGAGTGAGGACATTCGTCTACCGTGGGCGGAAGCGGCGGGGTTCAGGAGAACAGCCCGCCGATGATTTTGAACACGCGCAGTTGCTGCAGGTCGGTCCAGGTGGCGAACAACATCAATCCCAACAGCAAAGCAAGGCCTACACGGTAGCCGGCCGCCTGGACCCGCGCTCCCAACGGCCGGCGGAAGGCCGCCTCGTAGGCGTAGAACAACAGGTGACCACCGTCGAGCACCGGCACCGGCAGCAGGTTCATGAAGCCGATCCCGACCGAAAGCACCGCCGCCAGGCTGAGCAGGGCGACCGCCCCCCCCAAGACCTTGCCGCCCAGGTCGGTCGCCCCGTCGGCGCCGGCCTTGGCGGCGCCGGCGGAGGTGGCGGCGATCCGCAAGGGGCCGCCGAGCTGGTCGCCCGATTCGAGGCCCCTGACCAGCCGACCGAGGTAGAAGACCGTGGTCTCGAGGATGTCCCAGGTCCGCCTGGTCCCGCCGACCACGGCTTCGGCCGGGCTGTAACGTTTGCGGTAGATGTCGCCGGGGCGGCTGGAGCTGAACAGGCCCAGCGAGCCCAGGCGGGCCGAGGTCCCGGTCAGGCGATCGGTCTCCAACCGCCGCACCGGCGTGGCGGTGAGCTCGACCTGCGACGGTCCGCGCTGGACCTCGAAGCGGATGGTCTGGCCGGCGCGCAGGGCCACGAACTGCTTCAGCTGCATAAAGTCGTTGATGCGCCGCCCGTCGATGGCGGTGACGAGGTCGCCGGCCATGAAGCCGGCGCGGGCCGCGGCGCTGCCCGGGACGACGGCGCCGACCCTGGGCTTGACCACCGTCTCGCCCACCGCGGCCAACAGCACGGCGAACAGGGTGATCGCCAGCACGAAATTAGCCGCCGGCCCGGCGACCACCACCAGGGCCCGGACCCAGACCGGCTTGAAATGGAAGTAGGCCTCCTCGGGCAGGACGCCTTCGCGGCGCAGGTCGGCTTCGAGGGCGTCGTCGCTCAGGGCCGCCACGCCGCTGGCGGTCGCATAGGCCGGTTCGGAGCGCGCCTGCGCCAGGCGCGCGTGGGCTTCGAGGCGGCGCTGTCGGATCTGCGCCCGCATCGCCGCCAGGGCCTCGGCGTCGGGCACGGTGGAGCTGGCCTCGGCGTCGCCGGCGAACCGGACGTAGCCGCCGAGCGGAATCCAGCCGAAACGCCATTCGACCCCGCCCTTGTCGGTGAAGCTCAGGATCGGCCGGCCGAAGCCGATGGCGAAGCGGTCCACCGCCACGCCCAGCCAGCGGGCCACCAGGAAGTGGCCGAGCTCGTGGATCGTCACCACCAGGGTCAGGACGAACAGGAACGGCAGGATGTAGAGCAGGGCCGCGTGGAAAAATGCCGTCATGCTCGGAGACCTTCCGGGTCGCTCAAGGGCGGGTCGAGCCGCGCCACCACCTCGGCGGCGACACGACGGGCGGATCCGTCGATCTGCAGGGCCCGCTCGACCGCGTCGCCGTCGGTCCTGCGAAGATCACTGCCGGCGGACATCCGCTCGAGGGTTTCGGCAACCGAGGCGACTATATCAAGAAAGCCGATCCGGCGGTCAAGGAAGGCGGCCACGGCCGTCTCGTTGGCCGCGTTCAGGGCCGCCGGCGCCCCTGCCCCCTCGCGCAGCGCCTGACGGGCGAGGGACAGGGCAGGGAAACGTTCGGGGTCGGGCGCCTCGAAGGTCAGCGCGCCCACCGCCGGCAGGTCGAGCTTGGGCGCCGGCCAGGGCAGCCGGTCGGGCCAGGCCAGGGCGCAGGCGATCGGCGCGCGCATGTCCGGCGGGCCCAGCTGCGCCAGGGTGGAGCCGTCTTCGTACTCCACCAGGCTGTGGACCACCGACTGGGGATGCACCAGGACCTCGATCTTCGTTTCAGGGGTGGCGAACAGGTACGAAGCCTCGATCATTTCGAGGCCCTTGTTCATCATCGTCGCGCAATCGATCGAAATCTTGGCGCCCATGTTCCAATTCGGATGCGCCACCGCCTGGGCGGGGGTCGCCCGGGCCATCTGCTCCCGCGTCCAGCTGCGAAAAGGCCCTCCGGAAGCGGTCAAAATGAGGCGCGAGACGCGCGCGGCGGCGGCCGGCTGCAACACTTGGAAGATCGCCGAGTGCTCGGAATCGACCGGGATCACCACGCCGCCGGCGTCGTGGGCGGCCTGGAGCAGGGCCGGGCCGGCGCAGACCAGGCTCTCCTTGTTGGCCAGGGCGACGATGGCGCCGGTACGCGCGGCGGCCAGGGTCGGCGCCAGGCCCGCGGCGCCGACGATGGCGGCCATCACCCAATTGGCGCCGCAGGTCGCGGCCTGGATCAGGGCGGCGTCGCCCGCCGCGGCCTCGACGCCCGAGCCGGCCAGGCGGGACTTCAGCTCCGGGAACAGGGTCGCGTCGGCGATGACGGCCAGGCGCGGGCGCCAGCGCCAGGCCTGTTCGGCCAGCAAGGCGACGTTGCGCCCGGCGGTCAGGGCCAGGACCTCGACCTCGGCGGTCCCGCAGGCCTTGGCGCGGGCCAGCAGGTCCAGGGTGGAGACCCCCACCGAGCCGGTGGACCCCAGCACCGCGACAGAACGACGTAACATCAGAGATATCCCGTGACGTGGGCGACCAGCCGCGCGCCGGCCATGGCCATGATGGCGAACATCAGCCCGTCGACCCGGTCCAGCAGGCCGCCGTGACCGGGGATGAGGTCGCCGGAATCCTTCACCCCGAACCTGCGCTTCAGCATCGATTCCCAAAGATCGCCGGCCATGGTGAACATCCCCACCACAAGGCCGATGGTGGCGGCCCAGCCGCGGGTGGGGTCGCCCTCGCCCTTGGCCACCGCCACCACGATCATCGCCGCCAGGGCCGAGGCGACCAGCCCGCCGATCAGGCCCGACCAGGTCTTGTTGGGGGAGAACCGCGGCCACAGCTTGGGACCCTTCAACACGGTGCCGGCGACGAAGGCGAAGATGTCGGCCGACCAGGTGATGGCCAGAAGCATCAGGGCCCAGTCGCGCCCGACGTCGCTCTCGCCGCTGCGCAGCCAGACCAGGGCGATCGAGGGGCCGCCGATATAGAGCACGCCGAAAGCCGCGTCGGCCGGGCGCTCGGCCAGGCCGCGGGCGCGCACCACCAGGGCGGCCACCGCGGCGCCCGCCGGCAGCAGCAGCCAGGCGATCCGGGGATGGCCCACATAGGCGGCGACCACGCAGACCAGGACGGCGGCGGCCATGGCCAGGGCCGTGCGGAGCGGCGTGTCCGGCGAACTCATCTTGCCCCACTCCACCGCCAGCATGGCGACGGCGGCGGCGACCAGCACCAGGAAAGGGAGGTCGCCCAGCCAGAAGACAAGCACCACCGCCGGCGCCAGGACCGCCGTCGACAGCACCCGAAGCCGCAGGTTCTTCCAGTCGAAGGCCTTAGCCGGCCGCGAGGACGCCATCGACGTCTACTCCGCCGTACCGCCGGTCGCGGGCCTGGAACTCGTCCAGGGCCGCCTTCAGCTCACCGGGTCCATAGTCCGGCCACAACACGTCCTGGAACACCAGCTCGGCGTAGGCCGCCTCCCACAGCAGGAAGTTGGACAGCCGCCGCTCCCCGGACGTGCGTACGATCAGGTCCACCGGCGGGCCCGCGGCGCTGGACAGGTAGCGCTCGAACGCCTCCTCGTTCAGTCCGTCGGGCGCCGCCGCCCCCGAGGCCAGGTCGGCGGCGTAGCGGCGCGCGGCGTCGACGATGTCGGCCCGACCGCCGTAGTTGAAGGCCACCTGCAGGTTGAAGGCGTGGTTGTGGGCGGTGCGCGCCTCGGCCCGTTCGATCACCTCCAGGATGTCGGGGGCCAGGCCGGCGCGGCGGCCGATGATCCGGACCCGCACGCCCTCGCGCTCGAGCCGGGCCAGGTCGCTCTCGACATAGCTCTTGAGCAGGGTCATCAGCTCGGACACTTCCGAGGCCGGGCGGCGCCAGTTCTCGGTGGAGATGCCGAACACGGTCAGCCATTCCAAGCCCAGCCCGGCGGCGCCCTCGACGGTGCGCTTGAGCGCATTGACCCCGGCGCGGTGGCCCAGGGTGCGCGGCAGGCCGCGCCGCTTGGCCCAGCGGCCGTTGCCGTCCATGACGATGGCGACGTGGCGGGCAGCGGATCGCGGCGGGGCGCCTGGCCCTGAACTCGTCCCCGCTTTGGGCGACATCAACCCGCTTCCCTTCGAATGGCCCCGGCCCTGACGCGCAAGGGGCGCCAGGCCCCTTAGACCTGCATGATCTCTTGCTCTTTGGTTTTAAGGGCTTCGTCAATCCGCTTCACCGCGTCGTCGGTGAAGTGCTGGACCTGTTCGCCCATCCGCTTGTGGTCGTCCTGGGAGATGGCGCCGTCCTTTTCCATCTTCTTCAGGTCCTCCATCGCCTCGCGGCGGACGTTGCGGACCGCCACCTTCTGCTGCTCGGCGTACTTGCCGGCGAGCTTGGCCAGGTCCTTGCGGCGCTCCTCCGTGAGCGGAGGAACGGGGATGCGTAGGGTCTGACCGTCCATCATCGGGTTCAGGCCCAGGTTGGCGGCGCGGATGGCCTTGTCCACGGCGGCCACCATCGACTTGTCCCAGACGCTGACCGTGATCAGCCGCGGCTCGGGCACGCTGATGGCGGCGACCTGGTTCAGGGGCATGGACGAGCCGTAGGCGTCGACGCTGACGGGGTCCAGCAGGTGGACCGAGGCCCGCCCGGTGCGCAGGCCGCCGAACTCTTCCTTCAGGGCGGCGATGGACCTGTCCATCCGGTCGCGGAACTTGGACAGGTCGGGCTTGTCGTCGGTGCTCATGGTCGTCTCTGCTCGCTGGCCGCCTACCGCTCTTCGGGATCGAGCGGTTCTTCGGAAATGACCGTGTAGGTCCCCTGCCCCGTCAGCACGTCGAGGAGCGCCCCGTGCCGGCGGATCGAGAAGACCACGATCGGGATCGCGTTCTCGCGCATCAGGCTGATCGCCGACGCGTCCATGACTTTAAGGTCTTGGCTCAGCACGTCCAAGTAGCTCAGCCGGTCGTAGCGGACCGCCTTGGGATCGCGCTTGGGGTCGGCGGTGTAGACCCCGTCGACGCTGGTGCCCTTGAGCAGGGCGTCGCAGCCCATCTCGGCGGCGCGCAGGGCCGCGGCGGTGTCGGTGGTGAAATAGGGATTGCCGGTGCCGGCGGCGAAGATCACCACCCGCCCCTTTTCCAGGTGGCGCAGGGCCTTCCTGCGGATGTAGGGCTCCGACACAGACTGCATCGGGATGGCCGACTGCACCCGGGTGTCGACGCCGATGCGCTCCAGGGCGTTCTGCATGGCGATGGCGTTCATCACCGTGGCCAGCATACCCATGTAGTCGGCGCTGGCCCGCTCCATGCCCCGGGCGGCGGCCGAGAGGCCGCGGAAGATGTTGCCGCCGCCGATCACCAGGCACAGTTCCACCCCGCGGCGGACCACCTCGGCGATCTCGAGGGCGATGGCGTCGACGGTCTTCATGTCGATGCCGTAGGGCGTGTCGCCCATCAGCACCTCGCCGGACACCTTGAGCAGAACCTTGCGGTAGACCGGCGGCCGGAGTTCGGGAGAGGTCATGGAGGCTCCGGGCGGGGGATTCGGCGCGCGCGCAGCATAGACGCAAACGGCGGCGGGTGCGCGAGGCCCGCCGCCGAATGATCTGTGAACGGTGGTGGAACCGCCCGGCCCCGCTCGCGCGGGACCCGCGCGAGTCAGGGAGCGGGGCGGGGGTCCGCCTCGATACCGTTCAGGTCAGCTCTGGCCCGTCAGGGCGGCGACCTCGCTGGCGAAGTCGTCGGTCTTCTTCTCGACGCCTTCGCCAAGGCCCAGACGGGTGAAGCCGGCCACGGCGATGGGGGCCCCCAGGGCCTTGGACTGCTCGGCCAGAAGCGCCTCGACGGTCTGGTCCGGGTTCATCACGAAGGCCTGCTTCAACAGCACCACCTCCTCGTAGAACTTGCGGATCCGGCCTTCGACCATCTTCTCGATCACCGCCGGCGGCTTGCCGGAGGCTTCGGCCTGTTCGGTGAAGATGGCGCGCTCGCGCTCCACCGCCGCCGGGTCGAGGTCCTCGGTGGTCAGCGACTGCGGCTGGGTGGCGGCCACGTGCATGCCGATCTTGCGGCCCAGGTCGAGCAGGGCGGCCTTGTCCGACGCCGTCGAACTCAGGGCCACCAGCACGCCGATGCGCCCCAGCTCCGGGGTGACCGCGTTGTGGACATAGGCCGCGACCACGCCGTTCTCCACTTCGAAGCGGGCGGCGCGGCGCACCATCATGTTCTCGCCGACGGTGGCGATCAGGTTGGTGACCACGTCGGCGACCGTGCCCGTCTCACAGGGGGCGGCGGCGATGTTGTGGACCTGGCCGTCGGTGTCGAGGGCGATCTGGGCGATCTTGCGGGCGGCCTGCTGGAACAGGTCGTTGCGGGCGACGAAGTCAGTCTCGCTGTTCAGTTCGATGGCCGCGCCGACGCCGCCCTTGCCGTCGTTGCGCAGGGCGATGGCCACCAGGCCCTCGGCCGCGACGCGGTCGGACTTCTTGGCGGCCTTGGATAGGCCCTTGAGGCGCAGCCAATCCATCGCCTGTTCGAGGTCGCCGGCGTTCTCGGTCAGGGCCTTCTTGCAGTCCATCATGCCGACGCCGGACTTGTCGCGCAGTTCCTTGACCAGCTGAGCGGTGATCTCGGCCATGGGAATTCCTCCGATTGATTCAGACCGACGCGGGCCGCCGGAAATCCAGCACGCCCGCGTCTCAAATCCGCGACGGCGCCCCGAGACGAGGCGCCGTCGCGGCGATTACATCGAGCCCGGCTCGGCCGGGACGGCTTCCAGGGCGGCCTCGGTGCGCAGCACCGGCTCGGCCGGGGCTTCCGAGGCGCCCAGATCGACGCCCGCGCCCGCCTGGCCGGCGGCCAGGCCGTCCAGCACGGCGTCGGCGATCAGGTCGCAATAGAGCTGCAGCGCCCGGCTGGCGTCGTCGTTGCCCGGGATCGGGTAGGTGATGCCGTCCGGGTCCGAGTTGGTGTCGAGGATGGCGATCACCGGGATGTTCAGCTTGCGGGCTTCCTGGATCGCGATGGCTTCCTTGTTGGTGTCGATCACGAACATCAGGTCGGGAATCCCGCCCATGTCCTTGATTCCGCCCAGGGAAAGCTCGAGCTTCTCGCGTTCGCGGGTGAGCTGCAGCAGCTCCTTCTTGGTGCGGCCCTCGCCGTGGCCGTCGAGCACGGTCTCCAGCTCGCGCAGGCGCGCGATAGACTGGGAGATGGTGCGCCAGTTGGTGAGGGTCCCGCCCAGCCAGCGGTGGTTGACGTAGTACTGGGCGCAGCGCTTGGCGGTGGAGGCCACCGGCTCGGACGCCTGGCGCTTGGTGCCGACGAACAGCACGCGGCCGCCGGACGCGGCGACTTCGCGCACCTTGACCAGGGCCTGGTGCAGGAGCGGGATCGACTGCGACAGGTCGATGATGTGGATGTTGGCCCGCGATCCGAAGATGTAGCGGTCCATCTTCGGGTTCCAGCGGTGGGTCTGGTGGCCGAAGTGGGCGCCGGCTTCCAGGAGCTGACGCATGTTGAATTCAGGCAGAGCCATGGTGGTTTCGCTTTCTTCCGGTTGGCCTCCGCAGGCAAACCCCCGTTTGGGGACCGGAACGGACACGACCGGGGGACCTACCCCGATGCAGCCGAACGCCTGCGTGTGAGATGGCCGGCCAGATAGGCGAGAACGGCGGTAAAGGCAAGGGCGCAGGCGGCGGCGGGGCCGAAAGCGCCGGCGCGGACGCCTAAGCGTCCTCCAGGAACACCACCCCCGGCGCGGTCTTCAGCGCACCGCGTAGAGCGGCGTCGAGCTGGAAGCGGCCGGGGAGTTTCAGCTCGACCTCCCTGCCCTGGCCGATGGCGCCGACCAGCACCACCTCGCCGCCCTTGGCGCCGGCCGCCGGCTGCAGCCGCTTCTTCAGGCTGCCCATGTCCAAGGTCGCCGGCGACAGGTGGACGCGAAGGTTCGCCGCCACGCTCTCCAGCGCCTTGTCGAGGGTCTCGGCGGCGTCGCCGAAAAAGCGGACCTCGCCGTCCTTGGACTTGGCGCGGACCTTGATGATCACCGAGGCGCCGGGCTCCAGCACCTCGCGGCAGCTACGCAGGGCCTCGGGCGGGAACAGCACCTCATATTCCCCGGTGGGGTCCGAGAGCGAGACGAAGGCGAACTTGTCGCCCTTCTGCGAGGCCCGCTCCTGGCGGCGGCGCACCACCCCGCACATGCGGAAAGCTTCCTTGCCCTCCTCGGCCTGCTGCAGGGCCTCGGCGAAGAGGACGGTGTGGCGGCGGCGCAGGACCTCGACCATGTCCTCCAGCGGGTGGCCGGTGAGGTAGAATCCCACCGCCGCCAGTTCCTCGTCGAGCTGGGCCGGGCCGACCCAGGGCTCGGTGGGCGGCAGCCGCGGGCGGGCCTGGGCCACGTCGCCGCTGAACATGGAGATCTGGTCGGAGACCCGGTCGGCGGCCTTGGACTGGGCGTAGGCGATCAGCACGTCGGCCGAACCGACGATCTGGGCCCGGTTGGGGTGCAGGCGGTCGAAGGCGCCGGCCCGGGCCAGGTTCTCGATCGCCCGCTTGTTGACGCTGCGCGGGTCGATCCGCTCCAGGAAGTCGAACAGGTCGGCGAAGGGCCCGCCGGCCTCGCGCACCTCGACCACGTGGCGCATGGCCTCCATGCCGACGTTGCGGATGGCGCCCAGGGCGTACAGCACCTCGCCGCCCTCGACCTCGAAGTCGGCGCCGGAGCGGTTGATGTCGGGCGGCCGCACCTTGACCTGGAAGCGCCGGGCGTCCTGGTAGAACACCGCCAGCTTGTCGGTGTTGGACAGGTCCAGGCTCATCGAGGCGGCGAAGAACTCCACCGGAGCGTTCGCCTTCAGCCAGCCGGTCTGGTAGGCGATCACCGCATAGGCCGCCGCGTGGCTCTTGTTGAAGCCGTAGCCGGCGAACTTGGCCACCAGGTCGAAGATGCCTCCGGCCTGCTCGGCCGAGACGTCCTTTTCGGCGGCGCCGGAGATGAACCGGGCGCGCTGCTGGTCCATCTCCTCCTTCTTCTTCTTGCCCATGGCCCGGCGCAGGAGGTCGGCCTCGCCCAGGGAGTAGCCGGCCAGGATCTGGGCGATCTGCATCACCTGCTCCTGGTAGATGATGACGCCGTAGGTCTCCTTCAGGATCGGTTCGAGCGAGGGGTGGAGCATGTCCAGCGCCTGGCGGCCGAACTTGCGGTCGACATAGGTGTCGATGTTGTCCATCGGGCCCGGCCGATAGAGCGAGATCAGGGCGGTGATCTCGTCGATCGACGAGCAGCGCAGCTTGCGCAGGGTGTCGCGCATCCCCTGGCTTTCGAGCTGGAACACCCCGATCCCCTGCCCCGAGGCCAACAGTTCGTAGGTGGCCGGGTCGTCGAGCGGCAGGGTGTCGAGGTCGATGCCGGCGCCGCGCTTCTTGAGGTGGCGCACCGCCCGGTCGAGCACGGTCAGGGTCTTCAGCCCCAGGAAGTCGAACTTCACCAGGCCGGCGCTCTCGACCCACTTCATGTTGTACTGGGTGGCCGGCAGCGGCGAGCGCGGGTCCTTGTAGAGGGGGGTCAGCTCGGTCAGCGGCCGGTCGCCGATCACCACGCCCGCGGCATGGGTCGAGGCGTTGCGGAACAGGCCCTCCAGGCGCAGCGCCACTTCCAAAAGGCGGGCGACCGCGTCGTCCTCCTTCTTGGCCTGCTGCAGCCGGGGCTCGATCTCGATGGCCTGGGCCAGAGTCACCGGATTGGCCGGGTTGTTGGGGACCATCTTGGCCAGGCGGTCGACCATGCCCAGGGGCAGCTGCATCACCCGGCCGACGTCGCGCAACACCGCGCGGGCCTGCAGGGTGCCGAAGGTGATGATCTGGGCCACGCGGTCGCGGCCGTACTTGTCCTGGACGTAGGCGATCACCTCTTCCCGCCGCTCCTGGCAAAAGTCGATGTCGAAGTCGGGCATCGATACCCGCTCCGGGTTCAGGAACCGCTCGAACAGCAAACCGAAGCGCAGGGGGTCCAGGCCGGTGATGGTGAGCGCCCAGGCCACCGCCGAGCCGGCGCCCGAGCCGCGCCCCGGCCCCACGGGGATGGCGTGGGCCTTGGACCACTTGATGAAGTCCGAAACGATCAGGAAGTAGCCGGAAAAGCCCATCGAGGTGATGACCTCGATCTCGCGTTCCAGCCGGGCCCAGTACTCGGCCTCGGGCGCGGCCAGCTCGACGGTGGCCAGACGCATCTTCAGGCCTTCGCGGGCCTGGTGGGCCAGCTCCTCGGGCTCGGACCTTCCGCCCACGGTGGCGAAGCCGGGCAGGATCGGGTCGCGCTTGTCGACCATGAAGGCGCAGCGCCGGGCGATGTCGAGGGTGGTGTCGCAGGCCTCGGGCAGGTCGGCGAAGGTCGCGCGCATGGCCGCGGCGGGCTTGAACCAGTGGTCGGCGGTGACCTTGCGGCGGTCGTCCTGGCTGATGAACGAGCCCTCGGCGATGCACATCAGGGCGTCGTGCGCGGTGTGCATGTCGGCAGTGGGGAAATAGACGTCGTTGGTGGCCACCAGCGGGACGGCGTTGGCGTAGGCCCAGGCCACCAGCCCCGGCTCGGCGGCGGCCTCGTGCGCCTGGCCGTGGCGCTGCAGCTCGACATAGAGCCGGTCGCCGAACACCGCCTGCATCTGCGCCAACGCCGCGTCGCCCTCGGGCGCCCGGCCGGCGGCGTAGAGGGGATTGACCGGGCCGTCGGGGCCGCCCGACAGCAGGATCAGCCCCTCGTTGCGCAGCGTCACTTCGGACCAGTCGACGCTGGGCTCGTCCAGGCCTTCGCTCTCCAGATAGGCCTTGGAGGACAGGGCCATCAGGTTCAGCCAGCCGGCCCCGTTCTGGGCCAGAAGAACGATAGTGGGGCAGCGGGCCCAGCGCTCGGGGGCCTGTTCGCCGATCCCGGTGACCGGCAGGGCCAGGCCGACGATCGGCTGGACCCCGACCTCCTTCAGGTACTGGGAGAACTCCAGGGCCCCGAACAGGTTGGCCCGGTCGCAGATGGCCACGGCGGGCATCTCGGCCGCGGCGGCCAGGGTCCCGATCTCCCCGGCCTTGATGGCCCCTTCCAGCAGGGAATAGGCCGAGCGGACCCGCAGGTGGACAAAGCCTTCGTCCGTCCCCTGCCCCATCGCCCGCGCCTCCGGTCTTAGCGAATCGTCAGCCCACGAAGTGCGCCGCCGTACAGACCATCCAAACGAACCCGGCCACCGACGCAAGGGCCATGGAGTCGCGAGCGATACGGATCATGAAAAGTCTCCCCGAAACCGTGTTCTGGCTTCGTTCTTTTCATGGTTTGTTCTGGGGGTCAAGAGAACAACCGGTGGGGGTGGATCCCCTGCCTTGACGTCAGGACTCCAGACCGTAGCGCTTGGCGATGTCGGCGACCTTGGGGTCGATGGCGATGGCGGCGGCACGATCGGCGTCCGCGCCCGCTTGGTCGCCCTTGCGCTGCCTGGCCACACTGCGGGCGTAGAGCGTAAAGGCCCGTTTTGGCTGCGCCTTCAGGGCGGCGTCATAGTCGGCGATGGCCTCGTCCACGTGCCCCAGCCGCAGGTGCACTAGAGCCCGGCTGTCGAGATAGCCCGAGCCGCCCGGCTGCAGCTTCAGGGCGGCGTCGCAGTCGGCTAGAGCCCCCTCCAGGTCGCGTCCCAGCACCGCCCGCATAAAACAACTGCCGTTCAGGGCGACGTGCAGCCGCATATCCTTGGGGTTCTGTGCGATCCACTGGTCGTAATAGCCGAGCGCCGGCTCGAACCGCTCGGTATTGGCGTAGACGGCGGCCCGGCGCATTAGCGGGGTGGAAT
Source organism: Caulobacteraceae bacterium (assembly GCA_035493215.1). Classification (GTDB taxonomy): domain Bacteria; phylum Pseudomonadota; class Alphaproteobacteria; order Caulobacterales; family Caulobacteraceae; genus NCED01. Next base: position 41,032 of record DATJIO010000028.1, read on the forward strand.
CGGCCGGAGCCGCCCGGATGGCGGAATCGAAATCCCTCCGCGCCCGATCCTCGTCACCCTGTCTCAGGTAGAGTTCGGCCCGCATCAGCAGACTGTCGGAATCGTCGGGCTTGAGCCGCAGGGTCTCGTTGAGGTCGGCCAGCCCCAAGACGGGCTGACCGCTCACCAGCCGCGCTTGGCCACGGAAGTAGAAATGCTTGGCGTTGGCCGGCTCCAACTCTGCCGCGCGGGTGAAGTCGGCGATGGCGTGTGGGAAGTCGCGGCGGGCGAAGTAGGCCGAGCCGCGGCGGCTGAAGCCCGCCGCATCGGTAGGCTCGCGCATACCTTCCGGCGTGTTCGGCGAGGCGATCTCTGGACCCGCCACGATGCGCCCCGGCGCCGCGGGCGTGGCCGCAGCCACCGGCGTGGGCGCGGGCGCGGCGCCCAGGCTGAACACCGGGCCGCCGTTGTATGTGAAGTAGAGCTGACGCTCGGCCTTGGACGCATAGACCCGGTGGGACAGGAAGAAGTCCGCGCCGATCAGCATCCCGGCATCGCGCAGGTCTACATCGGCGAACAGCAGTCGGGTGTTCTTCACCAACTCGCCGCCGATCTCGAAGCTGGCGAAGGGCGCGATCCAGCTCGGCTTGCGGCCGACGCCGATGCCGCCGACTTCAGGCCCGGCCTGGGCCTGGGGGCTCTGTGGCGTCACTCCGGCGCGGGCGGCCGACTTCAGCGACAGGGATGAGAGCGGCGCGCCGGTATCGAAGATGGCGCGTAGCCGCACGCCGTTGACGGTGACCATGCCCTGCATGTGCGGGGCGGCCGACGTTGTAGGGTCAAGCCGAAGGACTGTCGCGCCCTGCGGGTCCCAGTAGGCTAAGGCGGCGTTGGAGCAGCCCTGGCTGCGCCACAGGCGGATCATGCCGTTGGCGAGGTCGTACTCGATGTCGGCGGCGCGGAGCACGTTCTGGCCGAGCAGTCCGCCGGCGCCCGGGAACATCTCGCCGGCGCCCACGAGGAATTCGACGTCGTGGCCGCCGACCCCGCCGAGATCCAGGACCTTGACGGTGACCACGCCGATACCGTCGGCCCGGCCATTGACCCCTACCACCCTCATTCCCGGCGGCAGCGGGCCCGGCTTGCGGCCCAGCTTGGCGGCCACGGCAGGCGACAGCAGGCTGAAGAAGGAGCCGGAATCGACGGTGAAGTCGACCTTCACCCCGTCGACGTCGGCCGTGACCAAAGGACTGAGGCCACGCATGGTCACAGGCAGGTCGGCGATCTTCTCAAGCTTGCACTCGGCCAGCGCCGGCCCGGCAAGGCCGGCCAGACACAGCGCGAGTAGAGCCACGGTTCGCCGCATAGTTGCAGCTTAGCCGTAGCGTGACGGAAGTCCAGACCGGCGGGCTAGCGCCCCAACCGCTCCCCCACCGCCGCCCGCAGGTCCTTCAGGCCCTCGCGCAGCGCGTGCAGCGCGTCCTCGGCCCGGCCGCGGGCCGCTTCGGCGGCGCCGGCGGGGAGGTGCAGGGCCTTGAGGCCTTCCTTCAGGACGTGGAGGGCGTCGTCGGCGCGGCCGTGGGTCAGGGCCGCGGCGCGCTCGGGGACGTGCAGGCGGCCGATGCGGTCCTTGATCAGGTGCAGCAGGTCGCCGGTGCGGTCGTCGACCAGCTCGACGACCTGATCGCGCCGGGAGCGGCGAGGCATGAGCAGCAGGCCCACGGCCACGCCGGCGGCGAAGGCGAAGGCCGCGCCGGCGCCGACGCTGAGGCCCGGACGGGCGCGCACCAGGTCGGCGGCCTTGTCGGTGCGCTCGGCGGCCCAGTCCTTGGCCCCCTGGGCGCGCAGTTTCGCCGCTTCGGCGGCTTCGGCGAGGCGGGCGCGGGCGCCGGCCTCGGGCTGGGGCGGCGCGGGCGCGGCCGCGCCGTCCGGGGACTTGGCGAAGCTGACCACGCCCTTGGCCAGGTCGACCTTCTCGACGGTCCAGCCGCGGTCGAGCCAGGCCCGCGCCGGGCTCTTGGCGCCGCCCGCCGAATTGGCCCACCAGGCGGTGCGGCGGCGGGCGCTGGCCGGCAGGTCGAAGCCGAGGTGGCGCTCCAGCTCCAGGAAGGTCGGGCGCCAGTGCTCGGCGTCCAGGCGGCCGAGGAATTGGCCGAGGGGCTCGTACTTGCTCACGGGCGTCTCCAGAAGTTGGCTCACCGGGGCGTCTCCAGAATCGGGGGTCAGGCCCTAAACGTGGCCGCGGGCCGGACGTTGCACGCGCCGGCGCGGGTTATACCCTGCGGCGCACGATAATCTCGCTCAGGCGAAGGGCCGGCGTCAGGCCTCGACCACGGTGGTCCCCACCGGGGCCAGGGAGATCATCGCCAGCTTGAGGTGCTGCACGCCGAAGGGGATGCCGACGATCGAGACGAACAGGGCCAGGGCCAGCACTAGGTGCTGCAGGGCCAGCCACCAGCCGGCGACGAGGAACCACGCCACGTTCAGCACCGGGTCCAAGGCGCCGCCGTGGGCCTTGTCCACCACGCCGCGGGGGACGATGTGGCGGCCGAACGGGGCGGCGGAGAAGCCGGCGATGCGGAAGGCCGCCGCCGCCCATGGCAGGCCGACCACGGTCAGGGCCAGGATCGCTCCCGCGAAAGCCCAGGCCAGGAGCGATATCCAGCCGCCCAGCACGAACCACGCGACGTTGAGCAGCAGCCTCATCAGCGGGCGACGGGGGTGACGGTGTCGGGGTCGAAGACCTGGGTCTCGCCGCCCATGTCGGCGAACACCACGGTCTCGGGATGGCCCGGCAGCTCGTAGAAGTAGCGGCTCCCGGCGAGCCCGACGCCCAGGGGGCCGCAGGGTTCGGCGATGACGTCCTTGCCGTCCTTGACGTTCCGTTCCCAGGCGGTCTTGGCGTCGCCCACCGGAGCCAGGACGAAGCGTTTGGCGGCCGCGCCGGCGCCGGGGGCCGGCTCCAGGGCGCAGGTGCGGGTCCACGGTCCGGGCGAGACGGCGCGGGCCGAGGACAGCACGGCGGCGACGGGGGCGGTCGGCGGCTTGCCGAACAGGCGCACCGCGGTGGTGCGGGCGCCGCCCTTGACCAGGACGAAGCCCGGCATACCGTCGTCGGCGACCACGTGCTGGTTGGCCAGGTCGGGGCCGCAGGCGAAGGCCTGCATGGTGAAGCTGGAGCCCTTCACCGTCTCCCACTGGCACTTGGCGAACTCGGGGGCCTTGCTCAGGGCCGAGGCGGGGCCGGTCGCAGCGGGCTTGCCACAGGCGGCTAGCAGGGCGGCCAGGGCCGCGACGGGCACGAGCAGGCGAATGGCCGACATGGGTGGTTTCCCCGAGCGCAACGCTCGGCAGGACGCCTACCAGGGATCGGGGCGGTCCGCTCGTTATGTGTGCGAGGAACGCTTACCGCTGCTCGAGCCGGCCGTCCTTGAGGGCGAAGACCCGGTCCATGTAGCCGGCGAGCTCCATGTTGTGGGTGGCGATCAGGGCGGCGACGCCCTGGATGCGGGCCAGGTCGAACAGGGACTGAAACACCGCGCCGGAGGTGGCCGGGTCGAGGTTGCCGGTGGGCTCGTCGGCCAGCAGCAGCCGCGGCTGGTTGGCGAGCGCCCGGGCGATGGCCACCCGCTGCTGTTCGCCGCCGGAGAGCTGGCCGGGCTGGTGGTCCAGGCGCTCGGCCAGGCCCAGGCGGGTCAACAGCTCCTCGGCGCGGGCGCGGGCGGCGCGGCGGGTCCCGCCGGCGATCATCACCGGCAGGGCGACGTTGTCGATGGCGCTGAACTCGGCCAGCAGGTGGTGGAACTGGTAGATGAAGCCGATCCCGCGCAGGCGCAGCCGGGTGCGCGGGCCGTCGTTCAGCTTCGAGGCGTCGGCCCCGTCCAGGATAACCGTACCGCCGGTCGGGCGCTCCAGCAGCCCCGCGGCGTGGAGCAGGCTCGACTTGCCCGAGCCCGAGGGCCCGATCAGGCCGACGATCTCGCCCGGATAGACGTCGAGGTCGACGCCCTAGAGCACCTCCAGGGTGCGCTCGCCGGAGGGATAGCTGCGGGTCAGGCCGCGTAAGGACAGGGTCGGCGAGACGTTACTCATTGCGCAGGGCCTCCACCGGATCGAGGTGCGAGGCGTGGAAGGCCTGCGGCAGGGTGGCGACGAAGCTCATGGCCAGGGACCAGAAGCTGATGGTGGCCACTTCGGCCCACTCGATGCGGGCGGGGATGCGCGACAGGAAATAGGTGTCCGGCGAGAAGACTGCGACGTGGGTGATCGCCTCCACCGCGCTCTGGATCTGGTCGATGAAGGTGCAGAACAGGATGCCCAGCGCCAGGCCGAACAGGGTGCCGAACACCCCGATCGCGGCGCCCGACATGAAGAAGATGCGCAGGATCGAGCCCTGGCTAGCGCCCCTGGTGCGCAGGATGGCGATGTCGCGGCTCTTGTTCTTCACCAGCATGATCAGGCCGGAGGTGATGTTCATCACCGCCACCGCCACGATCAGGAACAGGATCAGCCGCATGGTGGTGCGCTCGACCTGCAGGGCGTTGAAGAAGCTGTGGTTGGCGTCGCGCCAGTCGCTGACCACCGCGGTCGGCCCCGCCGCGCGCTCGATCGGGCCGCGCAGTTGCTCCACCGCGTCGGGGTCGGCCAGGTTGACCTCGACCAGGTCGACCGACTGGTCGCGGCCGAAGAACAGCTGGGCCTGCTCCAGCGGCATGTAGATGTAGGCGGCGTCGAACTCGCTCATGCCGACGCTGAACACCCCGCCCACGGTGTAGGCCTTGGTGCGCGGGCTGGAGCCCATGACGGTGGCCCCGCCGTTGGGGGAGACCAAGCTGATCGAGTCCCCTGCCCTCACTCCGAGGTTCTCGGCCAGGCGTGCGCCCACCAGCACGAGGTCGCCGCCGTATTCGCCCTCGCCGAAGCCCGCCAGCGCGCCCTGGCGCATGTTGCCGGCGACGATGGGGGTCCGGGCCACGTCGTCGCGGCGCACGCCCCGGACGATGGCCCCGCCGACCTGGGCCGGTCCGGTGACCAGGGCCTGGGCCTCGATCACCGGGACCACGTGGACCACCCCCGGCACGGTGCGCAGCCGCGCCATCATCGCCTCGCGGGCGGCCGGGTCGGCGATCGCCGGCCCGCGGACGAAGACGTGGCCGTTGAAGCCCAGGGTGCGGTTCAAAAGCTCGGTGCGGAAGCCGTTCATCACCGCCATGACGATGACCAGCACCGCCACGGCCAGGGAGATGCCGACGAAGGAGATGATCGAGATCATCGCCACCCCGCCGTTCTTGCGCTTGGCGCGCAGATAGCGGCCGGCCAACGACCGCTCCCAGGCGGAGAAGGGCGCGGCGGCGCCGTTGGCGGCCTTGGCCATCAGTAGGCCCGCGCCACGAGCACGGTCTCGACCGCGGGGGCGCCAGTGAAGATGCAGGTCGCGCCTTGGGGCGGGGCCGCGTCCTGGGGCGTGTTGCGGATGGTCAGCTTCAGGGCCTTCAGCTTCTGCTCCACCTGCTCCAGGGCCTCGCCTGTCGGTTTCGACCAGGTCACCCGCGCCCACCCCTTGAAGGCGTCGGCGTCGTCCTCGGCCGCCGGACCGAAATAGTCCGCGAGCGCGGCGAAATCGTGGAGGTCGCCTACGATATTGGCGTCCAGCCGCGCCTTGGCCTCGTCGAACATCGCCTGCTGGATCTGCGCCAACAGGGCCGGCACGCCGGCGGTGAACTCGGCCAGGGGCGCATTAAGCGAGCGGACCTTGTCGCCGTCGCGCAGCTGGTCGCGGCGCATGTAGGTGACGGCGCCGCCCGCGGCGTCGCGGGGGCCGATCTCGACGATGATCGGCGCGCCCTTGCGGACCCAGTTCCAGCGCTTCTCGGAGGACTTGATCGGCTTCTTGTCGAGCAGGGCCCGGACCGGCTGGCCGAGCGCGGTCAGGCCGTTCAGCGCCTTCACCAGGGCCTCGCCATAGGCCAGGACCTCGGCGTCCTCGGGCTTGTCGCGCAGCATCGGCACGACCACCACCTGGCGCGGGGCGATGGCCGGCGGCAGGCGCAGGCCGTCGTCGTCGCCGTGGGTCATGATCACCGCCCCGAACAGCCGGGTGGTCACCCCCCAGGAGGTGGTGTGGGCGAAGGCCCAGTCGCCCTTGTCGGTCTGGAACTTGATGCCCGCGGACTCGGCGAACCCCGTGCCGAGATAGTGCGAGGTGCCGGCCTGCAGGGCCTTGCCGTCCTGCATCATGGCTTCGATCGAATAGGTGGCGACGGCGCCGGGGAAGCGCTCGTGCTCGGGCTTCTCGCCGGCCACCACCGGCACGGCCAGGATCCCCTCGGCGAACTCGCGGTAGACCTCGAGCATCTTGAGGGTCTCTTCGCGGGCTTCGGCGGCGTCGGCGTGGGCGGTATGGCCTTCCTGCCAGAGGAACTCCGACGTGCGCAGGAACAGGCGGGTGCGCATCTCCCAGCGCACGACGTTGGCCCACTGGTTGATCAGCAGCGGCAGGTCGCGATAGCTACGGACCCAGCGCGAGAAGGCGTCGCCGATGATGGTCTCGGAGGTCGGCCGCACGATCAGCGGCTCCTCCAGCTTGGCCTCGGGGTCGACCTGCAGCTTGCCGTCGATCACCGCCAACCGGTGGTGGGTGACCACCGCCATCTCCTTGGCGAAGCCCTCGACGTGGCTGGCCTCCTTGGCCAGAAAGCTCATCGGGATGAACAGGGGGAAGTAGCAGTTCTCGTGACCGGTCGCCTTGATGCGGCGGTCGAGCTCCTGCTGGATCAGCTCCCACACCCCGTAGCCCCAGGGCTTGATGACCATGGCCCCGCGGACGGGGCTGTTCTCGGCCATGTCGGCTTCGCGGACCACGGCCTGGTACCAGTCGGGGAAGGTGGCGCGGGTGACGCTGAGCGCCCTTTGCATACGGGTGGTCTCCGAGACGGAGCGCTTTGATAGCGGGCGTCGCGCGGGGGACCAAACAAGAAAGGGCGGAAACAAAAAGGGCCGCGCCCAAAAGGCGCGGCCCGGAGTTTGTCGCCACCAGAACATCAGGAGCGGTCGGGAAAATCGACCGAGACGGAGCATGGTGCGGCGGCGGGCGCGGGTCGCGCCTGGCCCTGCGATCGGCGGTGTTTTGGCCAAAGGCGCCGCGAATTTGGGCGATGCACGGCGTGGGGCTGAAGATTTAGGCGGAAAGGCCCCCTCAGTCAGCTTCGCCGCCGGAGGTGTGAGCGGCCTACCGGAACGTGCCCGGCGCCTTGGGATATTCGGGCAGGGTGATCAGGTGGAAGTGCAGCACCACCCAGATCACCGCCAGGACCAGGCCTGAGACCCAGGTGGTGGTGATGAACTTCTTCTTGAGGTTGGGGTTGACCGGGGAGGCCGGCTCGCCGCCGCCGGGGACGTCGATCCCCTCCTCGTGGTGGCTCCGCACCCCCAGGGGCAGGATGGCGAACAGGACCGTCCACCACACCACCAGGTACATGAAGACGTAGAAGGTCATGGCCTACCCTACCCTGACCACCAGGGTCTCGACCACCGGGCGGCGCTCCCAGACCCGCTGCGAGGCCTTCTTCAAGGCGCGGGCCACGGCGGCCTCGACGGCGTCGTCGTCCTGGCGCTGCTCGGGGCCGAGCTTCTTGATCGCGGTCTCGGCGTCCCCGGCGAGGTCGTCCAGGGCCTCGTCCAGCGGATATTCCTCGTCGCCGGGCAGGCCGATGCCGCGCACGGCGATCCCGGCGGCCAGACGGCCCTTGCGGTCCATGATCACCGAGACCATCAGCACCCCGTTGGCCGCGGCGTGGCGGCGTTCGCGCAGGGGCTCGCTGTTCTCGGGCGTCAGCACGCCGCCGTCGAGGAACAGCCGGCCGTTCTGCACCTCGTCGATGATCTCGGCCCGTCCCGGCGCCAGGCGGACCATGTCGCCGTTCTTGGGCGCGATGGCCTGGGGGATCTGCAGGTCGCGGGCGAAGGCGACATGCTCGAGCAGGTGGCGGCGCTCGCCGTGGGTGGGCACGGCGATCTGCGGCTTGGCCCACTGGTACATCTGGGCCAGTTCGTCCCGGCACGGGTGGCCGGAGACGTGGATGCCCGGATGGTCGCGGTCGGTGTAAAGCCGCACCCCGTTGTCGGCGAGCTTGTTCTGCAGGTTGCGGATGCCGATCTCGTTGCCGGGGATGACGCGGCTGGAGAAAATGCAGCTGTCTCCCTCTCCCAGGGTGACGTGGGCGTGGGTGCCCTCGGCGATGCGCGACAGGGCGGCGCGGGCCTCCCCCTGGCTGCCGGTGCACAGGTACAGGATCGACTCCTTGGGGAAGTAGCCCGCCTCGGCGTCGCTGACGAAGGGCGCCACGTCCTTGAGCAGGCCCACCGACTTGGCCGCCCCGGTGATGCGGTGCATCGAGCGGCCGACCAGGCAGACCCGGCGGCCGGCGGCTTCGGCGGCACGGATCACGCTGTCAACCCGGGCGACGTTGGAGGCGAAACACGCCACCGCCACCTTGCCCTTGAGCGGCTTGATCAGGTCGCGCAGGGCATCGCGCACCCCGGCTTCGGAGCCTGACTCGCCCTCGACGAAGACGTTGGTGGAGTCGCAGACCATGGCCAGCACGCCCTCCTCGCCGAGGCGCCGGATCTCGGCGATGTCGGCGGGCTGGCTGGTGATCGGCTCGTCGTCGAGCTTCCAGTCGCCGGTGTGCAGGATCGTGCCCAGGGGCGTCTTGATCGACAGGCCGTTCGGCTCGGGGATCGAGTGGGCGATGGTGATGAAGCCGATTTCGAAGGGGCCGAGCTTCACCTGGCCGCCCAGAGGCACCACGGTGATCGGGACCTCGTTCTCGAGGCCGGCGTCGCGCAGCTTCTCGCGGATGAGGTAGGCGGTGAAGGGCGTGGCGTACAGGGGCGCGTTCAGCTGCGGCCACAGCCAGCCCAGGGCGCCGATGTGGTCCTCGTGGGCGTGGGTCAGGACGATGCCCAGGATGTTCTTGGCCTGGCTCTCGGCGTAACTCACGTCGGGCATGATGATCTCGACCCCAGGCGTGGTCTGGTCGCCGAAGGTCACGCCCACGTCGACGATGATCCACTTGCGGTCATGCGCCGGGCCGTAGCCGTACATGTTGAAGTTCATGCCGATCTCGTTCGACCCGCCCAGCGGCAGGAATACGAGTTCGTCGTTTTTTGAAGGGGTCATTGAGCCTTTAGGTGGCGATTGCGGCTTACGATTTCCAGCAGGCCACGCAGGGTTAAATCGGGGTCGAAGATATCGATGGCGTCGGTGGCGCCCTCGAACAGGGAGGCGACGCCGCCGGTGGCGACCACCTTCATCGGCGCGCCGTACTCGGCGCGGATGCGCGCGATCAGGCCTTCTATCAGGGCGACATACCCCCAGAACACCCCCGATTGCATCGCCTCGACGGTATCCTTGCCGATGACGTGGGCGGGACGCTGGATCGCCACCCGCGGCAGCTTGGCGGCGGCCACGTGCAAGGCCTGCATCGACAGGTTGATGCCCGGCGCGATGGCGCAGCCCTCCAGCCCCCCGTCGGCGCCGACGATGTCGAAGGTGGTGGCCGTGCCAGAGTCGATCACGATGAGCGGGCCGCCGTGGGCCAGCCAACCGCCCAGCGCGTTGACCAGCCGGTCGGCGCCGGCTTCGGACGGTTTTTCGATCCGCACCGCGATGCCGAGCTCGGCGTTCTCGCCCACCACCAGGGGTTCGACCTTGAGGTAGCGGCGGGCGAGGTTGCGCAGGTTGAACAGGGACTGGGGCACCACACTGGAGATGATGCAGTCGTCGAGGTCGGCGAACTTCAGCCCCTGCATCGCCAGGAGCTGGTTAAGCCAGACGGCGTATTCGTCGGCGGTGCGCGCGGCCTCGGTGGCGGCGCGCCACTGGGCGATCCACGCCGCGCCGTCGTGGACGGCGAAGAGGGTGTTGGTGTTGCCCTGTTCGATGGCCAGCAGCATGGCGTCAGCGGTCCCCGAAGAAGACGTCACCGGCGGTGATCCGGCGCAGGCTCTCGTCCGCCAACCGGAGCCGCAAGGCGCCGTCGGAGTCCAGCCCTTCCGCGGTTCCCCGCAGGGTTCCGTCCGGCAGGCGGGCGATACAGGCGCCGGGGATGCCCGGGGCGCGGGCGGTCCAGGCCTCGAGGATGGGCGCCAGGCCGCCGGCTTCCCAGACCGCGTTCCAGCGCCCGTAGGCGGCGGCGAGTTCGACCAGGGCCTGGTCCGGCGTGGGCGGGGCGGAACGGCCGGGCCCCAGGTGGTCGGCCAGGGCGGTGGCCGGCCGCTCGGCGTCGTGGGGGGCCGAGACGAGGTTCACGCCGACGCCCACCGCCAGCCAGATGCCGCCGGCCAGGGCCGGGCCGGTCTCCACCAGGATGCCGCAGGCCTTGCGGCGGGCCACCAGCACGTCGTTGGGCCACTTCAGGGTCACCAGGCCGGGCGGGACATAGGCCGAGGCGAGGTCGGAGGCGGCCAGGGCGGCGACGAAGGCGGCGCCGGCGGCCTGGGCGGCCGGCAAGGCGGTGACCGTGAGCAGGGTGGCGGCGAGGTTGCCCTCCCCTGTCGTCCACTTGCGGCCGCGCCGTCCCCGGCCCTGGGTCTGGCGGCGGGCGGCGATCCACACGGGCCCGGTCTCGCCGGCGTGGGCGTAGCGCCGCGCCTCGGCGTTGGTGGAATCGACCTCTTCGAGCCAGATCATCTCAAAGTCCGCTCAGCGCGGGTCCCGCTTCCGCGGGATGAGCGGAAAAGGGAAACCCCGGCCCCCTTTACACGATGTGGAAGGCCGAGGCGGCCAGCTTCGCCAGGGGGTCGAGGGCGGCCAGGGCCGGCAGGACCAGCGGGAAGGAGAACAGGGCCGCGGCGGCGGCGATGGTGCGGGCGTCCATCGGGGCGGGGTCGGTCTCGCCGGGGCTGGGGTCGAACCACATGGTCTTGACCATGCGCAGGTAATAGAAGGCCGCCACCACGGACGCGACCAGGCCGAACACGGCCGCCGGCCAGAGCCCTGCGGCGATCGCCGCCTTGAACACATAGTACTTCGCCCAGAAGCCCGAGAACGGCGGGATGCCCATCACCGAGAAGCTGAGGCCGGTGAGGCACAGGGCCAGCCCCGGCTTCTCCTTGGCCAGGCCCGCCAGGGACGGCAGGGTGTCCATCGCCTCGCCCTTGCGCGACAGGGCGATCAGGCAGGCGAAGAAGCCGGTGACATCGATCATGTAGAGGATCATGAACACCAGCATGGCCTGGACGCCCGCCTGGGTGCCCGCGGCCAGGGCCAGCAGGGCGTAGCCGATGTTGGCGATCGAGGAATAGGCCAAGAGGCGCTTGAGGTTCTTCTGGACCAGGCCCGCCAGGGCGCCGACGGCCATGGAGATCACGGCGATGGCGACGATCACCTGGCTCCACTGTTCGGTGGCGCCGGGGAAGCCCTGCAGCAGGGCGCGGGCGAACAGTACCAGGGCGGCCAGCTTGGGCGCGGCGCTGAAGAAGGCCACCACCGGGGTCGGCGCGCCCTCGTAGACGTCGGGCGTCCACATGTGGAAGGGCGCGGCGGCGACCTTGAAGGCCAGGCCGCAGATCAGGAACACCACCCCGAAGATGACCCCCTGCCCCGCTCCGGCATGGACCGCCGCGGCGATCTCGGGGAAGCGGGTGGAGCCGGCGAAGCCGTAGATCAGCGAGGCGCCGTACAGCAGCAGGCCCGACGACAGGGCGCCCAGCACGAAGTACTTCAGCCCGGCCTCCGAGGACTTGGCGTCGTCGCGCTGGAAGGCGGCCAGGACGTAGGTGGCCAGGGACATCAGCTCGACGCCGAGATAGAGCGAGATCAGGTCGCCGGCCGAGACCATCACGCCCATGCCCAGCGCGGCCAGCATGATCAGCACCGGGAACTCGAAGCGGGCGGCCTTGATCCGGTGCAGCCAGCGGTCACCCAGGACCACGGCGACGGCGCTCATCAGGTAGATGGCGACCTTGGCGAAGGCCGACGCCTGGTCGGCGACGAAGCCGCCGGAGAAGGCCGCACCCATCGGCCCCCAGCAGGCGGCGGCGGCCGCGACGACCAGCACCAGGCCGGCGCCGGACGAGACCAGGGCGGTCGAGCGGTCGCCCTTGAAGGCGCCGGTCACCAGCAGGGCCATCGCGCCGATGGCGAGGATCAGCTCGGGCAGAGCGATCGCCAGCGCGCCGGAAAAACTCATCTCAGCTCCCCGTCCCGACCATCGGAACCGTTGTTGATGCGCCTCGACCCTTCGACAAGCTCAGGGTGAGGCGACTGACGCCTCGGTAGAAAGCCTCATCCTGAGCCTGTCGAAGGACGAGGCTTTCGGACCCGGCGACGCTTAGTACAGGCCGCCGACCTGCCACATGGCGATCAGGCGGGTGACGGAAGCCGTGGTCACCTGGAACACGGCGTTGGGATAGACCCCGAGCAGCAGGGTGGAGACCACCAGGGGGGCGAAGATCGCCACCTCCCGGCGCTCCAGGTCCGCGATCCCGGCCAGCTTGGGATTGACGATCTCGCCGAAGATCACCCGGCGGTAGAGGCTGAGCGCATAGACCGCCGACAGGATCACGCCGGTGGCGGCCACCAGCGCCGCCCAGGTCGATGCGCCGTAGACCCCGGTCATGGTCAGGATCTCGCCGACGAAGCCGGAGGTGCCGGGCAGGCCGACGTTGCCCATGGTGAACAGCATGAAGACCGCCGCGTACCAGGGCATGCGGTTCACCAGCCCGCCGTAGAATGCGATCTCGCGGGTGTGCATGCGGTCGTAGATCACCCCGACGCAGAGGAACAGAGCGCCGGAGATCACCCCGTGGCTGAGCATCTGGAAGATGGCGCCCTGGATGCCCGCGGCGTTGCCCGAGAAGATGCCCATGGTGACGAAGCCCATGTGGGCCACCGACGAATAGGCGATCAGCTTCTTGATGTCGGTCTGCCGGAACGCCACCAGCGAGGTGTAGACGATGGCGATCACGCTCATGGCGAAGATCAGGGGCGTGAAATAGGTCGAGGCCGAGGGGAACATCGGCAGCGAGAAGCGCAGGAAGCCGTAGCCGCCCATCTTCAAGAGGATGCCCGCCAGGATCACCGAGCCGGCGGTCGGCGCCTCGACGTGGGCGTCGGGCAGCCAGGTGTGGACCGGCCACATCGGCATCTTCACTGCGAAGGAGGCGAAGAAGGCCAGCCACAGGAATATCTGCAGCTTGGGGTCGAACTTGTAGGCCATCAGCTCGGGGATCGAGCTGGTGTGGGCGATGCCGATCATGGCCAGGATGGCGGCCAGCATCAGCACCGAGCCCAGCAGGGTGTAGAGGAAAAACTTGTAGGCCGCGTAGACCCGGTTCTTGCCGCCCCAGATGCCGATGATGAGGAACATCGGGATCAGGCCGCCCTCGAAGAAGATGTAGAACAGGACGAGGTCGGTGGCGCAGAAGACGCCGATCATCAGCGTCTCGAGCAGCAGGAAGGCGATCATATATTCCGGCAGCCGCTCCTTGATCGAGGTCCAGGAGGCGGCGATGCACAGGGGCATCAGGAAGGCCGTCAAGAGCACGAACAGCACCGAGATGCCGTCCACGCCCATGCGGTAGCCGGCGCCGGCGAACCAGGCGACGGCCTCTTGGAACTGGAAGCCCGGCTCGGCGCGGTCGAAGTTGGCGACCATCACCACCGACAGGGCCAGGGTGAACAGGGTGGTCCAGAGCGCGATCCAGCGCGAGGCGCCCGCTATGCGCGCCTCGTCGCCGGCCTTGCCGGTCAGGCGCAGGAACAGGATGGCCGCGACGCCGATCAGCGGCGCGAAGGTGGTGAGGCTGAGGATACCGGTCATCGTTCCGTTCCCCTCAATGCGCCCAGGCCATCAGGGCGTAGGTCAGAAGACCGGCCACCCCGAGCAGCATGACGAAGGCATAGTGGTAGACATAGCCGGTCTGGACCTTGCCGACCTGCTTGCCGGTCAGGGCCGCGACCCAGGCCACCCCGTTGGGGCCCAGGCCGTCGATGATCTTGACGTCGCCGCCCTTCCAGAACAGGTCGCCGAGCGCCTTTGCGCCGCGCACGAAGGTCGCCTCGTACAGCTCGTCGAAGAACCACTTGTTGTAGAAGAAGGTGTAGGCGGGCCCGCCGCGGGCCGCGAGCTTGGCGCCCAGGCCCTCCTTCAAGAGGTAGACATAGGCCGCCACGGCCAGGCCCAGAACCGAGGCCACCAGCGGGGCCAACATCACCCACTCGGGCATCTCGTGTTCGCCCAGCACGTGGTTTGCCGGGGCGGTGAAGATCGCACCCTTCCAGAACTCCGCCCTGCCCTCGCCGACGAACATCTCGTGGAAGAAGAAGCCCGCGAAGATGGCGCCGACGGCCAGCACCAGGAGCGGGATCAACATCACCAACGGCGACTCGTGCGGGGTGTGGCCATGGCCATGGCCATGGGCTTCGTCGTGGTCGGGCAAGGGCTCGGAGTGGGTCTCGATCTGGGCGTGACTGGCATGGTCGTCGTGCGCATGGCCGTGGTCGTCGGCGTGCGCATGGCCGTCATGGCCCCAGCGGGCGTGGCCGTTGAAGGTGAAGAAGGCTAGGCGCCACGAATAGAAAGCGGTCAGCCCGGCCACCAGGATGCCGATGATGAAGGCGAAGTAACCCACCGGGCTAGTTTGCCCCGCCTGCCACGCGGCGTGGATGATAGTGTCCTTGGAGTAGAAGCCGGCGAAGCCGATCTCCACGCCGGGGATGCCCAAGCCGGTGATGGCGATGGTGCCGATGGTCATCACCGCATAGGTGACCTTCATGTACTTGGCGATGCCGCCCATCTTCCGCATGTCCTGCTCGTGGTGCATGCCGTGGATCACCGATCCGGCGCCGAGGAACAGCAGGGCCTTGAAGAAGGCGTGGGTGAAGAGGTGGAACATGGCCGCCTGGTAGGCGCCCACGCCCGCGGCGAAGAACATGTAACCTAGCTGCGAGCAGGTCGAATAGGCGATCACCCGCTTGATGTCGTTCTGGGCCAGGCCGACCGTGGCGGCAAACAGGGCGGTGACCGCGCCGATGACGGTGATGACCCCCTTGGCGACCGGGGCGTATTCGTAGAGCGGCGACAACAGGCAGACCATGTAGACGCCGGCGGTGACCATGGTCGCCGCGTGGATCAGGGCCGAGACCGGGGTCGGGCCCTCCATGGCGTCGGGCAGCCAGGTGTGCAGGAAGAACTGGGCCGACTTGCCCATGGCGCCGATGAAGAGCAGCACGCCTGCGAGGTCCAGGGCCGACCAGGTCTGGCCCGCGAACACCCAGTTCGTCCCAGCCTTGCCGGCGATCAGGGGGAACAGCTCGGCGAACCGGATGGTGTGGAACATCCAGAACACGGTCATGATCCCCAGCGCGAAGCCGAAGTCGCCGACCCGGTTGACCACGAAGGCCTTGATCGCCGCGGCGTTGGCGGTGGGCTTGTGGAACCAGAAGCCGATCAGCAGGTAGCTGGCCAGCCCCACCCCTTCCCAGCCGAAGAACAGCTGCATGAAGTCGGCCGCGGTCACCAGCATCAGCATGGCGAAGGTGAACAGCGACAGGTAGGCGAAGAAGCGGGGCTTGGACGGGTCGTCCGCCATGTAGCCCCACGAATAGAGGTGCACGAGCGCCGAGACCGTGGTCACCACGATCAGCATCACCGCCGACAGGGTGTCGAGCCGGATCGACCAGAACGACTGGAACTCGCCGACGTTGATGAAGGGGGCCAGGGTGAAGGTCTGGGGCTCGAGCCCGCCCCAGGCGACTTTGCTGAAGGTGTACCAGCTCAGCGCGCACGACAGGAACAGGAAGCCCGTGGTGATGGCCATCGAGGGCTTGTCGCCGATGCGCCGGCCGAACAGGCCCGCGACCGCGGCGGCCAGCAGCGGCCCGAACACCAGCAGGGTAAGCAGGAGCTTCACGCGGCTCAGCCCTTCATCATGGTGGCTTGGTCCACGGCGATGTCGCCGCGGTTGCGGAAGAAGGTGACCAGGATCGCCAGGCCCACGGCGGCTTCCGCCGCGGCCACGGTCAGGACGAACATGGCGAAGATCTGCCCGGTCACGTCGTGCAGGAAGACCGAGAAGGCCACCAGGTTGATGTTCACCGCCAGCAGGATCAGCTCGATGGCCATCAGGATGACGATGACGTTGCGGCGGTTCACGAAGATGCCGAACACGCCGATGGTGAACAGGATGGCCGCAACGGCCAGGAAATGGGGCAGGCCCACGGTCATTCTGCGATCCCTTCGCCGGTCTTGACCTGGACCACGACCATCCCCTTGGCGGGGGTGCGGCCGACCTGGTCGGCGATCACCTGGCGCTTGACGCCGGGGCGGTGGCGCAGGGTCAGCACGATGGCCCCGATCATGGCCACCAGCAGCACCAGCCCCGCGGCCTGGAAGAAGTAGATGTAGTCGGTGTAGAGCACCCGCCCGATCATCTCGGTGTTGCTCACCCCGTCCGGGGCGATGCGCGGGGCCAGGGCGACCGCGCCGCGGTTGGCCACGGCGCTGGCCACCAGCACCATCTCGGCCAGCAGCACGCCCGAGACCACCAGGCCCGCAGGCATGTATTTGGCGAAGCCAACCCGTAGCTGGCCGAAGTCGATGTCGAGCATCATGACCACGAACAGGAACAGCACCGCCACCGCGCCGACGTAGACGACGATCAGCAGCATGGCCAGGAACTCCGCGCCCAGGAGCACGAACAGGCCCGCCGCCGTGAAGAAGCTGGTGATCAGGAACAGGACCGAGTGCACGGGGTTGCGCACGGTGACCACCATGACGGCGGCCCCGATCATCACCACGGACAAGGCGTAGAAGGCTATCGCCTGCAGATCCATCGCGGTTCCCGCGTCCTCTCAACCCGCCCCGGAAGCCCGGGACGCAACGTCACAAATGCCAGCCTCGCGGCCGCCGGAATCGCGCCCGCCTTCTATCGGTAGGGCGCGTCCAGTTCCAGGTTCTTGGCGATCTCACGCTCCCACCGGTCGCCGTTCGCGAGCAGCTTGTCCTTGTCGTAGAGCAGCTCCTCGCGGGTCTCGACCGTGAACTCGAAATTCGGCCCCTCGACGATGGCGTCGACCGGGCAGGCCTCCTGGCAGTAGCCGCAGTAGATGCACTTCACCATGTCGATGTCGTAGCGGGTGGTGCGGCGGCTGCCGTCGGCGCGGGGCTCGGCCTCGATGGTGATGGCCTGGGCCGGGCAGATGGCCTCGCACAGCTTGCAGGCGATGCAGCGCTCCTCGCCGCTGGGGTAGCGGCGCAGGGCGTGCTCGCCCCGGAACCGCGGCGACAGCGGTCCCTTCTCGAACGGGTAGTTGATGGTCGCCTTGGGGCGGATCATGTAGCCCATCGCCAGCCCGAAGGCGCCGATGAAGTCCAACAAGGCCGCGCCCTTGGCGGCCTGTGCGATGCGGGCGGAAAACGACATGGGGTGCTCCTTACGCCGCCGGCGCCATGGCGAAGACGCGCCAGGCGGCGATCAGGGCCACGGCGACCAGGGACGTGGGCAGGAACACCTTCCAGCCCAGCCGCATCAGCTGGTCGTAGCGGTAGCGGGGGACGATGGCCTTGGCCATGGCGATCATGAAGAACCAGAACACGACCTTGATGACGAACCACATCAGGCCGAACAGGCTGGCCAGGACCGGCGGCCAGGAGGCCAGGAACGGCGTGGGGAACGGCGCCTGCCACCCGCCGAAGAACAGGATGGAGATCATGGCGCACATCAGGACGATGTTCATGTACTCGCCGAGCATGAACAGCAGGTAGGCCGTCGACGAGTACTCGACCTGGTAGCCGGCCACGAGCTCGCTCTCGGCCTCGGGCAGGTCGAAGGGCGGCCGGTTCGTCTCGGCCAGGGCCGAGACGTAGAACATCACCATCATCGGGAACATGACGAGGATGGTGGGGAAGCTGTCGAGGCCGCCGCCGAAGGCGTACCAGTTCCAGAAGCCCCCGGCCTGGCTCTCGACGATGGTGGTCAGGTTCATCGACCCGGCCAGCAGCACCACGGTGATGATGATGAAACCGATGGAGACCTCGTAGGACACCATCTGCGCCGCCGAGCGCAGGGCGCCCAGGAACGGGTACTTCGAGTTGGACGCCCAGCCGCCCATGATGATGCCGTAGACGCCCAGCGACGACATCGCCAGCAGGTACAGGATGCCGACGTTGAGGTTGGAGATCAGCCAGCCCGGCGCGAACGGGATCACCGCCCAGCCGGCGAAGGCCATGACCACGGTGATCACCGGCGCCAGCAGGAACACCGCCTTGTCGGCGCCGGCGGGGATGATCAGCTCCTTGAGCACGAACTTGATCAGGTCGGCGAAGGACTGCAGCAGGCCGAACGGGCCCACGACATTGGGGCCCTTGCGCATCTGCACGCCCGCCCAGACCTTGCGGTCGAACAGGATCAGGAAGGCGACGGAGATCAGGATGACGACCGTCACCAGCAGGATCTGACTGAGCGTCAGGATCGTCCAGCCGACGGGGGTGGCCCAGAATGCGGTCATCGCCCTACTCCGCCGCCAGCATGGGCCGCCGCGCCGAAGCGAGCGCGGAACATTCGGCCATGGTCACGCTGGCCCGGGCGATCGGGTTGGTCAGGTAGAAGTCGTCGACCGGCGAGGCGAAGGCCGCGTCCGACAGCTCGCCCGCCGCGCCCAGGGCCTTGAGGTCCAGCGCCGACGCCGGCGCCACATAGTCGATCTGGCCGAAGGTCGGGTGGTCGGCGAACAGCTTGGAGCGCAGCTGCTCCAGGGTGTCGTAGGGCAGGGTCGCGCCGAGGTGGTCGGACAGGGCGCGCAGGATCGCCCAGTCCTCGCGGGCCTCGCCTTTCGGGAACACAGCCCGGTTAGCAAGCTGCACCCGGCCCTCGGTGTTGACGTAGAGGCCGGACTTCTCGGTGTAGGCGGCGCCCGGCAGGATGACGTCGGCGCGCGCGGCCCCGGCGTCGCCGTGGCTGCCGAGGTACACCACGAAGGTCTTGCCCAGCCTGGACATGTCGATCTCGTCGGCGCCCAGCAGGAACAGCAGGTCCAGGGCGCCGGCCTCCAGCATGGCGGCCGTATCCAGACCGCCTTCGCCCGGCAGGAAGCCCATGTCCAAGCCGCCGACGCGGCTGGCGGCGGTGTGCAGGACGTTGAAGCCGTTCCAGCCCTCACGGACCATGTTGAAGTCGCCGGCCAGCTTGGCGGCGGCCTTAAGGATCGCGGCGCCGTCGGCGCGGGCGAGCGCGCCGGCGCCGACGATGATGGCCGGGTTCTTGGCGTTCTTGAGCACCTCGCCGAAGGCGCTCTTGGCGATCCCCTTCAGCGCGGCCGGGCCGGCGCCAAGGTGGTCGTAGCCGTAGTTCAGGTCGGCGGCCTCACCGACCACGCCGACGCGCATCTTGTCGGCCAGCCAGGTCTTGCGGATCCGGGCGTTGACCAGGGCGGCTTCCCGGCGCGGGTTGGTCCCGACCAGCAGCAGGGCGTCGCAGGATTCCAGGCCCAGGATGGTGGTGTTGAACAGCCACGAGGCCCGCGCCCCCCCGCCGATCTTGGCCCCGTCCTGGCGGCAGTCCAGGTTCTTGATCCCGAGCGAGCCGAACAGGTCCAGCGCCGCCTTCATCGACTCCGCGTCCTGCAGGTCGCCGGCGATGACGCCGATGCGGTCGGGCTTGGCGGCCTTGATCTTGGCGGCGACCGCGGCAAAGGCCTCGGCCCAGGTCGCGGGCTCCAGCCGGCCGCCCTTGCGGACATAGGGCCGGTCCAGCCGCTGGCGCATCAGGCCGTCGCAGGCATGGCGGGTCTTGTCGGAGATCCACTCCTCGTTAATCTCCTCGTTGATGCGCGGCAGCACCCGCATCACCTCGGGACCGCGGGCGTCGACGCGGATCGCCGAACCCAGCGCGTCCATCACGTCGATGCTATCGGTCTTGGTCAGCTCCCACGGGCGATAGTTGAAGGCCCAGGGCTTGTGGGTCAGGGCGCCGACGGGGCAGATGTCGGCCAGGTTGCCGGACAGCTCAGACGTGACCGCGGCCTCCAGATAGGTCGTGATTTCAGCGTCTTCGCCGCGGGAGATGAGACCGATGTCCGGCACGCCGGCCACTTCGGTCACGAAGCGGACGCAGCGGGTGCACTGGATGCACCGGGTCATGACCGTCTTGATCAGCGGCCCCATGAACTTTTCTTCGACGGCGCGCTTGTTCTCGGCATAGCGGCTGTCGTCGCGGCCGTAGCCGACGGTCTCGTCCTGCAGATCGCACTCGCCGCCCTGGTCGCAGATGGGGCAATCCAGCGGGTGGTTGATCAGGAGGAATTCCAGCACGCCCTCGCGGGCCTTCTTCACCATCGGGGTCTTGGTGAAGATCTCCATGTTGTCGGCGGCCGGCAGGGCGCAGGAGGCCTGGGGCTTGGGCGGCCCCGGCTTCACCTCGACCAGGCACATGCGGCAGTTGCCGGCGATGGACAGCCGCTCGTGGTAGCAGAACTTCGGGATCTCCTCGCCGGCCAGCTCCGCCACCTGCATGGCGGTCATGCCGGGCTCGAACTCGATCTCGACGCCGTTGACCTTGGCCTTGGGCATTTTGACTACTCCGCGGCGACCAGCGAGGCGCCCTGAACGTGAGGGCGCCCCGACCGGTAGTCGGCGATGCGGGCTTCCACCTCGGGGCGGAAGTGACGGAACAGGCCCTGGATCGGCCAGGCGGCGGCGTCGCCCAGGGCGCAGATGGTGTGGCCCTCGATCTGGGTGGTGACCTCCAGGAGCATGTCGATCTCTTTGGGGTCGGCGGTCCCGGCGGCCATGCGCTCCATCACCCGCCACATCCAGCCGGTGCCCTCGCGGCACGGGGTGCACTGGCCGCAGCTCTCGTGCTTGTAGAAATAGGCGATGCGGCTGATGGCCTTGATGAGGTCGGTGGACTTGTCCATCACGATCACCGCCGCGGTCCCAAGGCCCGAGCGCAGCTCGCGCAGACTGTCGAAGTCCATCAGCGCGGTCTCGCACTGCTCGGCCGGGATCATCGGCACCGAGGAGCCGCCGGGGATAATGGCCTTGAGGTTGCCCCAGCCGCCGCGCACGCCGCCGCAGTGATCTTCCAGGAGCTGCTTCAGCGGGATCGACATCACCTCTTCGACGTTGCACGGCCGGTTCACGTGGCCGGAGATGCACATCAGCTTGGTGCCGGTGTTGTTGGGCCGCCCCATGCTGGCGAACCAGTCGGCGCCGCGGCGCAGGATGGTGCCGACCACAGCGATGGACTCGACGTTGTTGACCGTGGTCGGGCAGCCGTAGAGGCCGGCGCCGGCGGGGAACGGGGGCTTGAGGCGCGGCTGGCCCTTCTTGCCCTCCAAGCTCTCCAGCAGGGCGGTCTCTTCGCCGCAGATATAGGCGCCCGCGCCGTGGTGGACGTAGCAGTCGAAGTCCCAGCCGTGGACGTTGTCCTTGCCGATCAGCTTGGCCGCATAGGCCTCCTTGATCGCCTCTTCCAGGACTTCGCGCTCGCGCACGTATTCGCCGCGCAGGTAGATGTAGCAGGCGTGCGCCTGCATGGCGAAGGAGGCGATCAGGCAACCTTCGATCAGGAGCTGCGGGTCGTGCCGCATGATCTCCCGGTCCTTGCAGGTGCCGGGCTCGGACTCGTCGGCGTTGACCACGAGGTAGTGCGGCCGGTCGCCGACCACCTTGGGCATGAACGACCACTTCAGCCCGGTGCCGAAGCCCGCGCCGCCGCGGCCGCGCAGGCCTGAGTTCTTGATCTGGTTGACGATCCAGTCGCGCCCGACGCTGAGCATGTCGGCGGTGGCGTTCCAGGCGCCGCGCGACTTCGCCGCCTCCAGCCGCCAGTCCTGGAAGCCGTAGAGGTTGGTGAAGATGCGGTCCTTGTCCTCGAGGATGCCGACCATGCTCAAGCCTTGCTGGCCGGGGACGCTTTCGCGAACCCGACGATGAACCAGACCTGGGCCGCGACGCCGGCGGCGATGGCCGCGACGAACACCGGCCCCAGGAAAGCGATATGGCCGGCCACGTAGCCGACGATGGCCGCGACGGCGACAAGCAGGCACACCACGTCGATGGCGATCATCGCGTGCAGGCGGCGCTTGAGGGCCAGGGTGTCGTTCACGCCGCCGCCTCCGGCTCGGGGAGGTTGGGGAGCTTGGCGATCTTCTTGGCGGCGCTGCCGTCGTAGATCTTGGGGTCGAGCAGGGTCTGGGCCCCGCCGGCCGGCTCGGAGGTGTGGCGGCCGGCGTAGGAGCCCGGCTTGGGGGCCTGACCGGCGCGGAAGTCGTCGATGATCTTGCCCAGGGTCTCCGGGGTCAGGTCCTCGTAGTAGTAGTCGTTGATCTGGGCCATCGGGGCGTTGACGCAGGCGCCCAGGCACTCGACCTCCTGCCAGGTGAACAGGCCGTCGGCCGACAGGTGGTCCTTAGCGCCGATCTTGTCCTTGCACAGGGCCATCAGCTCGTTGGCCCCGCGCAGGGCGCAGGGCGTGGTGCCGCAAACCTGGATAAGCGCAGCCTTTCCAACGGGTTCCAGCTGGAACATGGTGTAGAACGTCACCACTTCCATCACCCGGATCACCGCCATGCCGAGCAGGTCGGCGATGACCCGCAGGGACGGCTCGGAGCACCAGCCCTCCTGCTTCTGCACCAGCCACAGGATCGGGATCACCGCCGACTGGCGGCGGTCGGCCGGGTACTTGGCGATCCACCAGTCCACCTTCGCCCGGGTCTCAGGCGTGAAGGCGAAGCTCGCGGGCTGATCCTTGGCGAGGCGGCGGACGCTCATTTGGTGAAATCCACGCGGGCGATCTTGTCGCCACGGAAGGTGTAGATGGCCGCGACCTCGAAGGCGGGCGTGGTCCCGTCGCCGCGGTCGACGCGCTCGTGGTCGATGACGGCGTTGCCCAGGACGATGCGGTTCAGCAGGTCGGCCCTGTTCTTGGGGAACTTGGCGAAGGCCCCGGCGTAGCGGTCGCGCAGGGCCTGGTTGGAGGCGCTGGACACAGCGCCGCCCACGTCGGCGATCACCACGTCGTCGGTGAAGAAGCCGCAGTAGGCGTCGAGGTCCTGGGCGTTGTAGGCGTCGAGCTGCGCCTGGGCGATCTGTTCCAGGCTCATCGGTCGATCTCCCCGAAGACGATGTCGAGCGAGCCGAGGATGGCCGAGACGTCGGCCAGCATGTGGCCGCGGTTCATCCAGTCCATGGCCTGCAGGTGCGGGAAGCCCGGCGCGCGGATCTTGCAGCGATAGGGCTTGTTGGTGCCGTCGGCGACCAGATAGACGCCGAACTCGCCCTTGGGGGCCTCGACCGCGGCGTAGACGTGGCCGGCCGGGACGTGGAAGCCCTCGGTGTAGAGCTTGAAGTGATGGATCAGGGCTTCCATCGACCGCTTCATGTCGGCGCGGCGCGGCGGCGCCACCTTGCCGTCCTCTGTCAGGACCGGGCCGCGGTTGGTGTCGAGCAGCGCCAGACACTGCTTCATGATCTTCACCGACTGCCGCATCTCCTCCATGCGGCAGAGGTAGCGGTCGTAGCAGTCGCCGTTCTTGCCCAGCGGAATGTCGAATTCCATCTCGTCGTAGACGTCGTAGGGCTGGCTCTTGCGCAGGTCCCAGGCCACGCCCGAGCCCCGCAGCATCACGCCCGAGAAGCCCCAGTCGAAGGCCTGCTGCCTGGACACCACGCCAATGTCGACGTTGCGCTGCTTGAAGATGCGGTTGGGCGTGACCAGTCCGTCGAGGTTGTCGAGCACCTTGGGGAAGGCCTCGCACCAGGCCGACATGTCCTCGATCAGCGAGGGGGTCAGGTCCTGGTGGACACCGCCGGGGCGGAAGTAGTTGGCGTGCAGACGGGCGCCGGACGCGCGCTCGTAGAACACCATCAGCTTCTCGCGCTCCTCGAAGCCCCACAGGGGCGGGGTGAGCGCGCCCACGTCCATGGCCTGGGTGGTGACGTTGAGGATGTGGCTGAGGATTCGGCCGATCTCGCAGAACAGCACGCGGATGATCTGGCCGCGGCGGGGCACGTCGACGCCGACCAGCTTCTCGATGGCCAGGCAGAAGGCGTGCTCCTGGTTCATCGGCGCCACGTAGTCGAGGCGGTCGAAATAGGGGATGTTCTGGAGGTAGGTGCGGGCCTCCATCAGCTTTTCGGTGCCGCGGTGAAGCAGGCCGATGTGCGGGTCCACCCGCTCGACCACTTCCCCGTCCAGTTCCAGCACCAGGCGCAGCACCCCGTGGGCGGCCGGATGCTGGGGACCGAAGTTGATATTGAACTTGCGGACTTTGGTCTCTTCCGGCGGCGCGGCGGCCGGAGCCTCGACGGGCTCGACCTTCGCCGCGGCGGTTTCCATATCGTCGGCCATCACTTCTTGACCTCCGGCGCGGGCGCCTGGGCCTGCACGGCCTTCTCGTCGCCGGGCAGGACGTAGTGGGTCCCCTGCCCCGGCATGTAGGCCGCGCCTTCCCAGGGACTGAGGAAGTCGAACTGGCGAAATTCCTGGGGCAGCTTGACCGGCTCGTAGACCACCCGCTTCAGCGCGTCGTCGTAGCGGACCTCGACGTAGCCGGTCATCGGGAAGTCCTTCCGCAGCGGATAGCCGTGGAAGCCGTAGTCGGTGAGGATGCGGCGCAGGTCCGGATGGCCGGAGAAGAACACCCCGAACATGTCGAAGGTCTCGCGCTCGAACCAGTCGGCGGACGGATAGACCGGCGTCGCCGAGGGGACCGGGGTGTCCTCGTCGGTCTGGACCGAAATCCGCACCCGCTGGTTCCGGGTCAGGGACAGCAGGTGGTAGACCACGTCGAAACGCTTGGGCCGGTCGGGATAGTCCACCGCGGTGATGTCGATGAGCTGCTGGAAGCGGAACGCCGGGCTGTCCTTCAGCAGGCTCAGCACCTCGACGATCCGGCTGGCCTGGGCGTGCAGGTTCAGCTCGTTGTAGGCGACGAAGGACGCAGTCACCGCGCCCGCCGAATCGGTCAGGATCGCCTGGCCGAGTTCATACAGGGCTTCGTCCCTGACGTAGGGATGGGCCTGTTGACCCGGGGCGGCCGGCACAGGGGTCGCAGGGACGTCGCTCACCGGTCGATGGCTCCCGTACGGCGGATCTTCTTCTGCAGCATCAGAAGTCCGTAGAGCAGGGCTTCGGCCGTGGGCGGGCAGCCCGGGACGTAGACGTCCACCGGCACGATGCGGTCGCAGCCGCGCACCACCGAATAGCTGTAGTGGTAGTAGCCGCCGCCGTTGGCGCACGACCCCATCGAGACCACGTAGCGGGGCTCGGGCATCTGGTCGTAGACCTTGCGCAGGGCCGGGGCCATCTTGTTGGTCAGAGTGCCGGCGACGATCATCAGGTCCGACTGGCGCGGGCTGGCGCGGGGCGCCATGCCGAACCGCTCGGCGTCATAGCGCGGCATGGAGGTGTGGATCATCTCCACCGCGCAGCAGGCGAGCCCGAAGGTCATCCACATCAGCGAACCGGTCCGCGCCCAGGTGACCACGTCGTCCAGGGCGGCGGTGACGAAGCCCTTGTCGGCGAGCTGGTCCGACAGCTGGTCGAAGAATGGGTCGTGGGTGGCGGGATCGTAGCCCTCCACGGCGACGCGGCCGGCGGAGCCGGCGGGGACGATCAGGCCGGACGGGGTTGTCGAGGTCACTCCCATTCGAGAGCCCCTTTCTTCCACTCGTAGATGAAGCCCACGGTCAGCACGCCCAGGAAGGACATCATCGACCAGAAGGCGAAGGCCTGGGCGGCGTGGGGCATGTGGGCCAGGGCGACCGCCCACGGGAACAGGAAGGCCACTTCCAGGTCGAAGATGATGAACAGGATCGAGACCAGGTAGAATCGGACGTCGAACTTCATGCGCGCGTCGTCGAAGGCGTTGAAGCCGCATTCGTAGGCCGAGATCTTCTCCGGATCGGGGCGCGAGGGCGCCAGGACGGCGGCCGCCACGAGGAAGCCGACGCCGAGCGCGGCGGCGATCCCGAGGAAGATCACGATCGGCAGGTATTGCAGGAGAAACGCGTTCATGACGCCTCGGTACGGGGACTCGCGGCCGGGTTCTATCCCAAGCCGCACGAGCGTTGAAAGGCCCGCGCGATAGAAACTTGGCGGGCCCGGTTCGGCTTGACACACAATCAGGCGCAAGCCTATGTCACGGCCCTCGCGGCGGGCGGTGATTTGGCCGGCCGCGAGCGCTGCGGATGTAGCTCAGTTGGTTAGAGCGCCGGCCTGTCACGCCGGAGGTCGCGGGTTCGAGTCCCGTCATTCGCGCCATTCCTTACAAATAATCGAGGCGCCGCCCGGCGCGCGGTCCGCGGCGATGAACCGCGCCTGACCGCCGCCCTCCCCGCCCGTTCAGCCGCCCCCGTCTAAGCCTGCCGCCAAGCTGCTCCGGCGTCGTCGGAGCGCCATGCCAAGGGCTTGAAATGAAACCGCTCGAGATCGTCCAACCGCCGGCAGGCGCGCCGTCGCCGGCCGTCCGCGCCACGCACCTGAGGGCGCAGGCCAAGGCCGCCGCCTATGAGCAGACCCGCGCGGTCGACGACGCCCTACGCGGGACCATCGCGCTCGCCCGCGAGATCGCCGAAGGCGGCGACGCCTATCCCGCCGGGATCCGCGACCTGTGCGGACGGATGGCCGCGGAGGCCGAACAGCGCCGCCAGCTGCTGGAGGTCCTCGCGGCCCGCGGTATGGCCGACGCCGCGACGATGCGATTCGGGCTGGACGGCCGGTGACTCGGACGTCGTGGGCGCCGAGGCGGCGTCATATGAACCGCGGGATCGGGCCGTCCTGGGGCGTCTGGCTGTCCAGCTCCACGAACACCCCGTCGACGTAGCACCAGCCCCAGCCTTCCGGCGGGTCGTAGCCCTCGATGATCGGGTGGGCGGTGGCGTGGAAGTGCCTGGTGGCGTGCTTGTTGGGAGAATCGTCGCAGCAGCCGACGTGGCCGCAGGTCCGGCACAGGCGCAGGTGCACCCACCAATCGCCGGTCTTCAGGCATTCCTCGCAGCCCCGGGCGCTGGGCTTGACGTCGCGGATGGTCCGGAGATGGCTGCAGTCTGCCATGGGCGGTCTCCTAGAGGGCGGGCTCGGCCTCGTCGGCCAGGAAGCGGTGCAGCACCGCCACCACCTGGGCGCCCTCGCCGATGGCGGCGCCGACCCGCTTGACCGAGCCGGAGCGCACGTCGCCCACGGCGTAGACGCCCGCCACGGTGGTCTGCAAGGCCTCGGTCTCGGGGCTCGCGGCCACGCCGGTGCGCCGGGCCCCGGTGACGACGAAGCCGCCCGGATCGACCTCCACCCCGCAGTCGCCCAGCCAGGCCGTGGCCGGGTCGGCGCCGACGAACAGGAAGACGTTGCGCAGCTCGCGCTCGGTCTCCTCGCCGGTGCGGCGGTTGCGCCAGCGCACGCGCTCCAGCCCGGCGTCGGAGCCTTCCAGCGCCGTCAGCTCGCTCTGGGTCGTCAGCTCGATGTTCGGCGTGGCGGCGATCCGCTCGATCAGGTAGCGCGACATGCTGGCGGCCAGGCCCTCCGCCCGGACCATCATCAGCACCGTCCTGGCCGTAGCCGACAGGAAGACCGCGGCCTGGCCGGCCGAGTTGCCGCCGCCCACCAGCACCACGTCCTCGCCTGCGCACAGCCGGGATTCGATCGGCGAAGCCCAGTACCAGACCCCCTTGCCTTCGAAGGCGGCCAGGTTGGCGATCTCCGGGCGGCGGTAGCGGGCGCCGCTGGCGATGACCAGGGCGCGAGCGCGCAGGCGCCCGCCCTCGTGCAGCTCCAGTCCCAGGGCCCCGTCCCTGCGGCTGCAGTCCAGCGCCCTGACCTCGGCGGGGATCATCACCTCGGCGCCGAACTTCTGGGCCTGGACGAAGGCGCGCCCTGCCAGGGCTTGGCCGGAGATGCCGGTGGGGAAACCGAGGTAATTCTCGATCCGGGCGCTGGCCCCGGCCTGGCCGCCGAAGGCCCGGGTGTCGAGCACCACCACCGACAGCCCCTCGGAAGCCGCGTAGACCGCCGTGGCCAGGCCCGCCGGCCCGCTGCCCACCACCGCCACGTCGTAGACCTTGTCGCGGTCGGGCATGGGGGCCATGCCCAGGGCGTGGGCCAGGGCCGACACGTCGGGATTGCGCAGGAAAGTCCCGTCCGGGCAGACCACCAGAGGCAGGCCGCTGGCGTCGATGTGGCCGCGGGCGATCAGGTCGGCGGCCTCGGCGTCGGCGCCCGGGTCGAGGATCTGGTGGGGATGGCCGTTGCGGCTGAGGAAGCCCTGCAGCCGGATCATCCCGGAGGAAGTGGGGTCTCCGATCAGCACCGGCCCGCCGGCGTGGGATTCTATCAGCCCGACCCGGCGCAGGATCAGGGCCCGCATGACGCGCTCGCCCAGCTCGGCCTCGGCCACCAGCAAGCGGCGGAGGTTCTCGGGCTCGATCAGGATCGCCTCGACCTCGCCCTCGGCATGGGCGTCGACCAGCGACGGCCGGCCCGACAGGGAGCCGACCTCGGCCAGGAACTGGCCCGGCCCCTCGTCCACCACCGGCGCCATGTGGCCCAGGCCGTCGCGCTGGGTGACGGCGACATGGCCCTTGAGGATGACGTGCATACCGCGGCCGGACTGGCCGGTGAGGAAAAGGGCCTCGCCGTCGGCGTAGCGCCGCAGGGTCCCGAACCGCCGCAGCCGCTCGACCTCCTCCGGGGCCAGGGTGGGGAACATCTGTGCGAAGCGGGCGTGCAGGGTCGCCGATCCGGACGCCGGGGCGTCGTCGCCTGCCTGATCCTCGGCCATCGGTCCTCGCTCGGTCGGACGCCTCGCGGCGCCCATATGACTAACGCGCCCGCGCGGGGCGTGAAAGGCGGGACCGTCGTCGGTTTTCCGACCCGGCCAAGGTTGCAGAACGGTCGCCGGGGCGCCTTAGACTTTCACCGGGGGCGTGCTTGCCGACGGTATCTTTCGAACCTGAGGAGCCCAGCCATGACCGAAGCCAATCCCCAGACCTCCGACCAGAAGGCCGACAACGGCCGTAGCGAAGCGCGCGACCGCCGCGGCGGTCGTCAGCCCGCCCCGGGAGACCGGCCGCCGGCAGAGCGCTCGTTCGGCGGCGAAGGCGCGACCGCAGACAGGGCGGACATCCCGGTCCGCCAGGCCGTGGAGACCGGCCTGCAGATTCCGCACGAGGCGGTGCAGGCCGGCCAGGAAATCCTGCGAGCGGGCCAGCGCGCCGCGGTCGAGACCTCGGAGATGTGGCGCCAATCCCTGGAGCCCCTCGTCACCATGCAGTCGGAGATGAACCACTGGTTCGACGACGTCTGGCGCCGGATGACGGGCCTGGGGGCCATGCGCCCGATGCAGACCGCGCGCCCCTTCGCGGGAGGCGGCGTCATGGCGCTGATGGGGGCGCCGGCCGCCGACCTCAAGGAGACCGAGACGGCCTATCGCCTGTGCGTCGAAGTCCCGGGCTTGGCGCCGGAGAACCTTGAGGTCGGCGTCAAGGGCGACGTCCTGATCGTCTCGGGCCAGAAGACCGAGGATCGCCACGAGGCCGCCGACGCCTACCAGATCAGCGAGCGCCGCTACGGCAGTTTCGAGCGGACCTTCCCGGTGCCCCAGGACGTGGACCGCAGCCACATCGACGCCAAACTCGAGAGCGGCCTGCTGAAGGTCACCCTGCCCAAGAAGGCCCAGGCCGCCGCGCCCCTGTCGAAGATCGAAGTCCACGCCTGACGCCCTTCGGCGTCGGGCGGTCCTTCTTCGGCTATCCGTCCTGAAACGGCTGTCGCCGCAGAGGCCCTGGGCGCCGCCCAGAGCCTCCGCGAGCTCGGCTAGAAGCTGTAGCCGACCTTCATCCCGTAGGTCCGGGGCGGCAGCAACTGGGTGTTGATCCAGGAGCCGACCGCGCCGACTGTGACCAGCGAACCGGCCTTCACCGTCTGGTCGTCGATGTTGTTGATATAGGCGTTGACGAACCACCGGCCGCCGGCCGGCTCATAGCGCAGCGAGGCGTTGAGGAGCGTGTAGGCCGCCTGGCTGTTGTTCTGGTCGTTGAAGGGCGAGAAGTAGACCCGCGACGACTTGAACGCCTCGCCCCTGGCCGTCACGTCGCCGCCGAAGGCCGCGGTCCGGTACTGCAGGCCCAGGGCGCCGGTCCACACCGGCGCGTTGGACAGGGTGTTGCCCTTCAGGTCCAAGGTCAGGTTCGGATTGATCCCGCCGTTGGCCGATTGGTAGGACGCGAACCGGGCGTCGTTGTAGGCGGCCTGGCCATCCAGCTGGAAGCCGCTGCCGAGGTTGGCTTTCGCCTCGATCTCGACCCCGTTCACCTTGGCCCGGGCGGCGTTGTTGATCACCGACACCAGCCCGAGCACCTGGCCGACCTGCAGGTCGGAGTAGTCGTAGTGGTAGGCCGAGATGTTGGTGACGATCCGCCGGTCCAGCCAGCTCGCCTTCAGCCCGACTTCGTAGCTCCAGATCTTCTCCGGCGCGAAGGACGGGCCCACGGCGCCGGCCGCAAAGCCGCCGCTCTTGAAGCCCTTCTGCACGGTAGCGTAGAGCATCTTGTCCCGGGACGGCCGGTATTCGAGGCTGACCTTTGGCGTGAAGCTGCTGAAGGAGACTTCGTCCGGCAGGCCCAGGCAGGTCACGCAGGGGATGGCCGCCGTCGGCGCCCCCTGGCGCGCGATGGTGAAGGCCGGCCCCCGGGTGTAGGTCCGCTCGTCCGCGATCTTCTTGGTCTCGTCCGAATAGCGCGCGCCGGCGGTCAGCGACACCTTGTCGCTGAAGCGATAGGTCCCCTCCCCGAACACCGCGTACGCGTCGGTCTGCAGGACCCCGCCCTGGAACAGCACGGTCAGGTTCGGGGCCTGGAAGTCCGGGAAGTGGCCGTTGGCCCGGGCGTCGTTGAACTCGTGGAAGTAGAAGCCGCCGACCAGCCAGTCGAAGCGGTCGGTCCGCTTGGACAGCTGGAACTCCTGCGAGACCTGGTGGTAGTCCTCCTCGCGGGTGATGAAGGCGTTCGGCTGGGCGGTCCCGTCCAGGTCGAAGATGTAGTAGCTGCTGCCGTGCCGGTAGGCGGTGATCGAGGTCAGGTCGGCGAAGTTCAGGTCGAAGCGCGAAGTCAGCCCCACGCCCCACAGCTCGTTCAGGTTGGTCGGCTGGATGTCGAGGCTGACGTCCCGGATGTCCGCCGGCGTGGTGAAGCCGCGCCGCGTCGCGGTGGCCGGCGAGCACACCGCGGTCAGGCAGCCGCCGTAATGAGGGGCGTAGGAATCGTCGTCGCGCTTGAAGTAGTCGGCGACCAAAGCGAACGAGGCCTTCGGGGTCGGGGTGAACTCCAGCGTGCCGCGCAGCGCCCGGGTGTCCAAGTCGTCGATGTCGGTCCCGTTGTAGAGGTTGGTCCCGTAGCCGTCGTGATGGTCGATCTTGCCGGCGATGCGGGCGCGCAGGACGTCGCCGGCGACCGGGCCGCCGACGGCGGCTTCCACCGAGTAGGCGTCGTAGTTGCCGTACGACAGGTTCAGGTAGCCGTTCGGCGTGGCGCCTGGCCGGCGCGAGATGATGTTGATGGCGCCGCCGGTGGCGTTGCGGCCGTACAGGGTGCCTTGGGGGCCGCGGGCGATCTCGATCCGCTCCACGTCGTAGAGGCTGGCCAGGGCCGCGGTCGGGCGCGACTGGTAGACCCCGTCGGTGTGCACCGCGACGCTGCCTTCGGCGCCCACGGTCAGCACGTCGAAGCCGATCCCGCGGATGGCCACCACGCCCGAGCTGTTGCGCGGGGAGATGTTCAGGTTCGGGACGGCGGTCTGGATGTCCGCCAGGCTGCTGATCGGGTTCTGGGCGACCACGTTGGCGCCGAGCGCGGTCACCGACAGAGGCACGTCCTGCAGCCTGTCTTCGCGCTTTTGCGCCGTGACGATGATTTCGTCGAAGCTGGTGGCCGAGGCGGCGGGGGCCGAGGCCGGGGCGGCTTGCGCCATCGCGTTCCCAGACGCGCCCAGGAGAGACACAACAGCCACAGTAACGAAGAGCTTGGTCTTCATATTATTTCCCCTTTTTTTGGTATTCCGCCTTATGGCGGCTTTTCCACCAGGATGTCAGGCCAGGAAAGGGGTCCGGCGAGCGATATGCACTGAGGTGTGTTGATTTGGACACTCGGCATGTCGCGTCGCGTCGACATGCAACCTTGCCATCGGCGGAATCCCACTATGGGGGACGCCATTCCCGTCAGGTGGGAAGTCGGGACGGCTTGGGAGCCAAGTAGTCTCAATTGCAACCACTTTCGGTCGCCGAGCCGTCCGGGCCTCGCAGAGAAGCCGACGGAGCTCCAGCCTTGGCCGGTGGCGGTCTGAGGCAGGTGAGAATTGGCCGGCCGTCGGACGGCTGACGCCGCCCGACGGCCGCCCTTTAGGGCGACTAGAACTGAGCCTTGAGGCTGAAGGTGTAGTAACGGCCGATGATGTCGTCGCCGGCCACCGCCGGGTTGAACGCGCCCGGGGTCGCCGTGTTGTTCGGGTTCGGGTTGAGGCGCGGCTGCTTGTCGAACAGGTTGTTGATCGCCACGGAAGCCTGCAGGGGGTGGCCCCCCGCGTTGAACCGGTAGCCGACGTTGAGGTCGTGGATCATGTACGACGGCAGCTCGGGATCGGCGTAGACCAGCAGCGGGTTGGCGGTGCGCTTCACCGAGCTGTTGTAGCGGGCTTGCCAGTTCACGTTGACCGGCCCGGCGAGGTAGCCGACCAGCAGGGTCGCCCGGTGGGCGGACAGGCCGGCCGCGCCCGCGGTGTTCGTCACCGTGGAGGTGGGCAGCGCGCGGCTCTTCAACACCGGCTGGTAGCTGTAGAGCAATCTAAGGTTGAAATTGCCCGGCAGCTTCAACTGCGAAAGCGAGAAGTTATAGCTCGCTTCCACGTCGACGCCGTGGGTGAAGGTCTCGGCCACGTTCAGGCTGGTGGTCCTGATCAGGGTCGGGAAGTTGGCCGCCGAGCGGTCGCCGAACGCCAGCGGACGGACGATGGTCTCGCACAAGGGCGAGGTCCCGTTGGTGGCCTCGCACTCGCGGATCACGTCGGGGTTGTTGCCGGCCAGGGCCCCGATCGCGTTGTTGATGACGATATTGTAGTAGTCCACCGACATCTGGAAACGCGGGATCCACGACGGGCGGTAGACCGCGCCCAGGGTGGTGGTGCGGGCCACTTCCGGCACGAGGGCGGGGTTGCCGCCGCCGACCAGGGCGACGGTGCCGGTCCGGTTGGTGTGCGGGTCGTTGTAGGTGATGGTCGAGACGGTCTGACCCGAGAACAGGTCGGACAGGGAGGGCGCCCGGATGTCGCGGCTTTCGGTGTAACGGAACCGCAGGTCCTCGAAGGGCTGGTAGTTCAGGCCGACCTTCCAGGTGGTGGCCGGGCCGCTCGAGCTATACTTGGTGTAACGGACCGCGCCCGAGACATCGAGCCGCTTCACGAACGGGGCGTCGACCAGGAGCGGCATGGCCAGCTCGCCGCTGGCCTCCCACACCGAGTTCTGGCCGTACTGCGGGCTCACCGCGTCGAAGGCCCACAGGGTGGTCGGCGCCCGGCCCAGCCGAATGCCCGTCAGTTGGACCGGGTCGGTCGGGGTCGCGGTGCTGGTCTGGCTGATGCTCTGCTGGCGGTACTCGACGTTCGCCGCCATCGACAGCGGGCCGGCCCAGCCCTGCAGCACGTCGCCGGAGATGCTGGCGGCGGCGTCGTCCATCTTGCTCAGGATCTGGAAGTTGGTGTCCTGGTAGATGTAGGCCAGGGCGTTGGGCGACTGGTTCATCTGGCCGAACATGTTGATCGGCTGGCACCCGGGATAGAGGCCGGGATTGGTCAGGGTCACCCGGCAGACGATGTTCCCGCTGGGATCGCGGACCGCGTCGGCGGCCGCATAGAAGTTCGACCAGTTGATGTTGTTCTGGCGGCGCGACCGGACACGGGCTTCGCCGTGGGTGTAATAGGCGTCCCACTTGTAGTCGCCGAAGATCTTGCCCTTCAGGCCCGTGGTGAAGTTGGTTGCGGTGGTGGTCTGGAACAGGGCGCCGTTGATGGCGATGTCGCGCGGGGCGCGAGCCATGACGAAGCTCGGAGTTCCAGTCGCGGTCAGGGCGGCCTGGGCGTTCGCCGGCAGGAAGGGGTTGCCGCTGAAGATGGTCAGCGCCAGGTCGGCCGCGTTGTTGCGGGGGTAGTTGCTGGTCCCGCTCTCGCTCCAGCTCAGTTGCATGAAGCCGGTGGTGTCGTTGTCGAAGTCGTACTCGAAGCGGCCGAACACCTGGTCGTTGCGCTGGGCGTTGCCCACCGCCGCGTCATAGACGTACGAGCCGTCGCCGCCGATGGAGATGCCGCCGTTCTGGGTGGCGGC
>DATJIO010000029.1:0-26447 GCA_035493215.1 Caulobacteraceae bacterium
TGGCCCCGAAGAAGTTCGACTCCTGCTCGACGTCCTTGCGCCGCTGCTTGGCGACGGTCTCGTCGATCAGGCCGGAGGACAGGTCGGCGTCGATGGCCATCTGCTTGCCCGGCATGGAGTCCAGGGCGAAGCGGGCGGCGACCTCGGCGATCCGGGTCGAGCCCTTGGTGATGACCACGAAGTTCACGATCACCAGGATTGAGAACACGATGACGCCGATGACGAAGTTGCCCCCCATCATCAGCGACCCGAAGGCCTGGATGATCATGCCGGCCGGCTCGCCGCCCTCGTGGCCGTGGGACAGGATCAGCCGGGTCGAGGCCAGGTTGAGCCCCAGCCGGAACAGGGTCGCCACCAGGAGCACGGTGGGGAAGGCGGTGAATTCCAGCGGCTTGCGGATCAACAGGGCCGTCATCAGGATCAGCACGGCCGCGGTAAGCGACATGGCCAGCAAAAGGTCGATCAGAACCGGCGGGATCGGCAGGATCAGCAGCGCGATGACCAGCACCACGCCCAGGGCCAGGGCGACCTCCCCACGGGCGACCCAGCTCCAGACCTCCTTTGGAGTGATGGGGGCGTTGGGCCCGCGGATCGCGACCTCAGCCATGGGCGGCGCCCGCGTTGGAACCTGCGGCCACGCGGTTCATTGAAGGCGACAGGCCGAGGATCATCCGATGCGAAACTTCACCGTCACCTTCAGCGCCGCCGCCCTGGCGATCTCGCTGCTGGCCGTACCCGACTTCAGCCAGGCCAAGACCCGTCACATGCGCCAACCGGTGCGCCACGCCAGCACCTCGTGCGTGCGCCACAAGGCCAACAACGGCACGGCGATCGGTGCGGTCGGCGGCGGCCTCCTGGGCAATGTCATCGCCGGCCACGGCTCGCGCACGGCCGGCACGGTGGTCGGCGCCGGCGTCGGCGCGGTGGCCGGCCACCAGATCGCCAAGAGCCGCGCCCGCTCGCGCTGCTAGCCGGTTCATCGAAGCCGCCCGAACCGGGCGCCGACCAGCCGGCCGAGGTCGGCGATGGCCGCCTCGCGAGCCTCACCGGACGCCGCGCCGCCGGTCAGATAGGCCGCGATGAGGATGGGTTTGCCTGACGGCGGCCAGGCGATGGCCACGTCGTTGCTGCTGCCGTGGGCGCCGGTCCCGGTCTTGTCGCCGACGCGCCAGCCCTTGGGCAGGCCGGCGCGCAGGCGCTTGTCGCCGGTCCTGGTCGCCGTCATCCAGGCGGCGAGCCGGGCGCGCGATGCGTTCGACAGCGTGTCGCCGAGCAGGAAGGCCCCCAGGTCGGCGACCGCCGCTGCGGGCGAGGTGGTGTCGCGCGGGTCGCCGGCGACGGCGCTGTTCAGGGCCGGCTCATTGCGGTCGAGCCGGGTGACGGCGTCGCCCTGGGCGCGCAGCCATCGGGTCAGCCCCGCCGGCCCGCCCAGGCTCGCCAGCAGCAGATTGGCCGCGGTGTTGTCGCTGACGGTGACGGCGGCGGCGCACAGGTCGGCCACCGACAGCCCCTCCCCCACATGGGCGCCGGTGATCGGCGAGACGGCGAGCAGGTCGGCCTTGCCGTAGGTCACCCTGCGGTCCAGACGCTCGGCGCCGCTGTCGACGCGGGCCAGGACCGCCGCTGCCGCCAGCCATTTGAAAGTGCTGCACAGGGGAAAGCGTTCGTCGGCGCGGTGGGCGATGCGCTGGCCCGAGCCGGTGTCCAGGGCGGCGAAGCCCAGGCGGCCGCCGACCCGGCGCTCCAGCGCCGCCAGCTCAGGGTCCGGCGTCGCGGCCCAGGCCGGCGCGCACGACAGCGCCGCCCCGACGGTCAGGGTCGCGAAAGCGCGGCGGTCGATGTCCTCAAGCCGCATAGGCTCCCGATCCCAGCACCCCGCCCTGGGGCGCGGGCACCGCCATTCCGGCCTCGGAATATTCCTTGAGCTTGTTGCGCAGGGTGCGGATCGAGATGCCCAGGATATTGGCCGCATGGGTGCGGTTGCCCAGGCAGTGGGTCAGGGTCTCGATGATCAGCTGCTGCTCGACCTGGGCCACGGTGCGGCCCACGAAATCGTAGCCGCTTTCCACCGCCATGGAGGCGGCGGTGGCCGCCCGGCTCGCGGCCACGGCGCCCGCGTCGCCGCCGCTGGCCAGGGGCTGGCCGTCCGGCAGGCGGATCGAGGCGTCCTCGATCTCCGCGCCCGGCGACAGCAGCACCGCCCGGTGCATGGCGTTCTCCAGCTCGCGCACGTTGCCGGGCCAGCGGTGCGACAGCAGCCGCCGGCGGGCGTCCGCCGACAGGGGCCGCTCGGCCACGCCGTTGGCCATGGCGTACTTGCGGCCGAAGTGCTCGGCCAGGGCCAGGATGTCGCCGGGCCGTTCGCGCAGGGGGGGCAGCTGCAGGTTCACCACGTTCAGCCGGTACAGCAGGTCTTCGCGGAAGGCGCCCGAGCGCACCGCCTGGACCAGGTCGCGGTTGGAGGTGGCCAGGACGCGGATGTCCACCCGCACCGGCTTCGAACCGCCGACCCGGTCGATCTCGCGCTCCTGCAGGGCGCGCAGCAGCTTGGCCTGGAGCCGGGTGTCCATCTCCGAGATCTCGTCGAGCAGCAGGGTGCCGCCGTCGGCCTCCTCGAACTTGCCGATGCGCCGGCCCAGGGCGCCGGTGAAGGCGCCCTTCTCGTGGCCGAACAGCTCGGATTCCAGCAGGTTCTCGGGGATGGCCGCGCAGTTGACCGAGATGAACGGCCGGTCGGCCCGGCGCGAGGCCTTGTGCAGGTAGCGCGCCATCACCTCCTTGCCGACCCCGCTTTCGCCGGTGATCAGGATCGAGGCGTCGGAGCGGGCCACCTGGTCGGCCAGGGTGAGCACCGACTGCATGGCCGGGTCGCGGGTGACCAGGGGGCGGTCGTCGTCGGACACCGCCGCCAGCACCGCGGCGATGAGCTCGGCGTCGGGGGGAAGGGGGATGAACTCCTTGGCCCCGGCGCGGATGGCGGCGGCCGCCTTGCGAGGGTCGTTGCCGATGCCGCAGGCCACCACCGGCACCCGGATCCGCTCGGCCTCGTTGGCGGCGATGAGCCCGGCGATGTCCAGGTCGTAGTCGACCATCAGCAGGTCCGCGCCCTGCCCCGCCCTCAGCGCATGGGTCGCCTGTTGCTCGGTCTCCACGTGGGCGACCTTGGCGCCGGCCTGCATGGCCATCTTGACCGCCGCGGCGATCTGGCCGTTCAGCCGGCCCACTACCAGAAGCCTCATCGGGTCTTCTCCTCGTATCTGTCAGCCGTCGTGGATCTCACGCGGCCGCGTCGCCGTCCTTGATGATTTCGGTCATGGTCACGCCCAGGCGTTCGTCGACGACGACGACCTCCCCGCGGGCGACCAGGCGGTTGTTCACATAGATGTCGATGGCCTCGCCGACCCGGCGATCGAGTTCGAGCACGCTGCCGGCGCTGAGCTTCAGCAGCTGAGCCACCGACATAGAGGCCTTGCCCAGGACGGCGGAGATGTGGACCGGGACCTCGAACACCGGGGCGAGGTCGGCGGCGGTCTTGTCCTCCCCGTCCTCGGCAGGGAGGCCGGCGGGGACGAGGCTGGTCTCGGGACCGAAGTCCTCCAGGGGCGGGGGGGTGTCGCTCATCTTGGTCTCAAGCCTCCGTCAGGGGCGGCAGATGGACTTCGGCGTGCAAGCCTTCGGAGGCCAGCGCAGCCTCGAGCGCCGCCTCCACCCGGGATGCGGCCGCTTCGGGGTCGAAGGACGCTCGGCCCTCGCCCCAGTCGAACAGGAAGGCCGCGCGGGTACAGCCGGGCTCCGCCTTCAGCACGATCCGGCCGGGGAACCCGGCCCGGACGGCCGCCTCCTCCAGCGCCTTCTCCAGCCGTGGGGCGTCGGACGGCGCGGCGGTGACCAACAGGCGCGGACAGGCTTCGATTTCGCGGCTGAGCGCTTCGATGGCGGCCGCGGCGGGGGCCTCGGGGAAGCGGTCCAGGGCGGCGTCGGCGATCTTGTGGGCGGCGGCCAGGGCCAGGCGGGCGCTGCCGCTGCGATGCTCGTGGGCGATCTCGGCCAGGGTGGTCAGGGCGACGCGGGCGGCGGCGGCGGCGTCGTGCAGCGCCCGGGCGGCCTCGGCTTCGGCACGGGCGACCGCGGAGGTCTGGCCCTCGGCATAGGCCTCGGCGCGGACCGCCTCCACCTCGTCGGGGGTATAGGAGCGCTTTGGCCGGCGCGGCTCGTGGACCAGGTCTCCCTCGAACACGGTGTCGAAGCCGAACGGGCGGTGGGATGCGGTGCCGGTCATCAGTAGATCAACTCGTCGTCGCCGCCGGCGCCGGCCAGCATGATCTCGCCCTTGGCGGCGAGGTCCTTGGCCACCTGGACCATGGCCATCTGCGCCTGGTCGACGTCCTTCAGCCGTACGGGGCCCATGGATTCCATGTCCTCGCGCATGATCTTGGCGGCCCGCTCGCTCATGTTGGAGAAGAACAGTTCGCGTAAGGAATCCGAGGCGCCCTTCAGCGCCAGCCCCAGCGAATCCTTCTCCACCGCCCGCAGCAGGGTCTGGACCCCGCCGGGGTCGAGCTTGGACAGGTCCTCGAACACGAACATCAGGGCGCGGATACGCTCGGCGGACTCGCGGTTGCGCTCCTCGAGGGCGGCGATGAAGCGCGCCTCGGTCTGGCGGTCGAAGTTGTTGAAGATGTCGGCCATCATCTCGTGGCTGTCGCGCTTGGAGGTGCGCGCCAGGTTCGACATGAATTCCGTACGCAGGGTCTGCTCGATCTTGTCGAGGATCTCGCGCTGCACCGGCTCCATGCGCAGCATCCGTTGCACGCACTCCAGGGCGAAGTCTTCGGGCAGGGCCGACAGCACCCGGGCGGCGTGCTCGCCCTTGATCTTGGACAGGACCACCGCGACGGTCTGGGGATATTCGTTCTTCAGATAGTTGGCGAGCACGGCCTCGTTCACGTTGCCGAGCTTGTCCCACATGGTCCGGCCGGCCGGACCACGCAGCTCCTCCATCATGGCGTCGACGCGCTCGGGCGGCATGAAGGAGTTCAAGAGGCGCTGGGTCTGTTCGAACGAGCCCATGATCGCGCCGGTGCCGGACATGCCGGACACGAATTCGACGAGAAGGGTCTCGACCACCGTGGCCGAGACCGTGCCCAGGGACGACATGGCCTGGGAGATTTCCTTGATCTCCTCCTCGTCGAGCTGCTCCCACAGGTGCTTATGGTCCTCGCCCAGCGAGAGCAGCACCACAGCCGCCTTCTCCGGCCCCGAAAGCCGCTTGGGGTCGTCGATCGACTGCTTTTTGCGGACGGCGGTGGCCATCAGCTTTCGTGCAGCCAGCTACGAAGGATCGAGACCGATTCCTCGGGGTGCTTCTCGACGAATTCGGCGACCTTCTTGACCGAGGAGGCCTTCACCTGGCCCTCGATCCTGGCGATGTCGATGCGCTGGTCCATCTCGCTGGGCCCGGGCAGGGCCATCTGCGCGCCGGTGGCGGGATCGAGCGCCGTCATTCCCCCCGCCGCCCCGCCGCCCGGGATGGCCATCTGGCCGCCATGACCGCCGGCAGCCGCGCTCGCCAGGGCCAGGACCGGGCCGCCCATGCCGCCGCCCGTGCCCGGCTTCAGCATCGGGCGGACCACGAACAGCACCAGGAGGACGGCGACCGCCAGCATCACCGCCAGCTCGACACCGCGCATCAGGTCGTTCTTGTCGAAGCTGAAGGGGGACGAGGCGGTGACGCCCTCGGCGACGGCCGACGGGCGGTCGAAGCGGACGTTGACCACGGTGACCTGGTCCCCGCGCTGCTGGTCGAAACCGACCGCCGAGCGCACGAGCTGCTCGATCCGCTGCATCTCGGCGGCCGGGCGCGGGCTGTAGGCGCCGGGCTTGCCGTCCTTGCCGGCCGGCGCGGTCACGCCGTCGACGGCGACCGCCACCGAAATCTTCTTGATGGTGCCGGGCTCGGTGACCTCGGTCCGGGTGGTCTTGGATATCTCGTAGTTGGTGGTCTCGTCGTTGCGCCCGGAGGTCGAGGCCGCCTGCGCGCCCGCCGCCGCCGCCGGGGCGGCTCCCGGGATGTTCTGCGACGCGGAGACCGCGTTGTTGGAACCCGGCTTGCTCTCGTTGGCGTTCTCGCTCCCGGTCTGGGTCGAGCGCACCACCTGGCCGTCGGGATCGAACTTCTCCTCCGACACCGTGACGCGGCTGAGGTCGAGGTCGGCGGTGACCTGGACCCGAGCCTTGCCGGCCCCGACCACGCCCTCGACCAGGTCCTTGACCGTCTTGCGGATCTTCTCTTCGGCCTCGGAGCGCCCGGCGGCCGCGGCCGCGCCGGACCCGCCGTCGCCGCCCTCGCCGCCGGCCAGGAGCTCGCCGGCCTCGTCCACCAGGGTCACCCGGTCGGGCTTGAGGTCGGGCACGGCGCCGGCGGTCAGGTTGCGGATGGCGCGGACCTGTTCGGGCACCAGGCCCCGGCCGGACACCGCCACCATGATCGAAGCCGACGGGCTTTCCGTCTCCTCCTCGAACAGCTGGCGCTTGGGCAGGACCAGATGGACCCGGGCGGCGGTGACGCCGCGGATCGAGCGGATGGTCCGGGCCAGCTCCCCTTCGAGGGCCCGCTGGCGGTTGAGGGTCTGGACGAAGTCGGTCTGGCCCAGCGCCGGGGCGTTGTCGAATATCTCGTAGCCGACCGAGCCCGAGGTCGGCAGGCCCTTGCTCGACAGCATCAGCCGGGTCGTAGCCACCACGTCGCGCGGGACCATGATGGTCGAGCCGTCGCCCTTGACCTCGTACTTCACCCCGGACTGGTCCAGGGCCGCGGTGATCTGGGAGGCTTCCTTCAGGTCGAGGTTGGAATAGAGCAGGGACTGCGGCTGGGCGCCCACGCGCATCACCAGCGCAACCAGTATGGCCGCGACGCCCGCGCCCACGCCCAGCATGGTCGCCAGCCGGCCTATTCCAAAGCCCTGCAAGGTTTTCAGCAAAACGCGCTCCCGCCAGCCGCTAGGCAGGAATTACCCACCTCGTGGTAAACGGGCCTTTAAGGTCCGGCGGATGGACGCCTTGTCGCGGGGGCCGTCGGGCCCATTTTCCGCTCACCTCCGCGGAGGCGGGGCGAGGGGCGAACGGAAACGGCCGCGCCCCGGTTTCCCGAAGCGCGGCCGTCCGATCGTCTAGGAATCCCGTCGTCTAGCGGTACTGCTGGATCCGCGTCGTGCGCAGACCCGCCAGGCCGTAGGCGTCGATCGCCTTCTGCCAGGCGCCGAATTCCTCATTGGTCAGCTTGTAGCGGTCGCATGCGTCGTCCAGCGACAACAAGCCACCCCGAACCGCCGCCACGACCTCCGCCTTGCGCCGGATGACCCAGCGTTGCGTATTGGCCGGCGGCAGGTCGGACAGCGTTAGCGGCGTGCCCGTCGGACCGATCACGTATCGTTCGCCCTTATTGTTCAGGCGTTGTTGTTGGAGCATGGCCTAACGCCCTTCCCATCACCAATTGACGAGATAATGACGCACCGACCATAACATCGGCTTAATTCCGATAGTAAAAATTGCCCTAACAACAACGTCTCTTTCTGGGACAGTTCAAGTACAGCTAAGATTTCGTCAGC
The DNA here is from genome assembly GCA_035493215.1 of Caulobacteraceae bacterium. Lineage (GTDB taxonomy): Bacteria > Pseudomonadota > Alphaproteobacteria > Caulobacterales > Caulobacteraceae > NCED01. The sequence goes on from DATJIO010000029.1 coordinate 7,608, forward strand.
GATTTCTCGCAACGACTTTGTTATTATCGCTTAATGTTTATGAGCTCTTCGAGCATCTGGTCCGCGGTGGTGATGATTTTTGAAGACGCGGAGTAGGCCCGTTGGGTCGTGATCAGGCCGGTGAACTCCGAAGACAGATCAACGGTCGAGGATTCCAGCGTCGAGGGCGCCAGCAGACCTGCCCCTCCGGTGCCTGGCGCCTTGAGGTTGTAGGCGCCCGATCCCAGGGCGACCCGATAGCCGTTGCCGGAAATCCCCCGCAGCCCGCCCGGGTTGGGGAAGGTGGCGATGGCGACCTGGGCGATCATCCGCGAGACCCCGTTGTCGAAGTTGGCGACGACGTTGCCCTGCTCGTCGATGTCGATGTTGGTCAGGCTGCCGAAGTTGGTGCCATTGGTGGAGATCGACTGGGTCACCGACTGGCTGGAGTATTGGGTCAGCCCGCCCGGGGCCAGGCCGAGCTCGATGCGGATCTGCTGGGCGTCCACCCCGAGCGCGGTCTCCCATTGGCCCGCGGTCCCCGCCGGACCGGCCGAGGCGCCGATGTCGAGGACGGGGTCGGCGGGGATGACCGGAGGGCCGACCGAGACGGGGGGGCCGAACAGGTCGGTGGCGGCCATGTCGATCTGGCCGTCCGCCGTGAACACCACCGTGCCTTTGGCCACGATGCCGTTGGGGTCGCTCATCATGTCGGCGGCGGGGACGGCGTGGATTTCGGCATGCCACTCGTTGGCGGTGGCGCTCTTCAGGAAGTCGATCTGCAGGGTGCGCTTGCCGCCCTTGGAATCCGAGACCGGAATCTGCAGCGAATAGTCCGGCTTGATGCCTGCCGCCGTATTGGGGTCGTAGGCGGCCATGCTAGTGGCGCCGGCGCCGGTCCAGGTGGGCTCCTGGGTCGAGATGACGGTCGAGGCGTTGAGGTTGGCGTTGACGGTGACGCGCGAAGTCGGGTCGGCGGTGCCGCCGACCGCGCCGACGTTGATCGACTTCAGCCGGCTGAGGTCCGACGGGTCGACATCGATCCCGCCCAGGTCGTTGACCAGCCAGCCCTGCAGGTAGAGGCCCGACGCGTTCTTCAGATAGCCCTGGCTGTCGAGCTCGAACGAGCCGGCCCGGGTGAAGGTCCGCGCGTCGGAATCGGTGACGTTCTCGGCCTTGCTGGTGGTGACGAAGAAGCCCTGGCCGGAGATGCCGAGGTCGGTCGAAGAGGTGGACTGCTGCAGCAGCCCCTGCTGCGACACCATTTGCCGGGTCGCCGCGAGCACGCCGCCGGCGTTGTAGGCGCCCTTGCTGGCGGCCGTGGTGACCACCGTCTGGAAGCTGGTGGCGTTGCGCTTATAGCCGACGGTGTTGACGTTGGCGATGTTGTCGGAAATCGCCGCCAGGGCCGCCGAGTTGGAGACGAGGCCGGACACGCCGGCCAGCATGGCGCTGTTGATGCTCATGGTGGAAACTCCTTCACTTCAGTTTCGCCGCGCCCCGCGAGGGGGCCATGTGGGGGGGTCGAAACGCATCTTGCGGTTGCGGGCGGGGCCCGCCGGACGCGCCATTCGGGCGCGCGCAAGCGAGGGGCGTCAGCCTTTCACGGCCGTCACTCCGGTTACCGGGGCCTCGGCCCCGCTCATGCTGATGACGACGCCGGTCTCGGCCTGGCGCACCGCGGTGACCAAGCCCTGGACCGAGATGTTCGCGGCGACGGCGGAGCCGGTCCCGTCGGCCGCCGCGACCTTCAGGGTGTAGACCCCGCCTTCGGTCCCGTTGACGGTTCCCTTGCCGTCCCAGGTGAAGGTGTGTTCGCCCTTGCCCAGGTCCGGCGCGGGCCCGCTCCACATCACCTTTCCGGACGGGTCCGTGACCGTCAGGGTGGCGTTGGCGGCGGCCTTGTCGAGATTGTAGTTCCAGCTCGCCTTGCCGTCCTTGAGGGCCGCGTCGGCGCTGGTCACGGTCACGGTCTTGCCGATCAGGCTGAGGGAGTCGCTGACGCTGCCGTTCTGGCCCTGGGTGACGAGGGTCTTGAGCAGGGAGTTGGACAGCAGCTGCTGCTGCACGCCGGTCATCTGCACCAGCTGCTGGGTGAAGGCGTTGGTGTCCAGCGGCGAGGTCGGGTCCTGGTTCTTGAGCTGGGTGGTCAGCAGCGTCAGGAAGGTCTGGTAGCTCGAATCCAGGTTGGCCTGGCCAGCGGCCAGAGAGTCGGTGCTCGAGGCCGGGTTGATGCTCCCGACCGCGCCGGTCTGGGTGGAGAGATAGTTGCTGATGTCGATCGCCATCGCCCTGCTCCCTAGATCCTGATGTCCAGGCCGCCGGCGGCTCTGCGCCTGAGCGCCGCCCCCGCGATCTGGTCCGCCTGATCGGCGGCCTCGGTCGCAAATCCGAAAGCCCGGCCGCGGCGCGGCCCGGACGCCTGGTCGCGCCCGGCGCCGTCGTCGCCGGCCAGCCCGCCGCCGGCGCCGGATTCAAAACTCAAGCCGCCGCCGGAGAGGTCGAAGCCGGACCGCTCCAGGGCCGCACGCAACTCGCCCGCCCGCGCCTTCAGGGCCTCGGCGGCTTCCGGGCGGTCGAAGGTCATGGCCGCGGACAGCCGGCCGCGGGCGTCGATCTGCACCGAGACCGTCACCTGACCCAGCCCGTCCGGATCGAGCTGCACGTCGAAGCGGCTGGTCCGGCCGTCCATGCTCCGCACGATCTGGGCGGCCAGGTGGGTGACGGTGCCCGACGTGACGGCGGCGCCCGTGGGTTGGGCGGACTGGGAGGCGGACGGGGCGGCCGGCGCGGGGGCCTGGGCCTGGTGTCCCGCGCCGCCGTCCGCGGCGGGAGCGGCCGAAGCGTCGGCCTCGGTGAAGGCGGGGCCGGGCTCCGCGTCGGTGGTCAGGTCCGCATCGACCGCGATGGGCGCGGCCGCCGCGCCTTCGGCCGTTATGGCCGGACCGTCGATGGGCGTGCCGGTGGGGGCGCCCCGCGCCTGGGCCGGACCGGCCTTGGCCGAGGTCGCGGGTTTCGCCGTGGGAACGGGCTTGGCGGCGGCGGGCTGGGCCTCGGCGGCGGGGGCCTCGGTTCGGGGCGGCGGGGCGGCGGGCGGCGTCGGGGCCGCGGCGGGCGAAGCCGGGACCGCGACGGGCGGCGGCGGAGTCGGCGCGGCCGCTGCAGGGGCCTGGCCGGCCACCGGCGGGGCGACGTCGCGAGCCGCCGTACGGACGGGAGCGGCCGGGGCCTCAGGGGTGGAAGCGGGCTCCTGCGCAACCGCGACCGCCGGGGCGGCCGAGACGGGCTGGGCGGGCTGAGCGGGCTGAGCGGGCGAGGAGGCGATCGCCGCCCGGACGGCGGGCTGGATCGGGGCGGCTGCGGAGGGAGCGGGGACCGCAGGAGCCTCGGCGTTCAGCGCCGGCGGGTCGGCGGCGTCAGGCGCCGGGGAGACTGGAAGGCGCGAAAGGCCGGCGGGCCGGGCGATGACTGGCGCGGCGGGGGTCGGCGCGTCGGGTTGGGCGGAGACGGGCGCTCTTGTCGGCGTCTCGACGCTGGAGGGAATGGGCGCGGCGGGAACCGCGACGGCGGGCGGGCCGGCGGCGACCGCGGCCGCGGCCGCGGATACGGCGGCGTCAGCCGCAACTGGGATTTCGGCGGAGGCGTCGGCGTTCGCCTCGGCGTCGGCCTTATCCGCGGCGTCGGCCTTGTCCGACTTGTCGGCCTTGTCGGCCTTGCCGTCGCTCTTGCCGGCCTTGTCGGCGGACGGCTTGGCCGCCGCCTTGGGCGCAGCTTCGCTCCCGACCTGGTCGGCGCCGACCAGGCTCACCAGAATGGCGAACAGGCCGTCGGGGGCGCCAGCGGACGGCGCCGGGCCGGGCGGCCGGGCGGTCTCGGGAGCGGCTGGTGCGACGGAACTGGCGGACATGCGGTCGTCGGGCTTTCGAAAAGGGGAAGGCTTCGGCCGGACGAAGGCGCCTGCTGCGCCGCCGAATAGCCAAGCAACCGCCGCGCCAACTCGTGTTAACCATCTGTCTCATTGTTTTTACTGACGAATTTGCAAATCGGGTCGGTGCGCCCCGGAAGGCATGGGCAAAGAGTTGCCGACCAAAGGGCGCCGGGCGATGGGCCGATTCCTGCCGACCCCGCGCCGCCCGCGGCCGTGGCGCCCAAATTGCGCCGGCCATTACGCAATGAAAATGCACGCCCGCGCCATGCATAATGAAATCAATGCTTTAGGCCGAAACATCCAGATCTGCGGCCGCGCGCCCGGCAAAAACAGCCGGCCGGGGCTGCCGAGCGCGCCGGCCTTTGCCGGGCGGGAGGGCTAAGGACCATGTCGATCAACGGCATCATGGCGGCGGCCACGTCCGGCCTGCAGGCCGCACAGACCGGCCTGCGGACGGTCTCCGACAACATCGCCAACGTCGACACCCCCGGCTACATCCGCAAGGTGGCCGATCAGGTCTCGACCGCGTCGGCCGGCGTCGGCTCGGGCGTGACCGTGACCCAGATCCGGCTCGCCGCCGACCGCTTCCTACAGGCCGCCAGCCTGTCGGCCGGGTCCGAACAGGGCCGCGCCGCCGCCGCGTCGAACCTATGGAACCAGGCCCAGGGGCTGTTCGGCGACCCGTCGGAAGATACGTCCTTCTTCAGTTCGCTCGATCGGGTGTTTTCGGCCTTCTCCACCCTGGCGGCGGCGCCGACCTCCAGCGCCGCGCGCGCCGGCGCCTTGGACCAGGCCAGCGCCTTCTTCGACAATGCCCAGAGCATCGCCGACCAGCTCCAGGGCCTGCGCGACCAGGCCGACGCCGGGATCGAGGCCGGGGTCCAGAAGGTCAACCAGCTCCTGAGCCAGATCGACGCCCTGAACGTGGAAATCTCCAAGGCGAAGATCCTGTCCAACGACGCCACCGCGCCGCAGAACCAGCAGAGCCAGCTGATCGACCAACTTTCACAGCTGATGGACATCAAGGTCAGCCCGCGCGAGCAGGGCGGCGTCACCATCCGCGCCTCGGACGGCTCGGCCCTGGCCGGCGACGGCGCGGCGACCCTGACCTACCAGCGCACCGGCGCTAACGGCGAGCTGTGGATTCAGCGGTCGGGCGGCCAGCCCCAGCTCCTCGGCGCCGGCCTCGGCGGCGGCGCGATCAAGGGTATGCTCGACATGCGCAACAGCGCGTTGCCGGACATATCCAGCCAACTCTCCGAGCTGGTCAGCCAGACCGCCGATCAGCTCAACCTGATCCACAACAGCTATTCGTCGGCGCCCGCGCCTACCACCCTTTCGGGGCGCAACACCGGTCTCGACCTGCCGACCGCCGTGTCGGGCTTCACCGGCAAGACCACCGTGGCGATCCTGGACAGCTCAGGGGTGCTGCAGCGGCGGGTCGACGTCGACTTCACCGCCGGCACGCTCAGCGTCGACGGCGGCGCCGCCAGCGCCTTCACCCCGGCGACCTTCCTGGCCTCGCTCAACGGCGCGCTCGGCGCCATGGGCAGCGCCAGTTTCGCCAACGGGGCCCTGTCCATCTCCGCCACCGGGACCAACGGGGTGGCGATCCAGGACGACGCCGCCACCCCCAGCCTCAAGAGCGGCCGCGGCTTTTCGGCCTTCTTCGGCCTCAACGACCTGGTGCGCTCGGGAACCTTCTCGAACTACGACACCGGCCTGACCGCCGCCGACCCGCACGGTTTCACCGCCGGCCAGCAGATCACCTTCCGCATGACCGGCGCCGACGGCTCGCGCATCACCGACATCAAGGTGACCGTCCCCGCCGGGGGGACCATGGGCGACCTGCTGACCGCCATGAACGCGCCCGCCAGCGGGGTGGGTCTCTATGGATCGTTCTCGCTGGACGCCAACGGCCAGCTCGCCTTCACCTCTCCCCCCGGCTCAGGCACCCAGCTCCTGGTGGTGCAGGACGGCACCCAGCGCGGGGCCGGCGGGCCGTCGATGTCGGCCCTGTTCGGCATCGGCGAGGTGACGCGTTCGGGACGGGCCGGGACCTATTCGGTGCGGGCCGACATCGCCCAGGATCCGTCGAAACTGGCGCTCGCCCAGCTCAACCTCGGCGCGGCGGTCGGCACGACCAGCCTGGCCACGGGCGACACCCGCGGGGCCGACGCCCTGGCTCGCGCCGGCCAGATGGCCATCGCCTTCGACCCCGCCGGCGCGGTCGGCAAGGTGTCGCAGAAGATCAGCGACTATGCGGCCGGCCTGAGCGGCCATATCGCCCGCCAGGCGGAAGGCGCCCAGGCCGACGCCACGGCTGCCGAGGCCGTCGGCGCGGAAGCCGACGCCCGCCGCTCCAGCGTCGAAGGCGTCAACCTCGACCAGGAGCTGATCCAGCTCACCACCTACCAGCAGGCCTACAACGCCTCCGCCCGCATGATCCAGGCGGCCAAGGACATGTACGACGTCCTGCTGAACATGACCAACTGAGGACGGACCGGCCATGGAACGGATCTCGACCGCCACCAGCTACCACTCCGCGCTGCTGAACATCCTCTCGGGCCAGAACCGGCAGAGCGCCGCCGAGAGCCAGGTATCGACCGGCAAGGTCGCCAGCGACCTCAAGGGCTACGGCGTCAACGCCGACTCGCTCACGGCCACCCGCAGCCTCAAGGCGCGGGTCGACAGCCACATCGCCAACGCCAAGAGCCTGGCGTCCACGCTCGACGTGCAGGACCAGGCCTTGGGCCAGCTCGCCGACGCCGCCCAGAGCGCCCGCGGGGCCGTGGCCGAAGCCATCGCCACCGGCAGCGCCGACGGGCTCATGACCGCCCTGCAGGGTTATCTGGGCCAGGCGGTGGATTCGCTGAACACCGAATACCAGGGCCGCCACCTGTTCGGCGGCGGTCAGTCCGACACCGCGCCGGTCGGGGCCCTGACCCTGGCCGACCTGACGGCCGCGCCCTCCATCGCCAGCCTGTTCGGCAACGACCAACTGCAGATCACCAACCGCCTCGACGACAACCTCGCCGTGTCCACCAACTTCCTGGCCAGCGACCTGGGCGGGCCGCTGATGACGGCGCTCAAGGCGGTCCAGGCCCTCGACTCCGGACCGCTGGGCCCGCTCACCGGGACGCTCACCCAGGCTCAGAGCACCGCGCTAACCGGCATGATCGCCGGCTTCGACGGCGCCTGGAACGGGCTGAACGAATCGGTGGCCGAAAACGGCGGCCTGCAGAACCGGGTCTCCTCGATCCAGTCCGCACTGACGGACCGCCAGACCGCCCTGTCCGGGGTGCTGGGCGACATGACGGACGTGGACATGTCGGCGGCGGTCTCGCGGCTGCAGCTGGCCCAGACCGCGGTCCAGGCCTCGGCCCAGGTGTTCGCCACCCTGCAGGGGTCTTCGCTTCTGAACGTGCTAAAATAGCGGAACGGGCGAAGGCCCCAGGGGCTTTTGAACGTCATGAAGCGCAACGACATCCCCAACCTGCTGACCGGCGCGAGGATCGTCTTCTCGATCGCCGTCTTCCTGGGCCTCGCCGCCGCCGCGGGCGCCCTGCCCGGCCAGGCCGGCCCGCCGCTGGCCCACGCCGCCCGAGCGGCGATGTTGTGGAGCTTCGCGGCCTTCGTGACCGGCTCGCTCACCGACTATTTCGACGGCTGGCTGGCGCGGCGCTGGAACGCCATGTCGCCCTGGGGCGCCATGCTCGACCCCATCGCCGACAAGATCGCCGTGTGCGGCGCGGTGCTCGGCATGGCGGCCCTCGATCCGCGTCCGCCGATCGTGGTCGCCGGCGGGGTGATCCTGTTCCGCGAGTTCTGGGTTTCGGGGCTGCGCGAAGTCGGCGGGGCGCGGGGACTGAAGTTCCCGGTGACCAAGCTCGCCAAGTGGAAGACCGCCGTCCAGCTCGCGGCCCTGTCGCTGGAGCTGTTGGCCGCCGCTCTGGCCGACGCAGGCATGTTGCGCCTGGCCGCCGACGCCCTGATGTGGCTCGCCGCCGCCATCACCGTCTGGACCGGCTGGGAATATACCGCCGCGGCGCGCAAGGGGCTGGGCGGCGGCTCCCCGCCGGCCTGATCCCTGCCGCGCAAAAGACCCGCGCACTGCGTCATCCGACCCGTCGCCACACTGGCGACTTCCAACCGGCTCCGGATTCTGGGAAACATCCGCGGGGAACCTTTGCGGAAGAAACCCATGTTCGGTGACGCTGCTGCTCAATTCGACGTTCGACTCCACGCCTCGCCGGTGGCGGCCGAGGCCCGAGCCGCCCTGCTCGAAGCCCCCGGCTTCGGCAAGGTGTTCACCGACCACATGGTGATGATCCAGTACACCGAGGGTAGGGGCTGGCATGACGCCCGGGTGGAGGCGAGAGCCCCCCTGCAGGTCGATCCGGCCAGCGCGGTGTTGCACTACGCCCAGGAGATCTTCGAGGGCATGAAGGCCTATCGCGCCCCCGACGGCGGCGCGATCCTGTTCCGGCCCGAACAGAACGCCAAGCGCTTCAACGCCTCGGCCGAGCGCATGTCCATGCCCGCGATGCCCGAGGCCCTGTTCCTGGAGTCGGTGCGCCAGCTGGTCAGCGCCGACCGGGCGTGGATTCCCGACGGCGCCGACGGCAGCCTCTACCTGCGGCCCTTCATGATCGCCAGCGAGGTCTTCCTCGGCGTGCGGCCGTCGAAAGAATACCTCTACATGGTCATCGCCTCGTCGGTGGGCTCCTACTTCAAGGGCGCCAGCGAGACCGTGAGCGTGTGGATTTCGCAAAACGACACCCGCGCCGCCCCCGGCGGCACAGGCGCGGCCAAGTGCGGCGGCAACTACGCCGCGTCCCTGCGCGCCCAGGGCGAGGCCATGCGCCAGGGCTGCGACCAGACCCTGTTCCTCGACGCCGCCCACCGGCGCTATGTCGAGGAGCTGGGCGGCATGAACGTGTTCTTCGTCTTCGACGACGGCACGATGTCCACCCCGGCGCTTGACGGCACCATCCTGCCCGGCATCACCCGCGACGCGATCATGACGCTCGCCCGCGAAAAGGGCGTCGAAGTGCGCGAGGAGCGCTACGGCGTCGACCAGTGGCGGGCCGACGCCGCTTCGGGTCGCCTCCGCGAAGCCTTCGCCTGCGGCACGGCGGCGGTGATCGCGCCGATCGGGCGGCTGAAGAGTCCCGACGGCGAGTTCACCATCGGCGACCCGGACAAGAGCGGCCCGGTCACCACCTCGCTGCGCGACACCCTGGTCAGCATCCAGCGGGGGCTCACCAACGACGCCCACGGCTGGGTCCACAAGGTGTTCTGAGTGACCGGCCGGCCCGGGCGATGAGCCTTCCCGCCGCGCCCCTCAGCGCCGAAGCGCGGCTGTTCCTGCGCGAGGAGGAACTGGACGCGGCCCTGGAGCTGTTCCTGCTGGCCGAAGCCGCCCTGGCCACCGCGGCCGAGGGCGCCCTGGAAAGCGAGGCCCCCCGCCTTGGCCGCGGCCACTGGCGCGCCGCCTTCCTGCTCAAGCGCCGTCCGGGCATGGGGGTGCAGGAGCTGTCGCGCCTCACCGGCCTGTCCAAGCAGGGCGCCAGCCGGGTGATGAGCGACCTGGCGGCGGCGGGCTATATCGAGAAGTCCGCCGGAGAGCTCGACGCCCGCCGGCGCCCCGCCCTGCTGACCAGCGAGGGCGCGGCCTTCGAGCAGCGGGTGTCGGAGCGGCTGCGCTCGGTCCTGACCCGGGCCTACCGCACCGGCGGCCTGGACGCGGTCGCCGGCGCCCGCCGGATCCTGGCCGCGCTGGCGGGCCCCCGCAACGCCCCCCGGCCCGCGGCGGGCGGCCCGCCGCCATGAGCGCGCCCAGCGGCCACGGCCGTCACCTGCTGGTCGTCGACGACGACGACCGCATCCGCAGCCTGTTGAAGGAATACCTCAGCCGCGCGGGCTTCCGCGTCACCACCGCCGCCGACGCGGCCGCGGCGCGCCGGTTGATGGGCCTGCTCGACTTCGACCTGCTGATCGTCGACGTGATGATGCCCGGCGAGGACGGCCTGTCCCTCACCGGCTGGGTCCGCGGCGGCGGCGTGACTCCGGTCCTGATCCTCACCGCCCGGGGACTGGCCGACGACCGCATCGCCGGCCTGTCCGCCGGCGCCGACGACTACCTGTCCAAGCCGTTCGAGCCGCAGGAGCTGCTGCTGCGGATCGAAGCGATCCTACGCCGCGCCGGCCGCAGCGCCGCGCCCCGGCGGGTCCTGCTGGGCGCCCACGCCTTCGACCTGGAGCGGGGCGAGCTGATGCTGGGCGACGCGCTAGTGCGGCTGACCGAGGGCGAGGCCAAGCTGCTCAAGCGCCTGGCCTTGGCCCCCCATACCCCGGTCGACCGGCTCGACCTGGCGCTGGAGGCGGGCGACGGCGCCGAGTCCACCGGCCGCGCGGTGGACGTCCAGGTCACCCGCCTGCGCCGCAAGCTCGAAGCCGATCCGCGCAACCCGCGTTATCTCCAGACCGTGCGCGGAATTGGCTATATGCTGGCCCCGGACTGATGAGGGGAGGGATAGAGTGCGCGTCGCCTTATCCCAGCTCTGGACTCCGCGGCGCTGGCCGCGGCTGATCAAGCGGTGGCTGCCCACCTCCCTGTTCGGGCGCTCGCTGCTGATCATCGTCCTGCCGGTGGCGATGATGCAGGTGGCGGTGACCTGGGCCTTCTTCGAGGCGCACTGGCAGACCGTCACCGCCCAGCTCTCCGAGAGTCTCGCCGGCGACGTGGCCTGGGACGTGGCCGCCTATCTCGACGATCCGACGCCGGTCAACCTCGGCCGCATCGCCGAGCGGGCCGAACGGACCCAGTCCCTTTCCATCGTGTTGCAGGAGCGCCAGGGCCTGCCGACCGGCCGGCGCGACTCCCTCCTGCCGGTGTTCGACCACGCCCTGCGCACCGCCCTGGACGAGCGCCTGACCGCGCCCCACTGGATCGACGCCACCCGCTACCCCGCCTACGTCGACATCCGGGTCGCCACCCCGGACGGGACCTTGCGGATCATCGCGCCGAAGGACCGGGCCTTCGCCGCCCGCGGCCACGTCTTCATCCTGTGGCTGACCGGCGCCACCCTGCTGCTGACCAGCGTCGCCATCCTGTTCATCCGCAACCAGGTCCGGGCCATCGAACGGCTGGCGGAGGTGGCCGAAGCCTTCGGGCGCGGAGCCGAAGCGCCTGCTTTCAAGCCCCACGGCGCCCGGGAGGTGCGCATGGCCGCCGCGGCCCTGATCGCCATGAAGGAACGGATCCAGCGCCATATCGACCAGCGTACCGCCCTCCTGGCCTCGGTCAGCCACGACCTGCGCACGCCCCTGACCCGGCTCAAGCTCGAACTGGCGCTGGCCCGGCCCGGCGTCCGGGTCGAGGCGATGAAGCGCGACCTCTCCGAAATGGAGCACATGATCGACGAATACCTCGCCTTCGCCCGTGGTCAGGGAGGCGAGGCGGTGGAGATGGTGGGCCTGCGCGGCCTGATCGAGGAGGTCAGCGAGGGGGCCGCCCGCGCGGGGGCCGACGTGCAGGTCGACGCCGACGTGGCCCTGGCCGCCAGCGTCCGGCCCAACGCCTTCAAGCGCGCCCTGTCCAACCTGGTGATGAACGCCGCGGTGCACGGCGACCGGGTCCAGGTCGCCGCCCGCGCCCGCGCCTCGGGCGGGGTGGAGATCCTGATCGACGACGACGGCCCGGGGATCGCCCCCGAGCACTACGAGGAGGCGTTCCGGCCGTTCTCGCGCCTGGACGAGGCGCGCAACCAGAACGTCAAGGGCGTGGGCCTGGGCTTGGCCATAGCCCGCGACGTCGCCCGCGGCCACGGCGGCGACGTCACCCTCGACCGCAGCCCGATGGGGGGCTTGCGGGCGGTGGTCCGCTTGCCGGGCTGATATTAGACCTCCAACCTGTCCGCGACCTCGTCCCCGATCGCCAGCGAGGACGTCAAGCCCGGGCTTTCGATGCCGAACAGGGTGACCAGCCCCTCCAGCCCGTGCGTCTCGGGGCCATCGATGCGGAAGTCGGGCTGGGGTTCGTCTGGGCCGTGGATCTTGGGGCGGATGCCGGCGTAGTCGGGGACCAGGGCGCCGTCGGGCAGGCCCGGCCAGTAGCGCCGCACATGGTCGTAGAACTCGTCGGCCCGGTCCGGATGGACGGTGTAGTCGAGGGTGTCGACGTATTCGAGGTCGGGTCCGAACCGCGCCTGGCCGCCGAGGTCGCGGCGGTAGTGCAGGCCCAGCGATCCGGGATGCGGCACCGGATAGATCAACCGGGCGAACGGCGCCTTGCCGGTCCTGAGCGCGAAATAGCTGCCCTTGCCGAAGTGGCCCGTGGGGATGGTCTGACGGGGGAAGCCCTCGATGGCGGCGGCCACGGCCTGGGCGTCCAGGCCCGGCGCGGTCACCAGCAGCCGGACCGTCAGCTCGGCCGGGTCCTTGCCCCCGGCCCGCACCCGCCAACCCCCGCCCGCGACCGGCTCGGCCCGTTGGAACGGCGCGGCCAGGGCCACCGCGCCGCCGTGGTCCTCGATCTCGCCTTGCAGCGACCGCATGTAGCCGTGGCTGTCGAACACCCCGCTTTGCGGCGACACCAGCGCCGCCGCCGCGTTCAGCGCAGGCTCCAGCGTCATGGCCTCGGCGCCCGTGATCCAGGCCAGGCCTTCGACGTCGTTGATCCGGCCCTGCTCGGCCAGGTGCTCCACCACAGGGACTTCGGCGTCGCTGGTGGCGACCACCAGCTTGCCGCAGCGGTCGAACTCGACCCCGTGGGACTCCAGGAAGGCGTAGAGCGCACGCCGCCCGGTCACGCACAGGCGCGCCTTCAGCGAGCCGGTGGCGTAGTAGAGCCCGGCGTGGATCACCTCGGAGTTGCGCGACGACACCCCCTGGCCGATGACGCGCTCGGATTCCAGCACCACCACCGACAGGCCGCGCCGGGCCAGGGCGTAACCACAGGCCAGGCCCACCGCCCCCGCGCCGACCACGGCGGCGTCGAAATCGAACTCGCTCATCGAATCGTCCCGTGCCTTCCCCGCGTACGAAATGACCGTGGACCGGTTTGCGTTTCCAGTCCCTCGGCGTTGCACTACCGTGCTGCGTCCTTCGAGACGCCCGAGTTCCTCGGGCTCCTCAGGATGACGAAATCAGGTGGGCTGCACCAAGGCTCGTCATGCTGAGGAGCGCGAGCGTAGCTTGCGCGTCTCGCAGCACGCATGGTCCGTTGCAACGGCCCCTTAGGAGACCCCTTTGCCCGAAAGCTTCGACGCGGTGGACGCCCGCATCCTGGCCCTGATCCAGGACAACGCAGGCCTGTCGGTGGCCGAGGTCGCCGAGCGGGTCGGTCTGTCGTCCTCCCCCTGCTGGCGACGGATCAAGCGGATGGAGGAACAGGGCGTGATCCTGGGCCGCGCCACCCTGCTCGATCGCGAGAAGCTGGGCCTGAACTTCGAGGTCTACGCCACCCTGAAGCTGTCCCTGCCCACCAAGCAGAACCTCGACGCCTTCGAGGCCGCGGTGGGCGGCTGGCCCGAGGTGGTGCAGTGCGCGACCGTCACGGGCGAGGCCGACTATGTGATGCGGGTCATCACCCGCGACATGCACGCCTTCGACGACTTCCTGCGCGAGAAGGTCCTGTCGCTGGGCCTCGTCGCCAACGTCCAGAGCCGCATCGTCATGCGCAGCGTCAAGAACTCGACCGCCATACCCCTGGGCCTGGTCAGCCCGCACCTGGCGGAGGATCCCGCATGATCGAGCTCGTCATCGACGCCACGAAGAAGGATCTGGGCGGCTTCGAAGTCGGGCGCATCCTGCCCTTCGCCCGGCGGCGGATGGTGGGGCCCTTCGTCTTCCTCGACCACATGGGCCCGGCGGCCTTCGCGCCCGGCATGGGCATCGACGTGCGGCCGCACCCGCACATCGGACTGTCGACCCTCACCTATCTGTTCGAGGGCGAGATCATGCACCGGGACAATCTGGGCGTGACCCAGGCGATCCGGCCCGGCGAGGTCAACTGGATGACCGCCGGGCGCGGCATCGTCCATTCCGAGCGAACCGACCCTTCCATCCGCATCCACGGCGGTCCGATGCACGGGATGCAGGCCTGGATCGCCCTGCCTCACGAGGACGAGGAGATCGAGCCGTCCTTCAGCCACCACGAGGAGGTCGAGCTGCCGACCTACCAGAGCGGCGGCCTGTGGGGGCGGCTGGTGGCGGGCTCGGCCTATGGCGCCAAGGCGGGGGTGCACGTCCATTCGCCCCTATTCTACGTCCACTGGGAGATGCAGCCCGGCGCCAAGGGCGGGCCGCCCGAGGGCTATTCCGAATCCGCGGCCTACGTGGCGCGCGGGACGGTGGAGGTCGACGGGCGGGAGCTGCACGCCGGCCAGATGGCGGTGTTCGAGAAGGGGGCGCGGCCCACCGTCACCGCGGTCACACCCGCCACGGTCATGCTGCTGGGCGGCGAGCCGATCGGGCCGCGGATCGTCTGGTGGAACCTGGTCTCGTCGAACCGCGAGCGGATCGAACAGGCCAAGGCCGACTGGAAAGCCGGACGGATGGCCCTGCCGCCCGGCGACGACACCGAGTTCATCCCTCTGCCGGAGGACCCGCCCGTCCCGAAGGCGGAGCCGATGTCCTAGCCTCTTTCCCGCTTCCGCTGGGATTTGCGGGTTGCCTCCGCCTTACATGCGAGTCATTCTCATTCGCGAAATGGAGGCGCGTCATGATCCTGCACGGCCTTAGCCCCGAGACTCTCGCCCGGCTGCTCAGCCTCGACCGGCCCGGCTCCGACAACGAGAGCTGGCTGTTGTTCGGCCCCACCGAAGCTTTCGCGGTGGAGCCGCCGGAAGAGGCGGGGCCCGACGCGACCCTGCGTTGGGCGGCGGAATAGCTACGGTTATTGTCGGGCCGCCCGGGTTGCGGCGATGAAGCCGCCGCCCAGCACCCGGCTCGGCACGTCCGCTGCATAGAGCACGCAGGCCTGCCCCGGGGAGACTCCCTCGTCCGGCGCCTCGAACACCACCGTCGGGACGCCGTCCTCCAGCACCAGCCGCGCCGCAACCGGGTCGCGGGTCGAGCGGACGCGGGCCAGGACGGACAGGCCGTCCGCGGCCGCCGCCTCGATGCTCGCCGCGTCGCCCAGCCAGTTGGTCTCCTTCAGGGTCAGCGCGGCGGTCAACAAGGCCTCCCGGGGCCCCACCACCACCCGCTTCTCGCCCGGTTCCAGCCGCACCACGAACAGGGGCTCGCCCACCGCCACCGCCAGCCCACGCCGCTGACCCACGGTGTAGCGGCTGACGCCCTCGTGGCGGCCGAGCACCCGGCCGTCCATGTGCACGATCTCCCCGCCGCCGGCCGCGTCGGGGCGCAGCTTGTCGATCAGGGTCGAGTACTTCCCCTCGGGAACGAAACAGATGTCCTGGCTGTCGGGCTTCGTCGCCACCGACAGGCCGAGCTCGGCGGCCGCCTCGCGCACCGCCGGCTTGGGCAGGTCGCCCAGGGGGAAGCGCAGGTATTCGAGTTGCTCGCGGGTGGTGGCGAACAGGAAATAGCTCTGGTCGCGGGCCGGATCGACCGCCCGGTGCAGCTCGGGGCCACGGGGGCCCTCCATGCGGCGGACATAGTGGCCGGTGGCCATGGCCGCGGCGCCCAGCTCCTTGGCCACCTCCACCAGGTCGCGGAACTTCACCGTCTGGTTGCAGCGGACGCAGGGGATCGGAGTCTCCCCGCGCAGATAGGCGTCGGCGAATTCGTCGATCACCGCCTGGCGGAAACGGCTCTCGTAATCGAGCACATAGTGGGGCACTCCCATGCGCTCGGCGGCGGCGCGGGCGTCGCGGATATCCTGCCCGGCGCAACAGGCGCCCGCCTTCTTCACCGCCGCCCCGTGGTCGTAGAGCTGGAGCGTCACTCCCACCACGTCATAGCCGGCCCGCTTGAGCAGGGCGGCGACCACGGTCGAGTCCACGCCACCCGACATGGCGGCGACCACGCGGGCGCCGACCGGCAAGGCGACGGCCTTGGCGGCGCTCAGCTCGGCGCGTGCGGTGTCCACGGTGTCCACGGTGTCCAACGGCATCGCCGCTATTTAGGCCGCGCAGCGCGTTTCGTCATCCCGCGTCCGAAATGGCCTCAATCGCCCGAAGGCGGTTTGTTGCAGTGCGAAAGACTCCAGCTTGGCCTTGCCGCGGCCGCACGGGGCGCCATGCAAGTCCTAACCAACTGTAACAGTTTAACTTTCTGCTCGCCCGCCCATTTGTTGCAGGCTTGGCCGTGCGGATTGGGTTGTTGCAGCCTCATAGCCGGGCCGGAAACACGCCCGGCATCAGCATTCAAACTTGGGGGCTCATTCTCTCCTCATCGGACAACGGGTCCGACCAAGGAGAGACCGCCATGAAGACCTTCATCGACCGCTACCTGACCGGCGCCAGCCTGATCGGCAACGCCGCCCTGCTGGCCATGCTCGCCCTCAGCTCCACCATCTTCCTCGGCCACGCCTAATGTACTGTCTGGCCGCACAGCGCGCGGAGCTCAGCCGCTCCGCGCGGACTGCGCCACCAGTCAACCCTTCCGGAAGAAGGCGTGGATGCGCTGGGCCAGGGGCTCGCTGATCCCGTCCACCGTCATCAGGTCGGCGACCGCGGCGCGGGAAACCCCGCGGGCCGACCCGAATGCATGCAACAGCGCCCGCTTGCGCCCCGGCCCCACCCCCTCGATCTCGTCGAGCGGGTTCTTCGCCATGTCGATCTTGCGCCGCACCCGGTGGCTACCGATGGCGAACCGGTGCGCCTCGTCGCGCAGGCGCTGCAGATAGTAGAGAACCGGGCTCTTGGGATCGAGCATGAAGGGCTCGCGTCCGGGGACGAAGAACCGCTCCAGCCCCGCGTCCCGGTCCGGTCCCTTGGCGACCCCCGCCACCGTCACGTCGTGCAGGCCCATGTTCTCCAGGGTCTCGCGCGCCACCGCAAGTTGGCCGGCGCCCCCGTCGATCAGCACCAGATCCGGACGGACCGGGCTGGCCCCCTCCTCCTCTTCCTTGACCAGGCGGGAAAAGCGCCGCCGCAGCACCTCGCGCATCATGCCGTAGTCGTCGCCAGGGACCAGTTCGGTCCCCTTGATGTTAAACTTGCGGTACTGGTTCTTCAGGAAGCCGTCGGGACCGGCGACGATCATCCCGCCCACCGCATTGGTCCCCATGATGTGGGAGTTGTCGTAGACCTCGATCCGCTCGGGCCGGCCCTCCAGCCCGAACACCTCGCACACCCCCTCCAGCAGCTTCCCCTGCGCCGAGCTCTCGGCCAGCTTGCGGCCCAGGGCCTCGCGGGCGTTGGTCATGGCGTGGGCGACCAAGTCCTTCTTCTCCCCGCGCCTGGGGACCGACAGCTCGACCTTACTCCCGCGCCGGATGCAGAAGGCCTCGGCCAGCAGTTCGCGGTTGGGTACGTCGTGGCTGAGCAGGGCCAGCCTGGGGATGGGTTTGTCCTCGTAGAACTGGCCCAGGAAGGCGTCGAGGATCTCCTCGTCTGTGTCGCTGCGGTCCACCCGCGGGAAATAGGCGCGGTTGCCCCAGTTCTGCCCCGCGCGGAAGAAGAACACCTGGACGCAGGCCTGACCGCCCTCGGCGAACAGGGCGAAGACGTCGGCCTCATCCACCGTGTCCGGATTGATCCCCTGCTCGGCCGATATCGAGGCGAGCGCCCGGATGCGGTCGCGGATGCGCGCGGCGGTCTCGAACTCGAGGTCGTCGGATGCTTTCTGCATCTCGGCGCCCAGGCGCGCCCGCACCGCCTGGCTCTTACCGCGCAGGAAGTCGTGCGCCTCCTCGACCAGCTCGCGGTAGCCCTCGGGGGTGACGAGGTCCACGCACGGGGCCGAGCAACGACGGATCTGGTGCAGCATACAAGGCCGGGTGCGGCTGTCGAACACGCTGTCGGAGCACGAGCGCAGCAAAAAGGCCTTCTGCAGGGTGTTCAGGGTGCGGTTCACGGCCCAGGCCGAGGCGAAGGGTCCGAAATAGTCGCCGGCGACGGCGTGGGCGCCGCGGTGCTTACGGATCTGCGGCGCCGGATGGTCGCGACGCAGCAGGATCTCGGGGAAGCTCTTGTCGTCGCGCAGCACCACATTGAAGCGGGGCTTCAGCCGTTTGATCAGGTTGGATTCAAGCAGCAGCGCGTCGGTTTCGGTCCTGGTGGTGACGAACTCCATCGACCGGGTCAGGTGGACCATGTGGGCGATGCGGTTGGTGTGGAACCTGCCTTGCGCGTACTGGATCACCCGCTTCTTCAGCGACCGGGCCTTGCCGACGTAGAGGACCTCGGCGTCCTCGCCCAGCATACGGTAAACTCCCGGCGCGTCCGGGAGCCGCCTCACCTCGTCGGCGATCAGGGCGGCCCCGGTAAGGGTGGGGGCGCCGCCTATGACGGTGTCGTCGGTCATGGGGAAGATATAGCGCGGCTCGGGGGTGTTGCGACGGCTTCGCTTTCGGGCCAGCTACCACAACGGATCGGCGGCCTCCCCTTCCAGCGCCTCGCGCAGCCGGGCCCGCGTCGCCGGCGTCGTCCCCTCCGGGAGGTCGTCCGGCGCGAACCAGCCGACGGCGTGGATCTCCGCCCCCGGACGGGCGGTGCAGGACTCCCAGGCGCCGCAGCGGTAGAACAGCACGTGGTCGCGGGGGTGCTTGGCGTCGTTGTTGTGCACCGACAGGAGCCGCGGCCGTTCGACGAGCCGAACCCCGGCCTCCTCGACCATCTCGCGGCCCAGGGCCTGTTCGGCGGTCTCGCCGCGCTCCACCCCGCCGCCGGGCATGTACCAACCATGGACATAGGTGTGCTCGATCAGCAGCACCCGGCCTTCGACGTCGGTGACCAGCCCCCGCACGCCCAGCGTCAGCCCCCGGCTCCAGCGGAAGGCGGTATAGACCAGTGGGC
>DATJIO010000030.1:0-3506 GCA_035493215.1 Caulobacteraceae bacterium
CGGCTCGACCCTGAACAGCGCCGCCGCCTCGCCGCCGAGATCGTCTGCCCCGACGACGCCTACCGGGCCAGGTTCATGGCCGAACTCGAACAGGCCGCTGCGGGCCACGGCGGCGACGGGGCGGGGCTGGCGCGCGCCTACCAGGCCCAGTGCGCCAAGGACGAGACCATGGCCGAGGCGGTGGCGGCGCGGCTCGGACCGGGGCGGACCGTGATCCACGTCAACGGCGCCTTCCACACCGACGGGAGGCTGGGCGCGGCGGCGCGCACGACCCGCCGTCGGCCCGAGGCGAACCTGGTGGTGCTGTCGGTCCGCTCCGGCCGCGACGCCGCGGGCGCCGCCGACGTGGCCGCGCTGAAGCAGGCCTATGGCGCCGACGTCGGCGACTACCTGATCATGACCCGCTGACGAGGCCCCCGCGCGAGCGGATCAAGGGCGGCTGGAGGGTGTTACGCCAACTGGAAGACCGCCCGCCGTAGACCATGGGCGACGAGGGAAGGCTTGCTGCGATGAGCGAACTGATCATCTGGACCTACGACTGGGCGCCTGAAGGCCCTCGTGGTTTTGTGCGTGATCTAAGGCTGCGATGGGCGTGTGAGGAAGCTGATCTCGTCTATGCAGTCCGAACGATCCCATTCGACGGTCGCGAGACCAATCACCTCGCGCGCCAGCCATTTGGCCAGGTTCCGTTCCTGGACGACGGAGAGCTGGAGATATTCGAAAGTGGCGCCGGGCTGCTGCATCTGGCCCGGAAGAGCGACAAGCTGATGCCGCCCGATCCGGTTGGAGAAGCGGAAACGCTGCAATGGACGATCGCCGCGCTCAACTCGATCGAGATGGTCACCGTACCGTGGTGGTTTTTGAGAATGTCCGGCGATGAGGACAATGAACTTACCGGATGGGTGGGCAAGCGCCTCGACCAGCTCGAAAAGATACTGAGCGAGCGCGAATGGCTCGCGGCCGACCGCTTCACCGTCGCAGACCTGCTGATGGCGGACGTGCTGCGGGTTCCGACGGTCCGCTCTTTCGGCGATCGGCCGGCGACCGAGGCCTATGTAACCCGTGCCACTGATCGCCCTTCATTCAAGAAGGCCCAAGCCGACCAGATTGGTCTTTTCGAGGCGGCCGACGAGAAGAGAACGAAAAAGGGGTCAGACTGACGCGAGCGCCGCCGCCTGGGGCGCTCTACCCGCGCCCGGTCGGGGGGCGCTGGCCGACCCGCACCGCGACGGTGCGGCGGCGCCCGTCGCGCACCACGCGCAGGCGGACGGTCTCGCCGGGCTTGATCTTGGCCACGGCGCGGGTGAGCACCGAACTGGTGCGGGTGGGCTCGCGGTCGACGCTGACCACCACGTCGCCTGGGCGCAGGCCGGCGACGGCGCCGGGGCCGCGCCGGTCCAGGGCCACGATCGCCACCCCGGCCTCGACCCCCGCCCGGTCGGCCTGGGCCGGCGAGAGGGTGGCGACGCTGGCCCCCAGCCAGCCGCGGGTGATGGAGACGCCCGATTTGAGCTGGTTGGCGACCTGGGCCGCGACCTCGGCCGGAACCGCGAAGCCGATCCCCACCGAGCCGCCGGTGGGCGAATAGATCGCCGTATTGACCCCGATCACCCGGCCGTAGACGTCGAAGCTGGGGCCGCCGGAGTTGCCGCGGTTGATCGGGGCGTCGAGCTGGATGAAGTCGACCAGCCCGCCGTCGATGTCGCGGCCGTAAGCCGAGATGATCCCGGCCGTGGCCGAGCCGCCGAGGCCGAAGGGGTTGCCGATGGCGATGATCCAGTCGCCGACCCGCGGCTTGGCGGCCACCTCGAAGTCGACGTAGGCGAACTTGGCGTTCCGGTCGGCGGGGTCGCGGACGCGCAGCAGGGCCAGGTCGGTGTTCTCGTCGCGGCCGACGATGACGGCGGGCAGCTCGCGCCCGTCCTTCAGGGCCACGGTGATCTCGCCGTCGTCCTCGACCACGTGGTTGTTGGTCAGGAGCAGACCTTCGGGGGAGATGAAGAAGCCCGAGCCCGAGGAGCGCTGCATCACCGGCCCGCCCTCCTCCTCCGGCGGGCCGCCCTCCTCGGGGGGCGCGAGGTCGAACAGGTCCTGGGGACCGCGGGCGAGCGGATCGACGGTCGAGGTGAGGTTGACCGAGACCACCGCCGGGGACACCCGCTCGAAGATCTCGGAAAAGGTCATCGGCTTGCCGCGGCGCGCGGCGCTGTCGCTGACCACGGCCTCCCCCGGGCCCGCCGCGGGGTTGCGGAGGAACACCGCGGCGCCGACGCCCACCGCCAGCAACAGCGCCAGGACGCCGCCGACGATCCAGGGGCTGCGGAAGGGGCCAATGCGTTTCGAGGAACCGGGGAGCCTCAAGGACGACATCCTCATCGGGAGCGAGGCTCGCGAACAATCTCTAGAGCGTAAGGATAGTGATGCGAGCCTGCGGTTGGAAGGTGCGCAGGTCCGCCGATCGCGGCGACGGCCCCCTCAACCCGGGGTTTGGGCCCCTTGCCCCGCGTCGCGGCGATGGCCGCTGACCTCGGCGCCGGCGGCGGGGTCGAGCCGCAGGAAACCGAACGCCGAGACCGCCGCGAACCCCGCGAGGCAGAGGAAGGCGAAGCGGAACTCGGGCAGCATCGGCTGGGGGTCATGCCAGATCGAAAGCCCCAGGTTCAGCGCCAGGGCGGCCAGGGCGACCCCCAGGCTCATCGAGACCTGCTGCAGCATCGACGACAGGGCCGTCGCGCCCGAGCGCTCCTCCGGCGCCACGTCGGCGAAGGTCAGGGTGTTGGTGGCGGTGAAGGTCATCGACCGGCTGAGCCCGCCCGCGAACAGCAGGACCCAGATCAGCGGCTTGGGCGTCGCCGGGGTGAACAGGGCGTAGGCGACCAGCGTCGCGGCGGTCGCCAGGTTGGCCCCGATCAGCACCCTGCGGAAGCCGCACCGGCGCAGGATAGGGGTGGTGACGGTCTTCATCGCCAGGTTGCCGGCCATGTAGACCAGGATCATAAGCCCGGCCTCGAAGGCGGTGTAGCCGAAGCCGAGCTGGAACAGCAGCGGGATCAGGAACGGCGTCCCGCTCATCGCCAGGCGGCCGACGAAGCCCGTGGTGGTGATGGCCTGGCGGAAGGTGTCCCGGTAGACGGCGCGCAGGTCGAGCAGCGGATGGGGCCGGCGCCGCGCGTGGACCACGGCGGCGACGCCGAAGCCGACGGAGGCCACAACCAGGGCGCCCGCGGCCCAATGGCTTTCCCCCTGCTGTCCCAGGAGGTCGAGCCCGTAGATCAGCCCGCCGAGCGCCACGGCGGTCAGCAGGAAGCCGGCGACGTCGAACCGGGGAGAATGCTCCTCCCGGTGCTCCGGGGTGTAGCGGTGGGCCAGCCAGGCGGCGACGATCCCCAGCGGCACGTTGAGGAAGAACACCCACCGCCAGGACGCGTAGGTGGCCAGGAGCCCGCCGACGAACGGCCCCAGCACCGGCGCGATCAGGCCTGGCCAGGTGATGGCCGCGATGGCCG
>DATJIO010000031.1:0-29074 GCA_035493215.1 Caulobacteraceae bacterium
GTCCTGATTCCGAAATTCGCCCATGCGCGCGGCGAGCTCGAACGAATTTCAGAATCAAAAAGGACACTAGAGAAAATATAGCCCTAGCGTGCTTCATTGGATCTGAAATTCGCATCGCGCTTACTCCATCCTTCCGGCGAACTTCAGATCCAGCACGCTAGCCGTCCAGCACCCAGGTGTCCTTGGTGCCGCCCCCCTGGCTGGAATTGACCACCAGCGAACCCTCGGCCAGGGCCACGCGGGTCAGCCCCCCCGGCGCCACCTGCACCTTGCCTGCGCCGGTCAGCACGAAAGGACGCAGGTCGACGTGGCGCGGCGCCACGCCCTGCGCCACCAGAGTCGGGCAGGTCGACAGCGCCAGGGTCGGCTGGGCGATGAAGCCTTCGGGCGAGGCCTGGAGGCGAGCGCGGAAGGCCTCGACCTCGGCCGCCGAGGCGGTGGGGCCCACCAGCATCCCGTAGCCGCCCGAGCCGTCGACCTGTTTGACCACCAGCTCGGCCAAGTGCTCGAGCACATAGGCCAGGGCGTCCGCCTCGCGGCAGCGCCAGGTCGGCACATTCTTCAGGATCGGCTCTTCGCCGGTGAAGAACCTCACGATCTCGGGCATGTAGCTGTAGACGGCCTTGTCGTCGGCGACCCCAGTCCCGACGGCGTTGGCCAGGGTGACGTTCCCCGCCTCGTAGGCGCCCATCAGCCCGGGGACCCCCACGGCCGAATCCGGGCGGAAGGCCAGGGGGTCGAGGTAGTCGTCGTCGATACGGCGGTAGATCACGTCCACCCGCTGCGGCCCCTCGGTGGTGCGCATGTAGACCACCGCGTCCTTGACGAAGAGGTCGGAGCCCTCGACCAACTCGACCCCGATCTTGTCGGCCAGGAACGAGTGCTCGTAATAGGCCGAGTTGTAGGGCCCCGGCGTCAGCACCACCACGCACGGGTCGGCCGACGCCCGCAACGGGGCCACCGACTGCAGGGTGGTCAGCAGGGTGTCGGGATAGAACTCCACCGGCGCCACGCGGTGCTCGACGAACATGTCGGGGAACAGCCGCATCATCACCTCGCGGTTCTCCAGCATGTAGGAGACTCCCGACGGGGTGCGGACGTTGTCCTCCAACACGTAGAAGTCGTCCGCGTCCACCCGCACCAGGTCGATGCCGGCGACGTGGGTGAAGACGTCGTGGGGGGGGCGGCGGCCGATCATCTCCAGCCGGAACGACGGGTTGCGCAGCACCAGGTCCTCGGGGATCACCCCGGCCTTCAGGCACTCGCCGGGGCCGTACACGTCGAGCAGGAAGGCGTTGATGGCCTTGACCCGCTGGATCAGACCCCGCTCCACCACCGACCATTCGGCGCGGTCGATGATGCGGGGGATGATGTCGAAGGGGATCAGCCGCTCGCCGGCCTCGGCGTCCCCATAGACGTTGAAGGTTATGCCGATGCGGCGGAAGAACAGCTCGGCCTGCATCTGACGGGCCTGCAGCAGCTCTGCCGGGGCGGCGGCGAGCCAGTCTGCGACGCGGCGATAACTTTCGCGCGCGCCGGCGGAGCCGTCGTGGCCGCCCCTCCCCCACATCTCGTCGAACGCCAGCATCGTCATCTGCACAAGTCTTATGCACCATGGCGCGCGACGCGGACGTCCGCCAAGCCCTGCCTATGAGTCGACGGCTTTCCTGCCCATTTTGCGGGCAGGTGGTTCGTTTCCGGGCAAGGGCTGCAGGAAGGCCAGTCCCACCGAGACCGCCAGGGCCGCCACGAGGAGCGCCCCCAGGAACCCGACGACGCCGGTCCAGCCGAAGTGGGTCCAGCCGTACCCCCCCAGGGTGCCGACCACGCTGGCCCCCAGGTAGTAGCAGAACAGGTAGATCGCCGAGGCCTCGGCCCGCGCCGGGCCGGCGCGCCGTCCAACCCAGCTCGAGGCGACGGAATGGACGGCGAAGAAGGCGAAGGTCAGGACCGCAATCCCCAGGACTACAAGCGGCAGGGAGCGGAATGCCGTCAGCCCCACCCCCACCCCCATGCCGGCGATGGCCGCCCAAAGCACCTTGCGACGGCCGAGCTTGCCGGCCAGGTCGCCGATGAAGGCCGACGAGACCATCCCCAGCAGGTAGCAGACGAAGACCAGTCCGACGACGCTCTGGCTGAGGTTGTAAGGCGGGGCCAGCAGGCGAAAGCCGATGTAGTTATAGACGGTGATGAAGGCCCCCATGCAGAGGAAGGACAGCAGGAACAGCCAGGGCAGGCCCTTGTCGCGGAAGGGAATCGCCAGGGCCTTGAACGCCGCCCCGAGCGGTCGGGTGCGGGGCTGGAACCGGCGAGACGGCGGCAGGGTCGCGCCCATCAGGATCGCCGCGGCGAGCCCCAGCACCCCGACCATCGCGATCGCCACGCGCCAGCCGAGCTGGTCGGCGACCACCCCCATGACCAGTCGCCCGGCCATGCCCCCGAAGACGTTGCCGCCGATGTGCATCCCCACCGCCAGGCCTATGGAGCCGGCGTCGACCTCTTCGCCGATGTAGGTCAGGGCCACGGCGGGCACGCCGGCCAAGGCCAGGCCCGTCAGGGCCCGCGCCGCAAGCAGGAGCGGCCAGGTCGGCGCCACGGATGCGGCCAGGGTCAGCAAGGCGGCGGCGACCATGGCGGTCACCATGATGAGGCGCCGGTCGGTGCGGTCGGCGACCACTCCGGTGAACAGCAGTGCGGCGGCCATGGTCATGCTGGCGACCGAGACCGCCAGGCTGGCCGAGGCGGCGTCCAAGTGGAAGGTGCGGGCGAAGACCGGCAGCAGCGGTTGGACGCTGTAGAGCTGGGCGAAAGTGGCGAGGCCCCCGGCCACCAGGGCCAGATTCATGCGGCGGAAGGCAGGCGTGCCGCGGACGATCGCCGGCGGCGGGACGGTTTCGCTCATGGCCGGACGGTGGAGCGCAGGGCCGCGCGAGGCAAGGCGGATTGTTGGGCGACGCCATCGGCGGTCCCGAAAGCCTCGCCGCACCGTCGCGCCGATGTCGGGAACGGCGACCCGGGATCGTCCTTCGGATAGAATCCCGCTCCTCCGCAGAAAGGTGACCGCCCATGCTCTACGCCATGCTGGCCTACCACGTGGAAGGCGACGTCGCGGCCTGGTCGCCGGAGGAGGACGCCGCGCTGATGGAGGGCTTGCTGGAGGTCCACGACCGGCTCGTCCGGGAGGGGACGGTCGGCCCCGCCGCGCGGCTGGACGGCACGGCGCGCGCCTGCACGCTGCGCGGCCCAGGCGCGGGCGTGGTGATCGACGGACCGTTCGCAGAGACCAAGGAACAGTTGCTGGGCCTCTATGTGCTGGACCGCCCCGACCTCGACGCCGCCATCGCGACCGCGCGCGAACTGCGCCGCGTCAACCCCACCGCCGTCTACGAAATCCGCCCGATCCTGCTCTACATCCCCGGCGCGCAGGTCGGCGACCGGGCGGATTGACTCGCCTGTGAGGCGATGAGCAGCATTCGCCGCGGTAACATAGGTTGCCCGCCAGGAAACCAGGGACCTGGCGTTCCAGCGGCTGAGGGACGACATGGCTCTTTCGAAGCGGCTTTTCGCAAACGCGGCGCTGGGCGCGCTGATGGCGCTGGGGACCTCCGGCGTCGCCGGCCAGGCGCTGGCGGCCTACCACCCGATCACGCCCACCATGGCGGACAAGACCGTCACCCTGACCGGCCGCGACCTGACGGTGGACGAAGTGGTCCAGGTCGCGCGCTACGGCGCCAAGGTCCGGCTCTCGCCCGAGGCCAAGCAGCGGGCCGCCGACACCTGGGGCCTGATGATGCAGGGCTCCACCGAGGGGATGGCGATCTACCTGTTCAACCGCGGCGGCGGCAGCCAGCGCGAGATCACGGTGTTCTCTGGCGATCCGATGTCGAAGGCGAACGAAGCCTATTTCGAGGATCGCAACCGCATCCTGCCCGAGTTCAAGGCGACCGCCTCGACCGACCCGGTCAACCCCTCGTTCGCCGAGCTCGACGACGAGGACGTCAATCGCGCCATCATGGTGGTGCGCCTGAACCAGATGACCTACCTGCCGGCGAGCCCGCAGTACGTGCAAGCCATCACCGACCTGATCAACGCGGGGATCACCCCGGTCATGCGCGCCCGCGGCGGCACCGGCGAGGCGCTCGGCCCGACGTCCGGCAACATCACCACCACCGTCCGCGGCGGCGGCGAGGCCTATTACAAGGGCGAGCGGATGTCCTCGGCCGAGGCCCTGCGCCGCGCGGGCCTCAAGCCCACCCGTCTGCTGCCGGGCGACGCCACCACCGGCACCGTCAACGCCGACGTCGCCGGCATGGGCGCGCTGCTGGTCGCCGACGCCAAGAGCCTGCTCGACTGGATCGACTTGGTCTACGCCATGGACCTGAACGGCATGAACAGCTCGGTCACGCCGCTGTTCTCGCCGGTCCAGGCCAACCGTCCCTACCGCTGGATCAACTGGAACGCCAACCGCGTGCTGAACATGATGCGCGGCAGCTACCTGTTCGAGGACGAGGGGAACGACCCGAAGATCAAGCGCATCATCCAGGACCCCGAGTCCCTGCGCGCCGGCTACGTCCGCTCAGGCGCCGCCTGGCAGCAGTGGTCCACGCTCAAGGACGACGTGACCCTGCAGATGAACTGGTCGGAGCACAATCCGGCGGTGAAGCCCGACACCTCCCCCAGCGACAGCTGGGAGCTCGCCACCCCCTGGGCGTTGAAGAACTATGTGAAGGGCGGGCCGCAGAGCAACGGCAAGCACGGCTTCATCTTCTCCAACGCCAATTGGGACCCCTACCCGCTCAACACCACGGTGGAGGCCTTCACCATCGCTCTGGCCAACCTCGACGTGGCGGTGCTGATGCGCCAGCAGCGGTTTCAGTCGACCTTCTTCACCGTGGTCACGCCCGAGGAGATCCTGGGGCCGGCCGGCGGGGCCCAGCGCAACTTCAACATCGGCGCGGGCAGCAACGTCGAGGTCTACCAGCGGATTCAGGGCCTGATAAACCCGGTGCCGCCGGAGGGCCTCTTCACCGATCCCGAGGGCGTGGAGGAGCTCGACGCCGAAGGCCTGTTCAAGCTGGAGCGGGCGCAAAGGGCGGTGCTGGAAAGCTGGACCCTGGTGGCCAACGACTTCGCCACCGGCGCCCGCTGGATGGACATCCGCAAGGCCCAGCGGCCCACCCGCAACTTCGGCCCGGCGCCGACGGCCGCGCTCGCCGCCTACAAGGCCAGCGGCCAGACGCCCTACAACTTCATCCGCACGGTCGCGGCGACGAAGTTCTATCCGGGCGACGCCCCCATGCCCGGCTCGGCCGAGCCGGCGATCCGGGCGCTGGACAACAAGCGCTAGGCCCGCCCTCGCCGGCGGGGGGGGGGGCTGGCCGGGAGCATCCCGATCGTGTTGGTCTCGGCCAGGCTGACCCAGGCGTTCAGGGGCCGAGCCGGGGTCTTGCGGTGGCTGCACAGGGCGATGGGCGCGGTCTTCATCGGCCTGGGGGTCCGGCTCGCGGTCGAGCAGGCCTGAGCAGGCTTCCAGGCCGCGGCCTGGAAGCCGTCGCGGCCGGTCTTCGGGTCCGTGCGACGGCAGCCTTCAAGATCCGCTGGAAAGTCGGGCACTCCATATGGCTGGGCGCGGGACAGGCCGCCGCGTGACGAAGGCCGTCGCGTAGCGACTCGAAACGCCTGATCGTCTGGTCCAGCTGGTTGGCCCTCGCCGAGAGCTGAGCGCGGTCGATGCGGGGCTTGTCGTCCGCGCCGAGCATCCCGGCGATCTCGTCGAGCGAGAAGCCGGCCGTCTGTCCCAAGGCGATCAGGGCCAGGCGGTCGAGCACGCCGGCGTCGAAAAGGCGCTTGAGCCCGCGCCGGCCGATCGAGGCGATCAACCCCTTCTCCTCGTAGAAACGGAGCCTGGAGGCGGCCATTCCGGAGCTTCGCGCGACCTCGGCGATATCGAGGAGTTTCACCTTGACCTCAAGTCGGCTTGAAGTCGTAG
This sequence comes from Caulobacteraceae bacterium, assembly GCA_035493215.1. Lineage (GTDB taxonomy): Bacteria > Pseudomonadota > Alphaproteobacteria > Caulobacterales > Caulobacteraceae > NCED01. The sequence continues at coordinate 5,990 of DATJIO010000031.1, forward strand.
CCTTGAGTCCAGCCGTGGTGGAAAGCAAGGACGATCAGGTGATGCAGCCCCAGAACGAGCCCAATCGGGCGCAGTCGACCCAATGGAACGCCCGTGGCGGCGAGGTCTGGGTGGAGCAGCAGGCGATGCTCGACCGCCTGTTCCGCCCCTTCGAGCTGCTGCTGGCGGACACGCTCCAGGCTTCCCGCGCAAGCGAGGTCCTGGACATCGGCTGCGGCGCCGGTGCGACGACGATCGCCGCAGCCCGGCTGCTCGCGGGGCGGGGCCGGTGCGTGGGCGTCGACCTCTCGGTCGCCCTGGTCGAGGCCGCCAGACGAGGCGCCGACATCGCCGGGGTCGCCAACGCCGAATTCGTCGCCGCCGACGCGCAGGCGCATCCGTTCGACCCCGGCCGGTTCGACGCGATGATCTCGCGCTTCGGCGTCATGTTCTTCGCCGACCCGGTCGCCGCCTTCGCCAATATCAGGCAAGCGGGGCGGGCGGACGCCGGCCTGACCTTCATCGCCTGGCGCGGGGCCGAGGAGAACCCGTTCATGACCGCGGCCGAAACCGCCGCGGCGCCGCTGCTGCCCGAACTCGCCCCCCGCGATCCGGCGGCGCCCGGCCAGTTCGCCTTCGCCGATCCGGAGCGGGTCCGCCGCATCCTGACGGCCAGCGGATGGCGGGACGTCGACGTCCGCCCCCTCGACGTCGCCTGCGCCCTGCCCGAGGCGGACTTGGACGCCTACCTCACCCGCATGGGGCCGGTGGGGATGCTCCTCCCCCAACTGGACGCCGCAAGGCGCGACAGGATCGTCGCCGCCGTCAGGCAGGCGGTCGACGTCTATGTGTCGGCCGGCGCAGCGAAATTCACGGCCGCCTGCTGGCTGGTGCACGCCCGCAACCCGGCGTGAGCGCGGTCGGTTTGTACAAGTCGATCGCCCCCGGCCGACGCCCCCACGCGCGTCTTTCAGAGATGTTTTGACGCAGCCGGCAGAATAGAGTGAACAGATTTTGCACTATACTGCTTAAACCAGCCTTCATCACCACCGCCCCAAAGTTCCCATGAGCACATGCGCCGTCGGCCGCGTGTTCGTCCGGAAGCCATCGCTGGGGGGCGGGTGTGATGAAGAGGATGAACCAGGCGGCCGCGCGCGTTCGGGGCGACGGCCTGCGCGTGGCGGCCCTGGTCGGTCTGGCTGGCCTTAGCCTGGGCGCCTGCGCCACGGCCGGTCCGCAAGTCGCCATCAATGCGCCGCCGTCCGTACACGTCGTGCCGGTCCCTGTCGTGCCGGCGCTGCAACCTGCGCCGAAGCCCCGGCTCACGGCCTCGGCCAAGCCGGAAAAGGCGGGACGCAAGCCCCGGACCAAGGCCCAGGCGGCGCAGCAGCGCTCGAACGGCGGCCGGGTCGTGATCGGGCGACCGTACCAGGTCGCCGGGGTCTGGTACACGCCGGCGGCCCAGCCGGAATATGACGTCGTGGGCATCGCCTCCTGGTACGGCGACCAGTTCAATGGGCGGGCGACCGCCAACGGCGAGCGCTTCAACATGAATGCGACCAGCGCCGCCCACACCACCCTGCCCCTGCCGTCCATCGTCGAGGTGACCAACCTGGACAACGGCCGGTCGATCCGCGTGCGTCTCAACGACCGCGGGCCGTTCAAGCCGGGCAGGATCATCGACCTTTCGCGGGGCGCCGCGCAGCAGCTCGGCTATCTCGACAAGGGCCTGGCCAGGGTGAGGGTCCGCTACGTCGGCGCCGACCGGCAGGACCAGACCCTGGCGCCCCAGTATGTCGCGCGCTCGACGCCGGCGCCGGCGCCGACCCCCGCGCCCATGGCGTCGTTCCAGCTGGCCTCCGCCGTGGTGGCGCAGGAAACGCCGCGCCCCTATCCGACGAGCGCGAAGCGGGTCGCCTCTTCCGCCGGCGCGGAGCGGGCCGCCACCCCCCGGAATTCGATGGCCCTCGCCTACGAAGACGGCATGATGAGGATCGCGCTGATGACGCAGACGCGTCGCGGCGGCTCCGACGCGTTCGACGCCAAGCTGACCCCGCTCTGGTGAGCCTCTGAACAGGGCGGTCGGCGCTGACGAGGCGCCGGGGCCCCGGGAAGAGGAAACGGACCATGCAAACGCGGATCGACGAGATCGCCGCCGGCCTCTACCGGCTGTCGACCCACGTGCCGGAGATCACGCCGGACGGCTTCACCTTCAACCAGTTCCTGCTCGACGCCGACGAGCCGCTGCTGTTCCACTGCGGCCACCGGCGGATGTTCCCGCTGATCTCGGCGGCGGCGGCGCGGATCATGCCGCTGGAGCGCCTGCGCTGGATCGGCTTCGGCCACGTCGAGGCCGACGAGTGCGGGGCGATGAACCAGTGGCTGGCCGCCGCGCCCCACGCCCAGGTGGCGCACGGCCAGGTCGCCTGCGACGTCTCCCTGAACGACATGGCCGACCGCCCGCCCCGCCCCCTGGCGGACGGCGAGACCATCGACCTGGGCGGCAAGCGCGTGCGCTTCGTCTACACCCCGCACGTGCCCCACGGGTGGGAGGCCGGAGTGCTCTACGAGGAGACCGCGGGCGTGCTGCTGTGCGGAGACCTGTTCAGCCACGCCGGCGACGGCCCGGCGATCACAGGCGCCGAGGTGCTGGCGCCGGCGATCCACGCCGAGGACATGTTCCACGCCATGTGCCTGGGCCCCGACACCGGCCCCATGCTGCGCAAGCTGGCCGACCTGTCGCCCGGGACGCTGGCCCTGATGCACGGCTCGTCCTTCACCGGCGACGGTGCGGCGGCGCTGCGGGGGCTGGCGGACCACTATGGGGGCGGGATGGGCGCGGGGGCTGGATAGGGCGGCGGGACGGGACGGGAAACCAAAACCCCGCCGGCAATTTCCCGAGAGCGATTAACCCCTGCCTCGGCGACTCAATCCAGCCTTCCTTGAACTACAACTGGGTTGGTGCAGACTCGCTAGGTTTGGTCCACCATCCGTCCAGGGACTAGTTCGATGGCCAAGCTCACGGCGGACATTGCTGCGTTCGAACGGATGCAGCCTGGACTCGAGGCGACGCATTTGCATGCGTGGGCTCTGTTTCATGACGGCGCCTTCGTAGGCGCCTTCCCGGATTTCGAAGCCGCCGCAACGGTCGCCGTCGAGCGTTTCGACCGAGGCCCCTATCTGATCCGACAGGTCGGTGCGGGCCCCGTCCAACTTCCGGGTGGCATGGTGTTCCGGCCCGCGCATGCGCTCGCTACCCGCGGGCTATAAGTCCGGCCTTGCCGGCGAGGATCCAGCCGATCTCCTGGTTCGACTTGGCCCGACCGTTCAGGTGGACATCGGCCTGAAGTCCCGCTCGCCGGCAGGCGAGGTCCCTGTCGGTAGGTCAGGCGCTCGCCACAAACTGCCGGACGGCGCCTAACCGGGAGCGCCGCGGTAGCGGCCTAACCGTCCAAATCGGCCTTCCCCAATCGCCTGGGTTCCAAGCTCTGCGGGTTCAGCACGAGCAGTTCATCACCTCTAAGAAACGTGAACAGCAGGCCAGTGTCGATACCCAAACCCCACCGCTCGTACTTGGTCCCGCGCACGAACGCCTGGAGTCCCTCCTTATCGGAGAACACCGGGATGTACGCCTCACCGTTCCGGATGAAATCTTGAACGTCGATGACGTGACCTTCACGGTTTGGAATGCGTGCGATCAAGTAAACCATATCGCCGAGGCCAGTGGAGGTTTGAACTTCCATCCCGCGTCGCGCTCCACTGGGTGCATAAGCAAAGCCTAGCGGACGTTCGGCATGCCTTCCACTCGTCGCTAGCGACGCGCCGGCCGCCCCCTACCGCAGCGACGCGTTCAGCTTGTCCAGCACCCCTGCCCCCGGCACCAACTCCGCGTCCGACAGCGCGTTCAGCGGCGTCTCCACCGTGCCCAGGTGGTCGTGCAGGTCCTCCGCCTCCGGGTCCACGTACAGCAGCCCCGTGACGATCTCCCCCAACGCCGCCCGTTCGGCCAGGTAGTTCATCGCCGCGACCCGGTCGCTCGGGTCATAGTGCTCGGCCAGCTTGCGCAGGCGCAGGGTCGTGCCGTCGTGCTGGGTCACCTCCAGCACCGAACCGGGGTGGTAGTCCGCGACGATGGTTTCGCGGTGGGGCACGACGTCGAGGCGGTTGACCGCCTCGTTGTGCTCGCGGACGTAGTCGAAACTCTTGGTCGAGCCGACGTGGTTGTTGAAGGCCACGCAGGGGCTGATGACGTCGATCACCGCCGCGCCGCGGTGGCTGAGCGCCGCCTTGATCAGGGGGACGAGCTGGGTCTTGTCGCCCGAGAAACCGCGGCCGACGAAGGTGGCGCCCAGCTGCAGGGCCAGGCTGACGAGGTCGATGGCCTGGTCGTGGTTGACCACCCCCTTCTTGCTCTTGGAGCCGGCGTCGGAGGTGGCCGAGAACTGGCCCTTGGTCAGGCCGTAGACCCCGTTGTTCTCGACGATATAGACCATGTTCACCCCGCGCCGGACACAGTGGGCGAATTGGCCCAGGCCGATGGAGGCGCTATCGCCGTCGCCGGAGACGCCGAGGTAGATCAGGTCGCGGTTGGCCAGGTTGGCGCCGGTCAGCACCGAAGGCATCCGCCCGTGCACGGTGTTGAAGCCGTGGCTGGCGGCCAAGAAATAGGCCGGGGTCTTGGACGAGCAGCCGATCCCCGACAGCTTGGCGATGCGGTGCGGCGGCAGGCTGAGCTCGAAACAGGCCTGGATCACCGCCGCGGAGATGGAGTCGTGGCCGCAGCCGGCGCACAGGGTCGAGACCGCGCCCTCGTAGTCCCGATGGGTGAAGCCGAGCTCGTTGAGCGGCAGGTTGGGGTGGTGCAGCCTGGGCTTGGTCAGATAGGTCATCGGGCCACCTCCCTCAGCGGGGCCACGTCCTGGGCCAGGACCAGGGCGGCGATCTGGCCCCGGATGAAGCGGGCGGTGATCGGCGCCCCCTCGTAGTGCAGCACCGGGACCAGCTTGGCCGGGTCGACCCCGCCCTCGTTGACGATCAGGGACCGGAGCTGGGCGTCGCGGTTCTGCTCGACCACGAACACCTGGTCATGTTCGGCGATGAAGTCGAACACCGAGTCCGCGAAGGGAAAGGCGCGCAGCCGCAGGGCGTCGAGGTGGACGCCCTCGCGCTCCAGGGCGTCCAGGGCCTCCCGCATGGCCGGCGCGGTGGAGCCGAAATAGATCACCCCGGCCTTGGTCGGGCGGGCGGCGTCGCGGCGGATCGGCTGCGGGACCAGGGTCCTGGCCGTTTCCCACTTGCGCTGCAGCCGCTGCATGTTGTCGACGTAGACGGCGCCGTCCTCGCTGTAGCGGGCGTAGCGGTCGCGGCTGGTGCCGCGGGTGAAATAGCCGCCCTTGGTCGGGTGGGTCCCGGGATAGGTGCGCCAGGTCAGGCCGTCGCCGTCGACGTCGAGGTAGCGGCCGAACTCGCGGCCGGACTCCAGCGCCTCGGCGTCCATGACCTTGCCGCGGTCGATGCGGCGGCTGTCGTCCCAGGTCAGGGGCTGGCACAGCCAGTCGTTCATGCCGATGTCGAGGTCGAGCATGACGAAGATGGTGGTCTGCAGCCGGTCGGCGAGGTCGAAAGCCGTGGCCCCCATCTCGAAGCATTCGCGCGGGTCCTCGGGGAACAGCAGCGGGTGCTTGGTGTCCCCGTGGCTGGCGTAGGCGGCGCACAGGATGTCGGCCTGCTGGGTGCGGGTGGGCATGCCGGTGGACGGGCCGCCGCGCTGCACGTCGAAGATCACCGCCGGCACCTCGGCGAAATAGCTGAGGCCGATGAACTCGGTCATCAGCGAAATGCCCGGGCCCGAGGTGCAGGTGAAGGCCCGCGCCCCGTTCCAGCCGGCGCCGATGACCATGCCGATCGAGGCGATCTCGTCCTCGGCCTGGACGATGGCGTAGCGGGCCTTGCCGGTTTCCGGCTCGCCGCGGAACTTGGCGCAGTACTTGGCGAAGGCCTCGGCCAGGGAGGTCGAGGGCGTGATCGGATACCAGGCGCAGACCGTGGCGCCGCCGAACACCGCTCCCAGGCCCGCCGCGGCGTTGCCCTCGATGAAGATGCGGTCGCCCACGGCGTCGGCCTGCTCGACCCGCAGGCCCAGCGGCATGAGATTGTCCCGGGCGTAGTCGCGGCCCATGTGCAGGGCCTCGATGTTCGGGGGGATCAGCTTTTCCTTGGCCTTGAACTGCTCGGCCAGCAGGGTCTCCAGCACGGCGATGTCGATGCCCAGGAGCTCGGCCAGGGCGCCGACATAGACGATGTTCTTGAACAGCTGGCGCTGGCGCGGGTCGGTGTAGGCGGCGTTGCAGATCTCGGTCAGGGGCATGCCGACGACCTGGATGTCGTCGCGGAAGGCCGAAGGCGGAAGGGGCTTGGTGCAGTCGTAGAACAGGTAGCCGCCGGGCTCGATCGAGGCGACGTCCTGGGTCCAGGTCTGCGGGTTCATCGCCACCATCAGGTCGACGCCGCCGCGCCGGCCGAGCCAGCCCTCCTCCGACACCCGCACCTCGTACCAGGTCGGCAGGCCTTGGATGTTGGATGGGAAGATGTTGCGCGCCGCCACCGGCACGCCCATGCGGATGATCGACTTGGCGAAGAGGGCGTTGGCGCTGGCCGAGCCGGAGCCGTTTACGTTGGCGAACTTGACCACGAAGTCGTTGACGGCGGCGATGGCCGCGCCGCCCTCGATTTTCACCGCCCGCATCCGCGACCCCCCGCATGGCTGACGTCGAGGCGGAACTTCTGCATGTCCCAGGCCCCGGTGGGGCAGCGCTCGGCGCACAGGCCGCAGTGCAGGCAGACGTCCTCGTCCTTGACCATCACCCGCCCGGTCTTGAGCAGGTCGGAGACGTAGAGGGCCTGGTCGAGCGCAGCGGCCGGCGCGCTTAATCGCGTGCGCAGGTCATCCTCGGCGCCGTTGGCGGTGAAGGTGATGCAGTCGGTCGGACAGATGTCGACGCAGGCGTCGCACTCGATGCACAGGGGCTTGTTGAACACCGTCTGCACGTCGCAGTTCAGACAGCGCTCCGCCTCGCGGTAGCCGAGCTCGACGTCGAAGCCGAGCTCCACCTCCATGCGGACATTGGCCAGGGCCAGCGCCTTGTCCTGCAACGGCACCTTGTGGCGCAGGTCGTTGGAGATGTCGTTGTCGTAGGACCACTCGTGGATGCCCATCTTCTGGCTGGCCAGGGTGGTGCGCGGCGGCGGACGCAGGGCCACGTCCTGCCCGCTGCAGAAGAGGTCGATGGAGACCGCGGCCTCGTGGCCGTGGGCGACCGCCCAGATGATGTTCTTGGGCCCGAACGCCGCGTCGCCGCCGAAGAAGACCTGGGGCAGGGTCGACTGGAAGGTGACGGGGTCGACCACCGGCATGTCCCAGCGGTCGAACTCCAGCCCGATGTCCTTCTCGATCCAGGGGAAGGCGTTCTCTTGGCCGATGGCCAGCAGGACGTCGTCGCATTCGATCCAGCGGTCCAGCTCGCCGGTGGGGACGGCGCGCTTCCTGCCGTCGTCGCCAACCACCGGGGCCACCACCTCGAACGTGACGCCGGTCAGCCGGCCCGCCTCGTGGGTGAACGCCTTGGGGACCAGCCAGTTGAGGATCGGGATGCCCTCGTGCATCGCGTCCTCCTTCTCCCAAGGGGAAGCCTTCATCTCGTCGAAGCCGGAGCGGACCGCGACTGTGACCTGCTCGCCGCCCAAGCGGCGCGAAGTGCGGCAGCAGTCCATGGCGGTGTTGCCGCCTCCCAGGACCACCACCCGGCGGCCGATCGCCTCGACGTGGCCGAACGAGACCGACGACAGCCAGTCGATGCCGATGTGGATGTTGGCGGCGGCCTCATGCCGGCCCGGGATGTCGAGGTTGCGGCCCCGCGGCGCGCCGGCGCCGACGAACACCGCGTCGTAGCCTTCGGTCAGCAGCGCGGCCAGGCTGTCGACCCGCTGGCCGAGGCGCATCTCCAGGCCCAGGTCGGTGATGTAGCCGACCTCCTCGTCGATCACCGTTTCCGGCAGGCGGAAACGGGGGATCTGCCGGCGGATCATGCCGCCGGCCATGGCGTCGCCGTCATAGACCACGACCTCGTAGCCCAGGGGGGCCAGGCCGCGGGCCACGGTCAGGGACGCGGGGCCTGCGCCGATGCAGGCCACCCGCCGTCCGTTGCGGACTTTGGGGGGCGCCGGCATCCGGCCGGCGATATCCCCCTTGTTGTCGGCGGCGACGCGCTTGAGGCGGCAGATGGCGACGGGCTCGTCCTCGACCCGGCCCCGGCGGCAGGCCGGCTCGCAGGGGCGGTCGCAGGTGCGCCCCAACACGCCGGGGAAGACATTGGAGTTCCAGTTGACCATGTAGGCGTCGGCGTAGCGGCCGTCGGCGATCAACCGGATGTATTCGGGGACGGGGGTATGGGCCGGGCACGCCCACTGGCAATCGACCACTTTATGGAAGTACTCAGGCGCCCCGATATCGGTCGGTTCCAATACGCCGATCCTCCTGTGCGACCACTCCCGGGGCCTCTTCAGTTTTCACCGAAGGCTGGACACCTCTGGAGGAGTCCTGTGCATCGGGCGAGGCTCGTTGAGGGGATGCTAGATCGGTTATCGGCGAGGCGCCAGTGCCCCTTCGACCGCGGCGCATCGCGGGTGTGAATTTTGGCCGGTTTATTAACTGGGCGGTCCTAAGTTGAGGCCGAACAATCGCAGCGGTCTAGATGCACGCCAAGCTCAGCACCGACCTTCTGGCCGCAGACCTCAAACGCGTGGCCCCCTTTGTCGTGGGCTACACCGCCGCAGTGCTGTTCGGCGTCGGCGTGCTGTCGCCGAACGCGACTCCGGCCGTCTGGGCGGCGAACGCCATCCTGATCTCGGGCCTGTTGCTCCTGGAGGGGCCGGCGCGGATATATTGCGTCCTCTTGTGTGTGGCGGGCGACCTGTTCGCCGGGTTGCTGCTTGGCAACCCGCCGCTCCGGGCCATCACCTACGCGTCGCTCAACCTGGCCGAATGCTGCGCGGTCGCGCTCCTGACCCGGCGGGTCTGCGGCCGGAACCTCAACTTCTCCGACGGCAGGCGGCTGTTCGCCTTCCTTGCCGGAGCGGTGCTTCCCGGCAGCGCCATCGTCACCGTCATGCTGGCGTGCATGAACGTCCTGATGCGCCTGCCCCTGGCGTCGGTCGGCGGCTGGTTCATCAGCCACTCCCTGGGGGCCGCCATGGTGGTACCGGCGGTGACCATCATCGCCAACCGCCGCCGTTTCACCGCCCTGGCCCGCGCGCCTCGGGAGCTTGTGCTCTCGATGACGGTGCTGACCGCCCTCGCCGCCGCCTTGTTCTGGGGCCAGGGGCAAGTCTCGATGCTCTTCCTGATCTTCCCGGCGATGATGTTGACCGCCTTCCGCTACGGCCCGGTGGGCGCGGCGGCGGGCTCGCTGCTGGTGACCGCCTTGGCGGGAGGATTCGTCAATTCCGGGCTGGAGCATATGGCGCTGGGCGGGGTGGATCAGAACCTGCGGGCCAAGGTGACATGGCTCCAGTTCTTCATCGCCTCGGTGTTCCTCACCACCCTGCCGGCATCCGGGGCCGTGGCCTCCTACGCCCGGATGCGCATGCTTCTGGCGCAACGCACCCTCGCCGCCCGCGCGGCGCGCCACCGAGCCGACTGCGCCGCGGCGGCCAAGGGGGAGTTCCTGGCCAATATGAGCCACGAAATCCGCACGCCGCTGAACGGGGTGATCGGCCTGGCCGACGCCCTGTCGCGCACTGAACTGGCGCCGGACCAGCACGAGATGCTCAAGATGATCCTGGGTTCGGGCAAGGCCCTGACCGGCCTGCTCGGCGACGCTCTAGACCTGGCGCGCGCCGATTCCGGCGCCCTGCAACTGACGTCCGAACCGTTCGACGTGCGCGAGGCCATCGGGTCCGCGGCCTATCTGTTCGAGACCCTCGCCGTCGAGAAGGGCCTGGCGTTCCGGGTCGAATTCGACATCGACGCGCCCGGGGCGGCGGTGGGCGACGCCCTGCGCATCAAGCAGATCGTGTCGAACCTGATGAGCAACGCGGTCAAGTTCACCGCGGAGGGCGCGGTCACCCTGCATGTGTCGCTGAAGCCCGCCCCGGACGGGGCCGTCAGGCTCCAGGCGGTGGTGCGCGACACCGGCCCGGGCTTCGACGACACGGTGAAGGCGCGCCTGTTCAACCGCTTCGAGCAGGGCGACAGCTCGGTGACGCGCCGCTTCGGCGGCAGCGGCCTGGGCCTGTCCATCGTCCAACGCCTGTCGCAGATCATGCGCGGGACCGTCGATTGCGAGGCCGTCCCCGGCATGGGCGCGGCCTTCAGCTTCGGCGTCGACCTGCAGCCGGCCGCGGCGATCGCCGTCGCCCACCCCGAACCCTCGGCGCCCCCGACCGGACGCCCGTCGGTCCTGCTGGCCGAAGACCATCCGGTCAACCGCAAGGTGATCCAGGCCATGCTCGGCGACAGCGTCGACCTGACCATTGCGGTCGACGGCCTGGCGGCGGTCGAGGCGTTCGGCACCCAGCCCTTCGACGTGATCCTGATGGACACCCATATGCCGCTGATGGACGGCCTGACCGCCATCCGGACGATCCGCGCCATCGAGCGCGAGACCGGCCTGGCGCGGACCCCGATCGTCTCGCTCACCGCCGACGCCATGCCCCAGCAGGTCCAGGCTGCGCTCGCCGCCGGCGCCGACCTGCACCTGGCCAAGCCGATCACCGGCGACGGCCTGTTCGGCGCCCTGAACACCTGCGTTCGGTTGCGGTCGGAGGCCGGCCCCCTCGAGGCGGCGGGGTAACCCGATTTCGTCAGCCTCGGGCCGAGCGCCGCGCCTGGACAGGGGCGCTGGCCGAGCTACTGATTGGTCGGGTTTTCGACGGGAGCGGCGATGGGAGTGTGGCGCGCGGCCTGGGTCGCCGGGGTTGCGGCGCTGGCGACGGCCGGTTGCGGCCCGACCGGCGATGCGGCCCGGACGGTGCGGATCTACAACTGGTCGGACTACATCGACCCGGCGATCCTGAAGGACTTCACCAAGGCCACGGGGATCGCCGCCAGCTACGACGTGTTCGATTCCAACGAGGTGCAGGAGACCAAGGTCCTGACCGGCGGGACCGGCTACGACGTGGTCACCCCCTCCAACAACAATGTCGCCCGCTTCATCGCCGCCCATGCGATCCAGCCGCTGGACCTCGCCCAGCTTCCCAACCGCAAGAACCTGTGGCCCGAGCTGACCGCGCGAATGGAGCCGTTCGACCCCGGCGGCCGCTACAGCGTCCCCTACATGTGGGGCACCATCGGCCTGGGCTATGACAGCAAGGCCCTGGCGCAGCGGCTGCCCGGGGTGAAGGTCGACAGCTGGCGGATCGCCTTCGACCCGGCGGTGTTGGCCGAGCTGCAGGACTGCGGGGTCTATTTCCTCGACGCCTCGGAGGACATGTACAGCCTGGTGCTGGCCTGGCTGGGCAAGGACCCCAACTCCAGGGACCCGGCCGACTACGCCGCCGCCACCGCGGTGCTGGAGAAGGTGCGGCCCTACGTCCGCAAGTTCCACTCGTCGGAATACATCAACGCCCTGGCCACCGGCCAAGCGTGCCTGGCGATCGGATATTCCGGCGACGTGCTCCAGGCGCGGGACCGGGCCGCCGAGGCGGGCAAGGGAGTGGAGATCGCTTACGCCATCCCCAAGGAGGGCGCCCAGGTGTGGTTCGACGTCTTCGCCATCCCCGCCGACGCCCCGCACCCGCAGGCCGCCTACGCCTTCCTGAACTACATGCTCCGGCCCGAGGTGATCGCGCGGGCCTCCAACGCCGTGCGCTACGCCAACGCCAATGCGGCGGCCACGCCCCTGGTGGACCCCGCGGTGCGGAACGACCCCAACATCTATCCGACCCCCGAGGTGTTCGCCCGGCTGTTCGTGCTGAAGGGCAAGGACCAAGCCCTGCTGCGCGAGGTGAACCGGCAGTGGACCCGGGTCCAGACCGGCCGATGAGCGAGCCGCTGATCCGGTTCGACGGCGTCTCCAAGCGGTTCGGGGAGACCTGGGCGGTGCGCGACGTTTCGCTGGAGATCGGCGCCGGCGCCTTCTTCGCCCTGCTCGGCCCTTCGGGCAGCGGCAAGACCACATTGATGCGTATGCTGGCCGGGTTCGAGACCCCCGACGAGGGCCGGATTCTGCTGGACGGGCAAGACCTGGCGGGGCGCCCGCCCCACCTGCGGCCGGTCAACCTGATGTTCCAGTCCTACGCCCTGTTCCCCCACCTGACCGTCGCGGCCAACGTCGCCTATGGCCTGAAACGCGAGGGCCTGCCCAAGGCCGAGATCGCGGCGCGGGTCGAGGAGATGCTGGCCCTGGTGCGGCTGGAGTCCTTGGCGGGGCGCAAGCCGGCCCAGCTCTCCGGGGGCGAGCGGCAGCGCACGGCCCTGGCCCGGGCCCTGGCCAGGCGGCCGCGGGTGCTGCTGCTGGACGAGCCTCTGGCGGCGCTGGACCGGCGCCTGCGCGAATCCACCCGCGCCGAGCTGAAGGCGATCCAGGCGCGGCTGGGGACCACCTTCCTCCTGGTCACCCACGACAAGGACGAGGCCATGGGCCTGGCCGACCGCATCGCCGTCATGCGCGAGGGCCGCATCGTCCAGGTCGCCCCGCCGCAGGAGATGTACGCCGCCCCGGCCGACCGCTTCGTGGCGGAATTCCTCGGCGAGGTGAACCTGCTGCAGGTCGAGGGCGGCTGGCGCGCGGTGCGGCCGGAGGCGGTGCGGTTGGCCCCCTTTGGCCACGCGGGGCCGGGGGAGGCGCTCCGCGGGCGGATCGTCCAGGCGACATACCTGGGCGACCGCACGGCCTATGTCGTGGCGCTGGACGCGGGCGGAGAGCTGCGGGCCGTACAGGTCAACGGCGGCGGGCCGCTCCTCAAGGTCGATGAGCCCGTGCTGGCGGGCCTGCCCGCCGACGCCCCGGTGCTGACCCGATGAAGCGCCCCGGCGCCGAGCGGCTGGCGTTTGCGGCCTACGCCTGGCTGGCGGTGTTCTTCCTGGCTCCCCTGGCCCTGGTGTTCAAGCTGTCGCTGTCGCACACCGCCCTGGCGCTGCCGCCCTATGCCCCGCAGCTCCATCTGGGCGACGGACTGCCGGGCCTCCTGGCCTTCGTGCGGGCGCTGGACTTCGACGCCTACGGCCGCTTCGTGCGCGACCGGATCTATCTCGACGCCTACCTCTCCAGCCTGGGCTATGCGGCGGTCGCGACCGGGGTGCTGCTGGCGGTCGGCTATCCCCTGGCCCTGGCCATGGCTCGGGCGCCCCGGCGCTGGCGACCCTTGCTGGTCGGGGCCGTGACCCTGCCGTTCTGGACCAGCTTCCTGATCCGCATCTACGCCTGGACGGCGATCCTCGGCCCCGCGGGCCTCCTGGGCAGCGACGCGGCGATCTACATCGGCCTGACCTACGCCTACCTGCCGTTCATGGTGCTGCCGCTCTATGCGGTGCTGGAGCGGGAGGACGAGACCCTGCGCGAAGCCGCCGCCGACCTGGGCGCGACCCCGTGGTCGGCGTTCTGGACCGTCACCGCGCCCCTCTCCCTGCCCGGCGCCGCGGCCGGAGCCCTGCTGTGCTTCATCCCCATGGTCGGCGAGTTCGTCATCCCCGACCTGCTCGGCGGCCCGCGCACCCTGATGATCGGCAAGCTGATCTGGACCGAGTTCTTCGCCAACCGAGACTGGCCCGCGGCCTGCGCGGCGGCCATGGCCCTGGTGGCGACCCTGGCCCTGCCCATCGCCCTCTACCGGCGGCTGGAGCGGCGGCGATGAGAGCGTGGCGCTGGGCCGGGCGAGGCTGGATCGTGGCGTGCCTGGCCTTCCTCTACCTGCCGATCCTGCTGGTCGTGGCCTGGTCGTTCAACGCCGGGCGGCTGGCGGCGGTGTGGAGCGGCTTTTCTCTGCGCTGGTACGAGGCCCTGTTCCACGATGAGGCCCTGCTGCAGGCGCTCGGCGTCACCGTCAGGGTCGCGGTGCTGTCGGCCACCCTGGCCACCGTCCTGGGGCTCTGCGCGGGCCTGGGGCTGGCGCGGCCGCGGCGGCTTCCGGCGCCGGGACTGTTCGCCACGGCGGTCTATGCGCCGCTGGTCCTGCCCGACGTGCTCTTGGGCCTGTCGCTGCTCCTGCTGTTCGTCTCGGCCGGGGTGGCGCGGGGGTTCTGGACCGTGGCCATCGCCCACGCCACCGGCGCGGTCGCCTATGTGGCGGTGGTGGTGCAGGCGCGGCTGGCGCGGGTCGACCCGTCCCTGGAGGAGGCCGCCCAGGACCTGGGCGCCGGCCCCGTCAAGGCCTTCGTCACCGTGACCCTGCCGCTGATCGCGCCGGCGGTGGCGGCCGGGTGGCTGCTGGCCTTTTCCCTGTCGCTGGACGACCTTGTCCTGGCCAGCTTCACCGCCGGGCCGGGCTCGACCACCCTGCCGATGCGGCTCTACAGCCAGATCCGCTTGGGGGTGAACCCGGAGATCAACGCCGCCAGCACCCTGATGATCCTGGCCGCCGCGACCGCCGCGGGGACCTATGCCCTGGTGCTGCGACGCACCCGAAATCTCGGATCCGCTTGAGGGCCGCATATCCGCCGGACGTAGACAGACCGGACGTAGACAGACATGCACCGCGCGGGCAATTTCACCGCTCGCCAGGAGGAACCGTCCATGCGCGCCGTCCCGATCCTCGCCGCCATGATCGTGCTCGCGGCCGCCGCGCCCGCCTGGGCCAACAAGAGCGCCGAAGCCGAGGCCGCCTTCGCCGACAATCGCGACGACGAGGCCATCGTCCTGTTCGGCCAGGCGATCCAGGAATCGGCCGGCGACGCGAGCGCCCAGGCCCTGGCCTATTTCGGCCGCGGCGAGGTGCAGGCGATGAACCGGCGCACCGACCTGGCCATCGAGGACTTCACCGCCGCCCTGGCCCTGAAGCAGGACGACGCCTCGCGCGCCAACACCTATTACAGCCGCGGCGAAGCCTATGGCCGCAAGCAGATGATCGCCGAGGCCGTGGCCGACTACAGCGAGAGCATCCGGCTGGCGCCCGGCCTGGTCGGGGTCCACTACGCCCGCGGGGCGCTGCTGCGGCGGCTCAAGCGCAACGACGAGGCCCTCGTCGACTTCGAGGCCGAACTCAAGATCAACCCCACCTCCTACAGGACCCTCACCGCCAAGGCCGACATGCTGGGCCTGCCCATGCCGCCGGACCCGCGGCCCTCCTATGAGGCCGACCACGCCGCGGCGGCGCGCTAGGTGATGGCGACGGACGGACGCGGACGGTTTGCGGCGCTTCTCGCCGGGGCGGGGATCGCCGCCCTGGCCGCGCCCGCCGCCCAGGCCCAGACCCAAGCGTACCGCTTCCACGCCGACCATGTGCTGGGGACCTCCCTGGACATGGTGGCGGTGGCGGGCGACCCGGCCACGGCGCTGATGGCCGCCCAGGCGGCGCGCGACGAGATCGGCCGCCTCGACGCGGTGCTCAGCGGCTGGCGCGCCGACAGCGAGCTTTCGGCCCTGAACGCCGCCGGCCGGATGCAGGTCTCGGCCGACCTCTACCGGGTGCTGGCCGCCTGCGAGCGTTGGCGCGCGGCCACCGGCGCCGCCTTCGACCCGCGGCTGGGGTCGGTGCTGGCCCTTTGGCGGGCGGCTGAAGCCAGCGGGACCGTCCCGGACCCGGCGCGGCTGGGCCGCATGGGCGCGCAGATCGACGCCGCCGAGGTTGGGCTGGACCCGGCGACCCGCACCGTGACGCGCCCGCTGGCCGTGGTGTTCGCCCCCGAGGCCCTGGCCAAGGGCTATGTGGTGGACGCCGCCCTGGCCGCCGCCCGCGCCGCCGCGCCGGGGCTGGCCGGGCTGATGGTCGACATCGGCGGCGACCTGCGCTGCTGGGGCCAGGCGCCGGGGGCGCAGGGCTGGGTCGTCGGCTTGGCCGACCCGGCCGCACGCGAGGACAACGCCCGGCCTGCCCTGCTGCTGGCCGCCGGCGACCGCGCGGTGGCCACCAGCGGTCGCAGCGACCGCGACTTTGAGGTCGGCGGCGCGACCTGGCCCCACCTGCTGGGCGGCCGCGCCAACACCGCCACCGTGGTCGCCGCCAGCGCCGCCGACGCCGACGCCCTGGCCACGGCCCTGGCTACGCTGGAGCCGGCCGCAGGCGTCGCCCTGGTCGACCGGCTGGACGGGTACGAGGCCCGGGTGGTGGACGAGACGGGCGCGGCCCACCACTCCGCCGGCTGGACGTCGCTGGTCCTGGACCAGGGCGCGGACGCCCGCCTGATCCGCGTCTCCGACGCCCCGGCGGCGGCGGCCGCCCCCTGGCCCGCGCGCTTCGCCCTGACCGTCGACTACGTCCTGCCGGCGTTCCAGAAGGCGCGCGTCCACCCGGCCTACGTCGCCATCTGGGTCACCGACGACGCCAACCGGCTGGTGCGGGCCGTCACCTTGCTGGGGGACAAGCTGGACTACATCGGCGAGAACTACATCTGGTGGCGGCGCTACGGCCGCTCGCGGCCGCAGATCGTCGCCGCCGTCAGCCGGCCGACCAAGCCCGCGGGGAAATATTCGGTGGTCTGGGACGGCAAGGACGACACGGGCCGCCCCGCCGGCCAGGGCCGGTACACCCTGCACCTCGAGGCGGTGCGCGAGGACGGCCTGCACAGCTACCAGTCGATCCCGCTGACGCTCGGCGCGACGCCGCTCCAAGCCGCCGCACCGGCCGGCGACGAACTGGGCGCCACCGCCGTCCGCTACGGCCCGCGCTGATGGTCCAGGCCAAGCGGCCCCGCAAGGGTCAAGCGAACGCCCGGGCCCGCGCCCAGGCCAAGTCCAAGGGCCAGGGCGGTTTCGGCGCCGGCGGGTTCTACCGCCTGTGCAGGATGCTGCACGCCTATCTGTCGGCCTTCGCCTTTCTGGCCCTGCTGTTCTTCGCCTTCACCGGCCTGACCCTGAACCATCCGGACTGGCTGGTCGGCGGGCGTCCGGTCGAACAGGTGCGCAACGCCCATCTGCCCAAGGCCGAGCTCGACGCGGCGCTGGAGGCCCCCGACGCCGGCCGCGCCCTGGCGGCGGCGGTGGGACGCCAGACCCCGGTCCTGGGCCGCTACCAGAGCGGCGAGATCCTAGGCGGCGAGGCCCTGCTGCGGATGGAAGGGCCGGCCGGGGTCACCGACATCACGGTCCAGACCGCCACCGGCGCGGCGGAGGTGGACACCAAGGCGGCCGGGGCGGTCGCGATGCTCAACGACCTGCACAAGGGCAAGGCCGCGGGCAAGGCCTGGAGCTGGGTGATCGACGTCTCGGCGGTGGTGCTGATCGTCATGTCGCTGCTGGGCTACATCCTGTTCTTCTCCCTCCGCTTCCGCCTGGTCCCCAGCCTGGTCCTGACCGGGGTGAGCCTGGCCCTGCTCGTGGGGATGTACTGGGTGTTCGTGGCGTAGCGCTTCGCGGCTGGCGTCCCTGCCCCCTCCGTGCGAACCTTCCGGCGGGCTTCCAGGTTGACCCTCCGGCCCCCGCAGGAGACGCGCCATGCAACGTCTGATCCTCACCCTCGCCGGCGGCGCCCTGGCCCTGGGCCTCGCGGCGTCCGCCGCCGCCCAGCCGCAGACGCAAGGCCGGCAATGCTTCTCGTCGACCTCGATCCGCGGGGTCCAGCCGGTGGGCGACAGGCAGGTCAACGTCCGGGTCGACACCAAGGACGTGTTCCGGATCGACCTGACGGAGTCCTGTTTCGGCCTGCGCCAGCCGCAGCGGGTGATCGACCTCAGCCCGGTCGCCAGCGGCGTGTCCATGTGCAGCGGCGCCGACATCCGCCTGGGGGTGAGCGTCGACGGTTTCCGCTCCGAATGCTTCATCGGCAGCGTCACCCGGCTGAGCCCCGGCGAGGTCGCCGCCCTGGCCAACCGCGAGCGGCCGTAGCCTGAATCCGGAATCGTTAGCGTCCCACGCTATGTCCCACCTTTTTGGGTAAAAGTGTCCCACCCGTGAAAAGTGGGCAGATTTCTGTTGTCCCCGCCGGCCCGGCGCCCTATCTGCACCCGACGGACGTCCCATCGACGGGCCGGGAGTACGGGGCATGGCATTGGCGACGACGGGACAGCAGGGCCATGCGCCGGGCCCTTCCTTGCCGATGTCGCCCCCGGGGCCGGTCGGCCGCGCCAACGAGCGCAGCGGCGCCGGCGTGAACGTCTCCTTCGAGGTCTTCCCGCCCAAGACGCCGGAGTTGGAAGCCAGCCTGTGGGCCTGCATCGAGCGCCTGGCCCCGCTTCGTCCCACTTTCGTCTCGGTCACCTACGGCGCCGGCGGCTCCACCCGCGAGCGGACCCACCGGATCGTGCGCCGTATCGCCGCCGAGACCGGGCTGGAGGCCGCCGCCCACCTGACCTGCGTCGGGGCCGACCGCGAAGAGGTCGATGCGGTGATCCGCGACTATTGGGACGCCGGGGTGCGCCATATCGTGGCCCTGCGCGGGGACCCGCCGGGGGGCATCGGCGAGGCCTACACCCCGCACCCGAACGGCTACGCCAACGCCACCGAGCTGGTCGCGGGCATCCGCGCCATCGCACCGTTCGAGGTGAGCGTCGGTTGCTTTCCCGAAAAGCACCCGGAGAGCCCGTCGCTGGATTTCGACGTCGGGGTGCTGAAGGCCAAGGTCGACGCCGGCGCGACCCGCGCCATCTCCCAGTTCTTCTTCGAGGTCGACGCCTTCCTACGCTACGTCGACAAGGTCCGCGCCGCCGGGATCACCATCCCGATCGTCCCCGGCGTCATGCCGGTGACCAACTTCGCCGGCCTGGTGCGGATGGCCGCGGGCTGCGGGACCGCCATCCCGGCCTGGCTGGCCAAGCTGTTCGACGGCCTGGACGGGGACGCCGAGACCCGGCGGCTGATCGCCTGCACCGTCGCCGCCGAGATGTGCGCGCGGCTGGAGGAGGAAGGCTATTCCCAGTTCCACTTCTACACCCTGAACCGGCCCGAGCTGGTCTACGCCCTGTGCCGGATGCTGGGCGTGCGCGAGGCGGCCACCGCATGACCAGGACCGGGCGCATCGGGGCGTTGAAGGCGGCCGCGCGCGAACGCGTGCTGGTGCTGGACGGCGCCTGGGGGGTGATGATCCAGCGCGAAGGCCTGGACGAAGCCGACTTCCGCGGGACCCAGTTCAAGGACCACGACCACCCGCTGAAAGGCAACAACGACCTCCTGTGCCTCACCCGGCCGGACATCATCGCCAAGCTGCACGACGCCTATTTCGCCGCCGGCGCCGATATCACCGAGACCAACACCTTCTCCTCGACCTCGATCGGCCAGGCCGACTACGGGCTGGAGCCGGTGGTGCGCGAGCTGAACCTGGCCGCGGCGCGGCTGGCCCGCGAGAGCGCCGACCGCTGGACGGCGCTCCAGCCGCACAAGCCGCGCTTCGTCGCCGGCTCGATCGGTCCCACCAACCGGACCCTGTCGATCTCGCCCGACGTCAACGACCCCGGCGCCCGGGCGGTGACCTTCGACCAGGTCTACGACGCCTACCGCGAGCAGGCCCTGGCCCTGCACGAGGGCGGGGTGGACCTGTTCCTGATCGAGACCGTGTTCGACACCCTCAACTGCAAGGCCGCGATCAAGGCCCTGATGGACCTGGAGGACGACGGGCTGGAGCCGCTGCCGATCTGGATTTCCGGCACCATCACCGACCGATCGGGCCGCACGCTGTCGGGCCAGACGGTCGAGGCGTTCTGGAACTCGATCCGCCATGCCCGGCCCTTCGCGGTGGGCCTGAACTGCGCCCTGGGCGCCGAGCTGATGCGGCCGCACATCGTCGAACTGGCGCGCATCGCCGACACCCTGGTCTCGGCCTACCCCAACGCCGGCCTGCCCAACGCCTTCGGCGAATACGACGAGACGCCCGAGGAGACCGGGCACTTCCTGCACGAATGGGCCGAGCACGGCCTGGTCAACATCGTCGGCGGCTGCTGCGGGACGACGCCGGAGCACATCGCCCACATCGCCCAGGAGGTCGCGGGCCTGCGGCCGCGGGACGTCCCGGTGCGGCCGACGGCCATGCGCCTGTCGGGCCTGGAACCGTTCGAGCTGGTGGGATGAGCGACCTCGAACTCGACACGCCGGCGCCTCGGCCGGTGTTCGTCAACATCGGCGAGCGGACCAACGTCACCGGCTCGGCCAAGTTCAAGAAGCTGGTCGTCGACGGCCAGTACGGCGAAGCCCTGACGGTCGCCTTGCAGCAGGTGGAGGCCGGGGCCCAAGTCATCGACGTCAACATGGACGAGGGACTGCTGGATTCGCAGCTCGCCATGACCACCTTCCTGAACCTGATCGCCGCCGAACCCGACATCGCCCGGGTGCCGATCATGATCGACTCGTCCAAGTGGGCGGTGATCGAGGCCGGGCTGCGCTGCGTCCAGGGCAAGCCGATCGTCAATTCGATCAGCCTGAAGGAGGGCGAGGAAACCTTCAGGCAGCACGCCCGCGCCTGCCTGCGCTACGGCGCCGCCGCCGTGGTGATGGCCTTCGACGAGCAGGGACAGGCCGACACCGCCAACCGCAAGGTCGAGATCTGCGAGCGGGCCTACCGCATCCTGGTCGACCAGGTGGGCTTCCCGCCCGAGGACATCATCTTCGACCCCAACATCTTCGCCGTGGCGACGGGGATCGAGGAGCACGACAACTACGGCGTCGACTTCATCGAGGCGACCCGGCGCATTAAGCAGATGCTGCCCTACGCCCGGGTCTCCGGCGGAGTGTCCAACGTCTCGTTCTCGTTCCGCGGCAACGAGCCGGTGCGCCGGGCCATGCACTCGGTGTTCCTCTACCACGCCATCGCCGCGGGCATGGATATGGGCATCGTCAACGCCGGCGACCTGCCTGTGTATGACGACATCGACCCGGTCCTGCGCGAGGCGGTCGAGGACGTCATCCTCAACCGCAAGCCGAAGACCGGCACGGTCAGCGCCACCGAGCGCCTGGTCGACATCGCCCCCAACTACAAGGGCGACAAGGGCGCCGCGCGGGTGGTCGACCTGTCCTGGCGCGACGCCCCCGTGGCCGAGCGGCTGGCCTACGCCCTGGTCCACGGCAACACCGAGTTCATCATCGAGGACACCGAGGCCGCGCGCCTGGAGGCCGAGCGCCCCCTGCACGTGATCGAGGGCCCGCTGATGGACGGGATGAACCAGGTCGGCGACCTGTTCGGCGCGGGTAAGATGTTCCTGCCCCAGGTGGTCAAGTCGGCCCGGGTGATGAAGCAGTCGGTGGCCTACCTGCTGCCCTTCATGGAGGCGGAGAAGGAAGGCTCGGTGCGCGAGGCCGCCGGCAAGATCCTGATGGCCACGGTCAAGGGCGACGTCCACGACATCGGCAAGAACATCGTCGGCGTGGTCCTGCAGTGCAACAACTACGAGGTGATCGACCTCGGCGTCATGGTGCCCGCCGACCGCATCCTGGAGGAGGCCAAGGCCCACAACGTCGACATCATCGGCCTTTCCGGCCTGATCACCCCGTCCCTGGACGAGATGGTGTTCGTGGCCAGCGAGATGGAGCGGCGGGGCTTTACCATCCCGCTCCTGATCGGCGGCGCCACGACCAGCCGCACCCATACGGCGGTCAAGATCGAGCCGGGCTACAAGGCGGGCTCCACCACCTATGTCCTCGACGCCAGCCGGGCGGTCGGCGTGGTTTCGGGCCTGTTGTCGGGGGAGCGCCCGCGGCTGGAGGCCGAGACCCGGGCCGAATACGTCAAGATCCGCGAGCAGTTCGCCCGCGGCCGCGAGGCCAAGGTCCGCACCCCCATCGCCGCGGCCCGCGCCAACCCCTTCCGCATCGACTGGGCCGGCTACACCCCGCCCAAGCCGAGCTTCATCGGGACCCGCGCCTTCACCGGTTTCGACCTGGCCGACCTGCGCGCCAACATCGACTGGACGCCCTTCTTCGCTAGCTGGGACCTGATCGGGCGCTATCCCGACATCCTGCAGGACGAGGTGGTCGGCGAGGCGGCCACAACCCTGTTCAAGGACTCGAGCGAGATCCTCGACCGCATCGTCTCGGAGAAGCTGTTCGAGGCCCGCGGCGTGGTCGGCTTCTGGCCGGCGGCGGCCGACGGCGACGACATCGTCCTGTACACCGACGAAAGCCGGACCGCCGAGGCCGGGCGGCTGAACACCCTGCGCCAGCAGATCGCCAAGACCGAGGGCAAGCCCAACACCGCCCTGTCGGACTTCGTCGCCCCCGTGGGCGGGCCGCCCGACTACGTCGGCCTGTTCGCGGTGACCGCCGGCCACGGCGAGACCGCGCTGGCGAAGCAATACCGCGACGCCGGCGACGACTATTCCGCCATCCTGGCGACGTCCCTGGCCGACCGCCTGGCCGAGGCCTTCGCCGAGCGGATGCACGAGATGGTGCGCAAGGACCTGTGGGGCTACGCGCCGGGCGAGGCGCTCGGCCTGGACGACCTCCTGGCCGAGAAGTACCAGGGCATCCGCCCGGCGGCGGGCTACCCGTCCCAGCCGGACCACACCGAAAAGGCCACGGTTTTCAGGTTACTGGACGCGGAAGCTCAGACCGGCATGGGCCTGACCGAGAGCTTCGCCATGACCCCGCCGGCCTCGGTCTCGGGCCTCTATTTCTCGCACCCGCAGTCGCACTACTTCGGCGTCGGTAAGATCGACCTCGACCAGGTCGAGGACTACGCCCGCCGCAAGGGCTGGGATGTGGCCACCGCCGAACGCTGGCTGTCGCCGATCCTCAACTATGGGCCGGGGGTCTGACCGACCCGTCATGCACGGGCGGAACGGGTCCGCGCGCAGAAGCGGGACGACGGACAAATAGGAAAAGGACGGACCTTCGCGGACCCGCCCTTGCCTGTTCAACCGCGGATCGGGCCTGTCAGGCCGGCGGACGGGCCGGCGCTGCGCCGGCGGGCGGTGCGCCCGGACGGGGGTTCAGCACGGAGCCGTCGGCCTTGGTGACGTTCATCAGGCCGGCGCCGGGGCGGCCGTCCTTCAGGGGGTGGCCCTTCACGGTCACCTTGTCGCCCGGCATCAGC
>DATJIO010000032.1:0-4847 GCA_035493215.1 Caulobacteraceae bacterium
GTCGGGCCGCGCCTCGTTCGTCGACGCCCGGGCGGAGGACGAGGTCGAGGCCCTGGCGATCCCGCCCGAGGGCCTGCGCGGGCTGGTCATCGCCGAGGCCGAGCTCGGCGAGCGCATCATGCGCGCCCTGATCCTGCGCCGCGTCGGCCTGATCGAGGCGGGGGCCGGCGGCCCGATCCTGATCGGCCCGCACGACCATCCCGGCGTGATGCGGCTGCAGAACTTCCTGGCCCGCAACGGCATCCCCTACAGGCTCCTGGACCCGGCCGTCGAGCACGAGGCCGACGGGCTCCTGGCGTGCGTGAAGCCGTCCCCGGCCGACCTGCCGCTGGTGTTGTGCCCGAACGGAACGACCCGGCGTCATCCGAGCGAGCAGGAGCTCGCGCGGTGCCTCGGCATCCTGCCCAAGCTCGACGGCGGCCGGCTCTACGATGTGGCTGTGGTGGGCGCCGGGCCGGCGGGCCTGGCCACCGCGGTTTACGCGGCGTCCGAGGGCCTGTCGGTGGTGGTGCTGGAGACGCGGGCGTTCGGCGGCCAGGCCGGCGCCTCCTCGCGGATCGAGAACTACCTGGGTTTCCCCACCGGCATCTCCGGCCAGGCCCTGGCCGGGCGCGCCTTCACCCAGGCGATGAAGTTCGGGGCCGAGGTGGTGATCCCGGCGGCGGTGCAGCGGCTCGACTGCAGCTGTCCAGGCGACTACCTGCTGGAGCTCGAGGACGACGCCCGGCTCCGGGCCCGCACGGTGGTGATCGCCAGCGGCGCCGAATATCGCCGTCCCCGCGCCCCCGGCCTCGAGAAGACCGAGAGCGGCGTGCACTACTGGGCCTCGCCGGCGGAGGGCGCGCTCTGCGCCAGGCAGGAGGTGGCGCTGGTGGGCGGCGGCAATTCCGCCGGCCAGGCGGCCGTCTATCTGGCGTCCAAGGCGGCCAAGGTGTGGATGCTGGTGCGCGGGCCCGGGCTCGAAGCCACCATGTCCAAGTACCTGATCGACCGCATCAGGGCGCAACCCAACATCGAGCTGCTGGTCCACACCGAGGTGTCGAAGCTGACGGTGGACCACTCCGGGGTGCTGGAAGGCTTGGCCTGGCGCAACAACCAGACGGGCGAGGCGAGCGAGCATCCCATCCGGCACCTGTTCCTGTTCATCGGCGCGAACCCCTGCACCGGCTGGCTCGCCGACTGCGCGGCGGCGATCGACGACAAGGGCTTCGTCCTGACCGGCACGGCCGCCCGTCCGCACGACGACCGCCCCCTGCCCCTCATGACCAGCCTCGACGGGGTGTTCGCCATCGGCGACGTGCGCTCGGGCTCGACCAAGCGGGTGGCGGCGGCGGTGGGCGAAGGAGCCGCGGTGGTGGCCCAGATCCACGGGTGGCTGGCGGGGTCGCGCCAGGCGGCGGAGACGCGCGCCTGAGGCGCGCCCAAGGAGTTCGGGCATGAGTTGCAAGCATCTCGGCGACTTCAAGACCGTGACGCCCTCGGCCGACGGCTGCGAGGAATGCCTGAAGCTCGGCCAGGACTGGATCCACCTGAGGATCTGCCGTGTCTGCGGCCACGTCGGCTGCTGCGACCAATCGATCGGCAAGCATGCGACCAAGCACTTCCACGCCACCGGCCACCCGGTGATGGAGGCTTATTACGAACCCGAGGGCTGGGGCTGGTGCTACGTGGACGAGGTGATGATCGATCTCGACGGCGACGTCACGCCCCACCCACGCGGCTGGGCCTGGTAGCCCAGCCGGACACCCTCAGACTCAGTCCGTCTCCGGTCTCTGGTCCCATACCGGCCGGTGGTTCGGCAGGTGATGCGGCCGCGCTGACGATGGCGGGTCGGAGGCCGGGAAGCTCTCTTCGAGACCTTCCTGCAGCCGTTCGTCCTCGGAGTCCGGCCGGGGCTTGGTCGCCGGCGGGTCCTTCTTGGGCGCATGTTGGATCATCACGCACGCACTCCCTATGTCGATCGGCCCTGGTCAAAGGGCCTGCGCCTTCAGACGCTTATGTAGGGACGCTAGGCCGAGTCTTCATACTATCACATGCGTCCGATTGGCCGCGGCTTGCGCCGCTCGCTGTATTCGGACAGATATGAAGCATGACGCGACGCTGGCTCTCCCTCGTCCTCGCGCTGCTGCTGGCCATCGGCCTTGGCCTGCCCGCGGCCGCACAGGGGACGCCCACCATCTTCGCCGCAGCCTCCTTGCGGAATGCTTTAGATCAAGCCGCGGCGCAGTACGCCAGGGAGACCGGGACGCCCCCGGTCAAGATCAGCTACGCCGCCTCCTCGGCCCTCGCCCGCCAGATCGAGCAGGGCGCCCCCGCCGACCTGTTCATCTCCGCCGATAGCGACTGGATGGACTATCTGGCCCAGAAGACCCTGATCCGCCCAGGGACGCGCGTCGACCTGTTCACCAACCATCTGGCCCTGATCGCGCCCCGGGACTCCACGGTGAAGCTGGCGATCCAGCGCGGCTTCCCCCTGGCCCAGGCGCTCGGCGCGGGCCGTCTGGCCATGGCCGGGCCCGAGGTGCCGGCGGGCAAGTACGGCGAGGCCTCGCTGACGGCGCTCGGCGTCTGGGATCAGGTGAAGGACAAGACCGCCCGCGGCGAGAACGTGCGCGCCGCCCTACAGTTCGTGGCGCGCGGCGAGGCGCCGCTGGGCATCGTCTACGACACCGACGCCCTCGCCGAGGCCGGGGTCAGGATCGTCGCCCTGTTCCCGGACTCCAGCCATCCGAAGATCGTCTATCCGGGCGCGGCGCTCACCGCCAACCCGCAGGCCACGGCGTTCCTGGCCTGGCTGCACGGCCCCAAGGGTGCGGCCGCCTTCAAGCCGTTCGGCTTCGCCGCGCTGAAGTAGGGGCCCGCCCGGCGCCCCGAGCCTTGCCATCGTTCCGTCATGCTATATACGGCGCAATATCTATATACGTATAGATATAATCAGGGCGAATACGCCGGAGGGGAATGTGGTCAATCGAAACATCGGCGGGCGTATCGTCCGCGGCAGGCGGCTGCTTGCTCTGCTGACCGGCCTCGGCGCGGCGGCGGTGGCGACGGGCGCCTGGGCGGCGGACGCGGCGGCGGACGCGAGCGTGGGCGTCGAACCCCTTGTGGTGACCGCTCGGCTGCGTCAGGAGGAGGCGCAAACCGTGCCGACCTCGCTGTCGGTGGTCACCCAGAAGGCGCTCGAGGTCACTTCGACCTACAACCTGACCCAGTTCGTCCAACTGGTCCCGAGCGTGAACTACAACTCGCCCAACCCGCGGAACACCTCGCTGACCATCCGCGGCCTCGGCTCCAGCGTGGTGGCGATCGCCCAGGCCAACGACGGCCTGGAGCCGGGCGTCGGCTTCTACGTGGATCAGGTCTACCACGCCCGTCCCGCCACCGCGGCCTTCGACTTCAACGATGTCGAGCGGGTCGAAGTGCTGCGCGGACCGCAGGGCACCGTCTACGGCAAGAACACCACCGCCGGCGCGATCAACATCACCACCCGTGCGCCGAGCTTCACCTTCGAAGGCGAAGGCGAGCTGAGCTACGGCAACTACAACTACCGCCAGGGCAAGGTTTCGGTGTCCGGGCCGATCTCGGGCGACCTCGTGGCCGGGCGGCTGTCGCTGGTCTCGACCACCCGCGACGGGACGATCGACAACGTCAACCTCGGCGGCTGGGCCAATGGGCTCAACGACCAGTCGATCCGCGCCGAGCTGCTGTTCCGGCCCCGCCCGAACATCAACTACACGCTGTCGTTCGACGACAACCGCATCAGCGAGAAGTGCTGCACCCAGGTGTTCGTGCGCGTGGGGACGAGCCTGAAGCCCGCCGCGCAGCAGTATCCGGCGCTGGCCGCCGGCGTCGGCTACACGCCGCCTTCGACCAACCCCTATGACCGTCTGACCGACATCGACGCGTCGCTGAAGACCAAGACCGACGACGCCGGGGTCGAGGGCCTGGGCGAATGGAACCTGGGCAAGGCGACGGTCACCTCGGTGACCGCCTGGCGCTGGTGGAACTGGGACGCGGCCAACGACCGCGACTACACCGGCCTGCCGATCCAGCTGCTGCAGCACATCCCCTCGCGCCAGGACCAGTACAGCCAGGAGCTGCGCATCGCCTCCAACGGCCGCCAGACCCTGGAATACGTCGGCGGCCTCTACTTCTTCCGCCAGGTGATCAACGGCGAGCCGATCACCGGCTACGGCCCCTTGGCCAGCTACTGGCTGCTGCCGGGCCAGGGCTTCCCGTCCAGCCTGCTCGACGGCTACTACACCGACGGCCACACCCGGTTCGAGAGCAACAGCTACGCCGCCTTCGGCGAGCTGACCTGGCGGCTGACGCAGAAATTCAACATCACCGGCGGCGCCCGCTACACCTACGAGGCCAAGAACGGGACCTACAGCGCCCCGGTGTTCGGCGGCGGCACACCCGCCAACACCGCCCAGGCCAACGCCAAGCTGTCGATCCTGCGGCCCCAGGCCTACGCCGCCAGCGTGTACAACGGCGATCTGTCGGGCCGCATCGTCGGCGCCTACGACATCACCGACCGGATCATGGCCTACGCCAGCTGGGCGCATACCGGCAAATCCGGCGGCATCAACATGTCCGGCCTGCCGCTCAACGCCCAGAACCAGCCGGCGCTCAACACCGCGGTGATCAAGCCCGAGAAGAACGAGACCTGGGAGATCGGGATCAAGTCCAAGCTGTGGGACAACCGCCTGCGGCTGAACCTCGACTATTTCGACACCACGATCCGCGACTACCAGACCAACATCGTCGACACCGGTCCGGGCGCCCTGCGCGGCTATCTCGCCAACATCCCGCAGGTGAAGGACCGCGGGGTCGAGGTCGACAGC
>DATJIO010000033.1:0-2393 GCA_035493215.1 Caulobacteraceae bacterium
AGCTCGCGACGATGCAGAAACTCGCCCGCTACTGGGCGACCGAATACGACTGGCGCAAGTGCGAGGCCAGGCTCAACGCCCTGCCGAACTTCATGACCAAGATCGACGGGCTCGACATCCACTTCATCCACGTCCGCTCCAGGCAGCCGAACGCCCTGCCGCTGATCGTGACGCACGGCTGGCCAGGCTCGGTGGTCGAGCAGCTGAAGATCATCGATCCCCTGACCAATCCCACGGCCCATGGCGGCGCCGAAGCCGACGCCTTCCACGTCGTGATCCCGTCGATGCCGGGCTACGGCTTTTCCGAGCGGCCGGCCACGACCGGCTGGGACGCCGCGCACATCGCGCGGGCGTGGGTCGTGCTGATGAAACGCCTCGGCTACGACAAGTTCGTCGCGCAAGGCGGCGACTGGGGCGCGATCATCACCGACCTGATGGGCGTGCAGGCGGCGCCGGAACTGTTGGGCATCCACACCAACATGGCCGGCATCTTCCCGCCGGACATCGACGCGGCGGCTTTGTCCGGCGCGCCGGCGCCGGCGGGGCTCTCGGCCGACGAGAAGATCGCCTACGACGCCCTGCAGCTCGAATACCAGAAGGGCATCGGCTACGGCTATCAGATGGGCCTGCGGCCCCAGACCCTGTACGGCATCGCGGATTCGCCGATCGGCCTGGCGGCCTATTTCCTCGATCACGACGCCCGCAGCTACGAGCTGATCGCCCGGGTCTTCGACGGACAGGCCGAGGGGCTCACGCGTGATGACATCCTCGACAACATCACGGTCGCCTGGCTGACCAACACCGGCATTTCCGGCGCCCGTCTCTATTGGGAGAACTGGGGCAAGGTCGGGTTCTTCAGCGCCAAGGGCGTCTCGGTGCCGGCCGCGGTGAGCGTGTTCCCCGACGAGCTCTATCCCGCGCCCCGGAGCTGGGCGGAGAAGGCCTATCCCAAGCTCATCCACTACAACCGGCTTGCGAAGGGCGGCCACTTCGCCGCCTGGGAACAGCCGGAGCTGATGTCGGAAGAGGTCCGCGCCAGCTTCAAGCCCTTGCGCGCGCAGGCGGAGCAGAGGCCGACCTGAGGCCGGTCGCGGCTGGGGCTGGTCAAAAGGACCCCGGCCTGGAAATACTGCTGCATCCTTTCGTGAGGACGGTGCGCGTGGGGCGTGGCGCCAAGGTGCGGCTTGCCGAGTAGGAGGCGAGCGCCGGCGTCGGCCAGTAGAGTTCAGAAGACGACACAACAATTTCGGGGAGTGAAAGCCGTGAAGAGTGGTGCAGCGATGCGGGTCTCGACCTGCGCGGTCCTGGCTTTCGCCTGGACGTGCGCGGCCGGCCCGGGTTCGGCGCAGCCCGGCGTCGTGCCGGGCTCCAAGGCCGCCGCCCCCGCCGCGGGGGCGCCCGCCGCCGCCAGCCAGCCGCCCGCCAACACCCGGGCCCGCGGCGGCGCCTTCGGCGTGCCCTACCCCTATCCGTTCAAGCAGCCCACGGGCGGGATCTTCGGTCCCGGCGGCCTGCGCGCCCAGGCGGTGATCAAGGGGCCGCCCGAGGGGGTGCAGCCGCTGGCCGTCGACATGTTCACGTCGAAGAACTTCTACCAGGACAAGGCCAACTGGGCCGACCCGCGCTACTACCGCTGCAACACGCCGCGGCAGATGGCCGAGGCCATGTGGGAGCAGGGCCGCATCGGCCCGAACCCGCCGACCTCCGCCTCCTGGGGCGACAGCTGCAAGGATCCCTTCCCGCGCGAGAAGATCGTCAGTCCCTACCCCTACAAGACGGCCAAGGCGCACTACGAGGCCCTGATGGCGCAGGCCAAGACGCACGGCGGCCCGACCACCTACACCCGCGCCACCGTGCCCGATTGGGACGGCTATTACAGCCGCGACATGGACGCCAGCGACACGCCCGGCGCACCCTATCTGCAGGACCGGCCCAACGGCGGGCCCGGCACCGGCGAACGCTGGATCTGGGGCGGCATCACCCAGGCGTCGACCATCCTGTCGCTGCTCACGCCGGAGTATCAGAAGCGCTTCGTGCAGATGCTCTACCATGAGACGGTGGACAACTCGAAGCAGTGGAACGCCAGCTTCTGCTATCCGGAGGGCTTCGGCCGCTTCTGGGCCGCGGCCAGCCAGGCGTCCAACTTCGAACTGACGGTGACCCCCTACAAGGTGCAGACCATGGGCGGGGTGGCCGACAACTTCTATCGCGACATCCACGTCGGCGCGACCGAGCACATCCAGAAGGTGCCCCAGTGGTACGGCGAGACGATCGGCTTCTGGGACAAGGACACCCTGGTCACCTGGACCGCCAACGTCCAGGCCTGGACCCAGCACAGCGCCTTCGAGTGGAGCAACCGGCTGGAGACGGTGGAGACCTACAAGCCGTTCTAC
>DATJIO010000034.1:0-48087 GCA_035493215.1 Caulobacteraceae bacterium
GCTTGAGCGAGGTCGAGGTGATGCGCTCGCGGGCCAGGGCCGCGCCGCCGCCCCATTCCACCGCCCAGCGCTGCATCTTGCCCTGCTTGTCGGGCGCCATGACGTGGACGAAGGAGTGCGGGTTGCGGAACAGGAACTGCACCACCGTGCCCGTGATCTCGGTGGTCTGGTCG
Organism: Caulobacteraceae bacterium; assembly: GCA_035493215.1. Lineage (GTDB taxonomy): Bacteria > Pseudomonadota > Alphaproteobacteria > Caulobacterales > Caulobacteraceae > NCED01. Next base: position 174 of record DATJIO010000034.1, read on the forward strand.
ACGTGGTAGGTGGCGGGGAAGGAATGGTGGGCCCAGGCGGGGACCCCGGCTGCGGTCGCGAGCAGGACGCCCGCGATCAGAACGGCTTTGGTCTTCATGGTCGTCCTCCGGATGTTTTTCTCGATCCTACCCCGCATCAGCCCGCGACGGGAGTGCAAGGTTTCGGCCGCCACTTCGACCCGTCGGCCTCGCGGCGGAAGTGCGAGCTGGTCAGGAACGGGCCGTTGTAGTTGACCGGGTCGTCGACGATGGTCAGCACCGTCAGCCACTCCTGGCCGTCGGGAGCCTTGAAGCGGTCGAAGTACTCGGTGACCGTGGCGTTCGGGCTGTAGGGCACGCCGTTCTTGCGCACCCAGCCGCCGGTGGTGTTGGTGGTGACCACCTTAAGCGAGCCGCCGGGGGCCTGGGAGGCCTGGCCGATGATGACCCCGGCCGCCTGGGGCGCCGGCAGGACGGGCGGGCGCTCCCACTGCGCCACGGAGAAGCCCTGCAGGGTCCGGGGCGTGTTCGCGTCGGGCCGCCGGCCGAACACCAACTCGCGGGTCTGGATCCCGGCGTCGGTCTCGATCTTCAGGGCGGCCTCCCCGTCCCAGCCGATCTTCAGCCGGGTCGGCATCCGCATCAGCCCGCCAACGCCGTAGGCCTTGCACGAGCCGTCCGTGGCCGGGTCCCAGGCGTTGGCCGCGGCCTGGCCGGCGGCGGTCAGGGGGATGCCGGGGAAGTCGCCCTTGGGCGGGGTGACCATGCGCCAACGCCAGTCCTCGTTGACGATGGCGACCCAGTTCCCGGTCAGGTCGATCGGAGCGCCGGCTTTGGGCGACGGCGGCGGCCCGGCGGGGACGGCCGGGCCCTGGGCGGCTTGGGCCATGGCCGGAGACAGGGCGGCCGCGAAGGCCATGGCCGCGAGCGCGTGTTTCAATCCGGCCCGCGTCATCGCGCAGCCCTCCTGCGTTGGGGCCGCGCGGGCTTGACGCCCTCGTAGACGGCCGAGATGAACATGTCGGTGGTCCAGGGGCCGGTGGTCGAGCCGTAGCGGCCGTCGTAGTCGAAGGACGGCTTGGCCGCCTTGATCTGGTCGAGGGTCATGCCCTTGTCGGCCATGTCCTTGATGCGGTCGCGGATGATGGTGACCATGTCGCGGTACTCCACCACCTCGGCCTCGTCGCCGGGGCGGCCGCGGCCGGGCACCACCAGGGTGCCGCCTTCCTGCTTGTTGCCCGGGATGGTCAGCTCGACGACGTGGTTCAGGCCGTCGAGGACGCCCTGCACCGTTCCGCCGTGGGCGGTGTCGATGCGGGGATAGGCGCCGGTGTCCCACAGGTCCCCGGCCACCACCACGTCGGAGCGGCGGAAGAAGACCACGGAATCCCCGTCGGTGTGCGCCGCCGGGGCGTGGAAGAACTGCACGCCCTCGTCGTTGAAGTGGAAGTCGTAGTCCTCCTCGGCGTAGGTCTCCTTGGGCCACTCGGTCTCGTCGACGGCCTTGTCCTTGCCGATGCCCGACAGCCGGTCGAGCACGGCCTGGTGGCTCATGTGCACCGCCTCGCCGGCGAGGTCGGAGGCCTGGCCGGCCACGTTGCCGCCGAAGATCGCCTTGCCCGACTTGCGCACGTCGTAGGCCGCTTCCGCCCGCTCTGGATCGCCGTTGGTGGTGAAGACGAAGCGGATGGTGTGGGGACCGACCAGCGCCTTGAGCGCGGCGACCAATTCGGCCGCCTGCGCCTTGCGGGCGGAATCGATGACCACCGAGCCTTCCGGCCCGATCTGAACCGTGACGTTGCCGTCGGGGCCCTGCAGCACATAGATCCCGTTCTGGATGGTGATCATGCCCTCCTGGCCGCGCACCTCCTGCAGGACCCGGAGCGGGATGAGCTGGAACGTCCCGGCCTTGGGCGCCTGGGCGGCGTAGGCCAGCTGGTCCTCCAGGGCCGGCTGCCGCGACGGCTGGGCCGCCGCCGTCCCGGCCAGGGCCAAGGCCGCGACGGCGGCGAGCAGCGAAGACTTCATTGCCACGCTGCGCCTCATTTCCTGCCCCCTTGAGCCACTTTGGTCGCCTGAGCCGGCCTCCTGGCGGCGAGCTCGTCGAGGAACTCCGGCATGGCGGTCTCGGCGCCGCCGGCGACGGCCTCGACCGGGAGGTTGTAGCGCTTGGCGAACTCCTCGATATCGGCGGTCTGGTGGAAGGCGTTGTGCGGCACCGAACCCTTGGGCCGGGGAATCTCCACCGCCGGGCGGCACGGATAGGCCCCCATGTTGGGCTGGGCCATGATGCGGAAGATGCTGGTCTTGATCATCGGCTCGGTCAGGTAAACCGGGTCCTCGATCATGTAGACGTGGCTCAGGATGTCGCCGTGGCGGATGTAGCGCTCGGTCATGTGCGCCTTGTCGCTCAGGGCCAGGCCGTTGCGGCGAATCCAGCCGGGCTTGAGGTTGCGGGTCTCGACCACCAGCACGTCGCCTTCCCAGTGGCCCTTGGAGAAGCCCTGCCAGGTGTGCAGCGCCCACTCCGGCGGGAAGGGGCGGTCGTCCATCCAGATTTCGCGATGCTGGGCTTCCCAGACGATCTGCTGCTCGTACTTGACCAGTTCCTGGGTGCCTGGGTCTCGCACTTCCCACAGGTGCAGGTTGCCGACGCCGCGCATCCCGTAGGTCGCCGGGTGCGGCACGCATTGGCGTTCGGGGATGCTCAGCAGCGAGCCGTTCCAGGTCTCCCCGCGCGAACGCATGGCCTCGTTGATCGGCAGGCCCATGTATTCGCCCGCGTCGGGCCCCTGCCCCCGCTCGGGCTGGTCCTCGTGCATGACCGGCTGGTAGTAGCCGTCGAGGTCGATCGCCGCGGCCGGACCCGCCGGCAGCAGGGCGGCCGCCGCCAGCGGCGCGGCGGCGAGCCATATCCTTCGTAGGTCCAGTCCCATCTTTTTCTCCAAGTTCATCTTCAGACGTACGGGATCAGCCGGCCGCAGATGAGCACGCCGGCCCACAATGCGATCGACAGCCCGCTGGTGATCTTCGTCACCGCCCAGGATTCGACGTTCGGAACGCCGGCCTTCATCGGCCGGAAAACCAGGAATTCAAACGCCAGTGCGTTGAGGCCGGCCAGAACAACCAGGACCATCTTGACCTGGAACGACAGGTCCAAGAAGTAATGATTAGGGTTCGAGAAGATGAAGGCGAGGCCCGTCAGCAACTGCACCGCGAAGGCGCCGATGGCGAACGGGACCAGCTTGTGCAGCTCGTACAGGGGCATCCGCTTCAGGAAGCCCAGGCCGCGCAGGTCGATCACCAGCAACGCCCCGGCCAGGATGGTGAGCCCCATGAAGTGCAGGGTCTCGCAGAAGGTGAAGGCGATCTGGTTCTGCACCATGAAGGTGTGCAGGGGCGTGGTCTCGATCCAGATCGAAATCGGCAGCATCTCGGGTTGGGTCATGGCGCTGCTCAGGCCGCTTGGCTGAGATAGGCGACCAGCCGGCCCGAGACGATCACGCTCAGCCACCAGATCAGCACGGCGGCGATCGCCAGCGCCTTGGCCGACCTCGGCGGGGCGAAGATCGAAACCCCGTCGGCGGCCACGGAGCCCTGCGCGACCGGCGCCTCCGCCGCGGCGGCAGGAACGAGGACCTTCACGTGCATCCGCCACAGCACGATCACCCCGACCACGATCGAGGCCATCTTGATCTGGAACGAGAGGTTGGCGGCGAGGGCCACGGGATCTGCCAGGAACAGCACCGCCCCCGAACCGGCGTTCACCAGGAAGCCGGCCAGCAGATAGCCCATCAGCCCTTTGTAGGCCCCCAGGGGCGCGCGGCGGGGAAAGCCCAGGATGCGCAGGGCGATGACGGCGGTGAGGCCCACCACCACGGCCATCCCCAGACCGTGCGCGGTCAGCAGGAACGGATAGGCCCAGGACGACGACGCGACCCAGTTGGCGATCGGATTATTTTCGAGCCAGTTGAACATCCGCCCCCGTCTACTTTGGACGAGAGCGCACAGAGCCGCGCACACAGCCGCAGCCGTTGCGAACCCTAAGCAATCCTCCCGTCTACATTTCTTATTTTTGTGCCTTGATCGTAGGGCCCGGGCCACAAGGCCGTCAATAGGGCCTCACCTGCCCTCTTCCGGGCGGGGAGAGGGCCCCGGGCAGGAAGAGGAAATCCGCAACAAATTGTTGCCGCCGCCGAGGCGGTGCACGCTAGGCTTGGGGGCCTCAAGGAATCGCCCGATGCCGAGCGCCGCCGAGGGGTCCCCGGCCGCCGGCGGGGGACCCGCCCCGTCCGACCCCAGCACCCTGGAGGCCTTCGCGCGACGGGCGGCGGCCGAGCCCTTCCGCGCCCTGGCCGACCGGCCGCCGACCGCGGCCGCGATCCAGCGGATGTGGTGGGGGTGGGTCCATGGCCACCCGGTCCAGCTCCCGCACGAACGGCTGTACCTGTTCGTGCGCTTCGAGGACGTCGACCCCCTTGCCGCCGAGGCCGCGGTGCGCGCGACCATCGCCCGCCACGACACCCTGCGCTCGCGCTTCGCCGAACAGGACGGGGGGTTGCAGGCCTGGGTCAATCCGGCCGAGGACTTCCGGGTCGATCTTGTCAGGCTGGACGTGACGGAGGACCTCGACGCCGCCATCGAGGCCGAGCGGGTGCGTTTCACCGTCCCCGAGCTGCGCATCGACGGCGACTGGCTGGCCCGGGCGCGGGTCGTCGCCGGCGGCTCCAGCCTGCTGGTCTGCCTGGTGTTCCACCACATGGTGTTCGACGCCCGTTCGCGGCTGCTCCTGGAGCAGGAGCTGCTCCTGCGCCTGGCCCCCGGGACCGACCCGGCCCGCGACCTGGGGCGCCCCGCGCAATACCTCGACTACGCCGCCTGGGAGCGCGACTGGCTGGAGCGCGAGGGCGCGGCCCTGTGCGCCTACTGGCGGGCTTGGCTGGCGTCCGTGCCGCCCCTGCGCAACCCCCGCGGCGGAGTGCTGGCGTGGCGCCCGGGACACAAGGCCTATTACGACGTCGAGATCTCTGGCCCGCCGGTGGAGCGCCTGCGGGCCCTGGCCGGCGAGGCGACCCCGTTCAGGCTGCTGCTCGTCGCCCTGGCCCTGGCCGTGTCGCGGTGGACGGGCCAGGCGCGGTTCGCCCTGAGGGTGGTCGGCGACCTCAGGACCACCCGGCCCATGCCCGACATGGTGGGCAACCTGGTCTGCACCGACCTGGTGGCCATGGACGTCCCGCCCCAGCCCGACATCCGCGCCCTGCTCGACCAGGCCGGCGCGGCCAACCGCACGGCCACCCAACTGCGTTGTCCCAACCTGCTGGGCTTGCCCGACAGCGAGCGTTTCCCCGACGTCTCCGACCTCGGCATCGGGACCCGGGCGGCGGTGACCCTGAACTACATGCCGCTCTACAAGCTGCGGGGGGACGAGGCGCCCACGCCGGCCGCGCCGGGCGCCTACGCCCCGCCGGTCGCGACCCGCAGCGCCCAGACGGAGTACTGGCCGACGCCGGTCTGTCCGGTAAACCTGCGCATCTGGGATTGGGGAAACCGCTTGGTCTGCCGCATGGAATTCGACGACGACGCCATCACCGAGGCCGACCAGCACCGCCTGATCGACCTGTTCGCGCAGGCCGTCGGCGACCTGCCTGCGGACCCCGCATGAGCGTGGCCTGGCTGCTGGCGTCCCTGACCGGACGCGGGATCGAGCTGCGCGTCGAAGCCGGCGAGCTGCGCTACCGCGGGCCGCCCGGCGCGCTCACCGACGAGGACAAGACGGCCCTGCGGGCCCGCAAGGCCGAGCTGGTCGCCTATCTGGACGCCCGCGCCGCCGCCCCCCGGCCGATGGACCCGCCGCCGACGCCGGGGATACTGGTCGCCTCGGCCACCCAGAGGGTGTGGTGGACCCTGGTCCGGGGCCTGCCCGAACAGCTGCGGATGGAGCGCGTGCCCTTCGTGCTGCCCCTGGTCAACGCCACTCCGGACCAGGCCGAGGCGGCGATCCGGGCCCTGGTCGCCCGCCACCACACCCTGCGGACCCGGTTCGCCGCGACCGCGGACGGGCCAGTTCCGCGCCTGAACGACGCCGGGGACCTGGCCGTGACGGTCGAGGCGGTCCAGGACGCGGGGCGGCTGACGCCGCGCCTGATGGCCTTCGTCGGCGAGCCGCTGCCGGTGGACGGGGGCTGGCTGGTCCGGGCCGGCGTGTTCCCCGTCGCCGGCGGGCCGACCGTCATCGCCCTGGTGTTCCACCACATCGTCTTCGACGGGACCTCCCTGGGGCTGATCGCCGAGGACCTGAAGCGCAGCCTCAGCGGCCTGGCCCTGGACGACGCCTCGGTCCAGTTCGTCGACTACGCCGCCTGGGAGCGCGGCTGGTTCGACAGCGGCGCGGCCCGGCCGCTCACCGACTACTGGCGCGACTGGCTGGCGCGCACCCCGCGGCTGGCCGCCCCCGGCGGCGGCGACCTGCGCTGGCGGCCGGGGGCGCGGATCGACCATCCCCTCAACCTGCCGGCCGACCTGTCGGGACGGATCGCCGCGACCGCGGCGGCGCTGAAGACCACCCCCTTCATCGTCATCCTCAGCGTCTTCGCCGCGGCGCTGGCGGCTTGGTCGGGGCAGGAGCGGTTCGCCCTGCGCGCGATCGGCGACCTGCGCGCCACCCAGGCCTTGGCCCGGACCGTAGGCCTGCTGATCTGCGCCGACGCCCTGGAGGCGGAGGTCCCGGCGGGGGGCGATTTCGCCGCGCTGGCGGCGCGCATGGCGGCCGAATACGACGGCGCCGTGGCCTTGCGCCTGCCGACACACCCGGCCGCCACGGGCGCCGGCTATACCGAGTTCCACGAGGAGATCGGCGCCACCATCAACTACGTCCCCGCCTGGGCGATGCGTTCGGTCGAACCGCGGGAGGGCGAGACCGAGGCCGCCCGCGAAGCGCCCCAGCCGGGGCCCGTCAACCAGCCGCAGCGCCTGGACTGGCCGGTCCACCTGCCGACGATCTTCCTGCGCCTGTGGGAGGCCGAGGGCGGCCTGACCGGCCGCCTGGAATGCAACGAGGCCCTGTTGTCGGACGAGGAGCAGGCGGGGCTGGCGGAGGAAATCCTGGCGGCGTTCGCGAATATTATCCCCCTCCCCGGCGGGGAGAGGGCGGGGCTCATGCGCGGCATGGGAGGGTGACGGGCAACCCGGACGGCGACTGGGACGCGTTTTCGGTTTCCGTCGCCGGAGGAAGGATTCTTGGTCCGCCCCCGGCGTCCCCCTCCCCCTCCCGCGCTCCTATCGGGGCGCGCGCCCCTTCATCCCCCCGCCGGGGAAAAGGGCGACGCAGTAGCTGACGATGTGGCCGTCGACCGCGCTCCAACCGTAGCTGAGCGCGAGGGCCTCGCCCTCGACCCCGCAATCCACCGCATCCCCGTCCCAGCGGACGTAGAGGGCCTGCGGGTCGACGCCGGGGACCGCCTTGAACAGGCTCTCGCGCAGGGAAAAGGTCGCCGTCAGCCGCTCGGCGTCCGCGTCCCCGGGAACCCGGTCCAGCGGGCCGACCACGTAATGACGCAGGGCCGGGTCCATCCGGGCGATCTGCTCGACGTCGATCCCGACGCCGCCGGCCGCGCCGCTGCGGCAGGCGACGGCGACGGCGGTTTCGTCGGTGTGGCTGATCGACAGCCGCCAACCCTCGGGCGCGGCCGGCGCCCCGTCCGGCTGCATCAGGATCGCGGCCGGGGGACAGCCGGCCGCCGCCAGGGCCCGGCGCGCGGCCAGGCGGCCGCTCGCGAAGGTCCGCATCCGGCGGGGGACGAACCGGCCGGCGAGGGCCCGCTCGGCCTCGAACAGCGCGTCTGCGTGGTCGGCGACCGCGACGGCGGACCAGGACAGGGCCGCCGGCAAGAGCGCCGCCAGGGCCGTCTCGACCCGCGCGAGCGCCGCAGGGCTCAGATCACGCCCTCTTCCGCCTGGCCGCCCGCGGCGTCGGCCTCGGCCAGGACCTGGGCGAACTCGGCCACGGTGCGCGACTGCAGCAGGCGCTGGATCGGCGCCTCGGTCCCCAGCCGCTCGCGCACCAGGGCGACCATCCGCACCGCCAGCAGGGAGTTGCCGCCCAGGGCGAAGAAGTCGTCGTCGCGGCCCACTCCAGGCTGGCGCAGCACCTCCGCCCAGATCGCCGTCAGGGCCTGTTCGGTCGCTTCGCGGTCCATCGAGGGCCTCGTCACAGCCAACGCGCGACGATGCGGGCGGGGGTCAGGGGCGCGGCCTCGGCGGCGGTCGCCTGGGCCATGTCCACCGGCTCGCCGCGCATGGTCTCGACCAGGAAGAAGAGGGAGACCAGCCCCAGGGAATCGACCGCCCCGCTGGCCAGGAGGTCGGTGTCGGCGTCGATCTCGGCCACGCCGCCCTCGCCCTGCCGCGCCGCGACCCAGTCGATCAGCCGCTGCACGCGCGCATCGCTCATGTACCGGTTCCCAGGAAGTGGCGTGCGACCAGGCGTCTGTTCAGCTTCATGTTGGCCGTGCTGAACTCGGGATTCGCGTTCAAGGCTATGTCCGAAAAGATGATTTGGCTGACGGCGCCGGCAGCGTCAATGGGCGAATCCATTCGCCGGAGCCCCTCCCGGATCGCCTTGTCGGACGGCTCGCCCGAGACCCTCAGCACGACGGTCACGCCGGCGCCGTTGTCCACCGCCACGGCGTCCTCCACGCCGGAGAGTTGCAGCAACAGGTGCTCGACGTCGCCGGGATGAAGCTTCTTGCCGCTGGGCAGGACGATCATGTCCTTGACCCGGCCGTCGAGGATCATGAAGCCGTCGGGGTCGAGGTGGCCGACGTCGCCGGTCATCACCGCCCCGTCGGCGCGGTGGACGCTGCGGTTCAGTTCGTCGTCGCCGAGATAGCCGAGGCTGAGCGGGTAACGCTGCTTGACGATGATCTCGCCTTCCTCCGTCAGGGACAGGGAGTCCGGGTCGATCAGCGGACCGACCGTGCCCACCCGGTGACGGTCCAGGGTGTTGCAGCAGATGATGCCGCATTCGGTCAGACCGTAGCCCTCGAGCAGCTTCAGCCCGGCCGCCCAGTAGGCCGCCATCACCCTGGGGCGGATCGGGGCCATGCCGGTGACCATGAAGCGGATAGCGCCCCCCAGCAGGTCGGGAAGTTCGGCTCCGGGCAGGCCGGGCTGGGCCACCGACAGGATGTTCTCGTAGAGGGCCGGCGGCGCCAGGAGGAAGGTCGGCGGGTACTGACGGATCGCCTGCATCACTCGCTGGTAGCTGCACAGGACCACGTCGGCGCCGGTGTGGAGGCAGGCGAAGATCTGCTGGCGCTGCTGGAAGCCGGAGAGAGGCAGGAACACCACATGCCGGTCGGCCGGGCCGAGATGAAAGGCGTCCCCGAACCACTCCAGCGCCGCCGAGGCGCCCGCGCGGCTGATCATGAGCACCTTCTCGCGGCCGGTGGTGCCCGAGGAATAGACGATGCTGTGCAGGTCGGGGGCCAAGGCGCGGGGCGCGCTCCCGTCGACCATCGCGGGCTCGAACGCCGCGGGGGCCAGGCCGCAGACGCCAGGCGCCCCGGCGTGTTCGGGCCGGTCGCTGACCAGCAGCGCCAGCCCGTCCTCGGCGATGCGGACGGCCGGGTCGAAGCGATGGGGAGCGGGATAGACCCGCAGCACCGCGCACAGGTGGCTCGCCGCCATGTCCCAGACCACCCAGTCGATGGCCGCTTCGGCCTGGATGCCGACCACGTGGCCTTGCGACAGGCCAGCGGCGGCGAGTTTCCCGGCCAGGGCCTGGGCGGCCGCGGCCAGGGCGGGGTAGGCGATCCGCGTCGCGCCGCCGTCCGCCGCCATGTGGGTCAGGTGGGAATCCACATGCCGGCTGCAGGACTGGACAATCTCTTCGATACGCATTCGCTACCCTGTGCTTAATCTCAAATCGTCCGGCGACCTGCCGGCAGTCGGGGCAGCGGCGCCGTATGCCGTGGCGCCCTCCCATGGTTGTGCGGTATTACTGAAGTCCTTTCGGTTGAGTGCAAGGGGGCGTTTCGCCCCAATGCCGCCGGTCGGTCGCGGTCCGGTGGGGCGCCCCTCGACGGCGAAGGGACGCAACGAAACTTGAGGCTCAACCCTGTATGGCATTGTTCGCCGACGAGATTCTGCAAGACGCGCTGAGCGAGATCACGCTCAGGGACCCTACCTTCCTCGAACGGCAGAGCGTCGGCTTTCCGCCGATCCCGGCCCTGGTCGAGCGTTATAGGGCGACCCCCCTGTTCGCCGCCTGGGACGACGCCGCGATCGAGCAGCGCCTGACCGCCGGACTGGCGGCCGTATTCGAAAGCGGAGTGCGCTCCGCCGAGGAGGCGGGTCCCCAGGGCCGCCTGGCCGCGGTGATCGGCGACAGCATCATGGACGGGCTGGCCGCCGAGGTCGGCGCGGTGGCGTTGCAGGCGCCGCCGCGGCGGGCCGAGCCCCTGGCGAAAATCCTGCAGGAGGAATATTCGGCCAAGACGACGCCCGACGGCGTCAACTACCTGGTCCGGGAAAAGGGCGAGCGGTGGCTGCTGGTGGTCAACGCCATCGGCATCCCGCTCTATGTCTGGTCGCGGCTGCTGGGGGATTCCCAGCACGACTACAGGATCCTGGTGGTCGAGAGCGAGACCGCCGACCTCATCGCCGGCGGAATGCGTTCCGACGCCGACCTGGCCAGCGACGTGGGCCGGATCGTCGCGGCGCTGGACGCCGAAAGGATCGAGGCTATCGACGTGGTCGGGTGGTGCAGCGGCGGCCGGGTCGCGGTGCAGCTTGCCGCCGACCAGCCCGAACGGGTGCTGTCCCTGGCCCTGATCTCCACCTCGCTGCGGGGCGTGCCCGGGTCCGACGCCAAGGCCACCCAGTTCGAGGAGGACATCGGCGGCATCTTCGACAGCGTCAACCGGGCGCCGGAGACCGGAGACTTCCTGAGCGAACTGCTGGTCAATTCGAGCAAGCTGGCCCAGCCGCCGACAGACGACGCCATGCTGTTCCGCCTGCCGGCCCGGGAACACGCCTCCGCCCTGACCGCGCCGCTCTCGACCGGGAACTATCTGCGCAACTATTGCCGGCGGATGGTCCAGGACAAGGCGCACCCGACCGGCGAGGCCCTGTCGCGGATCCGGGCCCCGATCCTGGCCATCGCCGGGAGCCACGACCACATCATCAGCAACGACCACACCTGGGCGACGCTGAAGGCCCACGCCAAGGCCGTGCAGGGCGCCGCCGTCAACGGCGCGGGCCACTACGCCCACGACCTGCAGTACCCCTACTTCCGGCTGATGCTGGACGCCTTCACCCGGGGGCGGCCGTTCGCGGCGGCCCGGGTGGAGACGCTTTAGGCCCCTAAGCCGCCGCCCGCTGCTCGGCCCGCGGGAAGCCGCGCATACGGGCGTCGGCGTAGGCGTTGCCGGTGGGCCCCTCGGCGTGGCGTCGCAGGGGGCCGAGGTCGACCACCCCCGTCACCTGCTCCTCGCAGTCGTCCCACAGGACGGTGATGTCCAGGAGCCGGGCCTCGTCGACCCCCAGCAACTGCCTCAAATCGCCCGTCGCCAGCCGCTCTGAACTGAGGCGGATGGCGACGGTTCCGTCCTCGCGGGCTTCATGGACGTCGCCGAACACCAGGACGGCGCTGACCAGGGCCGGAGAGACCGGGATGGGCGGCGCCGACGGAGCGGCCCACAGGCTGGCGGCGGGGCGGGACTTGAAGGGGATCGGCTTCATCGGACCATTCCTCACATCGGGCGGCGCTCGCAGGCGCCGATGAATCCGTTATGGTGGGCCGCTACGACAAAAGCGGACGTGAGCAAAATGCGCCACGACAAGGCCCGGATCCTGGTCGACCTCGCCCGGCGGCTGGCCGGCACGGCCGAAGGGTTGACCCTCGACGAGATGGCCCGGTTCGCCGGGGTCGACCGGCGCACCGCCGAGCGGATGCGCGACCGCCTGTACGAGCTGTTCCCGCAGATGGAGGCGGTGGCCGACCCGCCGACCAAGCGGTTCCGCATCCCCGCGGGGCTCGACGGCTTCCTGCAGGCTCCGACCACCGACGAGTTGGCGACCCTGGGCGCGGTGGCGCTGGAGCTTGAGACACGAGGGTCGGCGGTGCGCGCGGCGGCCCTGCGCGGTCTGGAGACCAAGGTGCTGTCGGCCCTGAAGGCTCCGGCGCGGCGGCGGATCGCCCCTGACCTGGAGGCCCTGCTGCAGGCCGAGGCCATCGCCGTCCAGGCCGGGCCCCGCCCCTTCGAGGACCCCGCGGTCCTGGGCGCCATCCGCGAAGCGATCAAGGCGGGGCGAACGCTGCGGTTCCGTTACGCCGGCGGCTCGTCCCCGGGGCGGACGCGGGAGGTCACCCCCTACGGGGTGCTCTTCGCCCGCTCGAACTATCTGGTGGCGGCCGAAGGCGAAGGCGGCAAGCCGCGCAACTGGCGGCTGGACAGGCTGGAGGCCGTCGAGGTCTGCGACACGGTGGGGGTGCGGCCTGAAGGCTTCTCGCTGCAGGCCTATGCCGACCAGAGCTTCGGCATCTACCAGGACGACACCGAGGACGTGGTGCTGAAAATCGCCCCGGCGGCGGCGGAGTCGGCCCGCCGCTGGCGTTTCCACGCCGGCCAGACGGTGACGGAGGAGGCCGACGGTTCGGTGCGGGTAAGCTTCCGCTCCAGCGGGATGCGCGAGCTGGCCTGGCACCTGTTCTCCTGGGCCGCGGAGGTGGAAGTCCTGGCCCCGGCGCGGCTGCGGAGCCTGCTGGTCGAACAGCTCGAACTGGCCCTGGCGGCGCACCGCTAAGGTCCCGTTCCGCGGCGAGGTCCGGCTAGTTCGCCAGGCCCCGGGCGGCCTCCTTGGCGAGGCCCAGGCCGCCGTGGGTGGCGCCGGCCGCCGCGGCGATCTCGCAGGCGGTGTCCGAGGACAGGCCGAAGGCGAACAGCAGCGAGCCGACCGGCCTTCCATTGTTGGCCACGGCCGCCACCTTGACGGCCACGTCGCGCAGGTCGAAGCCGGTGCAGTCCACCGACATGCCGCCGAGACGGGCGGCGCGCAGAACCTCGACATCCGGCCGCGCATCGCTCCCCCGGGCGATCACAGTCCGGCAGTGGGGGGCCAGCAGCGACACCGCTTCCAGCAGGCGGCCCTGCGGCGTGCCCTGGTCGACGTCGGTCAGCTCGATCACCACGGGCTTGGCCGGGCGCGCCTCCACCGCCTGCATCTTCTCCACCACCAGGGCGCGGTTGCGCGCGGTGGCGAGGGTGTAGATCGAGCAGGGGATCACCAGGCCGACCTCTCCCTCGACGTAGAGGGCCGCGGCGGCGTCGCCGATGGCCTCGATCACCGCGCTCTGGTCGGCGGGGGCGAGCTTTTCGATCCACCGGCCGGGATAGGCCTCCCCGTCGCCGTCCTTGGTCAGGGGCCGGATCCGGGTGGCCACGGGAACCCGGTTGCGCAGGTTGACCACCGGTTCGTAGCCGAGGTCGAGGTCCAGCCGGCGGCCGTCGCCGGTCGAGAATGACATGACGCTCCAGGCCGGGCGCGCGGCGGCTGCCTCGACCTTGCCGGCGCCGGCGCCGAAGGAACGGGCTTCCTCGATCGGCTCGATCTTGCGCGGGTCGAGCTCCGCGCATCCGATCTGGTCGCCGCGGACCCAGATCACCGAGGCGATCCGCATGTCCTCGAACCGCTGCGATCCGAGGAAGAAGTCGAGCAGTTCACGCAACAGGTTCAGGCTGATCGCCTTGGCGTGGTCGCAGTCGTGGCCGACGCAGACGGCGATATCCACCTCGCCCAGCCGCACCGAAAAGCCGGAATCGCCCAACCGTCGGTGGATGTGGCGCTCGACGGTCTCATAGACCCAGCCGCGGCGGGACTCCCACTTGGCGCCCAGCCGCGCGCGGATGGCGTCGAGCCCGATGACGGTGACGCAGCCACGCTCGATCTGGCCGCTGTCGACCAGTTGCTGCAGGCTGCCGGTGGCGCTGGCCTCGGTCAGCCGCTCGGTCCGGTGGGCCGGCGCCTCCGAAGACGTTCCAAGGTGTTCCATGAAGCAATCGAACCGAGCTTTACCAACTAAATGTAACGATGGGATCAGAACTCAGGTTCCATGTTGCTGCGGAGATTTCAAGATTAACGCAATATTCACCATGCGACCACCCGAACTAGCCTTCAACTCATAGAGCGCCCCGAAGGCCGAGCCGCTCCCTGTCCAGGCCCGCTTCCGTGGCCGGGGGCTCCGCGGCGGTGCAGACGAGGACGCCGAGGTCGGCCGGGTCCTCGGTCCCGGCGTAGCGTAGCTCGGCCGCACAGCGCCCCCAGGCGCCGGAGACCTCGGCTCGCCCGGTCTCAGCCAGGCCGGTGAGATAAGCGGCCCCGTCATAGCCGATCAGGCCGGCCTCGCGCCCGTCGAGGCGGACCCGGGAGCCCGGCGGGGGCGGCGTCCCGTCGGCGCGCACGAACCGCACCGACGCCGCCCGGGCCCTCCGCACTGGCAGCTGCACCCGCATTCCCGCCCCCCGGGGCGGCCGCACCCGCTGCGCCGGCCTGACGATCTCGTCGGACAGCGGGACCGATTCCGCGCCGACGCTGAAGGTGGTGGGCAGATAGGCCGCCAGGCCCGGCGCGACCAGGCGGCCGTCCGCGCCGGTCACGCCGATAAGCCGGTTCTCCTGCTGGATCTGCACCCCCGGTCGGCCGGTCTCCACCACCGCGAAGCTGTCGCCGACGGTGCGGGCGAGTTCGACCCGCGACCCCGGCAGCCACAGGGCCGCCCCGGCCGCATAGCCGCGTACGAAGCCGCGCCCGCCGGTCCAGGCCGCTCCGGCTTCGACCTCGCCCCAGCCCGCGGCGTGACGCAGGTCGCCGCGAACGCCATCGACCCCGCCGCCGTCGTCCGCGGCCTCCGCCGAGGCCCGCCAGCCCCATCCATCCGGGCCCGGACTGCGGGAGGCCGCGGCGGAGACCCGGCGCCCGTCGCCGGTGGCGACCGCCGTGGCGCCGCCGACGGCGCCGCCGCCCAGGGGCAGGGTCAGGCCGATGGTCAGGCCCCGGTCGCCCCCGCCGCGCACCACCGCGAAGGCGTTGACGTAGAGGCTGGCCCCGACCGGGAGCCGCCGGCTCCAGCCCAGGGCGGCGGTGGCCAGCGAGCCGGCGGGCTCGCCCGCGGCAGTGTAGTTGGCGTTGACCGCCCCCCAGTCGCCCAGCAGCAGCGATCCGCCGGCCTGGGCCTGCCAACGCGGGCTGGGGTCGCCGGAACGCCCCGCCAGGTCCTGGAAGTCGCCGAAGCTGCGCCGCCCGCTCGCGAACAGGTTGTAGCGCGGCGTCTGGCGCTGGGCCGAGAGATAGAGCTGGGAGCCGACCCGCCCCTCGTGCCCGGACAGGCTGAACGCGCCGGAGATCAGCGCTTCCTCCCCGGCCTTTGCCACCAGACCGGCCCCGAGCGCCGCCAGGCCGTGGGCCGCCTCGGCGTGGCCCTCCAGGGTCAGGTGGTCGCTGACCCCGCGGCGGCCGCTCACGGCCGCGAAAGGCTGGCGATAGCCGTCGCCGGGGCCCGCGAAGTCGCGGCGGACGAACCCGGCCTCCACCGCATAGACCGCCAGGCCGGCGCGCAGCATCGAACTGGCGGTGTAGAAGGGAAAGCTCTGCACCGTCTGGCGGCCCAGCACGTCGGTGACCACCACCTCGACCTGGCCGCGCCCCTCGACCGCCGGCGGGCGGACGATGGAGAAGGGCCCCGGATCGACCCGGCCGGAATAGCGGCGCAGGCCGTCGACGTAGAGGTCGACGCTCGAAGGCACGGCGGCGGCGCCCGCCGCCAGCGGGGTCGGCTGGGTGACTAGGTCGGGGCGCAGGCTGAAGTCGCGGGTCAGGCTAAGCCCGGCGGCGCGGACCGGCCGCGTCCAGGTCAGGCCCGAGGTGATGAAGTCCCCGGCCTGCAGCCGCAACCCGCGGCGGGCGTCGACCAGGCTGAGCGTGGTGGTCAGCCGCCGCAGGTTCGCGCCGCCCTCGCCCGCGCGCGCGACGAAGGTGCTAGAGAACAGCCCCGGCGGCCCGAACAGGCGCACCTCGCCATAAGCCGAGCCTTGCGCGGGCGATCCCTCCCCCGCGGTCGCGTACACGGCGTAATTGACCAGACCGCCCCAGGCGGCGGGGTCGGGGCCCTGGTCCGCCTCGGGCAAAGCCCCCAGCCGGCCGGGGCGCAGGGCGCGCGCCTCGGCCTGGATCTCCAGCACCTGGGTCTCGGCGTGGAAGCTGTAGCGGACGCCGGCGAGACCGGAGAGGGCGACTGCGCCCTCGCCCGGCGGCGCGACGAGACCGATCTGCGCCAGCTGTTCGGGGGTGGCCAACAAGCGGTCGCCGTCGGCCTGCAGCTCCAGCACCACGTCGGTGGCGTGGCCGTTGACCCTCACCTCGACGACGACCGGCGCGGCGGCGGTCTGGGCGGCGGCGGTCCCGGCGGCCAGCCCCATGGCCAGCGCTGCGGCGATCCCCGCCAAGGGCCTCACGGGGGCGACAGGGACACGGCGGCGCGCAACGCGCCCGTGTCGGTGGCGGCGGTCAGCTCGACCGCCTCCGCCGCCGGCGCGGGGAAGCTCCAGCTGCGGCCCTCCCCGGCGAGGACGTAGCCCGACAAGCCCGGGGCGATGGGGTGAGCGCGCCCATCCTCCAGATAGGCCAGGTCCTGCAGCCGCACCCGCCGGGAGCCGGTGTTGCGCGCGGTCACGGTGGCCAGGCCCGAGCCGGGCTCGTGCGCGCCGCGCCACTGCAGGACCGCCCCGCCCGGCTCGCGGGGGGCCACGAACAGCGGCAGGATCATGCGGATTTGCATCTGCACCGCTCCCGGCCGGTCGGCTCCGGGGATCTCGTCGACGAATACCCGGTAGGCCGCCTCGCGCTCGGCCGGCGGGCCGGCGCGCAGGAGCAGGCGGACCACCTGACGACCGCCCGGGGGAAGCTGGAACATCGGCGGGCTGAAACCGATGTCGTCGGTGGGCTCGTAGACGTCCTCGCCGCCGCTCTGGGACCAGCGGAACAGGCGCACCTGCACCGTGACCGGCTCGGCCGAGGGGCCGGCGACCTCCAGCACGGCGGTGCGGCGGCCGGCGTCGAACTCGATCAACACCGGCGCGACGCTGATGGCGGCCGCCGCGGCGCCCTGCCCGGCTCCCAGCGCCGCGGCGGCGACGAAGGTGGCCGCCCAGCGCCGCACGAAGGAGGCCGTGGCCACCGGCACGCGGCCGTTCAATAGTGGACGGTGACGAGCACGGTGTCGGCGTAGGTCCCGCCCCGGGCGGACTGGGCCGCGGGGATGGCGCCGAACACGGGGATGAGGTTGGGGACGAGGCCGAGGCCGATCTGGCCGGCGACCCGTTCGCCCGCCACGGCCTCGCCGAAGCGCTGGCTGACGAGCAGGTCCTTGTATAGGCCGTAGGTGAGGTAGTCGGTCGAGCCCGCGCTGTACATGCGCCGGTTCCCGCCCGAGAAGTTGGCGCCGTCGCCCAGGCCCACCGAAAAGGTGACCCCCAGGCTGCAAGTGACGCTGATGGTGGTGGTGACCGGGACGACCACCCCGGCCGCGGGATCGACGGTTCCGAAGTCCAGGGACCCATTGGCCACCGAACAGGTGTCGAGGATGCTGGCCCCGATGGTCAGGTTGCCGTTGGTCGTGGCGGCCTGCGCGGCGCCCGCCGCGGCGAGGGTCCAACCCAGAGCTGCGAGCGCGATCCACCTCAATTGCACATGCCCCTCCCCTGCAACGCCGCGTCGCTCCGGCTTATTTTTCCCCTTAAGGTTGAGCCCCATTAGCTAACGAATGGTTGCCAATGATTAGTCCTGCGCAGGCAACGCATAGGCGATAAATAAGCATCTGAAGGAACAGTATAACCACAAAAAGAGAAGATGGATAAAATACATGAGTAAGAATAGGACTCATGGTTAAGGCAGGATAGCCTCAAGGACATTTCGTCACAGTGCGCTTCGGTCCAATAGGAAGTCGAATCCCGGGAAGCTACGGAATAGTTCGGCCGAATATCTCCCAACCTATAGTGACAAGGAACGCAAGCGCCTTGGTCCGCAAACGTGACATTTTAGCATTTGTTGGTGGGGCTGTCGTGGCGACAACCCTGACGGGTGCGGACGCCCGTGCGGACGGCTTCGCCACCGGTGTCCTGCACGTGACGGCCACCGTGCCGACCCGTTGCGCGACGGGTCTCGGCCTGTCCCCCGCAGGCGCTGCGGCGGCGGCGCCGCCGCCGACGACGACGACGATCCGTTGCGACGGGGCCCCCGCATCCAGCGTGCAGGTGGTCCAGCCCGTCCAATCCACCGTCCAGCCCGCCCCCGCGCCGCTGGCGCAGGCGACCGCGCCGGGTCCGGGCGCGATGATCGTGGTCACCTACTAGGGCTCCTCGTCCCCCGGCGGTCCCCGGCCGCGATGGGCTCAAGCCCGGGCCGCAAGCAAATCCTGGTGGACAACCGGACGCGACTCCACCGCTTCTGCCTTCTTATGAACCTGAAGTGTCTCGTGGCGTTGGCGTTCCTCCCCGTGGCCCTCGCCGGCACGGCCGTCGCCGCCGCGCCGTCGCCGGCGGCCGTGGCCAGGATCGCGCCGGCGGTGGTTCTCGCCGACGCCTGGCCGCCCCTCCGCACCGCCTTCGCCGGCGGGGTCGTGGGCCTGCCCGACCTGACCTATGCCGCCGTGCCGGGCTATCGGCCGCTGAAGCTCGACCTCTACCTGCCGCCGGCCGCGTTCAAGGGGCCGCGTCCGGTGATCGTCTATGTCCACGGCGGCGGCTGGGTGAACGGGACGCCGCGGACCACCGGCGCCTTCGAGAACTGGCCCCAGGTCCTGGCTGCCTTCGCCGCTCGCGGCTATGTGGTCGCCGCCCTGAGCTACCGCCTCGCCGGCGAACAGCCCTTCCCCGCCGCGATCCACGACGTCAAGGCGGGCATCCGTTGGCTGCGGGCCAACGCCGCAGCCTACCGCGTCGACAAGGGGCGCGTGCTGGTCTGGGGGACGTCCTCGGGCGGTGAGCTGGCGGCCGTCGCCGCGGTCTCCTGCGGAGTGGCGGCCCTGGAGCCGCCGGGGCCGGCGGCGGACTCCGACTGCGTCCAGGCCGCGGTGACCTGGTACGGCGGCTTCGACTTCGCCATGGACCTGGCCGACCGCACCGCGGCCCTCCCCCCCGGCGCGTCGCCGCGGATAGAAAGCCCCTACATGGGCTGCAGCCCGTGCACCGCCGAACAGCTCCGAGCGCCCAGCGCCACGACCTATCTCGACGCCGGCGACCCGCCGATGCTGCTGATCCACGGCACAGCCGACCGCACCGCCGCCCCGCGGCAGTCGCAGATGTTCTACGAGGCGCTGCGGGCCCTGGGGATCCGGGCCGAACTCGTCATGCTGCCCGGCATCGACCACAGCCTGATCGGACCGACGCCACAGGCCACCCGCGCCGCCGGGGTCCAGGCCCTGGAGCGCACCCTGGCCTTCGCCGACGCCACCATCGGTGACAAGTCTAGCCCGCCGGCTCGACCCCAGCCTCGGCGATGAGCGCGCGGGCGCCGGGGCTGGCGAGGTAATCGAGGAAGGCGTGGGCGACCGGATCGGCGGCGTGCACGGCCGCTGCGGTGTAGACGGTGTAGCTCTGCACCGCGGCCGGGACCGGCCCGACCAGGCGCACGCCCTTGTCGCGGTAGAGGCCGATGGCGGTGACGGCGCCCAGTGCGACCTCGTCCGGCCCGCCGCCGATCAGGCGGGTCATCACCGCTGTGGCGTCAGGATAGCGCTGGGTGCGCGGGGCCAGGGCCTGGGCGATCCCCAGGGCCTGGACCATAGCCTCGACGTTGGTCCCGCTGGAGGCGCGGTTGTAGATCACCGTCCCCGCCCCCAGCAGGGTCGCCTTCAGCGCCGCCACGGTGGAGATGTCGGGGACCGGCGCCCCGGTGCGCACCGCCACGCCCATGCCGACCCGCCCGAAGCCGGCGGGCGGCTCCCCCGCCACCTTTCCGGCCTGCGCCAGCTCGGCCACCACCGTGTCGGGGGCGGCGACGAGCCCGGCCGACAGCCCGGTGACCGCCCGCTCGCGGATGGCCGTGGCGGTGGCGTATTCGATCCGCAGGATGTGGCCGGTGCGGCGATGGAAGCCACCGGCCGCCGCGGCCATCGCCGGTTCGAGCGCGCCGGCGCTCAGCACCCGCAGTTCGGCGGCCTGCGCCGCCGCCCCGCCCAGCAGGCCGGCGGCGAGGGCCGCGACGGCCACGAACCGCTTCACGCTTGGGCGCGCCTTCATGGTGGATCCTCGCCGGGCCTCAGGATCGCCGGCCGGCCCGGCGATGTCGACCCCGCACCCAGCCGGCGGCGAAAGTCTTTCGCGCAAGCGTAGCCGCACACGCCGGGCGACAGGGCCGCCGCCGAAGGCCTATGGATGGGGTCAGGCCGTCGCCTGAGGAGATCCGACCGTGAAGGAAACCAAGGGCAAGGCCAAGAAGGCCCAGGCGCCCAAGGCCAACGCTTCCCAGCCCAGCGTCAAGGGCGAACTCGCCCCCCTGGGGGTCAAGAAGAAGAAATAGCGCTCTTGCAGCGTAGAGCGCGTCCGGGCGGCGAAGCCCAAACCGCTTACATTTTCGCCTGGCGCGCTCAGTCCTCGTCGAAGGGGGGCGGCAGGCGTCCGGCCTTGAACAGGATGGTCGGGTTCTCGTCGTAGTCGCCCATCTCGACGTCCGCCGACACGGCGAAGGCGACCACGCCCAACCGCAGCGGGGCCAGACGCTCGGCCTTGCGGCGGGCTTCCTCGGCGGTCTTGCAGCCGACCTGGGGCTCGGCCTTCAGCCCCTTGCCCCGCCCTGCGACATAAGCCTGGAGGATGTAGACGGTTTCACGAGCCATGACGTCCCAGACGCGGTCAGCGCCTCCGCGTCAAGGACGATCGGCCCGCCTGGCGCTTTCAGCGGTCCTGTTTCAGGTAGATCACCTGACGGCGGCCCGCGCCGATGTGCAGGCCCACGACATAGGCCAGGGCCGCCGCCGCCCCCGCCGCGGCGAACGGCCGGGCCCGCACGAACCTGTCCACCTCCACCACCGCCCCGCTGACGGTTTCCCATGCCTGGGCGTAAGCTTCCTGGACCATGCCGACCGCTCCTTCCAACATCGATTCGATTTCCGAAGCCGGCTGCTGCAGGACCTCGACCCGCGCCTCGCCGTTGCGCATCGCCGAACGCGCCCGCGCCAGGGCGGCGGCGTGGTCGGCCGCTTCGACGGGATCGGTCCGGCAGGGGACGGGACCGTCCTCGCCGAGGAAATAGCGCGCCTGGAATCTCGGCATCTGGATCTCCTGAACAGCTTCGGGCGGACCTGGCCCGTTCCTATCTTCCGGAACCATAACCTGCGCGGCAAGTTCCGTAAGGCGTAGCTTCAGTGGAAATCATGTCGGCAAAAACCATACTCCTGTGCGCCAGCGCTTTCAGTCTCCTCGCCGCCGGCGCCGCCCAGGCCAAGGCCTGGGTCGTCACGATAGGGGGGCGCCTCAATACGGCCCCGCCCTACGAAGGGGCGGATCACAACATCAACCGGCCTTCGCCTACGCTCAGCGTGCGACCGGCCGATCGCCCGTACCGGTTCACCCCGCCGGACGGGGGCACCACCTTCGCCCTGATCGACACCGACCACTTCACCTTCGGGCCAATGGCCCGGTTCCGCTACAAGCGCGGCGCCGAAGGCAACCTGCAGGGCCTGCACGAGATCAAGTGGGCGGCCGAGCCGGGGGCCTTCCTCGACATCTGGCCGACGAAGTGGCTGCGGGCCCGGGGCGAACTCCGCCACGGGGTCGGCGGGCACACCGGCTTCGTCGCCGACCTCGGCGGCGACCTGGTGTACACCGGCAAGCGCTGGGACGCTTCGATCGGGCCGCGGATGGGCTGGGGCGACCGGAACTATCTGAACGAATATTTCGGTGTCACGGCGCTGGAGGCCGCGCGCAGCCCCCTGATCGACCGCGCCTACGCGCCGACGGCCGGACGCCGCTACACGGGGGTCGAGGTCGCCGGCGCCTACCACCTCGACAGCCGGTGGACCGTCAAGTTCGACGCCGGCTGGCGCCGCCTCGCCGACAGGGCGGCCGACAGCCCGATCGTCCAGGTCGCCGGCGACACCACCCAGGTCCTGGGAAGCGTCGGCGTCAGCTACAGCTTCGGCGTGAGGCTTTAGTCCGCGAGGATGGGCGGAATTTTTTGCGCTCGGCGCACGCCGCCTGTCGGCTCAGGCCTTTCCCCGCGCGTCCTTCGGCGGCAAAGCTGAGCTGAAAGGAGCACCAGATGCGCATGATCTTCGTCAACCTGCCGGTGAAGGACATCGGCAGGACCAAGGCCTTCTTCACCGCCCTGGGCTTCGGCTTCAACCCCCAGTTCAGCAGCGAGGACACCCTGTGCATGTACGTGGAGGAAAACATCTACGTCATGCTGCTGACCGAAGGCCGCTTCAGGGACTTCGTCACCGGCGCCATCGCCGACCCCGCCAAGGGCCCCGAGGTGCTGACCTGCCTGTCGTGCGACAGCCGCGCCGAGGTGGACGCCCTTCTGGCCAAGGCCTTCGCGGCGGGGGCCAAGGCCTGGAAGCCGGTGATGGACATGGGGCCGATGTACGGCGCCAGCTTCCAGGACCTCGACGGCCACGTGTGGGAGCTGGTGCATATGGACCCGGCCGCGGTGCAGCCGCAGCCCTAGGGCCCCGCTATTTGACCGCGGTGATGTCCTTGATCAGGGCCTGGACCGGCGCCTTGGCGCCGACGCCCCACATCAGCTTCATATAGGCCAGGGTGCGCAAGGCGGCGCCGTCGAACTTCCACTCGACCTCGTCGAAGCGGCAGCTCCTGAACATGGGAACCTCGCCGCCGGCGTAGACCAAGCGGCAAGCGCGGAACTCGCAGTCGGAGAATTCCTCGCCGTCCAGAAGGACGGTCTCGTGATTGTAGATGGTGTCGCTCGGCATGGCCGGTCCTTCAGGTCTCGTCGGCCGGAGCGGCGGGGTCGGAGCCATCGGCCTCGGCGCGGTCGCGTTCGCGCTGCTCGCGCTTGGCGGCGGCCTTCTCGGCGACCTTGGCCGCCTTCTGGCGTTCGCGCTCCATGCGCTCGAAATTATAGTTCGGTTTGCGCGCCATGGCGGCGGTCTCCGTCAGGGGCGACCGGCCCGCGGACGCGCCTGCCGCAGGCGCGAGAGCGGAAGACCCTCGCGGAACAGGGAACAGACGGGGCGGCGGCCAGCGCCGCCCCGTCTGTCCGATCTCGAAGCCTCCAGGCCCGAAGGCCCGGACGGAGGCCTAGGCCGCGCCGAGTTGGCCGGCCGAGGTCTTGCCGCTGCGCTGGTCGCGCTCGAGTTCGTAGGAGAGCTTTTGACCTTCGTGGATCGAGCCGAGGCTCGAACGTTCCACGGCGGAGATGTGGACGAAAACGTCCGAACCGCCGTCATCCGGCTGGATGAAGCCGAAGCCCTTGGTGGCGTTGAACCACTTGACAGTACCGGTAGCCATTGCGTGTCGCCTTGAAGTGTAGAGTTCGCGCAGTTCCGATGCGGAGTGCGTGATCAAATGGTCGGAGAGGATCGAGGAGGTCCGGAAGCTCGATCCGAAGAGCGAGCGTGGAGAGCAACCGAACCCAAGCGATATTCGATGGGGGCGTTATCGCCCAGATCGCGCAAAACTCCAAGCGATTCCGCGCTGTCGTCGATTCCCGCCTTTTCCGCGCCCTTAAGGGGCCCTGACAGCCCTCTCCCCGCCGGGGGGAGGGATTTCCTTCGAGGTGTCGAACGCCAGGGTGACGTAGACGTCGTCGGCGTCGGCCAGGGCCGGCTGGCTCGGCGGCCCGACGCGGTGGACCGCCAGCAGATAGGCGCCCCTGCGCGTGACGGGGATCTGGGCGACGCCGTCCTTGTCGGTGGTGACCGAGGGCATGGCGGCCTCGGGTATCGCCTCGACCCCGTCGCCGTAGACCACCTTGACCCCGGCCACGGGCTTGCCGTCGCCCTCCAGCCTGACCGCCAGGGTCTTGCCGACGGGGGTGGCGTAGGGGTCGCTGAGCGGGACCAGCTCCAGCATGGAATGGGTGCGCACGGCGTAGCTGCCCGGGCCGAGCAGGGTCTTGCCGAACTTCGGCGCCCACCAGCTCTGCTTGTGGTTGGGGGTCAGGAGCTTGCTGGTGTTGGTCTCGACGCCGTCCTCGGCGCTCTCGGTCCAGAAGCCGTTGTCGTAGACCACCGACAGAATCGATGCCTGCGGGGCGGTGAAGGGCTTGCTCTCCAGCGCGGGCCCGCTCTTGGCCGGCGCCAGGGGACGCTTGAGGTTGATCTTTCCGCCCGGCGAGATGACCTCCAGGCTGACGACCTTGCCGCGCTCGGCCAGTTCGAGCTTGGCCGGGTCGGCGTAGCGGATCAGCGCCACCGTGCCGCCGTCCTGCTGCCGGGCCACCACCCAAACGTCGTGGGCCAGGGCGGCGGAGGGTGCCGCAAGGCAGGCGAAGGCCCCGGCCAGGGCGCGTTTGAGGGTGTCGGCATGGTCTCGCATCGGTTTCATCCCCGGGTTGGTCTTGACTGTCGAAGGCGGGACGCGCGGCGGCGTTTGGGACGGCGCACGAACTTGACGACCACGCGGCGCCAGCCGATCACCACGCCGCTGACCGAGACGATCAGTCCGCCGATCGACAAGGCCCCGATCAGGATCTCCCGGCTGGGGCCGTGACGCAGCAGCACCGGCAGGTCGAAGGCGTGCGGGGCGTTGAACCACCATCGGTAGGCGCGGCCGCTGTTGTCGGTGCGGCCCAGGATCTCCCCGGTGGCCGGGTCGATGTGGACCCAGGTCCGCTCAGGGTCGGCGAACCCGACCCGCAGCACCGGCATCCGCCGCGGCGAGCGCGGGGTCGAGTACCAGTAATCGTCGTCCTGGGTCAGCCGCCGGGCGAAGGCGACCGGCGCGCCGGCGGACAGACGGCCGGCTTCGGCGAACAGGTCGGCGTCGGTCAGGCCGGCGGGAGCGCCGGTGCGGGCGTCCAGGGTCGTCTCCAGCAGGCTCGGCCCCATCAGGACCACCAGCGGCCGGCCGCCGACCCAGATCAGGCGGGCCTCCCGGGCGGTCCGGTAGGGCAGCGCCCGCAACGCCGCGAGGTTGGCGTCGAACCGGGGCGCGTCCTGGCCGGCGTAGCGCGCCAGCTCCTCTTGCGAGGCGGCTTCGCGGTGGAACCAGTGGAACGGATTGACCGAGAGCCAGCCGCTGACCAGCCAACCCAAGACGAACAAGCCGGCGATCAGGCCGGAGACGTGGTGCCAGCTCATCCAGCCGCGATAGGGACTGATGTCGCCCAGGGGGACCTCCCGCCCGACCCGCATCCGCAGCAGGCCGAGCCAGATTCCGGTCGCCGCCCCGATGATGGCCGGTCCCGAGGTCCACATGATGAGCTGCCGCCAGAAGGCGTTGTCCTGGCGGATGACGGTCAGATAGAGCCAGTGCGGGATCGACCCCAGCCAGTTCCAGGCCCGCTCCCAGCCGGTGGTGTCGTTGACCACCTCGCCGGTCCTGGACGAGACGTAGAGGGTCAGGCCGCCGGAGCCCCTCACCGGGACCCGATAGAGCGGCCGGTGCGGGTCGAACCCCTGGGCGACGGTCCATTGGTCGTGGAACAGGGTCTTGACCGGGCCGAGGCGATCGTGCGGCCGCAGCCGCTGCACGATCTCGGCCGCGTCCGCCGCGCTCGCCCCTTCGATCCTGTGGCCGTCCACCGCGGAGACGGTGGCGCGCTCGCCGTCGGCCACCAGGCGGTAGACCGGCGTGTCGCGCAGCATGGTCAGCTTGAACTGCGAGGGGAAGCGCTTGGCCCCCGCCGCGGCCAGGGCCTTGTCGGGCGAGACCGCGACCTTGTCCCAGGCGATCGGCTCGGAATAGGTCATCCGGTCGCGGTCGGTGAGCCCGGGATAGGGCACGTAGACCATCACCACGCCCGAGACGAACCACACCGCGCACAGGATGCAGGTGGCGACCCCGAGCCAGCGGTGGACGATGTACAGCCACTCCAGGCCGAGGCTGAGCAGCCTTGCCGCCAACGGCGCCGGTCTGGAGGGGCTGGAGGCGGTCATGGCTAGAACCGGGTCTGGAAGGTCAGGTCGATGCTGCGCGGGGCGGCGAGATAGACCGCCGCGGCGCCGCCCCATTCGGCGTAGAGCGCGTCGCCCAGGTTGCGGCCACGGAGCACGATCTCGCCGAAGCCGAGGCGATAGCTGACCGAGGCGTCGAACACCGTATTGCCGGCGATCCGCACCGTGTTGGCGTTGTCGCCGAAGATGTGGTTGGAGCGGCGCAGGCCCGCGGTCAGCTTCACCGGCGCCCCCATCAACTGGTAGCTGGCGAACAGGTTGAGCACCTGGGCCGGGACGTTTGTCGGGCTGTTGCCCGCGCGGTTCAGGCCGCCGGCCTCGAGCAGCTTGTCGAACCGCGCATTGACCACCGCGTAGTTGAGGTCGACGCGGAGCTGGCGGGTGAGCGCCGCCGAGCCGGACAGCTCGATCCCCCGGGAGGACTGAGTCCCGCCCTGGACCGAAAGGTTCAGGTTGATCGGGTCGCGGGTGATGATGTCGGTCTGCCGGATCCAATAGCCGGCCAGGGTCATCTCGATCCGGTCGTTCCAGAACGAGCTCTTCAGCCCGACTTCGGCCGCCCTGCCCCGGGTCAGCTTGAAGGCGGAGTTGGCCGCTGACAGCAGCACCAGGGTGCCGACCGGGGCCGACGCCTGGTTGTACTGGGCGTAGAGCTGGGTCTTGGCCGCCACGTCGTAGACCGTGCCGATCCGGAAGGAGAACGGCTTGTAGGTCGTGGCGAAGGCCGTGTTGGTGTTGAGGTTATAGTCCTTGATCGTCCGGTCGAGCTTCATCTCCTCGTAGCGCGCGCCGCCGACCAGCAGCCACTTGTCGGTCAGGTTGAGGGCGTTCTCGGCGAAGACCGCATTGGTGACGATCCTGGAGCCGGCGTCGACGAAGTTGCCGGCGCCCGGGAAGTTGGCCGCGGTGAAGGCCGGGAACGGGCCGCCGACCAGGGCGTAGGGGTTGACCGGGGTGTTGGCGCCGAAGCGCCGGATGCTGGTGTGGTCGTTCTGGCTGTGCTCGGCGCCGACCATGAAGCGGTTGCGGTGGCCGGAAATGTTGGAATCCGACGACAGCATCGCCCGCTCGTTCCAGAAGTCGAGCAGGTTGCGGATGTAGATGGGCTGACGGTTCACCAGCCGGGTGGCGGCGTTGTAGGCGTAGCTCTCGGCGTCGTCCCAAAGGCGGTCGCCGTTGTTGTAGGAGAGGTCGTTCCGGAAGCGCCAGGTCCCGTTGATCTTCCAGTCGATCTGCGACCGCAGCCACAGGTTGTCCGAGCGCACCAGGCCGTTGTCGTACTGGAAGTTGGTTCGCTGCAGCGCCTTGTCGAGGACGAAGCCGTTGGCGGTCGTGACCTGGTCGCCGGCGTCGCGCGCCACGGACGCGGCTACCAGGGGCGTGCCCCAGTAGGTCGGCCCGTTATTGTTCCAGAAGTATTCGGCCGCCAGGAACACCGTCAGGTTGTCTGCGGGCTTGTAGGTCAGGCCGAGGTTGGCGGTGAGGGTCCGGTTCCAGGTGCGGTCGATGTAGCCGTCGCCGCCGGCGTAGCTGAACACGCCGCGCAGCCCGACCTTGTCGTTCAGGGGAAGGTTGACGTCCGCGGCGCCGCGGAAGGTATTGCGGCTGCCGTACTGCGCCAGGCCCTGGAAGGCGCGGGAGCCGAACTCGGGTTTCTTGGGCACGTAGTTGACCGCGCCGCCCAACGCTCCTTCCCCGTACAGGACCGACGACGGGCCCTTGAGAATCTCGATGCGGTCGAAGGCGAAGCTGTCGTAGTTGCGGGTCACCATGGTGGAAGGCTGGTGGACGCCGTCGTAGTTGACCGAGACCGAGCCGCCGGTGAAGCCCCGCATGGACATGGTCCCGGGCCCGCCGCCGGTATCGACCGCCGTCACGCCCGGGGCGGTGTTCAGGGCCTCGTTGCTGGTGCGCAGGCCCCGCTCCAGGAACCGATCCTGCGTCAGCACGTCGACGATGGCCGGGGTCTCGCGCAGGTTCAGGCCCAGCCGCGACCCGGTGACCGTGGGAACGTCCAGCGCCACTTCCCGGCCGCCGGTGACGACCACCTCGTCAAGCGTCCCCGACGCGCGCTCCTGCGCCCAGGCCGCTGAGCCCGCGCCGGCCACGGCCAGGGCTGTGGATGCTAATAAGACGCGTTTGCGTATTTGGTCGAAACTCATTCCGCCCCCCGGCTCGACGATCCCGCCGTTCGGGGCGCCTATCGAGAATGAGTACGCATCGCACCGGCGGAGCCCTCACGGGGGCGCCGGATCGGTTCAATGCGACGGGGGCCGTTGCAGGACGCGTTCGGCGCCGGAGGGGCTGTCGGGCCGTCAGCGCGTGACGGCCCCGACCTTCAGACCCTTCGGCCCCGGACCAGATGCATGATGACCGCGACGACGGCGACGACCAGCAGGACGTGGATCAGGAACGACGAAATGTGCAGGGCGAAGAATCCCAGCAACCACATGACGACCAATATCGCGGCAATGATGCCAAACATCGGATTTCCCTCTTGAGAATGGCCGTGCGGTGATGTCATCGCCGGGCGCGAGCAGGCTAACGCGCCGCCATATTGCGGGTTCCTCCGGCGTCTCCGATGATGGGCGCCATGATCCTGACTTAGGGGCGAGTCTAGGTGCGAGGCTCCGAAGCCGGCTTCCGGAATTTCCCATGAGCAGGCAACCGCCGCCGCACCCGACAGTTCACCGCCCCATGGGACTCAACTCCAAACCCACCCGGCTGATCGCCGTGGCCCTGAGCGTCGGGGCCCACCTGGCGATCGTCGTGGCGCTGCTGTCGGCGCGCATCGCGCCGCCGCCGCCGGAGGTCGAGCCGGAGTCCGTGACGGTGGCCTTGGTCGATGTCCCGCCCCCGGCCGAGCCTCTGGCGCCCCCTACCCCGGCGCCGCCCTCCCCCGCCCCGCCCAAGACCCCGCCGCACCGGATCGTGGTGCGGCCGACGCCGCCGCCGCGCGAGGCCAGGCCGGTCCTGGTGGCGCAGGAGACGCCGACCGAGCCGGCGCCCGAGCTGAGCGACGCCCAGATGGCCGGGGCGACGACCGCCGACTCGGGCCCGACAGGCCGTCCTTGCGACATGGTCCGCTGGCTGCAGAGCGCCCTGCGCAGGAACGCCAAGGTCCAGGCCGCGGTCGCCAACAGCCCCCGCGCGCCCGGGTCCAGGGCCATCATGGTCTGGAACGGCCAGTGGATCAGGAGCGCCGGCGAAGACGGCGCGGGCCTGGCCGGCGTCCGCGAGGCGATCATGCTGGAGATCGCCTTCGCGCCGGCGGCGTGCCGCACCACCGAGCCGATGCGGGGCTTCGTGCTGATTTCCTTGAACGATTCCTCGGCGGCCCCACGGCTCGCCGTCGGGGCGGGGCAATGGCGGTGGTCAGACCTGCTGATGCCGCGTCCCGCCAGCTGAGGCCCTGCCCAAGATCGGTCACCTTCGCAGGGAACAGATTGGCTGCTCAGCTCCTTTCCACAATGCGGAGTGGCTGGGCCACGCATTCATTCTGAAGGAGCCTAGTATGGTGTTAAGCAGAAAACCGAGCCCGCTGGCGGCGGGCATGGCGGCGATCCTGGCGGCCACAAGCCTTGCAGGCTGCGCGACCAAGTCGTTCGTCCGCACCGAAGTCGGCGTCGTCGACACCAAGCTGCAGGCGACGCAGGGCCAGGTGGACGCGTCCAAGACCACCATCGCCCAGCATGAGACCCGGCTGGGTCAGGTGGACGCCACGGCCAAGGACGCGCTCCAGCGCGCCAACGCCGCCGGGGCCCTGGCCGAGGGCAAATTCAACTATTCGGTGCTGCTGACCGATGACGCGGTGAAATTCGGGCCGAACGCGGCCAAGCTGTCGGAGGAGGCGCAAAGCCGGCTCACCTCCTTGGCCGAGAAGCTGAAGACCGACAACAAGAACGTCTACATCGAGGTCCAGGGCCACAACGACAAGACCGAGGCCGCCACCCTTGGGCAGCAGCGGGCCGAGGCGGTGCGGCTGTTCCTCAATCGCCAGGGCGTGCCGCTCAACCGGATCGGCTCGATCTCGTATGGGGCCACGGATTCGGTCGCGCCGAGCAACACCCGCGAGGGGCGGGCGCAGAACCGGCGGGTGGTCGTGGTCGTCCTGTCCTAGATCGGACCCGGCGGGGGGGGGCGGCGTATCGGGCCGGACGGGCCCAAAGCTGCTCCCATCCCGGAGGCTGAACGGCGTGCATGTCCTGCGTGCACGGGTCGCGCGTCGCCCCGAGGGGGTCCAGCTCGACCTGGATCGGATCGCGACAGGCGCCCCACGGAGCCACAGCGGTCCGGTCGCGTTCAAAAGGCGCTTGGATGCAGGAGAAGCTGAATGTGGCGTCGGCGAGGGATTCGGGGTCGCGATATCCGCGCGATCAGCTTCTGCCTCGTCAGCATCGCCGCGGTCTTCGCGGCGACCTATTTCGTCGCCGACCATCTCGGCTTTGACGTCTGGCTCCCGACCCTGGCGGCGACAGGCGCGTACGCCGCGTGGCTGCTGACGCGGCCTCGGATGGTACGGGTGTTCCGGCGACTCCGCGGGCAGAGCATCGCGGAGTGGACCGGCTATTTCGAAAATTGAGCGGCGGAACGCTCCATGGCGCCGGTTCGCCCCGCGGGAGCGGGATTGCCTTCGGAACCCGACCGTTCAGACGCAGTTCAGGTCGAGGCCCTCAATTCGTTGAGGCGCAAGCAGGTGCGGGACAGCCCCACCTTCCCCCCAATGCAGATCGCGAAATCCCATGTTCGATAACGAGCAGCTCACCGATCGGGTCCAGCGGGACCTCGAGCCGCTGTTTTCCTCGAATGGCGGACACGAATCCGCGGGAACGCAGGGCGGTTTTACGCCCATCCGCCGCGCGCCCATATCGCCGGCCGGACCGCGCAAGCCGCTCTACAAGTCCATCGGCGCATACACCGCCACGGCGCTGGCCGGGATCGCGATCGGATCGCTGCTTTCCCGGGCGCCCAGCCTGATCCCCACCCACAGGTCCAGCCCGCCGCCGTCGGCGGTCATGAAGCCGCCGACGGCGTCTCCCATGCTGCAGGTGCTGGTCGGCGCCGATATGGCCGCCAAGGCGGCTCCGGTCCTGGAGGCGGACCAGACGAGGGCC
Source organism: Caulobacteraceae bacterium (assembly GCA_035493215.1). Classification (GTDB taxonomy): domain Bacteria; phylum Pseudomonadota; class Alphaproteobacteria; order Caulobacterales; family Caulobacteraceae; genus NCED01. The sequence continues at coordinate 31,401 of DATJIO010000034.1, forward strand.
GCGCCCACGCCGACCCCCGCCCCGGCCGGGGCCCCGCGGACGACGGTCGCCGAGTCCATCGGAGCTGGGGCCACAAAGGTTTCCGGTTGGCCGGGCGGCGCTCCGCCCAGGCAAGCCCTCTACACCGCGGCGACCGTTGCTCCGGCCCCGGCGACTTTGGTTGCGAATGGCGAGACATCCTGCGGAGAGACGGCCGCCTGCGCCGATCCCGACATCGCCCAGGTTCAGCGAACCTTGGCCGAGGCGTACGACCATGCCCGGGGCGTCGGCGTGCCGGCCCGGGACCTGCGTGCAGACCAGCTCGATTGGCGCGAGATACGGGACTCCGCCGCGCAACTGTCCCGCGACGACCTGCTCCGGGCCTACGCGGATCGAATCCAGGAGGTCTGGGATCTGGCCGACAGCTGGATGGAGGCGACGGGAGGGCCAGGCTCGGGCCTGGGGCGGCGAAATGGACGCCCCTGACCTTCGAGCGGCGGTCCCGGCGTCGGAAACCACGTCCGTTTCGGCCTCCACGCAGGGTCGGCTCGTCTATGCCGTCGGCGACGTCCACGGGCGGTACGACCTGCTGACCGCCATCCTCGGCGCCATCGCGACGGACGCCCGCGACCAGGTCGCGGACGAGCCGGCGATGCTGATCTTCTGCGGCGACTACATCGACCGGGGACCACAGTCGGCCGAAGTCGTCGAGGCGCTGACCTGGCTCGGGAACCGGCCGGATTTCGAGGTCCGGCTGATAAAGGGCAACCACGAGCAAGCCCTCCTCCGGTTTCTCGATCGGCCCGAGGAGGCCGACGACTGGATCCGGTTCGGAGGCGCCGAGACCCTCCTGTCCTACGGCGTGCAGCCGCCTCGGGTCCAAGAGGATCGAGCGGCCTTCGTCGCCGCCAGGGACGGGCTGCTGGGGAACATGCCCCCGCCGCACCTCGACCTCCTCCAGCACCTGGAGCCCATGGTCTGCGTCGGAGACTACGCCTTCGTCCACGCGGGCATCCGTCCGGGCGCGCCCCTCGCGGAGCAACACGAAGACGACCTCCTGTGGATCAGGGACGCGTTTCTGGACGCGCCCGGTCCGTTCGAAAAGGTGATCGTGCATGGCCATACGTGGACCCGAGGGCTGCAGGTGCTCGAGCACCGCATCGGCATCGACACCGGAGCCTATGCGACCGGAATATTGACCGCGGCGCGGCTGCACCACGACAGCCTGGCGATCTTCGACACCTCGGATTGGATCCGGAGCCAGGGCTCCGCAGACACGGGCGGCTTGCCCGTTTCGGCAATGGCTTGACCTCTGGAATTACATCTGTAGGTTCTTGATCCACGACGCATCGACCGTGGGGGAGTCGCCGTGTTGCTCCTCCTGTTCGCTGCAGCGGTCGGCGCCGAGGCTACCCCGCCGCAAGCCGCTCCCGCCGACCAGACCTTGAGCGCCGTGGTGGTCGAAGGGCGCGCGCCGATCATCGGCGACCTGCAGAAGGGGGTGCTGAACTTCACGCCCCAATACTTCGTCAAGGTGCGGCCCTCGACCGCCATGGACATGGTCCAGTGGCTGCCGGGTTTCAACTTCCAGGACACCCGCGACCTGCGCGGCCTCGACGGCGCCGGCGGCAACGTCCTGATCGACGGCAAGCCGCCCGCCAGCAAGACCGACACCCTGCAGAGCGTGCTGCGGCGCATCCCTTCCGAGCAGGTCGAGCGCGTCGACCTCATCGCCGGCGGCGCGCCGGGGATCGACATGCGCGGCTGGCCGGTCATCGCCAATGTGATCCTGAAGAAGAACCCCAAGCCCCGCCTGACCTACAGCCTCGGATCGCACCTCGACATCCATGGCCGGATCACCCCCCAGTTCTCCATCAACACCGCCAGGCGGAGCGGGGACCGCGCCCTCGAAGTCTCCGTCGATTTCGGGCGCAACATCGGCATCTACCCCATCTTCGGCTACGGCCCCACGGTGCGAACCGACGGCGCGGGCGCTCCCGTCTACGTCGCCGACACCCATGTGAATTCCGGCGGCCCGTACGTCATCGCCAGCGGGACCTACGAACGCGGCCTCGCCGGCGGGAAGCTCAAGCTCAACGCTTCGGCCCGCGACTTCGGCTCCACCTTCATCCAGGTCGACGCCCTGAGGTCGGGGCCGTCCTACGGCTACACCCACGTCCAGACCTACCACCAGGGCGAGCTGGGACTGACCTACGAACACGCGCTCGGCAAGCGCACCACCCTCGAGACCCAGGCCCTGGAGCGGATCACCCGCTTCGACGCCACCAACATCCTCACCCGTCCGCCTGCGCCGTCCCGACTGATCAAGAGCGACCACGCCGACGAGAGCGTGGCGCGCGCCACGATCCGGTTCCGCAGGAGCGAAAAGCTGACCCTGTCGGCTTCGGCCGAAGCGGCGATCAACACCGACAAGACCGACGGCGCGGCGACCCTCAACGGCGTGCCCGTGGCCCTGCCCGGCGCGATCGTGGACGTGCGCGAGCGGCGCGGCGAGACCGGCGCGACCCTGAGCTGGAAGCCCAGCCCCCAGGTCAGCCTGGAATCGGCGCTGAAGCTGGAAACCTCGACCCTGACCGGACGCAGCGATGTCCGCGTCGACCGGAGCTTCACCTACCTGAAGCCGCGCACGGTCTTCACCTGGGCCCCGGACAAGAACGACCAGCTTCGCCTGCGCGTCGAGCATGAGGTCGGCCAGGTCGGCTTCAACGCCTTCGCGGCCAGCTCCAACTTCGTCACGGGCCAGGTGTTCGTCGGCAACACCAACCTGAAGCCGCAGCGCGCCTGGGCGGCCGAGGCGGTGTACGACCGCAAGTTCTGGAACGGCGGCGACCTGACCCTCACGCTTCGCCACAGGCGCCTGGTCGACGTGTTCGGCTATGTGGCCATCGCCACCAGCGCGGGCGTGCTGGGCGGCTACGCCAACGTGGGCGGCGGCCGCCAGACGGATGCGGTCGTCAACCTCCTCGTGCCGCTGAAGCGGCTGGGAATAGAAGGCGCCACCGTGAGGGGCGCGGCGACGTGGACCCGCAGCCGCGTCACCGACCCCTTTACCGGCCTCCCCCGGCGGCTGAGCGGCCAGTCCGGCTTCGTCGGCGAACTCCACCTCGTGGAAGACCTGCCGCGGCAGAAGCTGAACTTCGGCCTGGACGCCTACTATGTCGGCCCAAACCAGATCTACGAGCCGGCGGGAAACCAGAACACGGGGGCGTGGGCGCGCTTCAACCTCTTTGTCGAGTACCGGCTGAAGCCCAGCCTGAACCTGAGGGCCGAGGTCAACAACCTGCCCGGGACCGGCGTCCACCAGGTCATCGACAGCTTCACGGGCCTGCGCGGCAGCTCGCCCCTGCTCTACCGGGACGACAAGCGCCTCGCGGTCGGGCCGGTCTTCTTCGCCAGGGTTCGGCGCACGTTCCAGTGACGGTCCGCGCGTCGCCGCTCCACGCGGCGGACCACGACCCTGCCCGCTAGCCTAACGGAATTCCTGGGGAATTACCGGTGCGGGCAGGCTGCATTAAAACAAGCTATTATGATTGGCGGTGACGCAGGGATTCGAACCCTGGATACGCTTTCACGTATGACGATTTAGCAAACCGTTGCCTTCAGCCACTCGGCCACGTCACCCGCTGATTTCATTCAGCTTCCCGCCGGCCGCCGCATGAGCGCGCCGCAAGGCCGTCCCTCTTAGCCAAAAGGCGACGGCCCGGCAATGCCGCCGGCGGCGGCTAGTTCGGTTCGGCGGTCTCGGTCTCGGCGGCTTCGGACTCGTTTGGATCTTCGGCTTCTTCCGCTTCTTCGGCCTCTTCGGCGGCCGCGGCGGCCTTGGCTTCGGCGGCAGCCTTCTTAGCCAGGGCGGCCTTGGTCGGCTTGGCCGTCTTCTTCGGCGGCTTGCGCGCCTCGCGCACGGCCACTTCGGCCTCGATCAGGGGCGCGAGGGCCAGGGCTTCGTTCTGCTGGCGGCCCGGCGCGGCCTGCAGCCGGCGGACGTTGTCGCGGAAACGCAGCAGCGCGGCGTCGTCCATGGTCAAGATGCGTTCGGCTACGGTCATGGTGGCTCCTGGAGACGCGGCCGCGCGGCGGTGAGATCAGGCCTCCGGTACAGGCGACGGCGGCGACCACGGCGGAGGCCGGTCGCGTGAGCAGAGCCATCTCTTCAGCGGAGGTCTCTCGGGAGCGGCCGCTCCGTTGATCCCCGCCATGATAGCCGACCCTGGCCCTTCGCGATACGGCCTGCGAAACGGCGACCAGAAACCATCAAATGGGAAGTCGTTAGGCGGCGGCCCGATACTGCCGTAGATTGAGGCGATAGGCGGCCCCACCACTCATGCGAGGGCGCGCCCTCAGGAAGGCCGGCCCGTGGCCGAAGCCACCCTCGACATCGTCCCCGATCCCCGGTCGCTGGCCCAGGCGATGATCGACACCGTGCGCGCGCCGCTGCTGGTGCTCGACGAGGAGTTGCGGGTCATCGCCGCCAGCCGCTCCTACTACGCCATCTTCCGCACCGACCAGCCGTCGACCCAGGGCCTGTCGATCTACGACATCGCCGCGGGCCAGTGGGACGTCCCCGACCTGCGCGCCCTGCTCGACGCCGTGCTGTGGGGCGGCGCGGCCATCGAGGCCTACGAGATCCAGATCGTCGTGCCGGAGATCGGCTCGCGCACCCTGATCCTCGACGCCCGCCGGGTGCTCTACACTGACGCCAGCCACATCAGCGTGTTGTTGGGCTTCGAAGACGTGACGGCCCTGCGCATCACCACGCGGGAGAAGGACGACGCCCTGCTGCAGAAGTCGATGCTGCTGCAGGAGATGCAGCATCGGGTGGCCAACAGCCTGCAGATCATCGCCAGCATCCTGCTGATGAAGGCCCGAGGCGTCGCCTCCGAGGAGACCCGCGACCATCTGCGCGACGCTCATCGCCGGGTGATGTCGGTGGCCACGGTCCAGGCCCATCTGCAGGCTTCGCTCCTGGGCGACGCCATCGAGATCGGCCCTTACCTGACCACCCTGTGCGAGGGGCTGGCCAAGTCGATGATCCACGACCAGCGCCCGGTGGACCTGAGGGTGCGCAGCGGACCCGGCGCCATGACCTCGGCCCGGGCGGTCAGCCTGGGGCTGATCGTCACCGAACTGGTGATCAACGCGCTGAAATATGCCTTTTCCGACGGCGAGCCCGGCGTGATCGCGGTCGACTACGTCGCCGACGACGCGGGCTGGCGGCTGGCGGTCACCGACGACGGGCCCGGCCTGCAGGCTGCCAGCTCCCCGGAACTGGGCCAGGCCGGCGGCCTGGGATCGAGCCTGATCGCCGCCCTGGCCGCCCAACTCGGCGGCCGTATCGAGCGTGTCGACGCCGGCGAGGGTCTGACCGTCGCCATCGTCGGCGACTCGCCCGGCGGGCCCATCGACGCCGGCCTTCCCCTGGAGCTGACGGCGGCCTGATCCGCGCGCTAGACATTTCGATAGTTCGCGAACTATAGAACCGTCGAGCAGCCGAGGTCCGCCCGTGGAAACCCAGACCGCCGCCGAGGCCCTGTCGGCCCTGGCCCATCCCAGCCGCCTGGCGGTGTTCCGCCTGCTGGTCCGCGCCGGCCCCTCGGGCGTCGCCGCCGGCGACCTCGCCCGCACCGTGGGCGCGGCGCCCAACACCCTGTCCAGCCATCTGTCGGTCCTGAGCCACGCCGGGCTGGTGCAGTCGCGCCGCGAAGGCCGGTCGATCCTCTACAGCACCGACTTCGAGCGCATGCGCGACCTGCTGAGCTTCCTGCTGGAGGACTGCTGCGGCGGCGCGCCGGAGGTCTGCGCGCCCCTGGCCGCGATCGCCGCCCGCGTGGACTGCTGCGCGTGAGCCTCGCCCGCCGTCTGGTGTCCGAGGGGCTGGGGACCGCCCTTCTGCTCGCCGTGGTGGTCGGCTCGGGGATCATGGGCGAACGGTTGGCCGACGGGAACGACGCCGTCGCCCTGCTCGGAAACACCCTGGCGACCGGGGCGGCCCTGGTGGTGCTGATCACCGTGTTCGGCCCGATCTCCGGGGCCCAGTTCAACCCGGCCGTCACCCTGGCCTTCCTCCTGCGTGGGGAGATCGGCTGGAAAGCGGCGCTGGCCTATGTCGCGGCCCAGATGCTCGGGGCGGTGGCGGGGGTGTGGCTGGCCCACGCCATGTTCGCCCTGCCGATCCTGCAGGCCTCGACCAGGCTGCGCGACGGTCCCGCCCAGAGCTTGGCGGAGTTCGTCGCCACCTTCGGCCTCGTGGGGACGATCCTGGGGACCCTGCGGTTCCGCCCCGCCTTCACGCCCATGGCGGTCGGCCTGTACGTCACCGCCGCCTATTGGTTCACCGCCTCGACGTCCTTCGCCAATCCGGCGGTGACCGTCGCCCGGTCCCTGAGCGACACCTTCGCCGGCATCGCCCCCAGCTCGGCGCCGGCCTTCATCGCAGCCCAGTTCGCCGGCGCCGTCGCGGCGGTGGGCCTGTTCGGCTGGCTGTTGAGAGAGAGTCCAGAATGAGCGCCGATTTCCCCATCGCCATCTTCCACAACCCGGGCTGCGGCACTTCGCGCAACGTCCTGGCGATGATCCAGGCGGCCGGCTACGAGCCCGAGGTCGTGGAGTACCTCGACACCGGCTGGACCCGCCAACAGCTCGCCCACCTCCTCGAGGCCATGCAGGCCCGGCCCCGCGACATCCTGCGGGAGAAGGGGACCCCGGCGGCCGAGCTGGGGCTGCTCGATCCCGCGGTCGGCGACGAGGCGTTGCTGGAAGCGATGGTCGCCCATCCCGTCCTGGTCGACCGTCCCATCGTCGTCACGCCCAAGGGGGTCGCGCTCTGCCGGCCCTCCGAGGCGGTGCTGGCCCTGCTCGACCGCCAGCCCGAGCGCTTCACCAAGGAAGATGGCGAGGTGGTGATCCCGTCGGGAAACGCCCGTCGTTAACGTGACGCTTATGGCGATGCGTCATGGTGAGGGAACGCCCTTGCCGAGGACTTCATGGCCGCCCACCCAGCCCCCGTCCGGACCGCCGCCGAGACCGCCGCTCCCCCGCCCGCCGCGCTGGGCGTCCTCGACGACCCCTCCAACCGCCGCGGGCCGTTCCGCCCCGGCCGCCTGGCGTCGGTGCGCGAGCGCCTGAGCGGACCGACCCTGGCCCGCCTGTTCCGCTACATGGACTACGCCGCGGTGGCCGGGGTCACGGTGGCCGGCGCCATGGTCCAGGCGCCCGCCGGACCGCTGGCTCAGCCGTTCGGCGCGGTGCTGCCGCTGATCGCGGTGTCCCTGGCGGCCCTGTGGGCCCTGTCGTCCCTCCGGGCCTACGGCTTCAGCTCGCGGGAGACGCCGCAGCGCCACGCCGCCCGCATCGCCGGGGCCTGCACCCTCGCCGCGATCGCCGGCCTGGTCGCCGCCGCCCTGGCCGACCCCGGCGGCATGACCCAGGTCGAGGCCTTCGCCGCCTGCATCTTCGCCGCCCTGAGCGCCGTCCACCTGTGGGCCTGGGCCGCGGTGCGCCATTGGCGCAGCCAGGGCCGGCTGACCCCCAACGTCGTGGTCGTCGGCGCCACCGACAACGCGGCCATGCTGATCCAGAGCGCCCTGGACAGCCGCGAGGTCAACGTCCTGGGCATCTTCGACGACCGCTCGGCCCGCTCCCCCGCCGACCTGCACGGGGTGCCGGTGCTGGGCGACACCCATGCCCTGCTCGAGCACAAGATCCTGCCCTTCGTCGACCGCATCGTCATCACCGTGACGGCCTCGGCCCAGACGCGGGTCCGCGCCCTGATCGAACAGCTCCGGGTCCTGCCCAATGCGGTGACCCTGTTCGTCGACGTCGAGGGCCAGGACACCCGCGCGGCGACCCTGTCGCGCCTGGCCGACACCCCCCTGACCCAGGTCGCGGGCATCAACGAGGACGAGCGCCGCGCCTTCCACAAGCGGGTCCAGGACCTGGTTTGCGGCGGATTGGGGCTGATCGTGTTCGCGCCCGTCATGGCGATCATCGCCGTCGCCATCCGCCTCGACAGCCCCGGCCCGGTCATGTTCCGCCAGCGCCGGCACGGCTTCAACAACGAGGCCATCGTGGTGTGGAAGTTCCGCTCCATGCGCCATGAGAAGGCCGACCCTATCGTCGTCTCCCAGCAGGTCCGCAAGGACGACGACCGGGTGACCCGGGTCGGCCGCTTCATCCGCCGCACCAGCCTCGACGAGCTGCCGCAGATATTCAACGTGCTGTCGGGCGAGATGTCGCTCGTGGGGCCCCGGCCCCACCCCATCGGCATGATCACCGCCGGCGAGGAAAGCCAGCGTCTGGTGGCCGAATACGCCTGGCGGCACCGCATGAAGCCCGGCATCACCGGCTGGGCCCAGATCAACGGCTCGCGCGGCCCCGTCCACAACCGCGAGGAGGTCCGCCGCCGGGTGGTCCTCGACGTCGAATACATCGAGCGCCAGTCGTTCTGGTTCGACCTGTGGATCATGCTGATGACCCTGCCCTGCCTGCTCGGGGACAGGGACACGATCCGCTAGGCGCCGGGATGTTCTGGCGCGGCGTCCTCGGCTACCTCCCGGTCAACCTGGTCCAGGCCGTCGCCGGCTTCGGGTCGATCCTGGTCTTCACCCGGCTGTTGTCGCCGGCCGCCTACGGCGACTACGCCCTGGCCTTCTCGGTCGCGACCCTGGGCCACACCCTGTCGATGACCTGGATCGAGGCGGCCATGGCCCGTTTCTACGCCGCCGAGCCCGAAGGGCCGGACCGCGAGGCCCTGTTCGCCACCGTCTACGGCCTGTTCGCGGTGCTGGGCTTCGTCACCCCCATCGCCGCCGCCCTGGTCCTGGCCTTCGCGCCGGTGAGCTTCGCCCTGAAGCTGGCCACGGCCGCGGGCCTGGTGTCGGCGGTCGCGCGAGGGCTGCTGAAGTTGTCGCAGGAACGGCGCCGCGCCGCCGGCGACGTACGCGGCTTCGCCAACTTCGACATGGCGGTCACCGGCGGCGGCTTCCTCTTAGGGGGGCTGCTGGCCGGCTTCACCGGCCTGGGCGCGGCCTCGCCCTTCGTCGGCATGGGCGTGGCCAGCACCGCGTGCCTCGTCTTCGCCCTACCCTCCGAACTGAAGGTCGCGCGCCGCGGCCGGTTCGACTGGGCCCGGGCCCGCGCCTTCCTGGTCTACGGCGTGCCCCTTTCCCTGTCCTTGATGCTGAGCCTGGCCCTGGCCACCACCGACCGTTTCGTGCTGGCGGCCTACGCCGGCGAGGCGGCGGTGGGCGCCTACCACGCCGGCTACACCCTTTCGAACCGCACCCTGGACGTTATCTTCCTGTGGATCGGCATGGCCGGCGGCCCCGCCGCGGTCGCCGCCCTGGAGCTCGGCGGCGCGGCGGCGCTGAGGAAGACCGCCCTAAACCAGGCCGCCATGCTGCTGGTCGTCGCCCTGCCCGCCGCAGTGGGCCTGGCGATGGTGTCCCAGCCCCTGGCCCAGATCATGGTCGGGCCGGACCTGACGGCCCAGGCCGCCCGCGTCACCCCGTGGATCGCCGCGGGGGGCCTGTTCTCGGGCCTGTCGACCTACTACCTCCACACCGCCTTCACCCTGGCCCGGCGCACGGGCCTGCAGATGGTGGCCGTAGGGATCCCGGCGGCCGCCAATCTGGTGCTGTGCCTGGCGCTGATTCCCCGCTTCGGCCTCAACGGCGCGATGTGGTCCACCGCGGGCAGCTACGGCCTGGGCATGGTCGCCTCCTACGCCCTCGGCCAGCGCTGCCTGAAGCTGCCGATCCCCTGGCGCGCCCTGGCCGAAGTCGGCGCCGCCACCGCCCTGATGGCCCTGGCTATCACCGTCCTGCCGGCCCTCGGCGGCTTCCGCGAACTGTTCCTCAAGACCGGGGTCGGGGCCCTGGCCTATGGGGCGGCGCTCCTCGCCCTGAACCCCGGCGGCGTCCGCTCAATCGGGGTCCAACTCGTCCGCACCCGCTTCCGCTCCGCCGGTCCCGGCGACGGCCCGGGGCCGTTGCTGTCCGACGTCCGGCTGGAGGACGCGGCGTGACCGCCCTCCCCCAGGCCTGGACCGTCGACAACGCCGCCTGGGCCGAGGCCCGCCCGACGCTGTCGGTCCTGATACCCTTCTTCCGCGACGACCCCTGCGATCTCCTGCGCGCCCTGGACGCCGAGGCCCGGCTCGGAGCCGCCGAGATCGTGGTGCTGGACGACGGCTCGGGCCACGACGCCCTGGCCGACCGGGTGGCCGAGACCGTGATGGCCCTCCAGGCCCCCGCCCGCTTCGTGCGCCTCGCCGCGAACGAGGGCCGCTCGAAGGGCCGCAACCGGCTGATGGCCAACGGCCGCGCCGGCCACCTGCTGTTCCTCGATTCCGACATGCTGCCGGACGGGCCGGCCTTCCTCGCCGACTATCTGGTCCTGATCGCCGCCGAAGACCCGGCGGTGGCGTTCGGCGGCTTCACCCTGGACCGCACACCTGTGGACCCGGCCCGCGGCCTGCACCGGGCCCTGTCCCTGCGCGGCGACTGCCGGCCGGCCGCGGTGCGGGCGCTGGAGCCGGCCAAGTCCCTGTGCACCTCCAACCTCCTGGTTCGCCGCGAAGTGTTCGCCGTCGAGGCCTTCGACGAGGGCTTCAAGGGCTGGGGCTGGGAGGACGTGGAGTGGGCGATCCGGGTCGGCCGGCGCTGGCCGGTGCGCCACATCGACAACCCCGCCTCGCACCTCGGCCTCGACACCGACGCGGCGCTGCTGGCCAAGTACGACCAGTCGCCGGCCAACTTCGGCCGCATGGCCGCGCTGCATCCGGACGTGGCGGCGGGCTTCCCGGTCCACGCCGCCGCGCGACGCCTGCGCGCCCTGCCGGGCCGCGACCTGTGGCGGCCGCTCCTGCGCCGCCTGGCCCTGGCCGCCGCCGCGCCCATGTCCCTGCGGGTCGCGGCGACCAAGCTCTACCGCGCCGCCCTCTACGCCGAGGTGGTGTGATGGGCGAGATCGCCGTCCTGATGCCCACCCTGCGCCGGCCCGAAAGCCTGGCGCGCGCCCTGCGGTCCCTGTTCGCCCAGGATGACGCCAGCGGCCTGATCGACGCCATCGTCGTGGTCGACAACTCGCCGGAAGGCTCGGCGCGGCCGGTGGTCGACGCCCTGGTCCCAGCCTCGCCGGTCCGCCTGACCTATGTCCATGAGCCGCATCCTGGCGTCGCCACCGCCCGCAACGCCGGGCTGGCGACGATCACAGCGCCCTTCGTCGCCTTCCTCGACGACGACGAGGAGGCCCCGCCGCACTGGCTGGCGACTCTGCTGGCGGTCCACAAACGCCTCGGCGCGGCGGTGACCTTCGGCCCCTGGCGCGGCCGGGCCGAGGCCGCGGCGGCCTGGAAGCGGCCCTATCTCGACGCCTTCTTCTCCCGCACGGGACCAGCGGAGTCCGGCCTGACGCTCGAGCTGCACGGCTGCGGCAATTCCCTGATGACCCGTGCGGGCGCCTTGGACGGGCCCCGGCCGTTCGACCCGGCCTACGACCAGGTCGGCGGCGAGGACGACCGCCTCTACCAGGCGCTCCAGCGCCGCGGGGCACGTTTCGCCTGGGCCGCCGAGGCCTGGGTCTATGAGCACGCCCCCGACCACCGCTGCCGGGTTAGCTACGCCCTGCGCCGCGCCTTCAGCTTTGGCCAGACCCCGACCACCGACGCCATCCACGTCCGCAACTGGGGCGGCGTGGCCCGCTGGATGGCCATCGGCGCCGGCCAGACCCTGGTCTACGGCGCCGCGGCGGCGGCCTTGTGGGCCGTAGGCGCCCCCGCCCGCTTGGCCATGACCGACCGGGCCGTGCGCGGCCTGGGCAAGGTGGTCTGGTGGATCACGCCCCGCTTCTACGGCCAGGCCGAGGTAAGGCGGACGGGGGCTGCGCCTGTGCGCGAAGCGTTCCCCTAGCTTGACCGTCGTTTTCGGGTCTTCGCTAAGCTCCGCCCGAGGACGACGGAAATTCAGCCGTCACGCGTCCGGAAACAGCTTCACGGTCGGGACGCGCGGCGCCGGGGCGCCGCTCAAGCCGCGCCACTCGAACAGCTTGGCCGAGATCACCGTATAGATCAGCCAAGGCAGGCCGTTGTACTGCAGCAGCGTGCTTTCGGAGACGCTGAGCAGGGCGAAGACGGCGACGAACGGGATGACCCAGCACCCCTCCACACCCCGCAGCAGCCGCCCGCCCGCGGCCGCGGCCGTCAGCAGGAAGTGCGCCGCCGCCAGAACCAGGCCCACGCCGCCCAGCTGCAACAGGATGTCCAGCCAGCCGTTGTGGGCGGTCGGCGCCAGCCACTTCACCTCGTGGCGGATGAACCAGGCCGGCCCCCAGGGGTCCCCCCAGACCGCGCCGAAGCCGTAGCCGAGAACGGGATGAAGCTCGACCCGGTGCAGAACCGCCGCCCAGATGTCGGTCCGCCCCGTCAGGCTGGGGTCCTTGCCGATCAGCTTGAAGAATAGGGCCGGCGCCACCGCGATCAGCCCGACGAAGGCCCCGGCGCCGGCGACGCCGAGCCAGATCGTCCCCAGCCTGACCGCCCCGCCGCGGCGCAGCAGCAGGATGACGGCCAGGCTCCCAAGGGCCACGGCGACGCCCAGCAGGGAGGTGGTGGACTCCGTCATCACCACCGCCCCGACGCACAGGACCGAACCGACGGTCCAGAGTTTGCGGCGGCCGGGGTCGAACAGGGCGGCGACGGCGCAGACCAGGGCGCCGTGGGTCATCAGCCCGCCCATCTGGTTCTTCTCGTACCAGAGCCCGTTCCAGGCGCCTGGATGGATCGGGTCGCGGGCGCCCAGGCCCGGGAACAACAGCGAGGCGACGTAGCTGCCCACCGCCAGCAGGACGAAGACCTTGGCCAGCATCTCGATCAGGCTTTTCCAGTCGAGCCGCGCGGCGAGGTAGAGGCCGAACAAGGTGGTGAACAGCAGCGCGATCGACCGGCGCACCGTGATGTCGGGATGGATCGACCATCGGCTCGACGCGAAGGCCCAGCCCACCAGCACCATCCCCATCGCCACGCCTACCGCGACACGGGTGATCCGCAGCGGGTCGCGCAACGCCAGGGCGGCGATCATGCCGTAGACCGGCAGCCACATGGTCCTGAGCCAGGGGACGGCGTCGGGGTTCTGGTCCGGCGAGAACAGGGGGGCCAGCAGCGCCCCCGACATCAGCAGCAGGATGCCGAACACCGCGGCCATCTCGAGCCGCGCGAACAGGCCGGGCCGCGGGGCCGCCTCGACCTGCTTCTCGACGGCGAAGGGGGAGAGGTCGGCCGTGGTCACGTGCGGACCGCCGCCTGGACGAAGGCCCGCGCCGCCGGCTTGGGCCGGCCGGCGTCGTCGAACAGCAGGGGCCGGTCGTCCGGGTCGCCCTTCTGCAGGGGCGAGCGCAGCCAGCTGTCCTTGTCGCGCAGCCCCCACATGGTGAAGGCGTATCGCTGCGCCGGCGGCAGGGCCATGAAGGCCTCGACCGTCGCCCCGATCAGGCGCGCCTGGCTCTGCAGGCGGTCGCCCAGGCCCGGCCCCAGGGCCCGCCTCCGGGTCGAGACGTCGAGCTCGGAGACGTGGATCGGCAGGCCGAAGCCGGCGAGGTCGCGCATCATGGCGCCGACCGCGGCGGGGTCCTGGTCGTAGCCCATGTGCATCTGGGTGCCGACGCCGCCCAGCGGCGCGCCGCGGCGGAGCAGGTCCTCGATCAGCCGCATGAAGCTGGCCCGTTTTCGGGGCAGGCTCTCCAGGTTGTACTCGTTGACGAACAGGACGGCGGTCGGGTCGGCCTCGCGGGCGTGGCGCAGGGCCCGGTCGACATAGTCCATGCCGAAGGCCTCGCTCCACAGGCACTGGCGGTAGCCGTCCCCGTCCTCGGCCGTGGGCTCGTTGACCACGTCCCAGCCGGCCGCCTGGCCGCGGTAGCGGCCGGCCACGGCCAGGATGTAGTTGCGATAGGCGTTGGCGAAGGCGGCCTTGTCGGCGGCGACGCGCTCGAACGCCTTGGGCCGGTAGATGTACCAGACCAGGGTGTGGCCATGCAGGCGCATCCCGTGGGCGCGGGCGAAGGCGGCCATGGCGTCGGCCTTGGCGAAGTCGAAGCCGCCGTCGTCGCGCAGGATCGTCTCCATCTTCATCTCCAGCCCGCAGGTGAGCTGGGAGAAGTTCGCCGTCAGCAGCCCCTGGGCCGACGGATCGGCCAGCTGCTCGGCCGTGAGCGCCGCTCCGACCGGGAACGGGGCGGCCTTCAGGGGCGCGACGGGGCCGGACGCCGCCGGCGCGGAGGCGCTTTCGGCTGGCCTGGTGCAGGCCGCCAGCGCCAGGCCGCCGGCCAGCACCGCCCGGCGGGGCAGGGCTGAGGACGTGGCGGGGGGGGCGGACGGGCGGCGCATCTGCGCAGAGTCCGACATCCGGGTAAGCAATCCCGTAACGCCGCGGCGGGCCCGAAAGCCTCGTCCCTCGCATTCCGCCGGGCGGGGCAAGTTTCCCGCCCCCATTGATCGGCGGGTAAGGACATCCTGCTAGCTTGTCCCGCTCGAACTGCGCAGAGGATCGCCGTGGCGGCCGAGAAGTCGATGCATACCTACGTACCGGGGCTGGATGGGATCCGGGCGATCTGCATCACCCTCGTGGTGCTGGGACACCTCGGATTCGGCGGAATATTCCCCGGCGGGCTGGGCGTCACCACCTTCTTCTTCATCAGCGGCTACCTGATCACCCGGCTGCTCGCCGCCGAGCACGACCGGTTCGGCCGCCTCGACCTGCCGCGGTTCTACGGCCGGCGCCTGTTGCGCCTTGCCCCCGAGCTGGTGACCTTCGTCGCGGTCCTGGGCCTGGTCATCGCCCCGGCGCTGGGCCAGCCGTTGCCGATCGGGGCCGCCCTGGCCGCCCTGTTCTATTGGACCAACTACTATCTCATCCTGGGCTTCGACACCTGCCAGGACTGCTCGATCACCGGCCATCTCTGGTCGCTGGCCGTGGAGGAGCACTTCTACCTGGTCATGCCCCTGGTGATGGCCGCGTGCGCCTTCGCGCCCAAGCGGCTGCAGGCCCTGCTGGTCGGCGTCGGTGTCGCCTGCCTGGGTTGGCGGTTCTACGCCCACTCGGCCCTGCACCTGCCGGAGGTCTACACCTACAAATCGACCGAATGCCGCGTCGACTCCATCGGCTGGGGCTGCCTGGCGGCGATGATCGAGCGGTCCCAGTCCCAGGTCATGGCGCTGATGAAGCGCCGCGGCGCGGCCATCTTCGGCGCGGGCGCCGGCCTGATGCTGGCGTCGCTGCTGATCCGAGACGAGACCTTCCGCGAGACGGCCCGCTATTCCCTGCAGGGCCTGGCCCTGTTCGCCATGGTCCTGCCGATGACGGTCGCGCCCAAGCTGGCGTGGATCAACGCCGTGCTGGAGCATCCGGTGCTGCGCTGGATGGGGCGCCGCTCGTACGGGGCCTACCTGTGGCACTATGCGGCCCTGACCTTCACCGCCCTGGCTCTGGGCGTGACCGGCCAGCTCGAGACCGCCAGCCTGCCCGACCGCCTGACCGCCATACCGATGGTGCTGGCCGGGACCTGGGTCCTGGCGGCCGTCAGCTACGTCCTGGTGTTCAAGCCTTCGCAGCGGCTCAAGCCGTGGCTCGAAGCGGGCCCTGCCGCGCCCCGCCCCCTGGCCAGCCCCCTCAACCCGGGTTCCGCCGCCTCATGAACGGCGCCGGCTCGGTGCGCGTCCGGTTGAGGAACACCCCGGCGCAATGACCGCCGACGCTCTGGATGGCGTCGCGCAGCATCGGCGGGCGCTCGGCCTCCCCGGTTTCGGCCGCCACCACCAGCACATTGGCGTCCACATGCGGCGCCGTGGCCAGCACCACCCGCGAACGCTCGGCCGCAGGCGCGTCGACGATCACCCAGTCGGCGTGGCGGCGCAGCGCCCGCCAGTAGTCGGGGGCGTCGAGGATGCGGGCGGTCTGGCCGGCCTTGAGCGCCTCGCGGCGGAACCGGGTCACCCACCAGCGCCGTCCGCCCACGGGGTAGGCCGCCATATAGCTGTCGTCGGTCCAGGGACGGCCGTCCACACCCTTCAGCGCCGGGGCCACCTGGAAGAACATCGAGCCGTCGGGGGTGGCCCGGGCGGCCTTGCCCAGGAAGCCGTAGCGCTCGGGATCGGCGGCCAGGGCGGCGTACTGGTCGCCGCGCATCAGGTCGAGCTCGACCAGCCAGACCCCGCGGCGGGCGCTCTGCGACAGGTGGCGGGCGAACTCGCGGGCGACGGTGGAGACGCCCTCCCCGCGCTGGGCCGAGACGAACTGGATCACGCGGCCGCCCCCTGTGGCCAGGGACGGTCCGAGCGCCGCCTCAAGGGCCGCTGATTCCTCGGACAGGTCGATCATCGGCCCGAATCGCTCTCGACACACCGGCCCCGACCATAGCAGGCGCGAGCGCGGCTCACGCCATCGACCGCTTCACCGGGGCCGTGGCCAGGACCGGCAGCTCCAGGCTGCGGGCGGTGGCGTCGGCGGTGACGTAGCCCCGCCGCAGCAGGATCCGCAGCAGCCCCGCGCACAGGGCGGTGAAGGCGGCGAACAGGAAGGCTGCGGCGATCACCGCCTTGCGCAGGGAGGCGCCCTTGGTCGGGGCGAAGGCCCGCTGCACCACCCGGATGCTGTTCTCGCCGCCGAGCGCGATGGCGCGGGCGGCCTGGCTCTCCTGC
>DATJIO010000035.1:0-119426 GCA_035493215.1 Caulobacteraceae bacterium
GGGGCGTTTTTGTTTGATAATCCGCGGAAAGGGGGGCTTACGCCGCGCAGGCCTCCAGCCCGCTCTTCAGCTTGGCCTCGTCGAGGTTGCGGCCGATGAAGACCATCCGGCTGTAGCGCCGCTCGCCCTCGCGCCAGGGCCGTTGCAGCTCGCCGTCCAGGATCATGTGCACGGCCTGGAACACCAGCCGCTTGTCCTCGCCCTTGACGTCGAGGATGCCCTTGGCGCGCAGGATGTCGGGGCCCTGGGCCTGCAGGAGCTCGTTGAGCCACCGGGTCACCTTGGTTCCGTCGAGAGGGCGCTCCAGGGTCAGGGAGATTCCCTTGACCCCCTGGTCGTCATGGGCGTGCCCGACGGCGTGGTCGTGGCCATGGTGGTGGTGACCGTGATGGTCATGGCCGCAGTGCTCGTCGTGGACGTGGCCGGCCTCCCCGTGGCCGGGGTTCAGGAACTCAGGCTCCAGTTCGACGATCCGATCGAGGTCGAACCCCCCGCGGCCGAGGATGGCCTCCAGGGGCACATTGGACTTCACCGCCCGGTGGATGGGCGCCAGCGGGTTGATCCGCCGCAACCGGCGCTCCACCTCGACTAGCTCGGCCTCGGTGACTAGGTCGGCCTTGTTCAGCACGATCTGGTCGGCGAAGGCGATCTGCTCGACCGCCTCTCGGGAATCGGCCAGCCGGAGCAGGACGTGCTTAGCGTCGACCACGGCGGTGACGCTGTCCAGCCGGGTCTTGGCCTTGACGTCGTCGTCGACGAAGAAGGTCTGGGCCACCGGGCCGGGATCGGCGAGGCCCGTGGTCTCGACGATGATGGCGTCGAAGCCCCCTTTGCGCTTCATCAGCCCGCCGAGGATCCGGACAAGGTCGCCGCGGATGGTGCAGCAGACGCAGCCGTTGTTCATCTCGAACACCTCCTCGTCGGCGTCGACGATGAGGTCGTTGTCGATCCCCACTTCCCCGAACTCGTTGACGATCACGGCGTAACGCTTGCCGTGGTCCTCGGTGAGGATGCGGTTCAGGAGGGTGGTCTTGCCGGCGCCGAGGTAGCCGGTCAGCACCGTTACGGGAGTCTGGGTCATGCGAATTCCGGCAAAGCCATAAGATGGGACGCCCGGCTCAATGCTCAAGCGCCACGAACAGGCCGAGGCCGCAGAGCGCCAAGCCGATCACCGCCGCCTCGTAGCGCTCCAGCCGCTCCAGCCGCAACCGGTCGGCGCCGGCCAGGCACAGGCCGGTGAACAATAGCATGGCCAGGCCGGTGCCCAGGGTCAGCACCAGGCTGAGGATGACGAAGCCCGGCCAGCCGTAGGCGACGTTGGCCAGATAGAGCGGCAGGAAGGCCTCGCAGGGCGAGAAGGCCAGGATCGCCACCAGCCCCATCACCGCCGCGGCGTCAGAGCGGGTCCCGAGCCGGGCGGCCCGCTCGCCATGGGTGTGTCGCGGCCCGAAGGCGTGGCGGGCGAGGTAGAACAGGCCCAGGGTGAGCAGCAGTCCGCCGACCGCCTGGTTGAACAGCCCGCCGAGGTGGGGCTGGACCGCCAAGCCCACGCTGGTGAGGATCAGGCCGAGGACCAGGGTGAAGAGCACGTGGCCGGTCCCGGCCAGGCCCGTGACGCCGAGGATCTTGCGCGCCGGCCAGCCCTGCGCCCGCCCAACCAGCACGAAGGGCAGCCAATGGGTCGGCAAGGCCGCGTGCAGGAAGGCGACGGCGAAGCCGGTGGCGGCGACCGGGGCGAAAGGGGTGAGTGTCACCATCGGCTCATATCGTGTAATAAAGTAACAGGCCAGGGGGTGCTCCGGCGCCGCGCCTGATCCGTTGACTTCAAGACGCCCGTGGCTATAGTCCGCCGCCTCGCCCGCGGGCCATCTCGCGGGCGCATTCATTTTTGCGCTGACTGGCTGTTTCTGGTCCGCCACCTCTCGAGAAGGCCTTGTCCATGTACGCGGTGATCAAGACCGGCGGCAAACAGTACCGGGTTCAGCCGGGCGACCTGCTGGTGGTTGAAAAGCTCGACGGCGACGTCGGGGCCGAACTGTCGTTCGACCAGGTGCTGATGCTGGGCGGCGACGGCGGCGAAGTCACCGTGGGCGCCCCTGTGGTCGAAGGCGCCCTGGTCCGCGCCACCCTGATCGAGACCCGCAAGGGCGACAAGGTGAAGATCTTCAAGAAGATCCGCCGCCAGGGCTACCGCCGCACCAAGGGCCACCGCCAGCATGAGACCGTGCTGCGGGTCACCGGGCTGGAAGGCGCCGGGATCAACGCTAAGTGGGACGGGACCGTCGACCTGACCCCCCGCTCGGTGCTGAACGCCCGCGCCCGCAACCTCGCGCCCCGCGTGGAGGCCGCGCCGGTCGAAGCCAAGCCCGCCAAGGCGGCCAAGGCCGAAGCCCCCGCCAAGACCGAAGCTGCGCCCAAGCCCGCCAAGGCTGAAGCCGCCGCCAAGCCCAAGGCGGCCGCCAAGGCCGACGCCCCGGCCAAGGCCGCCGCAGCCGACAAGCCCAAGGCCCCCAAGGCTTCCAAGCCCAAGGCCTGATCCAACCGGGGCGGCGCCGGACGGCGAAGCCCAAGACCCTAGCGTTCCAGGAGACCTCTCATGGCTCACAAGAAATCCGGCGGCTCTTCGCGCAACGGGCGCGACTCGGCCGGCCAGCGCCTCGGCGTAAAGAAGTTCGGCGGCGAGCACGTGCTCGCCGGCAACATCATCATCCGTCAGCGCGGCACCAAGTTCTGGCCGGGCGTGAACTGCGGCATGGGCCGCGACCACACCCTGTTCGCGACGGTCGAAGGCGCGGTGAAATTCACCACCAAGAAGAACGACCGCACCTACGTGAACATCGTGCCGGCCCAGGCATCGATGGCTCCCGCCGAATAGCCCGATCCCCCACCCGGATCGGCGCCGCCGATCCGGAACCGACAAAGCTCCAGCGGGGAGTCCGGGTCGCCGGCTCCCCGTTTTGCGTTTCTCCCCGCTGCATCAGGTCCTGCCCATCTTCCTTTTGAAGACGGGGGCCGAAAGGGGGAGACATGTGCGCCGTCCAAACCAGCCCACGTATCGATACGCCGCGCCTGACCTTGCGCCGGCCCGTGCGCGCCGACGCCGACCGCATCGTCGGCCTGGTCGACGATTACGACATCGCCCGGATGACCACCCGCATCCCCCACCCCTACGGAGGGGATGGACCGGAAGGCTTCTGGGCCGCGGCGCAGTCCAATCCCGGCCTGGGGCTGCTGGTGATCGATTTGGTGGGGGAGGGCCCAGTGGGTTCGATCGGCCTTTCCGACAAGGGCGGCCTGCTGCCCGAGGTGGGATACTGGCTCGGCCGGCCCTACTGGGGCGAGGGGCTGGCGACCGAGGCGGTCGGCGCCCTGCTGCGGTGGGCTCACGCCGCCTGCGGACAGCGGGGACTGTTCGCCGGCCACTTCGCCGACAACCCCGCTTCGGGCCGGGTCCTGGAGAAGGCGGGCTTCCTCTACACAGGCGAGGTCCAGCCGCGCTTCAGCCTCGCCCGCGGCGAGACGGCGCCGACCCGGATGATGGTATGGCTGGCGTGAAACTCCCGGTTCCCGGACGGCCGAAGGGCCGATCCGGGCCCCACGGCCCCCTTTAAGCGACGGCGACCTTGCGCGTACCCGCCGTCCAGGCGGCCTCGGCGCGGGCCTGGGCGCGGGCGCCCTCGACCAGGCGCCGCATGCGACGGATTTCCCGGCGCAGCATGGTTGCGGTGACCAGCCGGCGCTGCAGGCGCGGGCTGCGGGTCTCCAGCTCGGTCCACAGTTCGCCGAAGCTGGGGCGCTCCATGGCCCGCCGGAACTGGGTCGGGGTGACTTCCAGCCGCTCGGCCCAGGCCTCCCACAACTGGTCCAGCCTGCCGGCCTTCCAGTCCGCCCGCATCCGGCCGCGCCACAGGGAGCGGCGCAAGGTGGCGATCGCCACCTCCAGGGCCTCGTCGCAGGGGTGGTCCGGCTCGCCGCGCAGGCGGATGGCGTCGGACAGGCCGCCCAGGGCCCGGCCGTCGGTGCGCGCGGAGGTCACCACCTGCACCTCGAGGCTGTGGCGGATCTTCAGATCGGCGCGGCGCAGCATCTCGAACAGAGCGCGATCCTCGCCGACCCGCTTGGGGGGCAGGCCGCCGATACGGCGGTAGGCCGCCACGGTGATGGCCGCACTGGCGCCGCAGTTCTGGTTGTGCCGCGGCCACGGGTCGTGCGCTTCCGGGTCCAAGCGGGCTTCGAGCTCGGCGGCCAGCTGCTGGTATTCCCACTCCGAGGCGCCGCGCTCCAGTATGGCGGGGTCGAGCTCCATCAGTTCGATCGGATCGGCCATGACGTAGCCGGCCACCGCATCGACGCCGGCGGCCACCTCGCGCCGGTTGGCGGCGATCCAGTCGCCGTCGACCACAGTGTCGGCGTCGGTGGTCAGGATCAGTCCCGTCGGGGCCGCCGCGGCCACGGCCGCCTCCATGGCCAGGCGCCGGGCCCAACCGGCGTTGGCGTAGGGGTCGGGCAGGTCGACATGGTGAACGTGGAGGCGGAACGGCAGCTCGGGCGCCAGGGCCCGAATCTGCTCGGCGGTGCGGTCGCTACAGTTGTTGAGCAGGAGCAGGACCAGGACCTCGGACGCGTCGACGTCGGTCTGGAAGGCCAGCGACTCCAGGCAGCGGCCGATCCGTTCTTCCTCGTTCTTGACCGGTATGGCGACGACAGCGAGCGGCCGCTGGGCGATCTCCCCTCCGAAACGTTCGATCCGGACGGAGAATTTTGGCCGCGGCGTCGCGTTCATCCAAGCCTCGTCCTCTTGCCCGTGGCCGGCGCACCGTGCCGGTCCGAAGGCCTGTCGCGCTTCGGCCGATTGAAACCGCCCGCCGACCGACTGAACCAAGGCTGAGGAAGCGATACCCCAGCCGAAGAGGGGAGAAGTAGAGCACCTTGGCAAGTGGGATCAAGTCGCGCGGCCGTCCTGCGACTCTGGCGACCACCGGCCTCGGGGCCGCAGCCGCGGATTTCTCAGCCGAATCGGCCAGTTATGTAGTCGGCGGTGCGCGTGGCCCGGGGATTGTCGAACAGCTTGGCCGTGGTGGCGAACTCCACCAGCCGTCCCAGGTACATGAAGGCGGCGTAGTCTGAGATTCGGGCGGCCTGCTGCAGGTTGTGGGTGACGATCACCACGGCGATGTCGCGCTTCAACTCGACGATGGTCTCTTCCAGCTTGGCGGTGGAGATCGGGTCCAAAGCCGAAGCCGGTTCGTCGAGCAGGAGCACTTCCGGCCGCACAGCCACGCCGCGGGCCACGCACAGCCGCTGCTGCTGACCGCCGGACAGGCTGAGGCCCGAAGCGTGGAGCTTGTCCTTGACCTCTTCCCACAGGGCCGCACGACGCAGGGATTCCTCGACCCGGTCGTTGAGCTCGGACTTCGGCAGGTTCTCGTACAGGCGCACGCCGAAGGCGACGTTGTCGTAGATCGACATCGGGAAGGGCGTGGGCTGCTGGAACACCATGCCGATGCGCGAGCGCAGCACGGTCAGGTCGACGCCACGGTCGAGGATGTTCTTACCGTCAAGCAGGATCCGACCCTCGGCCCGCTGGCCAGGATACAGGGCGTAGATGCGGTTCAGCGCCCGCAGCAGGGTGGACTTCCCGCACCCCGACGGCCCGATCAGCGCCGTCACCGAGTTGGCGGCGAAGGGGATGGTCACCCCGTGGAGGGCCTGGCCCTTGCCGTAGAAAAAGTCGAGGTCGCGGGTCTCCAGCTTGATCTCTTCGGAGGCGACTTCCTCGCTGTAGGTCTCGAAGGCCTCGGGCGTTGTTAGGGCGTTCATGACCGTCGGGGCTCCCTGGAAAGGACGCGGACAAAGATGTTGACGGCCAGGACCGCCGCGGTGATCAGCACCGCCCCCACCCAGGCCAGACGGCGCCAGTCGTCATAGGCCGAGAGGGCGAAGTTGAAAATCACCCCCGGCAAGCTGGCGATGGGCTGGCCCATGTCGAGGCTGAAGAACTGGTTGCCGAGCGAGGTGAACAACAGGGGCGCGGTCTCGCCCGAGATCCGGGCGAAGGCCAGCAGGGCCCCGGTGATGATGCCGCCGCCGGCCGCGCGCCAGAGAATCTGGCGGATGGTGGTCCACAGGGGCGCGCCGAGGGCAACGCCGGATTCGCGCAGGGTGCGGGCCTGCAGCTTCAGGACGTCCTCGGTGGTCCGGGTCACCACCGGGGCGGCGAGCAGGGCCAGCGCGAGGGCGCCGGCCCAGCCGGAGAAGCCGTGCGTGGGCGCCACCACCAATTCGTAGACGAACAGGCCGATCAGGATCGAGGGCGCCGACAGCAGGACGTCGTTCATGAACCGCACCACCTTGGCGTAGTGGCTGTCGGCGCTGTACTCGGCCAGCCAGGTGCCGGCCAGCACGCCCACGACCACCGCGCCCAGCATGGCCGTCGCGCACATCATCAGCGATCCGACGATGGCGTTGGCCAGGCCGCCCTCCGACCCGGGAGCCGGGGTGGAATGGGTGAAGACCTGCAGGTTCAACCCGCCGATCCCCTCGACCAGGAGGGACATCAGGATCGCCGCCAGGGCGGTGAGGGCTATGGCGGTCGAGCCGATGCAGAAGGCCACGAACAGGCCGGCCTTGATGCTGCGGCGGCCGCGGCGGTCGAAGATCATCCTCATCTCCTCCTAAACCGGCGTCCGCTGGCCGAGCAGGGCGCGCGCGAGCGCCAGTACGGTGAAGGTGATCAGGAACAGCACCAGCCCCAGGGCGATCAAGGCCGCCGAGTGCATGGGCGAGCTGGCCTCGGCGAACTCGTTGGCGATGGTCGAGGCGATGGTGGAGCCCGACGAGAACAACGAATTGGGAAAGCCGTGCGAGTTGCCGATCACGAAGGTGACCGCCATGGTCTCGCCCAGCGCCCGGCCCAGGCCCAGCATCACCGCGCCGATGGCGCTGCGGCGGACGTAGGGAAGCGTGACCGAGCCCACCACTTCGAGCGGCGTGGCGCCCACCCCATAGGCGCTTTCGCGCACCCGCGGCGGCACGGTGAGGAACAGCTCGCGCAGGGTCGCGGCCATGTAGGGCAGGATCATGATGGCCAGGATCAGCGAGGCGGTCAGGATGTTGGCCCCGTTGGGCACTCCCGCGACGACGGCCTCCCAGACCGACCCCGGCGGGGCCGCCAGCAGCAGCGGAAGCTGGACATACTTGGCGAAGGCCGGGGCGAACACGAACAGGCCCCACATGCCGTAGACGATCGAGGGGATGCCCGCGAGCAGCTCGACCGCCACCCCGATGGGCCGGCGCAGGACGCTGGGACAGAACTCGGTCAGGAACACCGCCACCCCGAAGGCGATCGGCAGGGCGACCAGCAGAGACAGGAAGGCTGTGATCAAGGTTCCAGCGATCGGGCCGGCGGCCCCATAGACCTCGGTCACCGGATTCCAGCGGACCGAGGTGAAGAAGCCGAAGCCGAATTTCCGGAACGCGGGCCAGCCGCCGATCAGGAGCGCGACCACTATCCCGCCCAGGGCGGAGAGCAGCATGGTCGCCGCTCCGAAACACAGGCCGCGGAACACGGGATCGAAGGCCGCGCCCCGGGGGGAGGCCCGGCGGATGGACTCAGGGGCCGCTGCGGCCGTGATCGGGGTGCGCCCGGAAAGGCCCGGGGGTCTCGACTCCATGGCCATAGGTCTCCCGTCGCCCACGATCGGTCCGATCGCCCGTCGAGAGGGCCTTAGACCGCCCCTGTCACATTTCCATGACAGGTCGCGTCTGCGCCGACGGCGAGGGCTGCTGCGCCTGGACGCGGGCCCGTTCAAGGGCGGCGCCGAGGGCCGCGGTCGTGACTGGCTTTTCCAACACCACGGCCCCCGGACGCTTCGACGCCATGGCCGCGTCGCCGGTGACGTAGACTACCGGAAGGGGCCCGCAAGCCTCCTGGATGGCGTCGGAGGCCTCGAAACCGTCGCCGTCGAGCAGGCGCATGTCTAGGGTCACGAGGTCCGGGCACTGCAATTGCGCCTGCTCCAGCGCCTGACGTGCGGTGCCGGCGAAGGCGAAGCTCGAGAACCCCAGGTCGGCCAGCATGGATTGAAGGCCGAGGCCGATCAGCAGCTCGTCCTCGACGATCAACGCGTGCAGTTCCGCCATGGTGATCCCCGCATGTCGCCCGCCCGACATAGCCCCGCTCTAGCATAACTCGGCTCGGGCCGTTCGGTTCGCCTTGTCGCGAAACTTTCGTTTGTTAAGGTCGTGGCCGGCGGGGAACCCGCAGCCCGCTTGAAGCATTGGCGGACGGCGAACGTCCGCAGCCGTCTTCGGCCCGGCCTTAGCGGGGAGTACGCGGACGTGCTGTTGGAGCCTGGTCTGACTTGCTGGCGTACCGAACGGGCGGAGCGCGCGGCCTTCCTGCTCGACAACTCGACTTATTTCTCCGCCGCCAAGGCGGTGATGCTCAAGGCGCGCCGGTCGATCCACCTGCTCGGCTGGGCTTTCGACCCCCTGACGCATCTGGAACCGGACTCCAAGGGGGGCGGGCTCGACGGCGACATGGTGGGCGAGTTCCTCAAGCGCCTGGCCTGCGACCGTCCCAACCTCGACGTGCGTGTGCTGATCTGGAAATCGGCGCTGCCCATCTCGGCCTCTCAGCACTTCTTCCCGCACCGGGCCCGCCGGTGCTTCCACGGCTCGCCGGTGAAGTTCCGTCTCGACGCCTCGGTCCCGATGGGCGCCTGCCATCACCAGAAGGTTCTGGTGATCGACGACAGGGTCGCCTTCTGCGGCGGGGGCGACATCTCGGTGGACCGCTGGGACACCATGAAGCACCGCGACACCGACGCCCGGCGCACCATGCCCTGGGGCAAGCCGCACGGTCCCCGCCATGAGGTGATGGCCATGCTGGAAGGCCCGGTCGCCAAGGCGCTGGGGGACCTGGTGCGAGACCGCTGGGCCGGCAGCCGCGACGAGGCGTCGGAAGCGGCCCCCGAAAGCGACGAGGCGCCGGCCGTGGATTATTGGCCCAGCCACGTGAAGATCGACTTCACCGGCGTCGAGGTCGGGATCGCCCGCACCGAACCCGGCTGGAAGGGCCGGCCGGAGGTGCGTGAGGCCGAACGGTTGCACCTGACGGCGATCGCCTCGGCCAGGACGCTGATCTACCTCGAGAACCAGTATGTCACCTCGCCGATCTACGCCGAGGCCCTGGCCGCGCGCCTGGCCGAGCCCGACGGGCCGGAGGTGGTGGTGGTCTCGACCGCCCGGGCGCCGAGCTGGTTCGACCACATGACCATGGACCGTACCCGATCGGAGTTCCTGAAATATCTGCAGGCCGCCGACAAGCACGGCCGCTTCCACGCCTACTGCCCCTACACCAAGCGCGGGACCAACTGCATCCTGGTCCACTCCAAGGTCGCTATCATCGACGATCGAATCCTGCGCGCGGGCTCGACCAACCTGAACAACCGCTCCGCCGGGTTCGACACCGAAGCCGACGTGGCGGTGCAGGCGCGCACCGCCGCCGACGGGACGGCGATCCACCGCTTCCGCGCCCGCCTCGTCGCCCATTACCTCGGCTGTCCCCCCGACCAGTTCGAGGCCGCATTCGGCCGCATCGGAACCCTGTCCGGGGCTATCGAGGCGCTGGACACTGCAACCCCCCGCCGACTGCGGCCGCTGAAGCCCACGCCGCTCGGACCCGTGGCGAGCCTGATCGCCGCCTTCCATCTCGGCGACCCGGCCAGTCCCGCCGACAGCTGGCGGCCGTGGCGGCGGCGCGTCGACATCGAGTTCGAACGCAAGGACTTCCTGGAGGATCTGAGGACGGCGGCGCGGGCACAGGTGATCGAGCTGCCGCTGGCTCCGCCACCGGCGGTTTCGCAACCCGGGAAACCGGACCTTCTGGTCCTCTGAGCCCGGCCTCAACCCGGCCGGCTAACCCTGAAGTCGGCGACCAGGGGCAGGTGGTCGGACGCCGCGCGCGTCAAAGGTCCGTTCGGCGCGTGCACATCCAGCACCTCCACCCCCGGGCTGACGAAGAGGTGGTCGATCCGCAGCATCGGGAAGCGGGACGGGAAGGTGCGCGTGGTCCGCGGCCGGACGCCGTTGCGCTGCAGTTGGCGCTGGGCGTCGGCCATCCCCTTGGTCAGCACCTTGTAGCAGGCGTAGCGGGAGGTGGCGTTGAAGTCGCCGATCAGGATCTTGGGCGCCGCGCAGGCCTTGTCCCCCAGCCAAGCCGGACCGACCAGGGTGGCGGCTTGGGCGCGCTGTTCCAGGGGGACCAGGCCCAGGTGGGTGTTGACGATCTGGACCTCGACCCCCGGCTCGACCTCGATGGCCGCCCAGATCGCGCCCCGCGGCTCCAGCCCACGGACCCGCGGCAGGGTCGGCAAAGGCCCGGCCTTGACCAGGCGCATGGGCAAGGCGGTGAGGATGGCGTCGCCGTACTGCTCCTCGGCCACCGTCATGGCGCAGCCGAAGTGGAAGCTCATCCCCAGGCGCGAGGCGATCGCGTGGGCCTGGTCGACTCCGCCGGTGCGGATACGGCCCACGTCCAGCTCTTGCAGGGCGACGATGTCGGGCTTGGATTGGGCGATCACTGCGGCGATCCGGGCCACGTCCAGCCGGTCGTCCACCCCGACGCAGGAATGGACGTTGTAGGTCATGATCCGCGTGCTCATGCCGCCTGCCCCGGCAGTCCCGCCGTGAACCGGTAGACCGCCCGACGCCGATAGACCGCACCGGGCCGCAAGACCACACTGGGAAAGCCCGGCTGGTTGACCGCGTCGGGAAAGCCCTGCGGCTCCAGCGCGATCCCCCCATGGGCGGCGAAGGGCGCGGCCAACCCCTGGCCCGAATAGACCTGCAGGCCGGGTTGGTCGGTGGCGAGGCCGAGGCTAAGGCCGGTGCGTGGGCACGACAGCGTCGCCGCCGGCCCCGTGCCCGGTCGCAGCACCCAATTGTGGTCGTAGCCGCCGCCGATCGCCAGTAGCGGGTGGGTCCTCGCCAGGGCTTCGCCGAGAGTCCGCGGCGTGCGCAGGTCGAAGGGCGTGCCCTCGACCGCCAGTAGCCCGCCGGTTGGGATCAGGTCCGGACGCGTCGGGGTGATCGACTCGGCCGCGATGGCTAGGCTGTGGTCGAGGGCCGGGAGGGTGGGGTCGCCGGAGAGGTTGAAATAGAGGTGGTGGGTCAGGTTGACGGGGGTGGGCGCGCTGGTCCGCGCCGACCAGACGATCCCCAGGGTGTCCGGACCGGTCAGGGTGAAAGCGACCTGGGCCGCGACCTCGCCGGGGAAGCCCTCCTCCCCGTCGGGGGACCGGTATGTCAGGGTCACGGTCCGCCCGTCCGGCGTTCCGAAGGTCCACAGCCGCCGGCCGAAGCCGACCGCGCCGCCGTGCAGGGTGTTCGGGACCTCGTTGGCCGTGACGTGGAAGGCCTCGCCGTCGATGGCGAAACGGGCGTCGGCGATCCGGTTGGCGCAGCGGCCGACGACGCAGCCCTGGTAACCCCGGTCGGCCTCGTAAGCCGCAAGCTCGCCGAATCCGAGAACGGTCTCGACCGCGCCGCTCGCCGCCGGCGCGCGCAGCGAGCGTACGATCGCGCCGTAGTCGAGGATCTCCACCGCCAGCCCCCCCGGCCACGCCAGTCGGACGCAATGCACGGCCCGACCGTCGACGAGGGTTCCGAAGAGGGTGGGTGCGCCGGGCATGTCAGCCCCATCTTCGACAATCGCGCGGGTCTGTCGCGTTCAAAGCTTGGCCAGCCGTCCGCCGTCCACGGGCAGGCTGGCGCCGGTGACGAAGGAGGCGTCTTCGGACGCCAGGAAGGCCACCGCCCCGGCGATTTCATCCGGCTTGCCGACGTCGGCGGGATCGATCTTCTCGGCGCCCGACTTGACGTTGGGGTTGTCCCACAGCATCGGCGTGTCGATTGCGCCCGGCAGGACGGCGTTGACCCTGATGCCCTTGGGCTTGCCCTCGATGGAAGCGGTGCGGGTGAGCGACAGCATCGCCGCCTTGGCCGCCGCATAGGGCGCCGCCAGGGGCGAGGTCATCACCGCATGGACCGAGGCGACGTTGACGATGGCCCCCCCCGGCTTCATCCGGCGGAAGGCGTGCTTGGTGAAGAAGAAGGCCCCCATCAGGTCGACCCCCAGCACCCGGTTCCATTCCTCCCCGGTCAAGTCCTCGATCGCGGTGAAGGTCATCAGGCCGGCGTTGTTGACGACCACGTCGAGCCGCCCGAACCGCGTCATCGCCCCCTGGCAGGTCGCCTCGACCTGGGCCTCGTCGGAGACGTCGCAGGCCGAGACCCAGACCTCCGGCGCCCCAACCCGGCGCAGTTCGTCCACCCGGCCCTGCGCCTTGTCGGGACTGCGGTCGGCCATGACGATCCGGGCGCCCTCCGCCGCCAGCCGCCGGCAGACCGCAAAGCCGATGCCGCCGCCGCCGCCGGTGACCACCGCGACGCGATCCGCAAAGCGCATGGTCAGCCCCCGTGGTTGTCTGTCGGCGTCTGCGGGCTGGGCCCCGGTTTCAGCGCGGCGTCGAACAGGTTGAACTCGTCCACCCAGGGCTCGGCGTGCTCGTGCGGGGTGGCGATCGGCACCACCAGGCAGATGCTCTGGGTCGGCAGCACGTCGCGCCAGTCCTTGATCAGCTGCTTGTAGGCCCGGCCCACCGAACGGATGTTGCGGTCTAGGTCGTAGAGGCCCAGCGGATTGACGTTGCCGTTGTCCTCTCGAAGGGCGGTGTCCCAATCGACCTGGTCGATCAGCGAGTACCAGGTGAAGCCCAGGATCGGGATGCCGTCGTTGCGCACGCGCAGGACGTTGGCCCACTCCTTCCACAGCCAGTTGACCGCCTCGTCGCCGTTGGGGCCTTCCTTGAGGTTGGTCTCGGTGTGCATCACCGGCAGGTGGTAGCGGTGGTAGTACTGTCGGGTGATCTCGCTGTAGCCGAAAATCTCGCCGGACGGATAGGTCGCCCCGTCCTCGGCCACCCTGTGCTCGTTGGTGACGTAGTAGTCGTTACCCAGGATGCAGTGCTGCTTCAGCTTGTTGCCCAGAAAGTAATGGTACTCCTCCCGGGTCATGCCGTTGTCGGTGAGGAATTCGTACATCTCCGAATCCACCCGCCGGCCGTAGTTGAGGTCCAGCGACAGGAAACGCTCGGAGTTCATGATCTCGGCCGGCTTGATCGCCCCGGGGTTCTCGGCGTGGAAATATTCCGAGGACTCGCTCTGGATGAATATGGCGTCGGGGCGGATCTCCAGGATCGCCTGCATGGCCAGGACATTGGCCTTCACGATGTACTTGAGCGCGTTCACGAAGCCGCGGTCTGAGGTCATCTGCTCGTTCCACCAGCCGTAGCGGGCCGAGAAAGTGGCGCAAATGTACATCTCATTGACCGGCGTATAGAGCTGCACCCAGGGGTAGCGCTGGGCGAAGTCACGGGCGTAGGTCTCGAAAAGTCTCGGAAAATCAGGGTTCTGGAAATTCCCTATCCAATCCGGCACGCCGAAGTGGCACAGGTCGACGATCGGGACGATGTCGCGGCGGCGCAGGTCGGCGAAGGTCTCGTCTGAGAACGACCAGTCGTACCGGCCCTCGGCCAGCCAGGTGATGTTGATGGCCGGCCCATAGCGCAGGAACCGGATTCCCAGGTCCTCGACCAGATCGAAGTCGGTCTTCCAGTGCTTGTAGAAGCCGGTCTTCTCCAATTCGTCCACCCGGACCGTGCCCCCCTTGATCGTGGGGCAACTGTTCTCGATGCCGGTGGCGAACATGAAGCTGAACATGCGGGACTCTGGTTTGGGGCCGAAGCCGGCCTACCTGCGCCGGGAAAAGATCATTCCGATGTCGAGCGGTTGTCCGTCGAAGCGCGGTCGGCGGCGTCCCCCGCCTGGCGCTTGGCCGCGCGGCCCGCGTCGGCCACCTTGTTTCCCGCCTTGATGGCCGCGTCGCCGGTGGCGTCGGCCAGCTTGCCGAGCTCGTCCCCGGCCTTGTCGGCCAGGCGTTCGGCCGCCGGCCTGGCCTTGTCGACCGCCTCGTCGGCCGCCGTCTTGGCCCGGTCTGCGACGTTTTCTATGGCGTCCTCGGCCCTGTTCGCGACCTCGTCGACCCGATTGCCGGCGTCGTCGGCCGCGGCGTTGACCCCTGCCTTGACGCTACGGTCGCCGCAGGCCCCCAGGGTCATCACCGCGACGGCGAGCGCGAGGGACGCCAGCGCCGCGGCGCCGCGGCGCGCAGGCCCCGGATGGGAGGCGAGGGGCGCGCCCGCGGCGGCCGGGAGCAGGGTGTCGGGCATGGTCTGGGGTCCGGTAAAACGGTCTTCGGCCTGAACCCCTGAGCGCGGCTAAGGTTCCGAAGGGTCAGGCCCCCGCCTTGCCCTGCGGCCGATAGGCCTGGTCGAACAACCCACCGTCGGCGAAGTGGTCCTGGTGGGCTTTGGCCCAGCCGCCGAATTGTTGGATGGTGGTCAGCTCCATCGGCTTGAACTGGGCGCCCAGTCGGGCCAGCACCGCGGCGTTGCGGGGGCGATAATGGTTCTGGGCGATGATCTCCTGGCCGCGCTCGGTGTAGAGTCCCTGCAGGTAAGCCTCGGCGACCGCCCGGGTGCCGCGCTTGTCGGCCACCCGGTCGACCACCGCCACGGGCGGTTCGGCCAGGATCGAGAACGGCGGCGCCACCATCTCGATCTTGTCCGGCCCGATTTCGGCCAGTGCCAGCAGCGCCTCGTTCTCCCAAGCCAGCAGGACATCGCCGATGCCTCGCTGCACGAAGGTGTTGGTGGCGCCGCGGGCGCCGGAATCCAGCACCGGGACATGGGTGAACAGGGTCTGGATATACCCCCTGGCCGTGGCCGGCGTCGCGCCGGGCTGGCGCAGGGCCCAGGCGTAGGCGGCCAGATAGTTCCAGCGCGCCCCCCCCGAGGTTTTGGGATTGGGGGTGACGACCTGGACCCCCGGCTTGACCAGGTCGCCCCAGTCGCGGATCGCCTTCGGGTTGCCCTTGCGGACCAGGAACACGATGGTCGAGGAGTAGGGACAGGAATTGTCGGGGAGGCGGGCCTGCCAGTCCGGCGCGATCGACTTGGCGCGGGCGGCGATGGAATCGATGTCGTAGGCCAGGGCCAGGGTGACCACGTCGGCCTCCAGGCCGCCGATCACCGACAGGGCCTGGGCCCCCGAGCCACCGTGGCTCTGGCGCACCGTCAGGTCCTGGCCGTGCTTGGCTTTCCAGTCGGCCGAGAACCACTCGTCATAGGCGCGGTAGAGCTCCCGCGTCGGGTCGTAGCTGACGTTCAGCAGGGTGAGCGGCCCGCCCGCGGCCTTGGGCCCGCCGGCCGGTTTCGAACAGCCGGCCATGGACGCGCCGAGGAGCGAAGCGCCGCCGAGGGCGAGGCTGCGGCGGGTGATCGCCTGGGTCATGGTCTGCCTTCCATTGAAAGAGACCGGCAGGATCAGCCCGCCGGCCTCGTCGTCAAGTCTCGACAAGGGAGGAACTCAGTAACGGGCCCGCAGGGTCACGCCGACGGTGCGCTGGTCGCCCGGCGTCCCGATCACCAGGCCGGAGTTTCCGGTCTGGATGGTGACGAACTGCAGGTACTTCTCGTCGAACAGGTTCTTGACCCAGAACGACGCGTCCCAGTTCCCGCTCGATTTGAAGCCGGTGCGCAGGTTGAACACCAGCGACTCCGGCAGGCGCGTGTAGATCGAGGTCGAGGCGTCCGAGTAGTACGGGGAGCGGAACGCGGCGTCGATCGAGGCGTAGATCTGCCCCTCCAACGATCCGAAGCTGGCGTCGTGGCGATATTCGGCGCCCGCCGAGCCCGCCCAGCGCGACACCCCCGGCAGTTCGCGACCGCTGAGGTCGCAGGCCACCGTCGCCGTGCCGATCCGCTCGATCGGGCACGGGCCGTTCTTGAACGAGCTGTACTCGCCGTCGGTCCACGACACCGCCGCATAGGTGGTGACACCCATGATCGGACGGGTGGCGAAGTCGAGTTCGACCCCCTTGACCGTCACCTTCTCGATGTTGGCCAGGTAGCCGCGCAAGGCGCCTGGGCCGCTGTCGACCACATTGGCTTGGAAGTCGCGGACGGTGGTGTAATAGGCGGCCAGGTTGGCGGTCAGACGGCGCTCGAACCACTGGGTCTTCAGGCCAATCTCATAGGTTGTCGCCTTCTCCGGCCGCACCACGGCGCTGTTGAGGGCCGGATTGCCGGCGGCGTCGGTGGGGATGCCGGCCATGTTGATGCCGCCCGACTTTTCGCCGCGAGCGTAGGTGGCGTAGGCGTTGACGTCTGGGGTCAGCTGGTAGGCCAAGGCAAGCTGGCCCGAGAGGGAGCCGCCGGAGATGTCCGCAGTGTAGAACTGCGGCCGGGCGATACCGAGGCGCCGAGTGATCAGGGCCGCGTCCGTCGTGGCCAGCCCCCCGGCGGTGGTGGCGTTGTAGTAGGCGTCCTTCTTCTCATAGGTGTAGCGCAGGCCCGGGGTCACCTTGAACTTGTCGGTGACGCTCCAGGTCGCTTGGCCGAAGGCGGCGTAGCTCTTGGTGTCGATGCTGGAGGTGTTGAAGACCTTGTAGCCGTCCAAGAGCGCGGCGGTGACGTTGGCGGCGGGGAACAGCCAATAGGAGGCGTCCTTGCCGTATTCGGTGACCCCCTTGGTCTTGACGTTCTGGTCGAAGGCGAAGAGGCCGACCTGCCAGTCGAGCGTCCTGGCCCCGTTGGACGAGAGTCGCAGCTCCTGGCTGTACTGGTACTGCTGCGACGGGTTGGCCGACTGCCGGATGATGTCCAGCGGGGTGTAGTCGCGGTCGTTCGCCGGCTGCCACACCCACTCCCGCGCGGCGGTGACCGAGGTCAGGGTGACGGGGCCGAAGTCATAGTCGAAGATCGCCGAGACGCCCTGCTGGGTCTGGTCGGCCTTGATCTTCCCGTCCGTTTCGGCGAGCCGGTTGTAGGGATCGGTGCTGACGGGAACATAGCCGCGGCCGGCGGCGAGTGCGGCGAACTGCTGGTTCAAGGGCTTCAGGGTCGGGGCGGCGACCACGAACAGCTGGGTGCAGCACTCGGGCTCCTGCCGGCTGAAGTCGATGTAGAACCGGCCGGTGAGCTTGTCGCTGGGCTTCCAGATCAGCGAGCCGCGCAGGGCGATGTTCTTGGTGTCGAGCTGCTCGTGACCGACCACCGGGTTGCGGACCAGGCCGTCGCGGCGGGTGCCGACGATCGAGATGCGGCCGGCCAGCTTGTCCCCCGCCAGGGGCCCGGACACCGACGCCTTGGCCTGGAGGAAATTGTAGTTGCCGTAGCTCATCTCGGCCTGGACTTCCGGACGGAAGCTCGGGTCGCGGGTGGTGATGTTAAGGGCGCCGGCGGTGGTGTTCTTGCCGAACAGGGTGCCCTGCGGCCCGCGCAGGACCTCGACGCGCTCGATGTCGATGAAGTCGAAAGTCGCGCTGGCCGGACGCGAGTTATAAACTTGGTCGACATACACCCCGACGCCCTGCTCCAGGCCGTCGTTGGCGAGGCCGTAACTGGCGCCGAGGCCGCGGATGGTGATCGCCGTGTTGCGCGGGTTGGTCGACAGCACCTGGGCCGAAGGCGTCAGGGCGGTCAGTTGCTGGATGGTGTTCACCCCCTGGCGCTCGAGCGCATCGGCCCCGACCACCGTGGCGGCGATCGGCACCGACTGCAGGGTCTCGGTGCGCCGGCGCGCAGTGACCACAACCTGGCCGACCACGTCCGAAGCAGTCCGGGGCGGCGACAGCTGGGCGACCTGGAAAGAGCCTTCCGGGGCCACGGCGGCGGTTGCGGATTCCTGGGCCAGTGCGCCGCTGGCGAGCAGGAGCGCCGCCGCACTGACGGACAGGCCGAGCGCCACCTTTAGCTTTACTGAAGGCATAAGAATTCCCCAATCCGTTCTATGCCGAGAAGATATGGCGGGAAACGGCCCGTTATCTCACGAGATTTTCTGGTATTATTGCGGCCTGAGCTAAAGGCTGGACTAATGGCTGGGCCGGAAAGCGGGCGGCGGGGCGGCCGTCCGAGGCTGTCGCCTTACCGATAAAAAAGGGTCATGGATTCCGGCGACCCTAGGGATTCGTCCGTGTTCGGTGAGATTCGATGCCCCTGACGCTGCGTTCCCTCCTGCCCCCGCCCCTCGACGCCCTCCTCACCCGCGACAGCCGTCGCGCCGCAGTCCTGATCGTGACGCCGGCGGGCCTGGTGTTGGCCCTCGGACTGAGCGGCGGCGGCCACCTCGCCGCCGTCGCCGCCGCCCTGATCGCCGGCGCCCTTGGGGCGGCCGTGGCCTCGCTGGAGCGGGCCTCCGAGCGATCATCGCGGCCGGAGCCGGCGCCATTCGGGACCCTGCTTGAACCGGTCATCCCGGCCCTGGAGGCGCTGGAATCGCTGCCCGACCCGCTGATGGTCGTGGAGGCGGGCGACGCCGACGACTTCACCGCCCGCCGGCTGATCTTCGCCAACGCCGCGGCGCAGGAGCTGTTGCGCATCCCCCGCGAAGGCGCCCTGCTGGTCTCGGCCCTGCGCCGTCCCGAGATTCTGGAGGCGGTGGACGAGAGCCTGTTCGGCCGCGTCGACGCGGCCGTGGCCTTCGAGACCGGCGGGGCCCAGGACCGATTCTGGCGGGTTTGGAGCCGCCCCCTGGGCGGGGAGGGCCGGCGACTGGCCCTGCTCCTGATGCGCGACGAGACCGATGCCCGACGCAATGAGCGGATGCGCGCCGACTTCATGGCCAACGCCAGCCACGAACTGCGCACCCCGCTGGCGTCCCTCGCCGGCTTCGTCGAGACCCTGCGCGGCCACGCCAAGGACGACGCGGACGCCCGCGGCCGGTTCCTCGACATCATGGCGGTCCAGGCCGACCGCATGCGCCGGCTGATCGAGGACCTGCTGTCGCTTTCCCGCATCGAGCTGAACGAACACATCCCGCCCTCGGGCGAGTGCGACATGGCCCTAGCGGCGGCCGACGTCGCCGACGCCGTCAGCCTTTTGGTCGGCCACCGGGGCGTGCGGCTCGACCTCGACCTGCCCCCGCGGGGCGAGGCCGTGGTGGTCGGCGACCGCGACCAGATCCTGCAGGTGTTGCAGAACCTGCTCGACAATGCGGTGAAATACTCCCCGCCAGGCGGGACGGTGCGGATGGAGGTCGCCGGCGGACTGAGCCTGGACCGGGTTCTGGGCGGGGATCCGGCCGGCCCCCGCGACACCGCCGGCGGCTGGGGACGGCTGCCGCTGCTCACGCCCGACCGCCGCGACGACGACGACCGCTTCGTGCGGGTCACCGTGACCGACCCCGGCCCAGGCATCGACCGCGAGCACCTGCCCCGGCTGGCCGAACGCTTCTATCGCGTGGAGGGACAGAAGAGCGGCGAGCGCGCCGGCACGGGTCTGGGCCTGGCCATCGTCAAACACATCGTCAACCGCCACCGCGGCGGGCTCGTCGTCGAGAGCGCGCCAGGACGGGGATCGGCCTTCACCGCCTACTTTCCGATGAGCACGACGGCGGTCGAGGCGGCCGACCCGGCCCCGCACTCGCTCGCGGCCGTGACAAAACTGTCGTAGAACCGTCACGGTCCGTCAGCATTGGGCGGGCATATCCGGTCCTGGCGGCTTCCTGACTCCATAGGACCGCCGAAGGATTCGCGCGGGCGCCATGAACGAGCACACCCTTAAGTTCTTCGGCGAGGAACTCGCCCAGCTGAAGGCCGAGGTCGCCCGGTTGGGCGGCCTGGCCGAGGCCCAGGTCGCGGATTCGGTCGAGGCGGTCGCCAAGCGCGACGTGGCCCTGGCCCAGGCCGTGGTCGGCCGCGACGAGCGCCTCGACGCCCTGCAGCGCGAGATCGAGAAGAAGTCGATCCGGCTGATCGCCCTTCGCCAGCCCGTGGCCCAGGACCTGCGGCGCACTGTCGGCGCCCTGAAGATGAGCTGGAGCCTCGAGCGCACCGGCGACATGGCCAAGAACATCGCCAAGCGGGCTCTGATCATCGCCGACAGCGAGCCGATCATCCCGCTGACCCGCTCGATCGAGCGCATGGGACGGCTGGTGACTTCGCGGCTGAAGGAGGCGCTCGACGCCTACACCGCCGGCGACACCCAGCGAGCCATGGGGGTATGGACCTCCGACGACGAGGTCGACGAGCACTACAACAGCCTGTTCCGCGAGCTGCTCACCTACATGATGAGCGACCCCCGCACGATCGGCGCCTGCGCCCACCTGCTGTTCATCGGCAAGAACTTGGAGCGGATCGGCGACCACGCCACCAATATCGCCGAGATCATCCATTACGAGGCGACCGGCGAGGAGATTCTCGGCGAACGGCCGAAATGGTCGAGCGCGGACATGCCGTCGCCCCCGGCGGAGGATTGAATTGACCCCTTACGTGCTGGTGGTCGAGGACGAGGACGCCCTGGCCACCCTGCTGCAGTACAACCTGGAGAAGGAAGGCTACACCGTCGGCCTCGCCGGCGACGGCGAAGAAGCCCTGACCCAGGTCGACGAGCGTCTGCCCGACGTGGTCGTGCTAGACTGGATGCTGCCTAAGGTCTCGGGCATCGAGGTCTGCCGCCGCCTGCGCGCGCAATCCAAGACCCGCAACCTGCCCATCGTCATGCTCACCGCCCGGGGCGAGGAGAGCGACCGGGTCCGCGGCCTCGACACCGGCGCGGACGACTACCTGGTCAAGCCCTTCGCCATGAGCGAGCTGACCGCGCGGCTGCGCGCCGTCCTGCGGCGCCTGCGGCCGGGCCTGGCCGAAGACCGAGTCCGCCACGGCGACATCGTCATCGACCGGGTGGCCCATCGGGTGAAGCGCGCCGAGCGCGAGGTCCACCTGGGTCCCACCGAGTTCCGCCTGCTCGACTATTTCATGCAGCACCCGGGCCGGGTGTTCAGCCGCGAGCAACTGCTCGACGCGGTCTGGGGTTCGGACGTCTATGTCGAGACCCGCACCGTCGACGTCCACGTCGGCCGCCTGCGCAAGGCCCTGAACCGCGACGACGAGTTCGACCCCATCCGCACCGTACGCTCCGCCGGCTACGCGCTCGAGGTCGAAGGCCTGGGCTGACCCGCCCACCCCCGCGGATAAGACCTATCGTTTCGCCGGCGGTTCGGAGTCTACCGGGGTCAGTTTCCAGCGCACCTGCGCACCCTCCGCGCTCGACACCGCGCCGCGCAGCACGATCTGGACCGTGCGGCGGGGCAGGCCGTGGTCGAACCAGACCGAGGGCTCCAGCGTCGCCTCGGCGGCGTCGTTGCGGAACCACCAGCCCCGGTCAGAAACGCCCCGGAGCAACACGCTGCGCTGGTCCCGCGCCAGGCTGACCTGGACGTCCGGGTGCAGGTGGAATCGCACAGCGTAGGCGGTTTCGCGGACGCCCTGCCGCGGTCCGTGCGCCGCCAGGGCGAAACGGTCCTCGCCGCGCAGCTCGTCGGCCTTGGGGTCGAGGAACAGCCGGCGCTCGTGCAACAGGCCGAAGCCGGCGGCCCAGCCGTCGTGGGCCAGCTCCAACCAGACCCCGCCCTCGTTCTCGTTGCGCCGGGCGTCCACCCGCGAGGGCCCGCCCACCAGGCGCGCGCCCAGGCCCCGGGCGAGGAAGCCGGTCAGCGGCCGGCCGGCGGACTCGTCCGCCAGGCTGGCGGTGGAGCCCCCCGCAGTCAGCCTCAGTCCCTGGGGGGCCGCCGCGTCTGGACTCCAGCCGGAGTTGACGATCAGGCGGTCGCGGCCGGCGGCGACCTCGATGGACAGTGGGTGGGCGCAGGCCGTCACGCTCCAGGGCCCCGTCGGCGGGGGCGCGGCGTCGACGATCGCCACCAGGGTCCTGCCCATCAGCCGGTGGTAACCCGAGTGCGGCGCATAGCCGAAGGCCTTGGCGTCGCTCTCCTCGTGCGTCCGGGCCGCATCGACATGGCCCGGGTCCCCGGCCTCGCCGCCATGGAAAGCCGGCAGCCGACCGTCGCCCAGGGTGAAGAAACGCAAGGCGCCGGTCAGCCGGTCGATGGCCCGGGCCACCTCCACCGGGGCCTCGCGTCCCCGTTGCAGCAGGGCGTCGTCGAGGGTGAGGAGGTCGAGCAGAAGCTCCAGCCCGGCCTCCGGCGACCGGGTCTTCAGGCCGCCGTCGGGAAGGACCGCCAGCACCAGGGCCTTGGATAGCCGCGGCAGAGACCGGGCCAGCAGCTGTTCGCCCGCGGGGCCAGCCAGGGCGGCGCCGGCCGTGGCCGCCGCGCATAGGCGCTCGGCCGCCCGGGCCGGGGCCGGCTCGAGCCGCATCAGGTGGCGCGCCTGGACGGCCAGGGAGGCGGCCAGCATCTGCACCTCGGCGTCCGAGGCGACCGCGCTCAGACGGCGGGCGGCGCAGGCGAGGTTGAACACCCGCCGCTCAAGGGTCTCCGGGCCCCAACCGAACGGGTCGATGCGGTCGAACACCGCACGCCAGGCGAGGAACAGCCGCAGCAGTTCGCGCGCGCCGGCCTCGCCGGTCCCCAAGAGGTCGGGCGACCAGGCGAAGCGGTGCAGGCGGACGGCGAACAGGCGCGACGGACTGGGCCGGTCCCAGGGGTCGCTCCCAGGCTCCAGCTCCATGGTCGCGCCGGCGAGGATGAACCGGCCGGCCAGCAGCCGGCGGCCGGCTTCGGCGTCGGTGGGGCGGAAGTCCCGCGGGCCAGCGGCGAACCCGTTCGCCCGCGGCAGGGTCAGGCTCAACCGGTAGGGCCGGCCCCCCGTCCATTCCTCGACCAGGCGCCGGCGGGTCGCCTCGGCGACGGCGCGCACGAAGGCCAGCCCCGGAACGGCGTCGGTGGCGATGGCGGCGCGGTCGAGACGGGCTGGGCGTCCCATGAGCGTCATTCCCCCGAAACAGGGTTAAGACGCCGCTTACGCCGCTTCGTTGCGTAAGGCGCGGATGTTATCGGCGTAGGCCTGCGCCCCGCCGCGGAAGACCGCCGTGCCCGCCACCAGGGCGTCGGCGCCCGCGTCACGGCAGCTCTGGGCGTTGGCCGCGGTGACCCCGCCGTCGACCTCGAGGGTGATCTCCAAGCCGCTCGCGTCGATCATCCTGCGCAGCCGCTCGATCTTGCGCAACTGCGAGGTCATGAAGCTCTGGCCGCCGAAGCCGGGATTGACCGACATCACCAGCAGCAGGTCGACGTCGTCCAGCATCCATTCCACCGTCTCGGCAGGGGTCGAGGGATTGAAGACCACTCCGGCCTTGGCGCCGAGCTCGCGGATGCGCTTGCAGGTGCGGTCCAGGTGCGGCCCGGCTTCCGGGTGAACGCTGATCCAGTCGGCGCCGGCGGCGCGGAACGCCTCCAGGTGCGGATCGGCGGGGGCGATCATCAGGTGGACGTCGAAGGGCAGGGCGGTGTGAGGCCGCAGCGCCTTCACCACCTCCGGGCCGATGGTGATGTTGGGGACGAAGCGGCCGTCCATCACGTCGACGTGGATCCAGTCGGCCCCGGCCGTCTCCAGGGCGCGCACCTCCTCGCCCAGCCGCGCGAAGTCGGCGGCCAGGATGGACGGAGCGATGATGGTCGCACGGGGGCTGCTCATCGTCCGCGCAATAGCCCCGCTCGGGGGAAGGGCGCAAGCCAGGGCTTGTTATCGGGGGCGCCGAACGAGCCGCGCGATGAAGAAGCCGTCCATGCCGCCGGGCGGCTCGGCGACGCTGGGCAGGATGCGCAGCCACCCTTCGGGACGCAGGGCCTCGGCCGGGGCGCCGCCCTCCCCGGGCGCCAGGGGGTCTAGGGCGAGGTCGGGCCGGCGCTGCAGCAGGCCCAGAACCTGGGCCTCCCCCTCCTCCGGTTCGAGCGAACAGACGCAATAGACCAGTCGGCCGCCGGGCCGCACCCGCCCCGCCGCCGCGTCGAGGAGGCGGGCCTGGACCGCCGCCAGCTTGCCCACCTCGGCCGGCCGGGCGCCCCATAACACGTCAGGGTGGCGGCGGAAGGTGCCGGTGGCGGTGCAGGGCGCGTCCAGCAGCACGGCGTCGAAGCTGCGCGGGTCGTCCCAGGCCCCCGCGTCGGCGACGATGGTCTCGGCGGAAAGCCCGGTGCGGGCCAGGTTTTCCGCCACCCGCCGCAGCCGGGCGGCCGAGCGGTCGAGCGCAGTCACCGCCGCCCCCGCCGCGGCCAGCTGCAGGGTCTTGCCGCCGGGCGCCGCGCACAGGTCGAGGGCGGTCTCGCCCGCCTTCACGTCCAGAAGCCGCGCCGGAACGGCGGCGGCGGCGTCCTGCACCCACCAGGAGCCGTCGAGGAACCCCGGCCAGCCCGGCAGGTCGCCGCGGCGCCAGGTGCGCAGGGTCCCGCCCGGCAGGACCTCGGCCTCGACAAGGGCGGCCAGGGCGGGTGCGTCGGCGGGATCGCGCAGGCTGAGGTCGGTCGGCGGGTCCTCCACCAGGCGCGCAGCCAGGGCGGCCGTCGCCGCCTCGCCATAGGCCCCGCGCCAGCGCGCCGCCAGCCACGGGGGCAGGTCGGCCTCGGCCCCGTAATCGGGCAAGCCGTCGCGGGCGAGCCGGCGCAGCACGGCGTTGACCAAGCCCTTGAAGTGGCGGCTGTACTTGTTCTCCTCGGCCAGCTCGACGCTGGTCGAGACCGCGGCGAAGGCGGGGGTGTCGCGAAACAGCAATTGGGCCGCGCCCAGCCGCAGGATCGCCGTCACCGCTTGGGTGGGCGCGCGCTCCAGGCGAGCGGCCAACATCCGGTCGATGGTCCCCAGCCGGCGGAAGGCGGTCGCCGCCAAGCCCCGGGCCCAGGCCCGTTCGCGGGGGGGCAGGTCGGTGAAGGGCGGCCGGGTCATGGCTTCGTCGAAGCCGCCGCGGTGGTCCAGGCCAGCGTCGATCAGCGCCAGGGCGGCCCGGCGGGCGGCAAGCTCGGGGGGGTTGGGGGATGGCTCCATCGCGCCTAGATCATCCCTGGCGAGCGCGAGGGCAAGCCGAGAGGAGCCGCCATGAGCGATAAGGACGACGCCGAAGCCTTGGGGGCCGCCCCCGACAAGCCCCTGACCCCGGCCGCCCGCCGGGCGCTGGAGGAGGCCGCCGCCCGCCGCGCCGCCGCCGGGCAGGCCGCCGCGGCCCCTGAGGAAGGCGGTCCCACCGGGCCCGAACCGACCCGCTACGGCGACTGGGAGCGCAAGGGCATCGCCGTCGACTTCTGAAGGCTTAGGCCTCCAGGAAATTCTCCTCGTCCGGCAGCCCGATCATGTGGAAGCCGGCGTCGACGTGGATCACCTCGCCGGTGGTCGAGCGGCCGAGGTCGGACAGCAGGAACAGGGCGCAGCCGGCGATGCCCTCAGGCGTGGTGTCCTCCCGCAGCGGCGCCCACAGCCGGCCCTGCGAGATCAGGCTGCGGCCGCTGGCGATGCCCGCCAGCGACAGGGTGCGGACCGCCCCGGCCGAGATCGCGTTGCAGCGGATCTTCTTGGGGCCGAGGTCGCGGGCGATGTAGCGCGTCGCCGCCTCCAGCGCCGCCTTGGCCACACCCATGACGTTGTAGTTGGGGATGGTCCGCTCCGACCCGAGGAAGGTCAGGGTGACCATCGAGCCGCCGCTGGGCATCAGGGCCGAGGCCCGGCGCGCCGCATCGACGAACGAGAAGGCCGAAATATCCAGCGAGCGCAGGAAATTGGCCCGCGTTGTGTTCTCCACGAACGAGCCCTTCAGCTCGTTCTTGTCCGAAAAGGCGATGGAGTGGACCAGGAAGTCGATGGTCCCGAACGCCTCGGCCACCTGGGCGAAGGCCGCGTCCATCGAGGCGTCGTCGGAGACCTCGGCCTCGATCAGGTGCTTGACCCCGATGGTCTCGGCCAGGGCGCGGACCCGGCGTTCCATGGCCGGCAGGTAGGTGAAGGCCATTTCGGCGCCCTGGGCCGCGAGCTGGCTGGCGATGGCCCAGGCGATGGAGTTCTGGTTGGCCACCCCCATCACCACACCGCGCTTGCCGCGCATCAGGTCGCCTTTCGGCAGATCGAAGTCCTCGGCCATCGGCCCTCCCAGATCGTCGCTGGCGCACCGTTCGGATGCGCTTTTGGACCGCCACGCGGGCGGCCCTCGAATGTGTCTGATACCCTTATCCGGGCCAGCCGCAAGGTGGGCCCGACCGATCTCAGCCGTCGTGGCGGGCCATAACCAGAGAGCCGTTGGTGCCGCCGAAGCCGAAGCTGTTGGACATCACCGTCTCCAGCTTGGCGTTGTCGACCCGCTTGCGCAGGATCGGCATGTCCTCGAAGACCGGATCGAGCTCCTCGATGTTGGCGCTCTCGGCCATGAAGCCGTTGTTCAGCATCAGAAGGCAGTAGATCGCCTCCTGCGCCCCCGCCGCGCCCAGGCTGTGGCCGGTCAGCGACTTGGTCGACGAGATCGCCGGCATGGCGTCGCCGAAGACGGACCGCACCGCGTTCATCTCCTTGACGTCGCCCACCGGCGTGCTGGTG
This sequence comes from Caulobacteraceae bacterium, assembly GCA_035493215.1. Lineage (GTDB taxonomy): Bacteria > Pseudomonadota > Alphaproteobacteria > Caulobacterales > Caulobacteraceae > NCED01. Next base: position 26,438 of record DATJIO010000035.1, read on the forward strand.
CCGTGGGGGTTGAGGTAGTCGATCTTGCGCCCGCCCAGACCGGACATGGCCAGCCTCATGCAGCGCGCGGCGCCCTCGCCGCTGGGGGCCACCATGTCGTAGCCGTCGGAATTGGCGCCGTAGCCGACGATCTCGGCGTAGATTTTGGCCCCCCGGGCCTTGGCGTGCTCCAGCTCCTCGAGCACCACCACCCCGGCGCCGCCGGCGATGACGAAGCCGTCGCGGTTCAGGTCGTAGGCCCGCGAGGCCTTGGACGGGGTGTCGTTGAAGTTCGAGGACATGGCGCCCATGGCGTCGAACAAGACGCTCATGGTCCAGTCCAGCTCCTCGCAGCCGCCGGCGAACATCACGTCCTGCCGGCCCATCATTATCTGTTCGGCAGAGGCGCCGATGCAGTGGGTCGAGGTCGCGCAGGCCGAGGAGATCGAATAGTTCAGGCCCTTGATCTTGAACCAGGTCGACAGGGTCGCCGACGGGCCTGAGCTCATGGCCTTGGGCACTGCGAACGGCCCGACCCGCTTGGGCCCCTTCTCCTTGGTGATCGCCGCCGCCTGGATGATGGCGCGGGTTGACGGTCCGCCCGACCCTACGATCAATCCGGTGCGCTCGTGGGAGATCTCCGTCTCGGTCAGGCCGGAATCGGTGATCGCCTGGTCCATGGCGATGTGGGCGTAGGCCGTGCCCTCGGCCAGGAAGCGGGCGGCCCGGCGATCGACCATCGCCTCCCAGTCGATCTGGGGTGCGGCGTGGACCTGGCTGCGGAAGCCCAGCTCGCGATAGTCCGGCGCGGCGACGACCCCGGAACGGGCCTCGCGCAGTGATGCCAGCACCTCGTTGGCGTTGTTGCCGATCGAGGAGACGATGCCGATTCCGGTGACCGCCACGCGACGCATGGGGCGTCCTCTCCCTGTTCCGCTCAGACCAGATCCTTGGCGTCGAACAGGCCGACGCGCAGGTCCGAAGCGTTATAGATAGGCTTGCCGTCGGCTTCCATCACCCCGTCGGCGACGCCCATGACCAGTTTTCTAAGGATCACCCGCTTCATGTCGATGACATAGGCGACCCGCTTGACCGCCGGGGTGACCTGACCGGTGAACTTGACTTCGCCGACACCCAGCGCCCGGCCGCGGCCGGGGCCGCCCGACCAGCCGAGGAAGAAGCCGACCAGTTGCCACATGGCGTCCAGGCCCAGGCACCCGGGCATCACCGGATCGCCGTAGAAGTGGCAGAGGAAGAACCACTGCTCGGGGCTGATGTCGAACTCGGCCCGCAGGAAGCCCTTGCCGTATTTTCCGCCCTCGGCGCTGATCTCGGTGATTCGATCGACCATCAGCATGGGGGGCGCAGGCAATTGCGCGTTCCCGGGGCCGAACAGTTCGCCGCGGGCGCAGGCGAGCAGGGTCTCGTTGTCGAAACTGTTCTGGGCGATCGTCATGCTGGTCCCGGATCGGGGCGAAGCGCCCGTTCCCGGGACGGTTACACGAGCCAAGCCGCGCCCTCAACCGTCGCTGGCGCGGCGCGGGGCTCAGCGCGCCGTCGCGATGGCGGGGCGGCACTGCTGCCGGTCGTCGGCGCCCCACAGCTCCGCGGCAGGCGCCCAGCCCTTGGCCCGGCCGGCCGAGACCTGGCACCAGCCGTCCCGACAGCTCTCCAGCGCGGCCAGCGACCGGCCCGCCAGCATGGCGGCAGGCGGGCTGGCGGCGGCGGGCCGGCGGCGAATCGGCAGGGGTTGAGGTTTCAGGCGCATCACCGTGCGGCGGGTGTCGACGGTGCGCTGATGCACCCAGGCCGTCGCGCCCTCGGGATCGCACACCCGGCGCCAGTCCGGGGTCTCCGCGATCACCTGCAGCGGCAGGCCGCGGGCCCGGTAGGTCCAGAGCAGCCTATAGTCGTCCCCCGGCCCGGCGCGGGCGTTGACCTCGCCGAACTTCAGCGAGACGTAGCGCGGCACCGGCAGGCCCGACGGCGTGCGGCGCTGGGCCTGGGCCTGGGCCGGCGAGGCCGGCGAACCCGCCGCGCCCGATTCCCAGGCGGCCACGGCCGCCAGCGCGAGAAACACTCCCCACAGCACGGTCCGGGCGGCGCGCGAATCGGCCTTGCCTTCACCCGGCCGTCCCACTCTGGTACCTGTTCGATCCAACAGCGCTCTCACCGGTCCTAGTTCACGCCCGCTCATGGTCTCCAGCAAGCCGAAAGTCGTGGTCACGCGCAAGCTGCCCGACCTGATCGAAGCCAGGATGCGGGAGCTGTTCGACGTCGAACTGAATCCCGACGACGTCCCCATGGGCCCCGAGGCCCTGGCCGACGCGGTCGCCCGCGCCGACGTCCTGGCGCCCACGGTCACCGACCGAATCGACGCCGCGCTCCTGGCCAAGGCAGGCCCGAACCTGAAGCTGATCGCCAATTTCGGCGTCGGCGTCGACCATATCGACGTCGAAGCAGCGATGGCGGCGGGTATCGCCGTCACCAACACCCCTGGGGTGCTGACCGACGACACCGCCGACATGACCCTCGCCCTGATCCTGGCGGCCTGCCGGCGGGTGGTCGAGGGCGACCAGGTGATCCACGCCGGCGGCTTCCACGGCTGGTCGCCCACCTGGATGACGGGAACCCGCCTGCGGGGCAAGAAGCTCGGGATCATCGGCATGGGCCGGATCGGCCAGGCGGTGGCGCGCCGCGCCCGCGCCTTCGGGGTCGAGATCAACTACCACAACCGCAAGCCCGCCCCGGCCGCGGCGGTCGAGGCGCTGGAGGCGGTCTACTGGGAGAGCCTCGACCAGATGCTGGCCCACAGCGACATCGTCTCGGTCAACTGCCCCCACACCCCGGCGACCTACCACCTGTTGTCGGCGCGGCGGCTGAAGCTGCTCCAGCGCCACGCCATCGTCGTCAACACCGCCCGCGGCGAGATCATCGACGAAGGCGCGCTGGCCGCCATGCTCGCCCGGGGCGAACTCGCGGCCGCCGGCCTCGACGTGTTCGAGCACGAGCCGGCGGTCAATCCCAAGTTGCTGAAGCTGCCCAACGTGGTGCTGACGCCCCACCTGGGCTCCGCCACGGTCGAGGCGCGGATCGACATGGGCGAAAAGGTCATCATCAACATCCGCACCTTCCTGGACGGCCACAGGCCGCCCGACCGGGTGATCCCGTCGATGCTGTGATCCCGCGTTAGCGCCGCGGCCTCAGCCCTCGCCGCCCATGCCGCCGGGGCGGTCGCCGCCCGGCGCGGTCCGGCCGCCCTCGCCCTCGCCGATCATGCCGCCCTGGCGGGACGGCTCGGAGGCTCCGGCGACCGGCGGACTCGGCTCGGTGGCGACCTCGCCGCCTTCCTTTCTGGACGGGGGTGTGCGCGGATCGTCGGCCATGGCGGTCTCCTCGGGTCTTCGAGGGACTCAACCTCGACCATGCGCCCCGGTTCCGCTCACTCCTCCTCGTCCTCGTAGCCGACCAGGGCGAGGGCCCGGGCCGGGAGCCCGTTCAGCTCGCACCACCGGGCCAGCGCCTCCTCGCGGCCGTGTGTGATCCACACCTCGCCGGGGCGCAGCTCATCCAGGGTCCGGGTCAGCTCGCCCCAGTCGCAGTGGTCGGAGATGATCAGCGGCAGCTCCACGCCCCGCTGCCGGGCCCGGGCGCGCACCCGCATCCAGCCCGAGGCGAAGGCGTCCACCGGGTCGGGAAAGCGCCGCGACCAGCGGTCGGCCAGGGCCGAGGGCGGGGCGATGACGATCGCGCCTTCGAAGTCGCGCCGGGTCCCCCCGGTGGCCGGCGCCAGGGGCCCCAGGTCGATCCCGTGCGCCTCGTACAGCGCATTCAGCCGCGCCATGGCCCCGTGCACGTAGAGGGTCTTGTCGTAGCCGGCTTCGCGGATCAGCCGGATCACCCGCTGAGCCTTGCCCAGGGCATAGGCCCCGACCATGTGGGCCCGCTCGGGGAACTGCTCCACCGAGGCCAAGAGGCCGGCGATCTCGTCCCGGTCGTCGGGGAAACAGAACACCGGCAGGCCGAAGGTCGCCTCGGTGACGAACACGTCGCAGGGGACCGGCTCGAAGGCGGGACAGGTGGAGTCGCGCCGGCGCTTGTAGTCGCCCGAGACCACGATGGTCATGCCCTTCCAGCGCACCACGACCTGGGCCGAGCCGAGGACATGGCCGGCGGGGGCGAGACTGACCTCGACCCCGCCCTGCAAGATCCGTTCGCCGTAGCCGAGCGGCTGGACCGTGCGGGCGAAGTCCTCACCGTAGCGGCAGCGCATGATCTCCAGGGTCGGGGGGGTGGCGAGGACGGCCCCATGGCCCGCCCGGGCATGGTCGGCGTGGCCGTGGGTGATCACCGCGCGCGCGACCGGGCGCACGGGGTCGACGAAGAAGTCGCCGGGGGCGCAGTAGAGCCCCTCGGGTTTGGGGCACAGAAGCTGTTCGGGCCGGGGCGCCATGCGCCTAGGTAGGCGCCGGCCAGCCCGTTTGCAGCGCCTGCACCTGAAGTTTGATGCCGCCGATCACCTTGGTCACCCGCACGGACGCCCCGTCGGGCAGGGTCCCGTCGCCGCCGTCTAGGTCGGCGCCCCATTCGGCGCCCTCGATCCAGACCCGGCCCACCCCGTTGACGAACTCGCCCCTGCTGCGGCCGATCCGGCCGACCAGAACCCGGGTCTGCTCCTGCCGGTCCCCGGCGGCCTTGCCCGTCGGACGGTCGCCCGGCCCGTCGGCGACCACCGCCCCCTTGGCCCGGGACCTCCTGGCGATCACGCCGGCCAGCCCCCCCAGCGAGAGGACCACGAACGCCCCGGCCTCGACCGGCAGTCCCAACCGGACGCCCGCCAGCTCCAACAGCGCCACCACCGCGGCAGCCATCCCCGGCCACATCAGGAGGCTCGCGCCCGACGCCAGGTTGAGCGACACGAACAGGCAGGCCAGCGCCAGCCAGAGCCAGAACGGATCCTGCAGATAGAGGGCCTCGAGGGCAGCCATGGGCGTCGGACCTGAGCTTCGATTCTATGGTTTATCCCGCCGCCGCCGGATGAAAAAGCGGCCATGCGTCGCTGCGCCTAAGGCGCCGCCGCCAGTCTCCCGGCCAGGGCCTGGCCCCGCTGCGCCGTGGCCCGCTCGGCCTCCGCAACCCCCGGATCACAGGCCGGATGCTCGGCGTGGCGGGTCATGAAGCCGGCGTTGAACGCGTCCACCAGCCGCCGGCTCAACCCGTCGTCGGGCTTCTCCAGCTCCATCATCCGGTTCATCCGCTCGCGCCACGCCTGGTCGTCCAGGCCGGAACAGACTTGGCGCAGGGCGTGGGCCTCGCCCAGCACATAGGCCAGGTCCACCAGCGCCTGCCGCTCTGCAGGGCCGCGGGTGAACACCGCGGCGGCGGCCATGAGGGCGACCGGCCAGCTCATCGGCCGAACCGCTCGGCGGCCAGGCGGATCACCCGCAAGGTCTCGCTCCAGAGTCCGAGCGCCTCCAGGCCGTCCAGGGGATGGAAGGCCGCGTCGGCGGCGTCGTCGCCGGGGCGGGGCTCGCCCGCCCGCCAGCGGGCCGCATAGTCGACCAGGACATAGTGGCGGTCGGGAACCGGCCCGTCGCCGAACAGCCCGTCGGCCACCTCGACCAGGCCCAAGAGCTCGGCCTCGACGCCGGTCTCCTCGGACAGTTCGCGCAGGGCCGCGTCACGGGTCCGCTCCCCCCACTCGATCCGCCCGCCGGGCAGGCTCCAGGCCCCGAGCATCGGCGGGGTCCCGCGCCGGATCAGCAGCACGGCGTCGCCGCGCAGGCAGACCACGCCTACGGCAGGAACGGGGGCGGCGGCGGTTGGCACGAGGGAATCGGACATGAACCGAACGGCTTGACCCCAGCTTGTTAACATCTTTTCGGCAGCCTCGGCGGCCATATCCCGGACATCCCGGAGCCGTCGCGATGCCGCTCGACCTCAAGCCCCTTACGGCCCTGCGTTTCGCCGCCGCCAGCTGGGTCGTCTGCTATCTCTACTGGCCCGATCTCAGCAGCGGCGCCATGCCCCAGATCGTCGGCAAGGGCTATCTCGGCGTCGAGATGTTCTTCGTCCTCTCCGGCTTCATCCTCAGCCACGTCTATCTGCAGGCCTTCGGCGAAGGCCGCTTCAGTTACGCGACCTTCCTCTGGGCGCGGGTATCGCGGATCTATCCGCTGCACCTCACCTGCATCCTGGCCCTGGGCGCCCTGGCGGCGGCCGCGGCGGCGGCGGGGATCGCGCTCAGCGGCGAGATGGTGAACTGGGCGGCCCTCCCCGCCAGCCTCCTGGCCCTGCACGCCTGGGGCCTGGCGCCGGCGTCGGCCTGGAACCACCCCTCCTGGTCGATCTCGGCCGAGTTCTTCGCCTACCTCTGCTTCCCCGCCTTCGCCTGGACGGCCTGGCGGCTGCGCGACCGGCCCAAGATGGCGGTGGTCGGCGCCCTGATCCTGCTGTTCGGCCTCTACGCCGCGTTCAAGGCCCTGGCCGGCTTTCCCTTGAGCGAAGCGACCTTCCGCTGGGGCGCGCTCAGGATCGTGCCGTGCTTCACCTACGGCTGCGCGGTCTATCTCTTGTGGCGGTCGGGGGCGGTCCGGACCCGGATACAGGCGACCTTCTGGGCCGCCGTCTTGGCGGCCCTGGTCCCGACCCTGGCCCAGATCGGCGCTCCCGACGAGGCCCTGGTCACCGTCTTCGGCGGCGTGATCCTGATGCTCGCCGGCCTCACCGACACCGGCTCGAAGCTGCTGTCGGGCCGGGTCGGGGTCTGGCTGGGCGAGGTCTCCTACGCGGTCTACATGACCTGCTTCCCGTGGCAGCTGGTCTTCACCCACGGGGCCCGCAAGGTCCTGCACCTGAACGACGGCCCCCTGCCGCCCGTCCTGTGGCTGGCGATGCTGGCGGGGGTGGTTCCCGTGGCCGCCTGCGCCCACTACCTGATCGAGCGCCCCGCCCGCACCGCCATGCGCCGCTGGGCCGACCGGGGCTTTCCCAATCCCTTCGCGGCGCGGAGCCTTTCCGCATCAAACGAAGTCACTTGACGCGGAAAGCTCCAATTTCAGCGATTTGAGCGTGACCGCCGCCGAAACCGGCGGCCACTTTCGGCTGTCATGCTCAAGGCCTACTCGTCCGGCATGACGATGTGCGGCGCCTCCGGGGGCCGCGTCTCGAACAGGCCGATGTCGAGGGGCTGCTGCGGCCTGACCGGCTGCAGCGGCTGGCCGGCCAGGGCGCGCAAAGCGGCCGCATCCAGGGTCTCCGCCCCCGCCGTCCTGCGCAGCTTGCGCGCGGCTTGCCCCGGCGTCTCCGCAGGCCCGGAGCCGATCTTCCAGTAGGATACCGACAACCGCCACACCGAAGTCGGCCGCTTCGGATCCGGGGCAGGCCACCGCCGGCCGTCGCGGTTGACCGGCTCCACGGTGCGGGCCCGGCGCCGGGCCTCGGGCGCGACGGCCCGCAGGGCGCACCAGCGGCTCTCGGGCGCCACCTGGACGCGCCGGCCGGACCGCTCGTCGTCCAACCGGCCGGCGTAGGCGTCCAGGGCGGCGGCCTCGGTGGCGAAGGACGGCCCCACCACCTCGGTGGCGAACACCACCGCCCCCCCGGCCAGCCCCTCGGCGGCCCGCTGGCGCGCAGCGAAGCCTCGCGGCGCCTGCAGGGCGGCTTCGGCGGTCTCGGCGACGGGATAGAGCACGCTCATCCCCTTCATCTTGGACGCGGCGGGCCTTAAGTCCAGGCGGGCGGGCCAGGCCGGGCGTTGCATTTGGCTCGCGGCCGGTCTGTCCTGCGCCCGACAAGCCGGCCGGGGAGGGTTTCGTGACCGCAGACCGAACGACGCGCCGGGCCTTCCTGGGCGGGGCCCTGGCCGCGGGACCCTCGTGGGCGTGGGCGGCGCCGGCCGGGCGCAAGATCGTCACGGTCGCGGGTCGCCGCGTGCGGGTGATCGACATCCACGGCCACTGCGCCGTCCCCGAGGTCGAGCCGGTGGTGGCGGGAACGCCTCTGGCCCAGAAGGTGGCGGCGTCCAACGTGTTCGGTCCGGCCCGGATCGCCGAAATGGACCGCCGCGGGATCGACCTCCAGGTGCTCACGGTCAACGTCTATTGGTGGTACGCCGCCGACCAGGCCCTGGCCGAGCGCATCGTCGCCGTCCACGACCAGGGCCTGGCGGGACTGATCGCGGCCTATCCCGGGCGCCTGGCCGCTCTCAGCTCGGTGGCGCTGCAGTTTCCGGAGCTGGCGGCGCGCCAGCTGGAGCACGCCGTCCGCGGCCTCGGTTTCCGCGGCGCTTCCATCGGCGGCCACGTCAAGGGCGAGTCCCCGACCAGCGCCCGCTACGACCCGTTCTGGGCCAAGTGCCAGGAGCTGGACGTCCCGGTGTTCATGCACCCCGACAACGCCGTCAGCCTCGTGCGGGACGGGGCCCTGGCCGGCGGTCCCAACCTGGACAACATCGTCGGCAACCCGCTGGAGACCTCGGTCTTCCTGGCCCGGATGATCTTCGACGGGGTGCTGGACCGGTTTCCCCGCCTGAAGATCTGCGCCGCCCACGGGGGCGGCTTCTTCCCCTCCTATCTCGGCCGCTTCGAGGCCGCCTGCGCCTACCGCCCCGGCGCGGTTTGCCGCAACAGCAAGCCCCCCAGCGCCTATCTGAAGGACCAGATTCTGGTCGATTCCATGGTGTTCTCGGAGGAGGGGATCAGGCACCTGGTCGCCGAAATGGGGGCCGGCCAGGTCGTCTACGGCTCGGACCTGCCCTTCCCCTGGCCGGACACCATCGACACCATCGCAAACGCCCGCGCCTTCACCCCGGCGCAGAAGACCGCGATGCTCGGCGGCAACCTCGCCAGGCTGCTGAAGCTCCCAGCCTGACGGTTCCTCCGGCGGCGCCGGCGCGCTAAGGAGCAGCCATGACCCTGGCCCACGGCGACTGCCATGACCGTTTCGCCCCCGTCCGCGACGTCTTCGAAGCCGCGCTCGCCGCGGGCGAGGAGCTGGGCGCCCGGTTCAGCCTAGTGGTCGAGGGCGAGATGGCGGTGGACCTGTGGGGCGGCCACGCCGACCGGACAGGCGCCCGGCCCTTCGACGACCGCACCCTCACCCCGGTCTTCTCCACCACCAAGGCCATCGCCGCCATCCTGATCGCCCGCCTGGTGGACCAGGGGCGGCTGGCTTACGACCAGCCGGTGGCGCAAGTCTGGCCCGAGTTCGCGCAGGGCGGAAAGGGCGCGGTCACCGTGGCCCAGGTGCTGTCGCACCAGGCCGGATTGCCCGGGTTCCTGGAGCCGATGGAGCCGTCCCTGTGGTTCGACTGGGACGCCATCTGCGCCAGGCTCGCCGCCATGGTCCCGATGTGGCCGCCCGGGACGGCCAGCGGCTATCACCCTGTCACCTTCGGCTACCTGGCCGGGGAGATCTTCCGCCGGGTCGACGGCCGGACCATGGGCGCGGCCCTGGCCGAGGATCTGCGCGAGCCCTTCGGCCTGGACCTGTGGATCGGCCTGCCCGACGCCGAGCACGGCCGCGTCGCCGAGCTGGATCGGCCCAAGGCCCTGCCCGACTTCGGCGAGATCAACGAGGCCCGGCGCGCCGCCTTCCTCACCCCGTGGGCGGCGCCGGGGGGCCGGGGCGGCGCCGAGTGGCGGCGGGCGGAAATCCCCTCGGCCAACGGCCACGCCACCGCCCGCGACCTGGCCCGGCTGATGAGCGCCATGGCCGGGGACGGCCGGCTGGAGGGACGTTATCTGCTGGACCGGCCGACCATCGCCGAGGCGAGCCGCGAGCGCATCACCGGCCCCGACCTGGTCCTGCCCTACCGCATGAGCTGGGGCGCGGGTTTCATGCGCAACGCCAGCCTGGCAATCTACGGTCGCGAGCGGGAGAGCTTCGGCCATTCGGGCTGGGGCGGCAGCTGCGCCTTCGCCGACCCGGACCGGGGCGTGGCCGGCGCCTATGTCATGAACCGCCAGTCCTCGCTCCTCCTCGGCGACCCGCGCGCGCGGCGCCTGATCGACGCGGCCTACGAGTGTTTGTGAGCGCGATTGCCCCCCGCCTCCCGCCCCTGTAAGGCGGGCCGACGATCCACCGAAACCCACCATTCGACCGCGGAGAGGGAGCCATGCCCGTGCATCGCCCGTTATCCGCCAGCCGAAGGCCGCTCCTGGCGGGCTACACGCCGCCCAACATCTGGGACGTAGTGGTGTTCGCCCTGGTGATCGGGGCGCTGACCCTGATCGCGCTCGGCGGGCGGGAGACTCTCCAGCCCCTCGTGGTCGCCAATCGCACGCCGATCTCCCTCGATCCGGCGGTCCTGCCCGGCTACGCCCTGCGCACGACGATGCGGATGTTCGCCGCCATGGCGCTGTCGCTGCTGTGCACCTTCGTGTTCGGGGCGCTGGCGGCCAAGAGCCGGCGCGCGGAGATGGTCATCATCCCGCTGATCGACGTGCTGCAGTCGGTGCCGGTGCTGGGATTCCTGTCGTTCACAGTCACCGGCTTCATGGCCCTGTTTCCGGGGCAGGTCCTGGGCGTGGAGTTCGCGGCGATCTTCGCCATCTTCACCAGCCAGGCCTGGAACATGGTCTTCAGCTTCTACCATTCCACCCGCACCCTTCCCCGCGACCTGAAGGACCTGTCCGATTCCATGCGGTTGGGCGCATGGCGGCGGTTCTGGACCCTGGAGGCGCCCTACGCCGCGCCGTCGCTGATCTGGAACGCCATGATCTCAATGTCGGGCGCCTGGTTCTTCGTGGTGGCGTCGGAGGCCATTTCGGTCGGCCGGGTCACCGTCTCGCTGCCGGGCGTGGGGTCCTACGTGGCGCTGGCGATCGTCCAGCACGACCTGCGCGCCATAGGCTGGGCCGTCCTGACCATGGCCCTGGTGATCCTCGCCTACGATCAGCTGCTTTTCCGGCCCCTGGTCGCCTGGGCCGAGAAGTTCCGCCTCGATCCGCCATCGACCGACGCGCCGATACCCCGGTCGTGGGTGCTGGATTTCCTCCAAAGGACCGACCTGACGCGACGCCTGTGGCGGCCGGTCCAAAGCTTCCTGGGCTCGCTCGCCAGCGTCCGGCTGGGACGCCCCATCGACCTGACCCCCGGCTTCAGCCGGGTCTGGTCGAGCCGCTATGCCGACTGGGGCTGGTATGCGCTCCTGGCGCTGACCGGCGCCCTGGCCGCCTGGCGGGCCGCCGCCTACATCGGCGGTGAGGTCTCCTTGGGCGAGGTCGGCTGGTGCCTCGTCCTCGGCCTGATCACCCTGCTGCGGGTCGTGGTCCTGGTGGTGGTCGCCAGCGCCGTCTGGCTTCCGCTCGGCGTGATGATCGGACTGCGCCCCCGCTGGGCGGCGGCCCTGCAGCCCGTCACTCAGTTCCTGGCGGCCTTCCCCGCCAACATCCTCTATCCGCTCGTCGTCGCCGCGGTGGTCCGCTTTCGGCTGGCCCCCGACATCTGGCTGTCGCCGCTGATGATCCTTGGGGCCCAGTGGTACATCCTGTTCAACGTCATCGCCGGGACCCGGATGTTCCCGGCCGACCTGCTGGAAGCCGCCGCCTCGATGCGCATCCGCGGCTGGACCTGGTGGCGCAAGGTGATCCTCCCCGGGGTCCTGCCCTCCTACGTGACCGGGGCGGTCACCGCCGGCGGCGGAGCCTGGAACGCCGCCATCGTCGCCGAGGCCGCCAGTTGGGGGTCGACGCGGCTGGAGGCCCACGGCCTGGGCGCCTACATCGCCAGGGCCACCGCCGACGGCGACCTGCGCCGGGTGGTCCTGGGCGTGGCGGTGATGGCGGTCTATGTGGTGCTGTTCAACCGCCTGGTCTGGGACCCCCTGTTCACCAGCGCCGCCCGGCGCCTTCGCGCGGAGTGAGTTGATGGCCTCCGACATCATGACCGCCCCCGCCCGGACCGCTCCGGCGCCCGAGGTGCTGCTGGAGATCGCCGAGGTCAGCCAGACCTACGCCAAGGGCGCTTCGGACGACCTGCTGGTGCTGGACGGGGTCAACATCACCCTCAAGGCCGGCGAGATCGTCGGCCTGCTCGGCCGCTCCGGCTCGGGCAAGTCGAGCCTGCTGCGCATCATCGCCGGGCTCGCCCGCCCCGCCGCCGGCGAGGTGCGCTGGCGCGGCCGCCCCCTGCGCGGGCCGTCCGAAGCCATCGCCATGGTGTTCCAGAGCTTCGCCCTGTTCCCCTGGCTGACGGTGCTGGAGAACGTGGAGATCGGGCTCGAGCCCCTCGGCATCCCCACCGCCGAGCGGCGCTCGCGCTCGCTGCAGGCCATCGACCTGATCGGCCTCGACGGCTTCGAGAACGCCTACCCCAAGGAGCTGTCCGGCGGCATGCGCCAGCGGGTCGGCTTCGCCCGCGGCCTGGTCATGCAGCCCGAGCTTCTGCTCATGGACGAGCCGTTCTCGGCCCTGGACGTCCTGACCGCCGAGACCCTGCGCACCGACGTGATCGACCTGTGGATGGAGGGGCGCCTGCCCCTGCGGTCGATCCTGATGGTCAGCCACAACATCGAGGAGGCGGTCCTGATGTGCGACCGCATACTGCTGTTCACCGCCAGCCCCGGCCGGGTCGCCGCCGAGATCCCCATCACCCTGTCCCACCCCCGCAGCCGCACCGACGCGGCCTTCCGTAAGCTGGTGGACCAGGTCTACGAGCGGATGACCAACCCCTCCGACCCGGCCCTGACGGCCGAGCAGACCACCCCCGAGCAGGCGGCCAGCGCCGGGGTCGGCCGCAAGCTGCCCGACATCTCCACCAACCTGCTGGCCGGCCTGATGGAGGCCCTGGCCGCCCCGCCGTTCAAGGGCAAGGCCGACCTGCCCGAGCTCGCCGACGAGCTGACCATGGAGGTCGACGAGCTGTTCCCCATCGCCGAGACCCTGCAGCTGCTGGGCTTCGCCGAGGTCGCCCACGGGGACATCCGCCTAATCGAGCCCGGACGCCGCTTCGTCGAGTCCGACGTGGACGGGCGCAAGCGCCTGTTCTCCGAGCAGTTGCTGGCCCATGTGCCGATCGTCGCCCTGGTCCGTCGGGTGCTGGACGAACGCCCCAGCCGCCGGGCTCCGTATCGCCGCTTCTCCGAAGAGCTGGAGGACTTCATGTCCGAGGAGTTCGCCGAGGAGACCCTGGCCGCGGTCATCTCCTGGGGCCGTTACGCCGAGCTGTTCGCCTACGACGAGCAGGCCCAGACCTTCAGCCTCGAGGACCCGGCTTAGTTTGTCCCTCATCATGCAGGGCCGCCCGTCGCAGTCAGGCCTCTGGAAAGCCAAGATTCCGCACTGCTACAGTCGATAAGAGACATCCCGAGACCGACCGCCCAAGGACGCCCATGACCCGCCTGAGCCTCTGCGGCTTCGCAGCCCTCGCCCTGTTCGCGACGACCCCGCTCCGGGCACAGGAGCCGAGCCCTCCCGCCGGCGCCCCCGCCTCGGCGCCCAACGCCCCGCCGAAACCCGACCCCGCGCCCATGCTGACCCCGCCCAAGTTCGGGACCTGGGGCATCGACCTCGCCGGCCGCGACACGAGCGTGAAGCCCGGCGACGACTTCAACCGCTACGCCAACGGCAAGTACCTCGACGCCCTGAAGATCCCCGCCGACCGCACCGGCTACGGGGTCAACTACGTCCTGAGCGAGCTGTCGGAGAACCAGGTCCACGCCATCCTTGAGGAGGAGGCTCGCAAGCTGCCCGCCGGCGCCGTCCCGGCCACCGACGGCGCCAAGGGAGCGGCCTTCTACAAAGCCTTCATGGACGAGGGCCGGATCAACGCCCTGGGGGCCAAGCCGCTACAGCCTGAGCTGGCCGCGATCCGCGCGGCGGACACCCGGGTCAAGCTCGCCGCCCTCATGGGCCGCGGGAGCCAGGGCTTCAACGCCTCGATCTTCGACGTCTACATCGACGCCGACCCCAAGGCGCCGGACCGCTATGTGCTGAACTTCGTCCAGGGCGGCCTGGGCCTGCCCGACCGGGACTACTACCTGCAAGCCGCGTTCGCCGACAAGAAGACCAAGTACCAGGCCTATGTCGCCCGGATGCTGACCATGATCGGCTGGCCCGACCCGCAGGCCGCCGCCCGCGCCGTGGTCGCCTATGAGACCGCCATCGCCCAGGCGAGCTGGACCCGCGCCGACCGCCGCGACGTCGAGAAGACCTACAACCCGATGACGGTGGCCCAGCTCGCGAAGTTCGCGCCGGGCTTCCCCTGGACCACTTTCCTGAAGGCGGCTGAGGTTCCCGGTCTGCCCAAGGTGATCGTCAACGAGAAGACGGCCTTCCCCAAGATCTCCGCCGTCTTCGCCCGCACCCCCCTGCCGACCCTGCGCGCCTGGGCCGCCTTCCATCTGGCGGATTCTTCGGCGGCTTATCTGTCGGAGCCCTTCGTCCAGGCCAGGTTCGAGTTCCGCTCCCGCGACCTCTCGGGGGTGGAGGAGCAGCGCCTGCGCTGGAAGCGCGCCGTGGCCGCCGCCGACGGCGCCATGGGCGAAGCCATCGGCCGGGTCTATGTCGAGCGCCACTTCCCGCCAGAGGCCAAGGCCAAGATCGACGCCCTGGTCACCGACCTGAAGACCGCCATGGGTGCGCGCATCCAGCGCCTGACTTGGATGAGCCCGGCCACCAAGAAGGAGGCGCTGGAGAAGCTGGCCAACTTCACCACCAAGGTCGGCTATCCGTCGAAGTGGAAGGACTATTCCGCCCTCACCGTGCGCGAGGACGACCTGTACGGCGACATGGAGCGCTCGACCGCCTTCGAGTGGCGCCGGCAGGTCAAGCGGATCAACGACCCGGTCGACCGCACCGAGTGGTTCATGACCCCCCAGACCGCCAACGCCTACTACAACTCGGTCATGAACGAGGTGGTGTTCCCCGCCGCCGAGCTGCAGGCGCCGTTCTTCGACCCCACCGCTGACGCGGCGGTGAACTACGGCGGCATCGGCATGGTGATCGGCCACGAGATCACCCACGGCTTCGACGACGAAGGCCGCAAGACCGACGGCAAGGGGATCCTCCGCAACTGGTGGACCGAGGAGGACGCCAAGAAGTTCGAGGCCGCGGCCAAGGGCCTGGGGACGCAGTACTCGTCCTATGAGCCGGTGCCGGGTTCGCACATCAACGGCGAGTTGACCATGGGCGAGAACATCGCCGACCTGGGCGGGTTCCTGATCGCGCTGGACGCCTACCACTTGTCGCTGAAGGGCCAGCCGGCGCCGGTGATCGACGGCCTGACCGGCGACCAGCGCTTCTTCCTGGCCTATGCGCAAGGCTGGCGCGACAAGCGCCGCGACGAGGCGGTCAAGCAACAGCTGGTGTCGGACCCGCACTCGCCCGAGGCCTTCCGGGTCAACGGCGTCGTGCGCAACATCGACGCCTGGTACCAGGCTTTCGACATCAAGCCCGGCGACAAGCTCTACCTCAAGCCGGAGGAGCGGGCGCGCATCTGGTAAGGGCGCAGCCGCGATGAAAAAATGGGGCGGCCCGTGGCGGGGCCGCCCCATTCCCTATTCTTGATGGGCGCGCTTTAGCGCTGCTGGTTGTTCTTGCGGCCCTGATCGCCCTGCTGGCCCTTCTGGGTCGCCTCCTGCTGCTGCTGGCGGGACTGGCCCTGCTTGGCGCCGGAGGAGGATTGTTTGCGGTCGGTCTGGGTCTTGTCGTCCTGACGGTTCATCGGTTCACCCACTGTCTGGTTGAGACGTGGGTGCAACCGGCGATCCACCCAAACGGTTCCCGCCTCAGCGATGCTCCAGGCCGCGCTGGGCCAGGCTGTCCAGGGTGGCCGCGCGCGAGGTCAGGTCTCCGCCCAGACGCCGGCACAGGTCGCGCACGCCGGCGGGATAGACCTCGCCGCCTTCGGCGATCTCCTCAGACAGCGCGATCACCCGTGCGATGGCGTGTTCGACAATGCGGACCTGCTCCATCGCGGCCTCACGGGCTTCGGCATAGAGCCGGAGCGCCCGGGCGCTGGGGGAATCCGGACCGCTGCCCGGCTGGACGACGACTAGCTGCGGGAGGCTCATGCTGCCCTCGGGGTGATCGGGGTTCGGCTCGCCCACTATGGCGGGTTCCTTCCCTCAACGGCCCAGGCGTTGTTGAGTTCACCCTCTGTCTGCATCGTCGTCGAGCGTGTGTTTTTCGCCACATCCGGAGGGCGCCCCCGGTGAGGGCCTGGGTCCCGCCCTCCGCAACGGCGGTCGGCCTACCAGCTTCCTGTATTGGGCATGGACGCCCAGGGCTCGGCCGGCGGGAGGGCCGGCCCCTTCTGCAGGAGCTCGATCGAGATGCCGTCGGGAGAGCGCACGAAGGCCATGTTCCCGTCCCGCGGCGGGCGGTTGATGATCACGCCTCCAGCCCGCAGCCGCTCGCAGGCGGCGTAGACGTCGTCGACCCGATAGGCCAGATGGCCGAAGTTCCGCCCGCCCGTATAGGCCTCGTCGTCCCAGTTCCAGGTCAGCTCCAGGGCCGGGCGGATGTCGGTCAGGGTCCCGCCGGCGTCGGCCACGTCGCCGGGGGCGGCCAGGAACACCAGGGTGAAGCGGCCCTTGTCGTTGTCGACCCGGCGCACCTGCTGCAGGCCGAGCTTGGCGCAATAGAAGTCCAGGGCCGCGTCCAGGTCGCGGACCCGGACCATGGTGTGCAGGTATTCCATCAGCCGTCCCGGAAATAGGGCTCCACCGAGCCCTGCAGCTTCAGGGTCAGGGGGTTGCCCGCGCGGTCCTTGGTGTTGCCCACCGCCAGTCGCACCCAGCCCTCGCTGACGCAATATTCCTCGACGTTGTTCTTCTCCACGCCCTTGAAGCGCACCCCAACCCCGCGGGCCAGGACGTCCTGGTCGTAGTGCGGGCTTGCGGGGTCGTTGCTGAGGCGGTCGGGCGGGGCGTCGGTCATGTTGAACTCGATGGTCGGACTTGCGGCATAGCCCTTACGAAACTCGGGCCCGGCTGTCAGCAGCTTCCGACCGGCGAGTCTTCAAGGGATTTGCGGCCGAAGCGCGTATGATGGCTTTGCAGAGGGAGTGGGCGGCGCCTCATGATCCGTAGGCCATCGGGATTTCAGCAGGTGATCGGCCGAGCGGCGTCGCTCGCGGTCGCGCTGCTCGCTGTCCTGACCCTGGTCGCCAGCGGGGCCTCCCACGAACTCCTCCACGCCGACGAGGGCCCCAGTCCCGTGGCCCACGCCGCGTGGGCCACGGCGACGCATGTCGTCGGCCTTTCCGAGAAAGCTCCTCAGCACCGCAGCACGCCCGCCCACGGCTGTTCGGGCCATTGCGTCGCCCACGCTGCGGACCAGGCGCCGATCCTGACCCTGCTGCCGGCCCCCCGCGAACGGCACGCCGGCTGGCGGCTGGAGGCCAGAGCGGCTCTGCCCCAGTTCCCCACCGCCGGACCCGAACGCCCCCCAAGAGCCTGAAAAGCCCACAGCGCCCTGACCGGGGCGCCCCGCCTTTCAGTCCACGGGGTTTTCCATGTCTCCCACCACCCGCCGGTGGCCGCGTCTCGCGGCCGTCGGCCTGACCACCGGCGTTCTCGCCATCTGCACCCACACCAGGGCCGACCCGGCCCCGCCCTATCGCGACCTGCTTCGCCAGGCCCAGACGACCTCCCCGCGCCTGGCCGAGGGCGAGGCCGGGATTCGCCGCGCCGAGGGCCTGGCGGACCAGGCCGCCGTTCGCCCCAACCCCACCGCGGGGCTGCTGGTCGAGAGCTTCGGCGGCAGCGGCCCCCGCAGCGGCCTGTCGGGCTCCGAGACCACCCTGCAGGTCGACCAGCCGTTCGAGCTCGGCGGCAAGCGCCCGGCCCGCATCGCCGTCGGCCGGGCAGACGTCGCCGCCGCCCGCGCCCGGCAGGTGCAGGTCCAAGCCGACTTCGCCTTCGACCTGGCCGACGCCTACGCCCGCGCGGAAGCCGCCGAACGGCGCCTCGCCCTGGCCGTCGAGGCGCTCGACCTCGCCGAGGAGGACGCGCGAGTGGCCCGCGCCCTGGTCGAGGCCGGCCGCGAAGCCGATCTTCGCTCCGTCCAGGTCCAGGCCGCCGCCTCTTCCGCCCGGGCCGATATCGAGCAGCGCAGGGCTGAGCGCGAAGGCGCCCTGGCCCGTCTCACCGCCCTCTCGGGCTCCCCCGTCCCCCTGACCTCGATCCCCGACGGCCTGCTCGACCGCGCCCCTTCCGGCGCACCGCCGGTCGCGGACGTGCTGTCGACCCCGGCCTATCTCGCCGCCCAGGCCGAGCGCGAAGCCGCCGCCCGACGGGTGCGGCTGGAGCGGACCCGGGCCGCGCCGGACCTCACCGCCTCGTTCGGGGTCCGCCGCTTCGGCGACGACCGTTCCACCGCCTTCGTCGCCGGGATCTCCGCCCCCCTGCCGATCTTCGACAGGAACCGCGGCGCCACCGCCGCCGCCCGGGCCGAGCTCGACGCCGCCGAGGCGCGGCTGACCGCCGCCCGCCTCGACGCGGAGGCTTCCCTGCGAGCCGACGCCGCCCAGACGCAGGCCGCCGCCAGCCGCGTGACCGCCGCCCGCCAGGCGGAGCAGGCTGCCGACGAGGCCTACCGCCTGACCCGCCTCGGCTACGAGGGCGGCAAGCTCTCTCAGCTGGAGGTCCTGAACGCGCGCCGAACCCTCGCGGAATCTCGCGCCCGAACCCTAGACGCCCAGCTCGATCGGCTCACCGCGGAGGCCGCCCTGGCGCGTCTCCAGGGGCGCACGCCATTCGGAGACCAACCATGACAAGCACGAACACCCGCCTCCTCGCGGGGGGAGCCGCCGCCCTGGCCTTGGCCGCGGGCTTAGGCTTCGGGGTCGCTCGCCTGACGGCGCCTGGGGCTCCCACCGCACCGGCCGCCCCCAAGGCGGAGGACTCGAAGACCGCCAAGGACACGCTCACCATGACGCCGGCGGTCCTGCAGGCGTCCGGGATCAAGGTCGAGGCGGCGTCGACGGGAGGTTTGAACGACGAGATCCTGGCCTCGGCGACGGTCGCGGCCGCCCCCGACGGCCAGGCGGTCCTCACCGCCCATGCGCAAGGCGCCGTCACGCGCATCTACAAGCAGTTGGGCGATCCGGTCCGGGCCGGCGAGATCGTCGCCCTGGTCGAAAGCCGGGAAGCCGCGAGCATTGCGGCCGAACGGAGCGTGGCCGCCGCCAAGGCCGCCCTGGCGCGCCAGGTGCTGACACGAGAGCTGCGCCTGTTCGAACAGCGGGTGTCGCCCCGGCAGGACGTCGAGCGGGCGCAGGCGGAATCGACCGCGGCGGCGGCGGAGGTGCGGCGGGCCCAGGCGGCTGCGGGGGCCGCGCGTGTCGCCGCCGACGGCCGGTCGGTGATGGTCACCTCCCCTATCGGAGGCCGCATCACTTCGGCGCCGGCCGCGCTGGGCGCCTTCATCCAGTCGGAGACCGAGTTGTTCCGGGTGGCCGATCCCCAGCGGATACAGGTCCAAGCCGCCGTCCCGGCCGCCGAGGCCCAGCGTATCGTCCCCGGAGACCCCGCGTTCGTCGAAGTGCCGGGCGGACGGAGCCTCGCGGCCACGGTGCGGGCGGTGACGCCGACGCTGAACGCGGAAACCCGCGCCGCCACCGTGGTGCTGACCCTCGCCAGCCTCGACGGCCTTCAGCCCGGCCAACTTGTCAGGGCCCGAATCCGCCCCAGGTCCGCGACCCTCCGGACCGGCGTCGTCGTCGCCGACGAGGCCGTCCAGTCGATCGGCGGGCGCGACGCCGTCTTCGTGCGCACGCCCGAGGGCTTCCGCGTCCAGTCGGTCACGCTGGGAAGCCGCGGCGGCGGCCGCGCCGAGATCGCAGCCGGCCTCAACGGCGGCCAGATGGTCGCCACCCGCAACGCCTTCCTGCTCAAGGCCGAGCTGGAGAAGGGGGCGGCGGATGAAGAGTGAGTCCAGGTCCAGTCAGGGTTTGATCCAATGATCGGCAAGCTGCTCGCACTAGCGGTGCGCGGGCGCTGGGCGGTGGTGCTGCTGACCGCGTTGATCGCCTCGGTCGGCCTGTGGCAGCTGGCCCGCCTGCCCATCGACGCGGTGCCGGACATCACCAACAAGCAGGTGCAGATCAACACCGTCGACCCCGCTCTCTCTCCGGTGGAGATGGAAAAGCGGGTGACCTTCCCGATCGAGACGGCCCTGGCGGGCATCCCCGGCCTGCAAGGCACGCGCTCGGTGTCCCGCAACGGATTCTCCCAGGTGACCGCGGTCTTCGACGAGCGGACGAGCCTCTACTTCGCCCGTCAGCAGGTGAGCGAACGTCTGAGCCAGGCGCGTGACACCTTGCCCGGCGGAGTCCAGCCGCAGATCGGCCCCGTCACCACCGGCCTCGGCGAAGTCTACATGTACTCGGTGGATTTCGCGGGCGGCGCCCTCGAGCGCGACGGCTCGTTCGTCACCCCCGAAGGCGAACGGCTGACGGATCCTGCGGCGCGGGGAGCCTATCTGCGCACGGTCCAGGAATGGATCATCGCGCCGCAACTGAAGGGCGTCCGCGGCGTGGCGGGGGTGGACTCCATCGGCGGTTTCGAGAAGCAGTACCTGGTCGAACCGGATCCGGTGAAGCTGGCTTCGTACGGCATCTCCTTCACCGACCTGGCCCGCGCCCTCGAAGCGGCGAACCTCTCGGTCGGCGCGGATTTCATCCAGCGCGGCGGCGAAGCCTACCTGGTGCGCGCCGACGCCCGCATCCGCTCGTTGGTCGAGATCGGCGACGCGGTGATCGCCACCCGCAGCGGGACCCCGGTGGCCGTCAAGGACGTGGCCGCGGTGCGTGTCGGCGGCGACCTGCGTACCGGCGCGGCCAGCCGGAACGGCCATGAGGTCGTGATCGGCACGGCGTTGATGCTGATCGGCGAAAACAGCCGGACCGTGGCCAAGGCGGTGGGCGACAAGCTGGAGCGGATCAAGACGTCGCTTCCTCCCGGCGTGGTCGTCGCCACCACCCTGGACCGCTCGAAGCTGGTCAACGCGACCATCGCGACGGTGGCGCAGAACCTGGCCGAGGGCGCCCTGCTCGTCGCCGCCTCGCTGTTCCTGTTGCTAGGGAACGTCCGCGCCGCCGCGATCGCGGTCCTGGTCATCCCCTTCTCGTTCCTGATGACCGCGATCGGCATGAACGCCTTCCACGTCTCGGGAAACCTGATGAGCCTGGGAGCGCTGGACTTCGGCCTGATCGTCGACGGCGCGGTGATCCTGATCGAGAATTGCCTGCACCGGCTGGCGGAACGCCAACAGGGTGAAGGCCGCCTCCTCACCCTGAAGGAGCGGCTGGAGACCGTCACCGGCGCCTCGCGGGAAATGATCCGCCCTACCGTCTTCGGCCAGGCGATCATCTTCCTGGTGTTCGCGCCCCTGCTGACCTTCCAGGGCGTGGAGGGCAAGACCTTCGCGCCCATGGCGATCACCCTGATGCTGGCCCTGGCGTCGGCCTTCGTGCTGTCGCTGACCTTCGTTCCGGCCATGGTCGCCATCCTGGTCCGGGACCGGGTGGCTGAAAACGAGGTGCGGCTGGTCGCCTGGGTCAAGCTCGTCTACGAGCCGACCCTCCGCCGCGCCGTCGCAGGGCCGCTGCCCTTCATAGCCGCCGGAGTGGCGATGGCGGCGGCCGGGCTCGTGGTCTTCTCCACCCTCGGACAGGAGTTCATCCCCCAACTCGACGAAAAGAACATCGCCCTCGCCGCCGTCCGCATCCCCTCGACGTCGCTGGAGCAGTCCGCCGCCATGCAGCGGCAGGTGGAGCGCGCGGTGTCCAGTCTGCCCGAGGTGGCTACGGTCTTTTCCAAGACAGGGACGGCGGAGGTGGCCACCGACCCCATGCCCCCCAACGCCTCGGATGGGTTCGTCATCCTCAAGCCACAGGCCCAGTGGCCGGCCGGCGTGCGCACCAAGGCCCAGGTCGTAGAGCGCATCGAGGCCAAGCTCCGGCCCCTGCTGGGCAATGCGTACGAGGTCAGTCAGCCGATCCAGCTGAGGTTCAACGAGCTGATCGGCGGGGTCCGCGGCGACGTCGCGGTCAAGCTTTATGGCGACGACCTCGAAAAGATGAGCGCGACCGCCGCGCAGATCGCAGCCGTCCTGCAGAAAATTCCTGGGGCGGCCGATGTGCACGCCGAACAGACCAGCGGCGCGCCCACGCTCGACCTCAACTTCGACCGGGGCGCCATCGCAAGGTTCGGGCTGACCATGGAAGAGGTGACCGACACCGTCGCCGCCGCCTTGGGAGGCCGGCAGGCCGGACTGGTGTTCGAGGGCGACAGGCGCTTCGACGTGGTGGTCCGCGTGCCGACCGCCGTGCGGAACGACCTCGACGCCTTGGGAGCCCTTCCGGTCGCCCTGCCGGGTTCCGGCGGGCCGCGCGCCTCCATTCCGCTGCGCGAGGTCGTCAGGTTCCAGTTCTCCGACGGACTCAACCAAGTCAGTCGGGAAGACGGGAAGCGACGGGTCGTGATCCAGGCCAACGTCCGGGACCGCGACCTGGGGTCGTTCGTGAGGGAGGCTCAGACCAAGGTGGCGGCCGTGAGCCTGCCTTCAGGGTCCTGGATCACCTGGGGCGGGCAGTTCGAGAGTCTGAAAGCGGCGTCCCAGCGGATCGCGATCGTCGTTCCGATCTGCTTCGTGCTCGTCTTCGCGCTCCTGTATCTCGCGCTAGGCGGGTTCGCCCCGGCGATCGCGGTGTTCACCGCCGTCCCGCTTGGGCTTGCGGGCGGCGCTTTCGCCCTGGCTGCGACGGGCATGGCCTTCTCCGTCTCCGCGGCGGTCGGCTTCATCTGTCTTTCGGGCGTGGCCGTGCTGAACGGCCTGGTGGTCATGAGCAGCATCCGCGAAAGGCTGCAGCAGGGATTGCCTGCGGCGGACGCCATCGTCGGCGGGATGATGGAGCGGGTCCGTCCGGTGCTGATGACGGGCCTCGTCCCCGCGGTGGGCTTCATTCCCATGGCGCTCGCCCATGGCACCGGGGCCGAGGTTCAAAAGCCGCTCGCCATCGTCGTCATCGGAGGGTTGCTGACCGCCACCGCGCTCACCCTCGTGGTCCTGCCGGCGATCACCTTGGTCCTGATGCGTATCGCGGCGAGGCTTCGCCCCACGCCCACGACGGTGTTCCCGGAGCTGGCCGCAGGGAAGGTGGGCCAATGAGCCGAGGTCACGCAGAGCACGATCACGATAGTCATCATGGTCACGGCGGCCACCACCACGCCGCGCCGGATAATTGGCGGTTTCTGGTCGGCATGGGATTGAATGGCGCCTTCGTATTGATCGAGGGACTGGCAGGCGTAGCGGCGCACTCGACCGCCTTGTTGGCGGACGCGGGTCACAATCTGTCGGATGTGTTGAGCCTGGCCCTCGCCGGCGGAGCGGCGTGGCTTGGCCGCCGGACCGCCACGAGCTCTCACCGGACCTACGGTTTCGCCAAGGCGAGTATCCTGGCCGCCTTGCTCAACGCCCTGATCCTGGTCTTCGCCTGCGGGGCTATCGTCATCGAGGTTCTGCATCGGCTGGCCACGCCCGAACCGGTGAAGCTCGGTTTGATGATGATCGTCGCCGCCGTCGGCGTAGCGATCAACGGAGCCACGGCGCTGCTGTTCATGGCTGGGCGCAAGTCCGACGTGAACGTGCGCGCGGCGTTCCTGCATATGACGACCGATGCGGGGGTTTCGGCCGGCGTCATCGCGGCGGGGGGCCTGATCGTCCTCACCGGAGTCCTTTGGATCGACCCGGCCGTGAGTCTGCTGATCGTAGCGGTGGTCCTCGTCGGCACGTGGAGCCTGCTGAAGGAGTCGATCGATCTGGCGCTGGACTCCGCGCCGCGGGCCATCGACGTCGAGGAGGTTCGAGCGTTTATCCAGGGCTGTCCCGGCGTGACCGGCGTCCACGATCTGCACGTGTGGGCGCTGAGCACCACCGAAACCGCCATGACGGCCCATATCGTCCGGCCTGACGGTGGCGGCGACGCCTTCCTCAACGCCACGCGCGCCGCGCTCGCGGACCGATTCGGGCTCGCCCACGCCACCCTCCAGGTGGAATGCCGGGACCTGAGCGCTTGCGACGAGCTTCACGCATGACGGGGGAGGGAAAACCCCACCGCGGGCGTTCAGAGGATCAGGTGGCCGCCGCCCTGGCCATGGCCGAGGCGCGCTGCCTCGCCGCCGGCGAGCGCTGGACCACGCCGCGGCGCAGGGTGTTCGAGCTGGTGATGCGCACAGGCGGGGCGGTAAAGGCCTACGACCTGATCGACGCCCTGGCCCGGGAAGGCGCCCCGGCCTTTCCGCCGACGGTCTACCGCGCCTTGGCCATGCTGGAGAAGTGCGGCCTGGTCCACCGCATCGACGGGCTGAACGCCTTCGTCGTCTGCACCGGCGCCGCCCACGTCTGTCCGCCGGCCTTCCTGCTCTGCGAGCGTTGCGGCGCGGTGGAGGAGTTCGACGGCGCCGTGACCGCCGCCCATGACGCCGCCGCCGCCGCGGGCTTCGCGGCCCGCGAGGTCAGCCTGGAGGTGCGCGGCCTGTGCCGGAATTGCTCAGGGTAAGGGGACTTGCCCTCCGGCCCTAAGGACAGCCTCCCCGCTTTGCAGGGGGGGAAAGCCTAAGCTCCCCCGCCCACAGGGAGTTCCCGCCGCAGGCGACCGAGGGGGCCTCTGTCTAGAACTTGTACTTCGCCCCTACGCGGATCGTCCGCGGCTCGACCACGCGGCTGAGGGTGCCTTCGACCGGAGCCTTGTCGAAGCCGGGGATGAAGGATTCGTACCAATAGGTGATGTCCTTGTCCCGGCTGTTGAGGACGTTCAGGACCTCGGCATAGACCTCGACATTGGCGAATTTGCGGGCGCCGCGGGCGTTGACGACGTTGCTGCCCGGGTCACGCTGGGAATTGTCCTCGATCAGGGGATAGCCGCCCAGGTGGCGCAGGCGCAGGCTGCCCTCCCACTTGTCCGAAACCAGCGAGACCCCGACCGAGGCGGCGTTGTCGAAGGCGTTGGGGATGTAGTCGCCGTTGTCGTAGCGGGCATGGCTGGCGGTGTAGTTGCCGTCGATGGCCAGCCACGGCCGCGGCCGCCAGAACACAACGATCTCATAGCCGTGGCGGTTGCTGGCGCCCGTAGGCTCGACCGCGTTGGAATCGCCCACGAACTTCAGCTCGCTGCCGACGTTGAGCCACCAGTAGGTGGTGGTCAGGGTCAGGTGGTTGAGCTGGAACCGCGCGCCGATCTCCTTGCCGCTTCCCTTGACCAGGATCGGCACCGGCGGGTTGGCGAAGGCGCCGCGCACGTCGTTGGAGTGGAATCCCTTGCCCCAGTCGGCATAGACCTCGACGTTGTCGCTGATCTTGTACGCCGCGCTGGCCTTGGGCGAGAGCAGGGACGCGCCCTTCGTGCCCGTGCCGATGGCGGCGGCCTGAGGATCGTTTGCCTTCACGTCGGCGTGATAGGCGTCACCGCGCAGCGCGCCCACGACCCGCAAGCCCGGCAGGGGCCGCCACGTCGCCTCGCTGTAGAGAGAGGCCGAGGCCTCTTTCACGTCGTAGGCGCCGAACGACTCGACGAAGGCCCGCTTATCGGTGTGGTAGACGCCCACGTTGGCGATGTCGTCGTAGCGGTTCTCGGTCCCGAACGTCAGGTCGAAGGCGTCGCCGAAGTACCAGGTCTTCTCCGCCTTCATGCCGAAGATCCAGCGCTTGTCGAACTGGTGGATCTGGGCGCTCGACCCGTCCGCATTGGCGTAGGTCGGGTTCGAGAACATGTCCCAGTTGTAGTATTGGGTATAGACGTTCGCCTTCCACTGGGGGCCGCTCAGCTTGGCGTCGGCGATCACCCGGGTGGTCTCGCCGGTGGCCGAAGGGTCGGGCGAACAGAACACGTCGGGACAGATCGCCGAGCCGACGATCCGGTCCGGGATCTGCTCGGTGGGGTTCCAGGTCCCGCGGTAGAAATGGCTGGTCAGCTCCAGCATCCCCAGCGACGTCGGCTTGGCGTATTTGGCGAAGGCCGCATAGTGCCGCAGGTGCTCGGGCTCCTGCCAGGGCCCGTTGTAGACCTTGCCCTCGCCGACGAAGGTGAGGTCGCCGCCGCCCACATTGCTGGCCGTGCCGCCAGCCGCCAGCCGGGCCGAGCCATGGCTCCCGCCCTCCAGCGCCACCCAAGGGCGGTCGTAGGAATCGATGGTGGTCATATAGGCTGCGCCGGCCAGGGCGAAGTCGCCGCCGTCGCCGCGGTAGGGCCCCTTGCGGTAGTCCTCGCGGCTGACGATTTCCGGAATCAGGCCGTTCAGGTCCAGATAGCCCTGGCCGTGGCCGTGGGTGCGGAAGTTCATCTGCACGTCGTCGATGTAGTCGGTGAAGTCCGAGCCGTGGTCGAGGTTGAAGCCGCGCAGGAAGTACTGGTTGGCCTTGCCCGAACCCGAGTGCTGGGCTGCGATCATGCCGGGCACCGCCTCCAGTAGTTCAGCCACCCGCAGCAGGGGCCGCACCAGCAGGTCGGAGCCCGACACCGTGCCTTCGCTGGAGGCCTTGGCGATGCCGATCTTGGCCTCGCCGCGCCCGAACACCACGATCTCGCCGACGTTGGTGTCGGCCGACGCTGTAGCGATGGGGGCGTCCGTGGCCGTCGCGGCCTCCGCCGCCAGGGCGCCGCCGGCCAGGGCCTGGACGAAGAAATAGGTGGC
Organism: Caulobacteraceae bacterium; assembly: GCA_035493215.1. Taxonomy (GTDB): domain Bacteria; phylum Pseudomonadota; class Alphaproteobacteria; order Caulobacterales; family Caulobacteraceae; genus NCED01. The sequence continues at coordinate 53,058 of DATJIO010000035.1, forward strand.
CGCCGCGGTGGCGACACGCAGGTGGATCGGCTTCAACGAACTTCCCCCAGAAGATGGCGGCGCATCTCCGGCGCCTCGAACGACCAATACGTGCGGCTTTGGTTGACCCCTCATCCATGCCGGCGAAGGAGTTCGCTATGTTATTACGTAGCCGTGGACCACATCCCTCGCCCCGCCCGCACGGGCCTTGCAGGCGGCCGGCGACCGTGGCGAACCGAGGGGGAGGCGTCCATGTCCGGCAGTGAACATGTCCAGGGCGCGCCGTCCGAGGCGCCGGTGATCCGCACCATCGCCATGCCCAGCGACACCAACCCGGAGGGGGACATCTTCGGCGGCTGGCTGATGTCCCAGATGGACCTGGCCGGGGCGACGGTGGCCTTCCGCCTGGCCTGCGGCCGCTGCGCCACGGTGGCGGTCGACGGCATGGCCTTCCTCAGCCCGGTGGCGGTGGGCGACGAGGTCAGCCTCTACGCCAGGGTGACCCGGACGGGGCGCACCTCGGTGCAGGTGGCGGTGGAGGCCTGGCGGCGCCCCCGTGACGGCGAGACCGTCACCAAGGTGACCGAAGGGACCTTCACCTATGTCGCCATCGACCGCGACCGCAAGCCGAGGCCAGTGACGGCGCCGGCATGAGCGGGGCCGACTAGTTGCAGTCGAGCTCGTAGGTGATCTTGCAGGTGTACGAGCCCTGGCCGTCGCTGCACTTGTCTTCCAGCACGACCGTCGCCGTCGGCTTTACGCTCCTGGCATAGGCCTGGCGGCAGACCGCCGGGGCGTCCATGCGGCAGCTGGCCTGACGCGAACAGTCCACCGCGATCCGGTGCGCCTTGGCCAGGGAGGCCACCAGGGGCGCGGCGGCCCGGTGGGCGAAGGCCGCCTCGATCGGGTCCAGCTTGTCCTTGTCGTCGGGGAAAAAGCCCTCGACGAACACGACCTTGCCGGGGACGTCGCAGCGGATGGTGATCGTGCGCTCCTCGTTGGAGCCATAATAGGACGTGCCGTTGCTTTCGATCACCAGCCCCGTGCCGCTGAAGACCAGGCGCGCCGTGTCCATGCAGCCGTCCAGGTCCTGGCTCGAAGGCAGGACGTCGGTGGCGATCAAAATGCCGGGGTGGAAGACGGGCTGAGCCGACGCCGCGGCCGCGCCGGCCGCAGCCGCAAGCGTCGTCAGCAGCAGCAAACGCATGGGAGCCCCCTCGGTCCAGAAGAGGACTTCGCCTCATCCGGCCGCGGCTGACAAGAGGCGCGGAGGGTCAGCCGCCGACGACCCAGGAGGTGGAGAACGCCGAGGTGGGGATGCCGAACAGTATCAGCTGGGTGTCGCCGCCAAGGTCGAGCACCACCTGGCCCTGGTAGTCGAACCAGCTGTAGGGCGTCCCCGGAGTCATGACGATCCGATCCCCTTGTGCAGCGTTGAAATCCGCGATCAGGTCGATCCCGCCGCCCACCCTCATGACGAAGCGGTCCGCCCCGGCGCCGCCCGTGAGGATGTCGTTCCCGAGGTCGCCGGACAGCTCGTCATTGCCATCGTCGCCAAAAAGCCCGTCGGCGCCCTGCCCGCCGTAGACCGTGTCGTTGCCGGCTCCGCCGAAGACGACGTCGTCGCCGAGGTTCCCGTTGACGTGCGGGTCGTTGCCCGCGCCGCCATCGAGGCTGTCGTTGTCCTTGCCGCCGCGGACCGTGTCGGCGCCGTTCCCGCCGTAGACGATGTCCATGCCGACATTGCCGTTGACGTCGTCATTGCCGTCGCCGCCGTCGATCGTGTCGTTCCCGTCCAGGGCGATGATCGTGTCATTGCCGCCGAAACCCGCGATGGGCTCGCCATAGACCGAGCCCTGGATCGTATCGTTGCCGGCGAACATCTGGGCGAGGAAGGGCCCTAGGTCCCCGCCGTTTCCCAGGGCCCCGTTGATGGCGGTCGCCGGAACAGAGACGCCCGTGAGCGTGAAGGCGATTTGGCCCAGATAGGTCTCCGTCATGCCGGTGATCGTGCCGCCCGTCACCACCCCCCCGCCGGTGGTCAGGTTGAAGCCTGTGTAGACGTCGGCGACGCCAAGACCGCCGTTCTCGAACACCAGCCGCGTCGACGTGACGGAGCCGAACGGAATGGTCTCGGAGCCCAGATACACGGGCGCCAGATAGGTCACCGTCGCCATGAGCAGCCCCTCTCGGCGCCTGGCGTTCCCCCGCCTCTCGCGCCCCAACGCATTGGTTGCATCCGGCCAAGCTTGAGTCCAGCCGCGTTTGGGCGAACGCGGTCGGCGAATGCGCTGCGAAATCAACGACCTCCGGCGGCGGGCGGCCCGGCGGACGGTACCTACCTCGCGGGGGAGGGCGCCCCGGTCTCGCCGGCGTAGCGCAGCACCCAGACGCCCTTCTGGTGGCCGTCTGTGACGAAGGCGTTGCCGCGGGTGTCTACGATCACGTCCTCCAGCCCGCGGTCGCCGGAGGCCCAGGACCCGGTCACCGGCAGGAACCAGCCGACCTCGCGCGGCTCATAGGGGTCGGCTATGTCGTAGACCCGCACGCCCCCCGTGAAATAGGTCATGTAGATCAGCCGGCCCGGCGCCTGCAGGGCCGGGGAGTGGATTTCCCCGTTCACGTTGTGGGGCCCGACTCGCCCGCCCGTGTCGCAGAAGCTGGTGTAGGGCAGACCCGGCGGCGGCTGAGGCCGCGGGTAGCGCGCGACCTGCAGGGGCGCGGCCGGGTTGCGATTGTCGACGATGGCGGCGAAGCTGAGGTTCTCCTTGTCGCACCCGGGCTTGGACGGCTCGGTGCTGACGTGGACCATGCCGCCCGGCAGCGGGATGCCGGTATGGAGCGCCTGGGCGCCGACGTTCGCGAGCGGCGAGAAGTCGAGCTTGCCGATGAGCTTAGGTTTGGCGGGGTCGGTGAAATCCAGGTTGACCAGGGACGGGGTGTAGGCCGCCGTCAGGCGCTTGCCGTCCGGGCTGAGGATCGCGGGACCGTGGTAGCCGTTCGGCGCCGGCCGGGCGGGCTCGCCGTCGCGCTGTCCCGGCTGCCACCAATGCCCGACCTCGACCGGCTTCAGGGGATTGGAGACGTCGAGCACCACCAGGGTGGCCTGGCCCTTGTAGCCGTCCACCCAGGCCGACATGAAGGCGTAGCGCCCGCCGGGATAGACGTTCCTGTGGGTCCCCCAGCCGTTGGCGTCCCAGGTCGAGACCTTCTTCGGGTTGCGCGGGTCGCTGACGTCGAACAGGGTGGCCAGGCTGCGGACCCGCAGGGGAACCCCGGCGAAAGGCTGTTCCTGGACGGAGTTCGGCGCGTAGTCCGACTGTTGGGCCACGATCAGCAGATTGTCGCCCAAGGTGAGCTGGCCGTTGCTGTCGGGCACGGCGACGGTGCTCACCCGTTCCGGCTTGGCCGGGTCGGTGACGTCGAACACCTCGAACCCGCCGAGGCCGCGGCCCCCCGTGGCCACGAACAGGTACCAGCGGTCGCCAACCCGCTTCATGCTCATCTTGAAGGCGCGGAAGGCGGCGGGATCGACGCGGATGTAGGCGGTCGGGGTCATGTTGCTCGCCCGCCAGCCCTCCGGCATCCCCGTCCCGGGCGCTGCGGCGGCGGCGAGGGCCCCGGCCGGTAGGGCCGCGGCGAGCAGCCCGCAGAGCGTAGCCAGCATCGCCAGCAACCGGATTCCCTTGGCCATGGCTGTCGCCCCCTCGCGGCCGGCGCTCCGGCGCGGCTCCCCGCCTCAATATTAGACAACTGCGGCCACGGCGCAAAACGATTGCCTAATCATCGAAAAAACTGGACGGCCGCAAGATACCAGTTAACTATCGACGACAAGACTGCGGCGCTTGTCAGCTGCAGCGTGGCTCGTCTCAGAGCGGAGGAAACCAGGCCCGGAAAAACGGCCCTACGCGCCAGCACCAACCGACCAAGATCAGATTTCCGCCATCGCCGCCCCGACGACGGGCGGCGCGCAATATATGACGGGCCGCAAAGGTTCCGGCGAAGCAATCATCAATAACCGTCGATCAAGACGAAACTGATTGGGGAAAATAAAATGACCATCTCGCGGTCGAACATCGCCTATAGCCGCCTCCTCGTCGCCGGTGCTTCCGCCTTGGCGATCTGTACAGCCGCCCTTCCTGCGCTGGCGCAGACTGCAGCTCCCGCCGCCGCGCCCGCAGCCGACGACACCGCGCTCCAGGAGATCGTCGTCACCGGCAGCCGACTGGGCCGGACGGGCTTTTCCGCCCCCACGCCGCTCACCGTGGTGGGGGCGCAGCAGTTCGAGCGCCAGGCCGCGTCGAACATCTCCGACGTGCTCAACCAGCTCCCGGCCTTCCGCGCCCAAACCACCCCGGCGACCTCGTCGATCAACATCTCCAACGCCGGCGCGCAGCTGGCCGATCTCCGCGGCCTCGGCTCCAACCGTTCTCTCGTACTGCTGAACGGCCGCCGGGTGGTCGCGGGGACGGTGGCGGGGACCAATCCCTATTCCCCGGCCGGCGCCGTCGACCTCAACATGATCCCGTCCTCGATGATCGAGCGGGCCGAGGTCGTCACCGGCGGCACCTCCGCCGTCTACGGCTCGGACGCGGTGGCCGGCGTCGTGAACCTGATCCTCAACGACCGCCTCCAGGGCCTCAAGGGCAACGTCCAGTACGGCTTCTCCGACCGCGGCGACGGCCACGAGTACATGGCCTCCCTCGCCGGGGGGACCAACTTCGCCGGCGGCCGCGGCCACCTCATCCTCGGCGGCGAGTACGTCGACCAGAGGGGCGTGGGCGAGTGCCGGACCCGCCCGAACTGCGGTCTGCAGTATTCGTCGGTGTCGAACCCGACGCCCCAGACCAACGGCCTGGCCCGTTCGATCCTGATGCCCGACACCCGGACGGCCACCGCGTCGTTCAACGGCCTGATCACCGCCGGCCCCCTGCGCGGCACCGAATTCCGCAGCAACGGCACGACCTTCCAGCACGACTACGGGACCTACTACGGCGCGGGCCTGTTCCAGTCCGGCGGCAGCGCCGACCCGGCCAACCCGTTCCTGATCAACTTCCCGCTGGTGGCGCCGGTCGAGCGCTATTCCCTGCTCGGCTCGGGCAAGTACGATTTCAACGAGTCCCTGTCGGGCTTCTTCGAGGCCTCGTTCGCCCACTCGCACGGCACGACCGTCGCCAGCCAGGTCCGCGACACGGGCACCATCACAATCCAGAAGGACAACGCCTTCCTGCCGGCGTCCGTCGTCAATCAGATGACCGCGGCGGGGATCACCAACTTCAGCTTTGGCCGCATCGCCAACGACATCGGCCCGTCGCTCGGCGACGTGAAACGCTCGACCAGCCGGGTCGCTACAGGGCTGTCGGGCAAGATCGGCGAAAACTGGACGTGGGATTCCTATTACCAGTACGGCCAGACCGACTATCACCAGCTCGGATACAAGGTCCGGATCAACGACAACTACACCCGCGCCGTCGACGCGGTGCGGGCGCCCGACGGCCGGATCGTCTGCCGCTCGACCCTGACCGACCCGACCAACCCCCTGGTGCAGGGCTGCGCCCCGCTCAACCTGTTCGGCGAGAACAACTTCTCTCCCGAGGCCGTCGCCTACGCCTTCGGCACGGCGAGTCAGGACACCAAGCTGACCCAGCACGTCGCGGCCGCCACCATCAGGGGCGACCTGTTCACCTGGGCGCCGGGCGCAGTCTCCGGGGCCGCCGGCGTGGAATACCGGGTCGAGGACGCCAGCGGGACCTCCGACCCGATCTCTTCGGCGCTACGCTTCAACACCAACCCGGGCGCCGCCATCTCCGGTCCGGCGATCAAGGTGAAGGAGGCCTTCGCCGAAATCGGCGTGCCGCTGATGAAGGACGCGCCCCTGGCCCAAAGCCTGGAGGTGAACGGCGCGTTGCGCGTCACCGATTACTCCACCACCGGCACGGCGACGACCTGGAAAGTGGGCGCGGTGTGGGAGCCCACCGGGTACCTGCGCTTGCGGGGCAACAGGTCGCGGGACATCCGCGCCCCGAACTTCTTCGAGCTCTACAGCCCGCAGAGCCGCGGCAACCAGTTCCTGACCGACCCGCGCCTCGGCAACGCCAGCCAGCTCACCGCCATCATCACCGGCGGCAACCCCGCCCTCAAGAACGAGGTGGCCGACACCCTGACCTTCGGCGCGGTGGTCTCGCCGACGCGGAACTTCCAGGTCTCGGTCGACTATTACGACATCTCGCTGGACGGGGCGGTCTCGACCATCGGCGGCCAGACCATCGTCGACCGCTGCGAGAAGGGCGCCGCCGAGTTCTGTCCGCTGATCGACCGGAGCGCCACCGGCGCGATCACCCTGGTCCGCAACATCAACCTCAACGTCAACAACCTCACCACCCGGGGCGTCGATTTCGAGGCGAGCTACCGGATGGACCTTGGAAGCGGGCGGCTGACCTTGAGCGGCCTCGCCACCTACGTGAAGGACCTGATCACCGCCGACAGCTTCGGTTCGGTCGACCGGGCCGGTCAGAACGGGGTGCCGCCGTCCACCCAACCCGGCGTGCCCCACTGGATCGTCAACGGCACGGTGGGCTGGGCGTCGGGCCGGTTCGCCGGCCAGGTGCAGGGCCGCTATATCTCCAAGGGCATCTACAACGCCCTGCAGATCGGCCCCGGCCAGGACGGCTACAGCCCCACCCTGACCAACAGCATCAGCGACAACTTCGTACCGGACATGTTCTACCTGAACCTGAACGCCCAGTACGACGTGATGCGCAGCGGCGGACGCACCCTGCAAATCTACGGTGCGATCAACAACCTGCTGGACGTCCAGCCGCCGGCGGACCTGCCCTCGAGCTTCGCCAACGGCAACCCGATCCTCTACGATGTGGTGGGCCGGGCGTTCCGCATCGGAGCACGCTTCACTTACTGATCGTGCAGCGTGAAGCGTCAGGGGCTCCGCCGTTCGCGAGACAGCGGAGCCCCTTCTTTCGCGGTCGGGAAAGGACCGGAAGCGCGTCAGCGACCGGGGCGGGCCGCCGGCTCGGCGCCGGTCGTTGTCGGCCCGTAGGAGCCAGCTCGCGCTTGTCATTGACCAGCCGCCAGCCTAGGCGCAGCATAGATAACCCCGGCCAGACAAGGGGTTAGACGCCCGCGGTCAAGATTCTGCCTGCCGCGGGTCATGGGGAGAAGCGGATGAAGGCGACCGAATGCGGGCCCGCGACCGGCGTCGGCGGCTCGCATCCCTCGTTCTGCGGCTGTGGCCGTCGGGGCTTTCTGAAGGGGCTTGCGTCAGCCGGCCTAGGCCTGGCGGCGGCGACCCCATCCCGCGCCGCCCCGGCGCCGGCGTCCCCGCGTCGGATCGACGTGCATCACCACTTCCTGCCGCCGCTCCTGGAGCAGGCCGCCGTCGAGCGCAACCTGCTCGCCCCGATGCTCAAGACCCTGAGCGTCTCCCGCTCGCTGGAGGAGATGGACAAGAACGGGGTCGCCAGTTCGGTCCTGTCGGTCCCCAACCCCGGCTCCTGGTTCGGCGACGTCGCCCTGGCCCGCCGCATCGCGCGGGACGCCAACGAGCATGGCGCCCGCATCGCCGCCGACAACAAGGGACGCTTCGGCCTCTTCGCCACCCTGACCATCCCCGACATCGAAGGCTCCCTGGCCGAGACCGCCTACGCCCTCGACGTCCTGAAGGCCGACGGGGTCCATATGTGGACCAGCTACGGCGACTTCTGGCTCGGCGACCCGCGGCTGACCCCGCTGCTGGAGGAGCTGAACCGGCGCAAGGCGGTGGTCTACACCCACCCGACGACGGCCAACTGCTGCGGCCGGCTGGTGCCCGAGGCTCCGATCACCATGATCGAGTACGGGACCGACACCACCCGCGCCATCGCCAGCCTGGTCCTGTCCGGCGCCGCCGCCCGCTTCCCCGAGATCCGCTGGATCTTCTCGCACGCGGGCGGGACCATGCCGTTCCTCTACGAGCGCTTCGTCCTGCAGGGCGCCGTCCAGGCTCGGACGCCGGAAGGCGCGGCCAAGATCCCCAATGGCGTTCTCCACGAGCTGCAGCGGCTGCACTACGACACCGCCCAGTCCGCCAACCCCTATGCGCTGGGGCCGCTGAAGCGGCTCGTGCCCATGACCCAGATCGTGCTCGGCTCGGATTTCCCCTACCGCGGCGTCGACGAGAACGTGAAGGGATTGGCCGAATCCGGCGTCTTCAGCCCGGCCGAGCTGCAGGCGGTCGAGCGGGGCAACGCGGCCCGCCTGCTGCCGCGCCTCGCCTGAACGGAAGGCTATCCCGCGCGGACCCGCTTGACCGCGCGCCGCATCATCGCCCCGGCCTCGTTGCCGCTCGCCGCCAGCACGTCTGCCACCAGGCGCTTGGTGTGCTGGTGATATTCCGCCGCCAGGGCGACGGAGCGGGCGACGTCCCGCTGCCGGAGGGCTTGCGCCAGCAGCCGCCGGTCGGGGCTCAGCTGCATGGCCACCTCCCTCCAGTGCGGGCCCAGGCCGATCAGCTCGTCCTGGACGATCTCGATGAAGAGCTTCGACAGGAAGCTGCAGATCGTCGAGATCAGGGCGTTGTGGGACGCGCCGGCCAGCAGGGTCAGGAAGGTGCGCAGGTGGTCGGCCAGGTCAGCGTTGGTCGGCGCGTTATCGAGGGCGTCGAGCACCGCGACCAGGGCTTCCAGCTCCTCGTCGCTGGCGTTCACGCAGGCGAGCACCACCGCCTTGCCCTGCAGCGCCTCGAAGGTGTCCAGCACCTCGAGCAACTGGACGTTCTCCAGTTCGATCAGGGTGCTCGCGGCCATGGCGAACATCAGGTCCGCCGCGGCGGTGACGTAGACGCCCATGCCGTGTCGGGGCTCGACCAGGCAGACCGCCGAAAGCCCGCGGATCGCCTCGCGCACGGTGGGGACGCTGACCTGGTACCACTGCGCCAGCTCGCGCTCCGACGGCAACTTGGAGCCCCTCGGGTACCTTCCCTGCAGGATCTGGTCGCGCAGGTCGGCGATGATCTGCGCCGCCGCATTGCCCCGGTTCAAGGAGATCGGGGAGGACGAGGGCGTCGTCGACAGCTCGGTCATACCGGTCTCGTATCAGGTCTCCGCCGACCTAAGCATATATCGTCATAGGCCCAGCTAGGCCCCGGCGGAAGACGCCTGTGGCTTGGCGAAGATCGACGGCCGGATGGGGTACACCGCCAGGGCGGCGCAGAGCGCCACCGCGCCCGCGATCAGGAACAGCATCGGAATGGGGATGTGCGCGCCGATCAGCAAGCCGCCGGCGATCGGGCCGACGACGGCCCCGATGCGCCCGACCCCGAAGGCCCAGCCCACGCCGGTCGAACGAAGCGAGGTCTCGTAGAGGTGCGACGACAGGGCGATGGCGGTCATCTGGGCGCCCACGGTGAACATGCCCGCGACGAAGGCGGCCAGGAGCAGAAGCTGGCTGGACTGGCCGACCACGCCGATCAGCGCGATCGCCACCGCGCCCAGGGCGTAGGCCGCGGCGATCGGCTTGGCCGAAGAGAGGCGGTCGCAGAGCCGTCCGATCGTGAAGCCGCCGATGATGGCGCCGATGTTCAACACCGTGACGGCCATCACCGCGGTCTGGATGCCCAGGCCCCTCTGGCGCGCCAGGAGCGGCATCCAGCTCGCCAGGAACACGGTCAGGAGCAGGCTGAGGAACAGGGTGGTCCAGATCAGGAGCGTGCGCGGGGCGCGGCCCGCGGCGAACAGGCTGGCCACCGAAGGCGAATCCGCCTTCGACAGGCTGGGCGTGACACCGTTCCAGGGGATGTCGCAGCCCATCTTCCTGAACACGCCCTCCACCTGGGCCGACTTGCCCTTCACCGCCAGGAAACGGGCGGATTCGGGAACCAGGACGACGAGGAACGGCAGCAGCAGCAGCGGGAAGACCCCGCCGCCGAGGAACACGCTCTGCCAGCCGAACGTCGGGATGGCGTAGGCGGAAATGAACCCGCCGGTGGCCGAGCCGAGCGGAAAGCCGCAGTACATCAGGGCGACGATGTTGGTGCGGTACCGTTTCGGGGAGAACTCCGCGGTGATCGAGATGATGATCGGCAGCGCGCCGCCCAGGCCGAAGCCGGTGATCACCCGCAACAGGATCAGCTCGTCCACCGTATTGGCCAGGAGGGTGGCCAGGGAGCCGAGCGCAAACACCAGGATCGCCGCGATCAGGACCGGCTTGCGGCCCCAACGGTCGCCGGCCTGGCCCATCAGGAAGGCGCCGATCATGCCGCTGAACAGGCCTGAGCTGAACACCAGGCCGAAGGTGGCCGGACTGACCTTCCAGTCGGCGGCGATGGCGGGGGCGACAAGGCCGATCACCTGGGTGTCGAAGCCGTCGATCATGGCCACCAGCGCGCACAGGGCGATGACGGATATCTGAAATGGGCCCAGCTTGGCGGAGTCGATGACGGTGTCGAGATCGGCGGCGGCCCGGCTCATTTCGGCTTCCATCCCCTGCTGCACTTTGTTAACTGGTGACTATCTCAGCTAGGCTTTGGTGTCCATCCGCCTTCGCTCCACGCTTGGCGCGGGCGGCCAAGCATCATCGGGAGAACTTCAAAGTGGCCAAGTGGAATCGGTATGTTTTGGCCTCGAACGAGGACGGAAAGTCTTATGTGAAGTCAAAAGACGCCACAATGGTCAAGCAAGAACCCGGCGCTTACTACCGAGTCGAGACCTGGGCCACGGCCGAGTCGCCGGTCGACAACAGCATCGAGGAGGATCGGGCCCTGGCCTCCAAGACCCGCGAGCCGCTCCCCCACGGGGCCGTTTTCCGGATGCTCGAGATCTGGCCGGACGAGCCCGACCGCGAAGCGCAGCGCCGCAAGATCGAAGCGCTGCACAGGGCCGTCGGGACCAAGCACATGCCGACCGAAGCTGACTACGCCCGCCACCCGGCGATGCACCGCACCGACACCTGCGACGTCACCGTCTGCGTCAGGGGCGAGGTCTATCTGATGACCGACACCGACGAGGTGCTGATGCGGCAGGGCGACTCCACGGTGATCCGCGGCGTCAACCACGCCTGGAGCAACCGCTCCACCGAGCCGGTCCTGCTGGCCGTCGCCATGCTGGACGCGATCCCGCAGCCCTGAAGGCCGCAAAGCGCGGCTTGATCCGGTCTGGACGGGGTGGTGCCGCCTAGGTGACTCGAACACCTGACCTACGCATTACGAATGCGCCGCTCTACCGGCTGAGCTAAGGCGGCCCGGGGCCCGGCTCCGATCTGGAGCCCGGTTGGGGAGGCCTCTTTACCCGCGGAAGCGCCGGCTTGCCAAGGGCGGCGAAGCCCGGCCGGGCGCGCCGGCGCTAAAACCGGCGCCGGTCAGGGCGGCGGCGGGAACAGACGCGGGCCCCACAGGCCGATCACCAGCCCCAGGACCACACAGGCCAGGGCGAACAGCAGGCCGGCCCAGTAGGCCGGGCCCAGCATCTTCTTCGGCCGCTCGCGCGCATCCGTCATCAACAGGGCAAGCATCGCCGGCTCGTTCGGAAGCGGGGCGACGTGCAGGCGGCGGAATCCGCGGGCCTCCAGGGGCGCGGCGCAGGCCTTGGAGAGGGCGAAGGCGTCGATCTCCGCGGCGCGAGCGCGGTCCAGCAGTCCGGCCAGGATCTGCCCGGCCTTGGGTGAATGGACCAGCACCGCATCAAAGCCCTGCCTGGAGAAGGCGGCCTCGACCGCCGCCGGCAGGGTGGTCGCCGCCAGCGTGTCGTAGATCCGGACCGCGCGGACCGGGACGCCGGCCGCCGACAGGGCCCCGGCGAGGTCGCCCGCCGGCTCCACCGCGGAGGGATACAGCACCGCGCCCTGAGGCGCGGCGGCGGCGATACGCGCGGCCAGGGCGTCCACGTCGCCGTCGGCGCTGTCGACGGCGACGAAGCCGGCGGCGCGGGCGGCCTCGGCGGTCGCTTCCCCCACCGCGAACACCGGCAGGTCCCGGGCGGTCGTCAGGGCTGTGAAGGCCGCCACGGCGTTGGCGCTGGTGAAGGCCAGGGCTTCGACCCCCGTCAGGTCCAGCCGCACGTCGGCCAGGGCCCGGACCTCGAGCAGGGGAGCGATCAGGGGCTCGTGGCCCAGGGCCCGCAGCCGCCCCGCGGTGGCCGCGGCGCCGGGCTCGGCGCGGGTGATCCAGACGCGCACCCGCCCTCCCGCCGGACCTAGACGACGAGGAGACGGTCGCCCGCCTCTTCGCGCACTTGGCCGCCGAGTTCCAGGCCGAGGGCCCGGGCCCGGCCGTGTTCGCCGTCCCCCAGGGCGATACGGCCCTTGCGGCGCCAGCACGTCACGCCGTCCGCGGTCAGGGCCTCGACCACCAGGGCCAGGGCGCCGTCCTCGATCCGGGCGTGAGCGCCGATGGCGGTGCGGCACGAGCCCTCCAGAACCTCCATCGCCGCCCGCTCCGCCTCTATGGCCAGGGCCGTCGGAGCATGTCTCAGCGGGTCCAGCCAGGCCGCGCCCGCGTCGGCGTCGCGGGTCTGCAGCGCCAGGGCGCCTTGGCCGGGGGCCGGGGGCGCGTCGAAGGGGTCGAACAGTTCGGTGATGCGGTCGCCCATCCCCAGCCGCTTCAACCCGGCCGCGGCCAGGACGATGGCGTCGTGCTCGCCGGCCGCCAGCTTGCCCAGCCGGGTGTCGACATTGCCCCGCAACATGCCGATCAGAAGGTCCGGCCGCCGCGCCAGCAGCTGCGCCTGGCGGCGAAGCGAGGCGGTGCCGATCCGCGACCCTTGCGGCAGGGCGTCCAACCGGTCCCAGTCCAGGCTGATCAGGGCGTCGCGGGGATCCTCGCGCTCGGGGAAGGCGGCCAACGCCAAGCCGGGTGGGCTTGCGGCGGGCACGTCCTTCAGCGAATGGACCGCCACGTCGATCTCGCCGTCCAATAGGGCGGCCTCGATCTCCTTGGTGAACAGGGCCTTGCCGCCGGCCTCGATCAGCCGGCGGTCCTGGATGCGGTCGCCGGTGGTGGTGATGAAGACCAGGGGGGCGACGCGGTCGGCGTCTTCCGGCGGCGCGCCCAGGGCGGCGGCGATGCGGGCCTGCATCTGGCCCGACTGGGCGCGGGAGAGGCGCGAGCCGCGGGCGCCGATACGGATCGGGGTCATGGACCGCGGCCTATAGGAGCCGTGGCCTCGATGCAAACGGCGCCTTAAAGACCATCGCCATGAAGGCCCTGACCGTGCTCGGGATCGAGACCAGCTGCGACGAGACCGCGGCGGCCGTGGTGCGCCTGGACGAGGACGGCCGCGCCACGCCGCTATCCTCGGTGGTCGCCAGCCAGGTCGCCGCCCATGCCCCTTACGGCGGGGTCGTGCCCGAGATCGCCGCCCGCAGCCACGTGGAGATGATCGACTTGGTGATCCGCGACGCCCTCGCCCGGGCCGGACTCGGTTTCGATGGCCTGGACGGGGTGGCCGCCACCGCCGGGCCCGGCCTGGTCGGCGGCGTCATGGTCGGGCTGTCGGCCGGCAAGGCCATCGCGCTCGCCCGCGGCCTGCCCCTGGTGGCGGTCAACCACCTGGAGGGCCACGCGGTCTCGGTGCGGCTGGCCGAGGACGTGGCCTATCCCTTCCTGCTGCTGCTGGTCTCCGGCGGCCATTGCCAGCTCCTGGCGGTGGAAGGGGTGGGGCGCTTCACCCGCCTGGGCTCGACCATCGACGACGCCGCCGGCGAGGCCTTCGACAAGATCGCCGCCTCGCTGGGCCTGCCCTATCCCGGCGGCCCGGCGCTCGAAGCCCTGGCCGAAGGCGGTGATGCGGCCCGCTTTCCCCTGCCCCGCGCCCTGCTGGGCCGTCAGGGCTGCGACTTCTCCTTCTCCGGCCTGAAGACCGCCGCCGCGCGCCTCTCCGTCGGGCTGGAGCGCGACGAGGACCGGCGCGACCTCGCCGCCGCGGTCCAGGCCGCCATCGCCCGCCAGCTCTCGGACCGTACCGCGCGGGCCATGCAGGCCTACGCCGTGGGCCGGCGGGGCCTGCGCTTCGTGGTCGCCGGCGGGGTGGCGGCCAACGGCGCGGTGCGGGCCAGTTTGGAGGCCGCCGCCGAGCGCCACGGCTTTTCCTTCCACGCCCCGCCGCTCGCCTATTGCACCGACAACGCCGCCATGATCGCCCTGGCCGGCGCCGAGCGCCTGGCCGCGGGGATTTCCGACCCCCTGGACGCCCCCGCCCGGCCGCGCTGGCCCCTGGACGAGGCGGCGGCCCGCGACAACCCCACCCACGTCCCCGGCCGCAAGGGAGCCAAGGCTTGAGCCCAGATCACGACATCCGCACGGTCGGGGTGCTGGGCTCCGGGGCCTGGGGCACGGCCCTGGCCCAGGTCTGCGCCCGCGCCGGGCTCAAGGCGGTGCTGTGGTCGCACGACCCCGCGGTGGCCGCGGCCATCGCGGCGACCCGCGAGAACCCGCTCTACCTCCCCGGCGTGCCGCTCGACCCGGCGATCGGGGCCACCACGGACCTGGCCGCCGTGGGAACCTGCGACCTGGTGCTGGCGGTCCCCCCGGCCCAGCACATGCGCAGCGTGCTGGCGGCCCTCTCCCCCTACGCCCCCGACGGTCTGGCCGTGGTGCTCTGCGCCAAGGGCGTTGAACAGGGCTCGCTGAAGCTGATGACCGAGGTGTTGGCCGAGACCCTGCCGTCGGCCGCCCCAGCGGTGCTGTCGGGGCCAAGCTTCGCGGGCGAGGTGGCGCGGGGGCTGCCCACCGCCGTCACCCTGGCCTGTTCCGACGAGGCCTGCAGCGGCCGCATCGCCCGGGCCCTGGCCACCCCTACCTTCAGGCCCTATCTGGCCACCGACATGGTCGGGGCCGAGGCCGGGGGGGCGATCAAGAACGTTCTGGCCATCGCCTGCGGCATCGTCGAGGGCAAAGGCCTGGGCCGCAGCGCCCACGCCGCCCTGATCACCCGCGGCTTCGCCGAAATGACCCGCTTCGCCGTGGCCCTGGGCGCCCAGGCGGAGACCCTGGCCGGCCTGTGCGGCCTGGGCGACCTGGTGCTGACCTGCTCCTCGCCGCAGTCGCGCAACATGAGCGTCGGCCTGGCGCTCGGCCGCGGCGAAAGTCTGGACCAGGCCCTGTCGGGCAAGATCTCGGTGGCCGAGGGGGTCGCCTCGGCCCCGGCGGTGCGCGAGCTCGCCCGGCGTCTTGGAGTCGAGACCCCGATCTGCGAAGCCGTCGCCGCCATCCTGGCCGGCGAGACCGAGGTGGACGCCGCCATCGCCGGTCTGCTGTCGCGGCCGCTCAAGCTGGAGCTTTAGGAGACCCCATGCCCCTGTTCGTCATCAGCTTCACCGACAAGCCCGACAGCCAGGCCCTCCGCGCCGCCAACCGCGAGGCCCACCTCGCCTACATGGCCGCCAGCGGCCTGGCGCGGCTGGCCGGGCCCTACCTGAACGAGGGGGGCGAGCCGATCGGCTCCCTCATCATCGTCGAGGCCGAGGACGAAGCGGCGGCCAAAGCCCTGCAACGGGGCGACCCCTACGCCGAGGCCGGCCTGCCGGATCGGGTCGAGGTCCGGCCGTGGCGCTGCACGGTCGGTCAGATGTCATGACCCCCCGGCCGGCGGCCGGGACGGCGCTGTGCCGGCTGGAGGAGATCGCCGACCCCGGCGCCAAGGGCTTCCGCTTCCGCGACGGCGACAGGCTGTTCGCCGGTTTCGTGGTGCGCCGCGGCCAGGCCGTGGCCGGTTATGTCGACAGCTGTCCCCACGCCGGCTGGCCTCTGGCCCTGGTGGGCGACCGCTACCTGACCCGCGAGAAGGACCTGCTGCTTTGTTCCGGCCACGGGGCGCTGTTCCGCCCCGAAGACGGAGTCTGCGTCGCCGGCCCCTGCGTCGGCGATCGCCTGGCCGCCTGGCCGGTGGCGGTGGTGGGCGGAGAGGTGGTGACCCTCTAACCTCCGCCGTCCCCCGGTCGCGGCGAAGCCGCGATCCGGGGCATGGCGATGGGCTTTAAGCCGCCGCGGCCGTAAGCGGATCTTCGACCGCCGGCGCCGCCACGGCCCGCGCCCGGCTGGCCAGGGCGGCGAGGTCGGGGCGCTCGTCCAGCAGGTCCAGCACCTCGCCAAGGCCGAAGCCCGGGTCGGCCGGATAAAGCTGCTGGAACACCGACCGGACCAGGGCGAAATCCTCGGGCCGCTCCACCGACCAGCGCAGGTCCGACAGGTCGGTCTGGCGGACCAGATGGGCCTGGGCGAACCGGCCAGGGTCGCGGCGGATGAAGGGGGTGACCTGTTCGCGGTCGCAGGGCTCAAGCGCGGCTTGGGCGGCGGCCAGCACCGCCTCCAAGGTCATGACCTCGACCTCCAGCCCCTCGGGATAGGACCGCCGCACGCAGTTGGAGGCGTAGGCCGCGCCCGTCTCCAGCGCCAGCCCCACCGCCGCGTCGATCACCTGCGGGTCCGACAGGGGGCAGTCCGCCGACAGCCGCACCACGTGGCTGGGGGACCAGGCCGCGGCGCAGGTCGAAATGAGGTCCGCGACGGACGCCGACGCCCCGGCCGAGCAGGAAAGCCGCCAGGGGATCGTCCGACGCGGCCGAACTGACGGCCACTACAACCTTGTCGATGCTGCGGGCCCGACGCACCCGCTCGATCTGGCGCCAGATCATCGGTTCGCCCAGGACCGGGGCCATCACCTTGCCCGGCATCCGGGTCGACGACATCCGCGCCTGCAGTATGGCCAGGATCACCGGGCTTCTCCCTTGTCTCAGGCGGCGGCCCAGCGCTCCGGGTCGAGGGCGACGGCATGGTCGAGGGCGAGCGCCCCCCAGTCGAGATCGGGCGCCGGCGCGGCGGCGGCGGCCAGGACGGCGCGCAGCTCGGCTGCCGACGTCACGCCCACCACCACCGCCGAGGCTTCGGGGCGGGACAGGGCGAAAGTCAGCGCGGCCTGCAAGGGGTCGGCCCCGGCCTCGGCCAGGGTGCGGCGGATGCGCGACAGGCGCGGACCGGCCCCGGCCAGCCCCGCGGGCAGGCCGTCGCGGGGCAGGAACAGCAGGCCCTGCAGGAAGATCGAACGGAGGTGCACCTCGATCCCTCGGGCGGCGATCTCGCCCAGCACGCCGCCCTGGATCAGGCGCTGGTCCAGAAGGCTGGCGGGAAGCTGCATCAGGTCGGGCTTGAAGCGGCAGGCCAGGCCCAGGTGGTCGTCGTCGGCCTGGGCGGCCACGCCGATCTTGGCGAACAGTCCCTCGTCCTTCAACCGCTTCAGCCGGTTCCACAGAGCGGTCCCGTCGGCGCCGAGCAGGTCGGCGCCGCAGCGGACCAGGAGGGCGTCGGCGGAGGAGGCGCCCAGCTTTTGCAGGGAGGCGCGGGCGCGGGCCTCCACGGCGTCGACGCCGAGGGAGACCGGGGCAGTCTTGGTGACCAGCCGGAACGGGTTGGGACGAGGCAGGATGCGACCCAGCAGGCTTTCGGCGTCGCCGTAGTCGGCGGCGGTGTCGACAAGGCCGACCCCGGCCATGGCGGCGACCTGCATCACCGTCGCGGCCTCGCCGTCGGACAGCCGGCCACGGGAGTTGGACACCCCGTAGTCGAGGCCGAACTGGGCTGTGCCCAGGCCGAGCTTGGCGGCGGCCCTGCGTGTCATCGCGCTCCGGAAGGACTGCGGGTTAGGGTTACGGAGCTTGCGCCCGGATTGCTTAATGAAGCGCCAAGCGCGGGGCCTATCTGCGGTTTCCTTGGGACCGGCCGTCCTGCTAAACCGCCGCATGGCCGACATAGACCCCCGCCACGACTGGACCCGCGCCGAAGTCGAGGCCCTGTTCGCCCTACCCTTCCCCGAGCTGGTCTACCGGGCCGCCACCGTCCACCGCGCCTGGTTCGACCCCGCGGAAGTGCAGCTTTCGCAGCTCCTGTCGGTCAAGACCGGCGGCTGCCCGGAGGACTGCGGCTACTGCAGCCAGGCGGCGCGGTTCGACACGGGGCTCAAGGCCGAGCGGCTGATGAGCCCGGCCGCAGTGATCGCCGAGGCCGCCCGGGCCAAGGCCGCCGGCGCGCAGCGCTTCTGCATGGGCGCGGCCTGGCGCGAACCGAAGGACCGCGACATCCCCGCGCTCCAGGCGATGATCGAGGGGGTCAAGGCGCTGGGGCTGGAGACCTGCGCCACCCTGGGCATGTTGAGCCCGGGCCAGGCGCAGGCGCTGAAGGCCGCGGGGCTCGACTACTACAACCACAACCTCGACACCGCGCCGGAGGACTACGGCCGCATGGTTTCGACGCGGGTCTACACCGACCGGCTGGACACCCTGGAGCGGGTGCGCGAGGCCGGAATTCAGGTGTGTTGCGGCGGCATCGTCGGCATGGGCGAGAGCCGCGCCGACCGCGCCGGCCTGCTGCACGCCCTGGCCACCCTGCCGGCCCACCCCCAATCTCTGCCCGTCAACGCTCTGGTCCCTATTCCCGGAACGCCCCTGGGCGACAGCCCGCCGATCGGCGTCGTCGAATTCGTACGCACCGTGGCGGTCGCCCGGATGGTCTGTCCCAAGGCCGTGGTGCGGCTGTCGGCCGGTCGCGAGACCATGAGCGACGAGATGCAGGCCCTGTGCTTCCTGGCCGGCGCCAATTCCATCTTCGTCGGCGGGAGACTGCTGACCACGCCCAATCCGGAGATGGACGAGGACCAGGCGCTGCTGGCGGCCCTGGGGATGCGGCCGATGGGTTCCAGCGCCTCGGCGCCATCCTAGAAAGCCTGCACCACGGTGCTGCGTCCTTTGAGACGCCGGATTTCATCCGGCTCCTCAGCATGACGAAGGTGGGTGGATCGCACTGAGTTTCGTCATGCTGAGGAGCGCGAGCGAAGCTTGCGCGTCTCGAAGCACGCACCGCCCCTGCTACCGCTCCTCGTTGAACCGGTCGGCGATGAGCTGGACCAGGGCGTCCAGCGCCTCCTCGGCCTGGGCGCCCTGGGCGACGATGTCGACGCAGCACCCCGGCCCCGCCCCCAGCATCATCAACCCCATGATGGACTGGGCGTCGACGGTCTGGCCGTCGCGGCTGACCGTGACCTGGGCGTCGAACTGGCTGGCCGTCTTGACGAATTTCGCGGAGGCGCGGGCATGGAGGCCGCGTTCGTTGACGATCTCCACCGTGCGCCGGACCGCTTCGCCGCTCATTTTCCCCCGGCCAGCACGTAGGAGGCCACGGAGATGTATTTGCGGCCTGCGTCCTGGGCCTGGGCGACGCAGGTCTGGAGCGGCTCGCGGTGGCGCACGCTGGCCAGCTTGATCAGCATCGGCAGGTTGAGCCCGGCGATCACCTCGGCGTGGGTCTCGTCCATCACCGAGATCGCCAAGTTAGAGGGCGTGCCGCCGAACATGTCGGTGAGCAGGATCACGCCACCGCCGTCGTCCACCGTCTTGGCGGCGGCGACGATGTCGCGACGGCGGCGTTCCATGTCGTCCTCGGGGCCGATCGAGATCGCGCGCACATTGCGCTGCGGTCCCACCACGTGCTCCATCGCCGCCACGAACTCTTCGGCCAAACGCCCGTGAGTCACGATCACGAGACCGATCATCTATTCCTCATGAGAGGCCCCCGCCAGCGGCGGGCGCTGTCGGCCTCGTCCGTGCGAACGCGCTTGATACGCCGGTTCCTCATCGTCTCCAAGCGGCGCCGCCTGTAGCGCGAACTCCAATTTGGCGAGCGCCGACGATTCTCGGGGATAGAAATCTATTCTCCGCAAGCGCACCCCCGCCACCGCGACCCAATCGGCCGGGGGAATCCTCTCGAGCGCCTCGGTCGAGGCGGAGAGGTCCACCACCAGGGCGATCTCCGCCCAATCGAGCGACGGCGCCGGCAGGACGCCCAGGCCCCGCGCCTCCACCAGCCCCGCAAGCCGCGCCGGAGCCCGGCCCCAGAGCCGACCGCCCGAGGCCCAGACCATGACCCGGTCGTCGGCCACCAGCCGCCAGCCGGCGGCCATGGCGCTGAGCGCCAAGTCGCTCTTGCCCGCCCCCGAGGGGCCGCGCAGGAGCGCCGCGGACCAGGCGCCCCGGCTCCACCTCGCCACCGCCGTCGCGTGAAGGATGCTCACGTCCGGGCCTCGGGCAAGGCGACGGTGAAGCGGGCGCCCAGGATGCTTCCGTCCGGTCCGGTGCGGTTCTCCGCAGAGATACGGCCGCCGTGAGCTTCGACGATCTGGCGGGCGATCGACAGGCCCAGGCCGGAATGGCCGCCGAAGGCCGCGCCCTTGGGCCGCGCGGTGTAGAACCGTTCGAACACCGTCTCCAGGTTCTCGGGCGGGATGCCAGGCCCGTCGTCCTCGACCGTGACCACCACCTCGCGGGCGCCCTCGCGTCCCCGGTCGCGCCGGACCTTGACGATCACGCCGCCCCCCGACGGGCTGAAGGAGCGGGCGTTGTCGATCAGGTTGCGGAACACCTGCCCCAGCGGCCCCTCGCGTCCCGAAGCCTTGAACGACTCCATCGAGGCGGGCGCCTCCATCCGGACCTGGGCGTGTTCGGAGGAAACTCCGCGGGGCTCGCCGTACAGGGAGGCGATGTCGAACAGCAGCCGCCCGATGTCGACCGTGCGCGGAGACTCCCGCGACAACTCGGCGTCGAGCCTGGAGGCGTTGGAGATGTCGGTGATCAGCCGGTCCATCCGGTTGACGTCCTGCTTGAGGATCCGCCCCAACCGCGCCCGCGCCTCGGGGCTCGGCCCCAGGTCCAGGGTCTCCACCGCCGACCGCAGCGAGGTCAGGGGATTCTTGATCTCATGGGCAACGTCGGCGGCGAAGCGCTCGATGGCGTCCATCCTCGCCGACAGGGCCGACGTCATGGCCTCGAGCGACCGGGCGAGGTCGCCGACTTCGTCCTTACGCTGGGCGATGTCGGGCAGGGAGATCGCCCGCGCCCGCGACAGCCGCACCCGGTCGGCGGCGGTGGCCAGCCGCAGGATCGGATGGGCGATCAGCCAGTTGAGCAGCAGCGACGAGCCGAGGATCACGGCCACCGCGATCAGGATGAAGGGGACCAGGGCCCGGCGCTGGGCCGCGACGATCTGGTCGACGTCGCCGGCCTCCAGGGTGAGCACCCCCAGCACGGCCTGGACGTGCTGGATCGGCACCGACACGCTCACCAGCCGCGAGCCGGTCTCCGAGCGCCGGATTCCGGCCACGGGCGCGCCCTTCTGCGCGGCGGCGGCCTCGGCGACGAGGGCGGCGCGGGCCTTGGCCAGGGCCTCGGCGGAGGCGCCCTTGGGCGAACGCCGCCAGGGGGGGACGAACGCCCCGGGCTTGCGGGCGGGCGGCAAGGTGTACTGCTCCACCTTGTCGGCGATCTGCTCGGAATCGGCGATCTGCTGGCCTGCGGCGTTGAACAGACGCGCGCGCTGGGAGGTGGGGATGAACAGCAGACGCAGCACGTCGCGGGCCCGGTCGGGCTCCAGCACCGGCTCCGGGTCGCCGCGAGTGGCGGCCTGCTCCAGCACATTGGCGATGAACTCGCCCTGGGTGGTCAGGCTGTCGATGCGCGCCTGCACCAATCCCCCGGCCATCTCGTTCAGAACCAGGGCTCCGGCCACCAGTATGGTCAGGCCGAGCAGGTTCAGGACCAGGATCAGGCGCCCGAGCCGCGAGCCGGCGATCGGCAGGCGGCGGACCCGCGGGGGGGCGGGATCTCCGGTTTTCAGGTCTGGGTCGCGCTCGGTTGCAGACGCCACGGCGGGCTGGGCCCTACTCCCGATAGCGGTAGCCGACGCCGTAGAGGGTCTCTATGGCGTCGAACTCGGGATCCACGGCGCGGAACTTCTTGCGCATGCGCTTGACGTGGCTGTCGATGGTGCGGTCGTCGACATACACCTGATCGTCGTAGGCGGCGTCCATCAGGTTGTCGCGGCTCTTCACGAAGCCGGGGCGCTGGGCCAGCGACTGCAGCAGCAGGAATTCCGTCACCGTCAGCTTCACCGGCCGGCCGTCCCACAGGCAGTCGTGGCGGGCCGGGTCGAGGGTCAGCTTGCCCCGCTTCAGGGGTTTGGCGCCGACGCCTGAGCCCGCCACGCCGCCGGCGGCGACGGCCGCGTCGTCCTCCGCGTCGGCCCGGGCGCGCCGCAGCACCGCCTTGACCCGTTCGATCAGCAGGCGCTGCGAGAACGGCTTGTGGATGTAGTCGTCGGCGCCGAGGTTGAAGCCGAGAATCTCGTCGATCTCCTCGTCCTTGGAGGTGAGGATGATCACCGGCAGCTCGGTGGTCTGGCGCAGGCGCCGCAAAACCTCCATCCCGTCCATGCGCGGCATCTTCACGTCGAGGATGGCCAGGTCGGGAGGGTCCGATTCCAGGGCCGCCAAGCCCGTGGCGCCGTCAAAATAGGCTTTGACCGCATGGCCGTGGCTCTCGAGGGCCATGGACACGGACGCCACGATGTTTTCGTCGTCGTCGACTAGGGTGATTTTCGCCATTTCGGGCGAAAACGTGGTCCCTAACCTGGGCGAAGGCAAGGCGGGACGCGGAGAATGGTCGCAGGAAAAACAGACTTAAGCGCCGCTTAAGGCTTAGGGCCGCACTTTCCGCGGTCATGAGCGGGCCCCAGATTCATTTCGAGATGTTCTCGCGGCGCAAGGTCAATGCGCCGTGGAACCTGGAATTGGCGACCGAGGACCGGGCCCGGGCGATCGAGGCCGCCGAGGAGATGCTGGCCGAGAACCGCGCCGCGGCGGTCAAGGTCTGCAAGGAGACCCTCGACCCCGACACCCGCGAGTTCAAGAGCGTCACCATCCTGTCCAAGGGCGCGACCGAGGTCGCCAAGGCCAAGAAGGACAAGGACGTCGACGAGACGCCCCTGTGCGTGACCCCGTCTGACCTCTACACCATCCACGCCCGCGAACGGATCGGCCGGCTGCTGGACGGCTGGCTGCGCCGGGCCCAGGTCACCCCGTTCGAGCTGCTGCACCGCCCCGACCTCGTCGAGCAACTCGACGCCTCCGGGGTGGAGATCCAGCACGCCCTGCAGAAGATCGCCATCCCGGAATCCCAGGCTCGCGGCATCTCGGTCCACGAGATGATCCGCTCCCTCCAGAAGCTGGTGCAGCGCTCGGTGGAGCGCATCCTCCAGGACGGCCGCAAGAACGCCTTCCCCCAGATCGGCGGCTCCGCCTTCGCTGCGGCGGCGATCCGGCTCATCAACGATCCGGACCGGAGCTACCTTCTTGGCGGCGGCGTCGCCAGCTATCTTGCCGACGCCCGCACCTTCCGCGACAAGGTCGGCCTGATCCTCGACCTGGCCGAGATCGCCCCCGACGCCGGCCCCCCCCGGGGCCTAGCGTTCCAGGTGCTCGAACAACCCCTGTCGGAGATGCTGGGCTCCCGCGGGGCGCTCGCCGACCTGCTGGGTCCCGACCTCGACCTGGGCGGCAGCATCGCCGCCCTCACCCGCCTGGCCGCCGGGCCAGAGTGCAAGGCGCTCGCCCGGTTCGACCCGACCCTGGAAAAGACCATCCCGCCGCTCCAAGGCCACGCCGCGCGCCTGGCCGGCTGGCTCGAGCGCGAGGCCTTCGAGGGCGTCCGCGCCGCCATCGGCCGCCGCATCCTCACCGAGCTGACCGGTCCGCGCCGGCTCCGGCCCGGCGATCCCGAGGGCGAGATCGTCATCCTGCGAGCCCTGGCCATGGCGCTCACCGCCTCGGCCGGCAAGATCATGACCCACGAGGATGTGCAGAACGCCTTCGTCGAGCGCTGCAAGGGCCTGGTGACCGGCGATTTCGTCGAACAGTTCCTGGCCAACCGCGAGGGCGCGCTCTCCGAGGCCCAGGCCCTGGTCCGACTGGCCGAGAACATGGTCGGTACCGCCAATAAGCGCGCCGCCGCCCGCTGGATTTCCGCCGCGGTCGGGGCCCTGCGCTTCGAGAAGGACCTGCGCAACGGCCCGGATTCGCCGGCCGCCAAGCTGTCCGTGCTGGCCGAGCTGCAGCGGGCCGTTAGCGCGGCCGGCCTGTCCGACGGCGACCAGACCGCCGCGGCGGCCAAGATCGGCGAGATCGG
Organism: Caulobacteraceae bacterium; assembly: GCA_035493215.1. GTDB lineage: Bacteria > Pseudomonadota > Alphaproteobacteria > Caulobacterales > Caulobacteraceae > NCED01. Next base: position 77,022 of record DATJIO010000035.1, read on the forward strand.
CGGCCTGATCGAGGCCGACGCCAAGCTGACGGCGACCCTGGCCCGGGTCGAGGCGCCCGCAACTCAACGGTTGACCCTGCTGCTGCGGTTGGCGGTGGGCGAGACCGCCCCCCTGGGTCCCGCCGCCGACCGCGCCAAGGCCGAGGCGCTCAAGCTCCTGCGCACCGACAGCACCCGCCAGCAGATCGCCGCCGATCCCAAGGTGCTGGAGACGGTGAAGGGCCTGATGCAGAGCGCCGGCCTGGCCGCCTAGAGCGCGTCAGGCGAAAGTGTGCGTGGTTGGGGCTTGGCCGCCGGACGCGCTTTACACTCGTCGAAGAGAGCCCTTTCAGCCGGGCTGATGATTCCATCTGACCCCAAACGCTCTAGCTCAGGGCGCGCACAGCCGCGCCAGGTCCTGGCGTGCGACCGCCAGGTCTTTAGCCGCCGCCATCGCGAGGCCATGCTCGGGCGAGCTCAGCGGCAGTCCGATCTTGGCCGCCGCATATTCCGAACCGCTGATCGCCGTGTAGCGCGCCCGCTTGGACGCCGCCCGGACACGCGCCGTGGCGACCTCGACTTGAGCCGAGGTCACGCGATCCGCCGGTCGGCAATTGGCCGGATGCGGTCGCAGGCCAGCCTGCGACCCACCCATCCACCAGATCAGCCCCACGCCTGCGGTCGTCGCCAGGACGGCGAAGGATTCGATGCTGAGAAGGCGGAAACGGTCGCGCGTGGGGGACTTGGCCGTGGAGGTCATCGGGGCAGCTCCTTTCGGAGCCGGAACCTGGAGGACCGCCCTAAGCTTGACAATTCAGGATTTAGGCGAGTCGAGTGATCTCAGCTCAATCCAGCGGCAACCCGTCCGCCCGGGCCTGTTCCGCCAGCCAGGCCCGGAAGCGGCGGATCCTGGGCTCGTCCGCGCGCTCGGGCAGGCACAGGGCGAAATAATAGAAATCGGTGATGACCATGTTCTGGAACGGCCGCGCGAGCCGGCCTCTGGCCAGATCGTCGATCACCAGGGCTTCGTGGGCCAGAACGACGCCCTGGCTGGACATGGCGGCCTCAAGCGACAGGTAGGTGTTGCTGAACTGCAGGCCGCGGCGGCCATCGACCTCGTGGCCGCCTGCCCGAGCCAGCCACTTGGGCCAGTCCGGCTCGTCGGCGTGGAGGTTGGCGTCGTGCAGCAGCTGGAACTGCTTCAGGTCCGACGGCGTCCAGGGCGCCGCCCTGCGTTCCAGGAGCGCCGGGCTGCAGACCGGGAACATGACGTTGCGGATCAGTTGCTGGGCGTCCAGGCCCGGAAAGGGGCCCGTCCCATAACGTATCGCCACGTCCACCGGTTCGCGCGCCAGGTCCACCGTCCGGTCGGCGGCGGAGATCAGGATCTCCGCGCCCGGATAGCACTCCTGAAACCGGTGTAGGCGGGGCACCAGCCACTTGACCGCCATCGAGTGCAGCACCGAGACCACCAACGGCCCGTCGGCGCGGGGCCGGGCGCGCTCCACCACCATCTCCAACCGCCCGAAGGCGTCGGCCACACCTTCGTGCAGGTGGGCGCCGGCCTCGGTCAGCCGCACCGCCCGGTTGAAGCGATCGAACAGGCGCACCCCCAGTTCAGCCTCCAGGGCCTTGATCTGGCGGCTGACGGCGCCGGGCGTGACGGCGAGGCTCTCGGCCGCCAGGGTGAAGCTGCCCAGCGAGGCGGCCGCGTCGAAGACCCGGAGCGCGTTCAAGGGCAGGCGCGAGCGGGCGGTCATTCAAAGCCGCGGAAGGAGACGGGTGGGATCCGATCCGCCTTGGTCAATGCGCCTCGTCCCAGTTGCGGGCGGCGCGGGCCTCGACAACCAAGGGCACCGACAGGGCCACCGCCGGCTCGGCGGCCCGCTCCATCACCCGGCGGGCGACGGCGCATACGGCTTGCGCCTCGGCCTCGGTGGCCTCGAAGATCAGTTCGTCGTGGACCTGCAGCAGCATCCGCGCCGACAGCCCCTCGGCGCGCAGGGCGTCCGGCATGCGGATCATGGCCCGGCGGATGATGTCGGCCGCCGCCCCCTGGATCGGGGCGTTGATCGCCGCCCGCTCGGCGAAGCTACGCTGGCCCGCCGACTTCCCGCGGATCTCGGGGATGTTCATCTTCCGCCCGAACAGGCTGGTGACGTAGCCGTGCTCGCGCACGAAGGCCTTGGTCTTGTCCATGTAGGCGCGGATGCCGGGAAAGCGCTCGAAATAGGTGGCGATATAGGCCGCCGCCTCGCTCTGAGGGATCGACAGCTGGTTGGCCAGGCCGAAGGCCGAGATGCCGTAGACGATGCCGAAATTGATCGCCTTGGCCCGGCGGCGGACCTCCGACGGCATCCCCTCGATCGGGACCCCGAACATCTCCGACGCCGTCATGGCGTGGATGTCCTGCCCCAGGCGGAAGGCCTCCTTGAGCTGGGGGATATCGCCGATATGGGCCAGGAGCCTGAGCTCGATCTGGCTGTAGTCGGCGCTGATCAGCACGTGGCCGGGCTCGGCCACGAAGGCGGCGCGGATCTTGCGGCCTTCCTCGGTGCGGACCGGAATGTTCTGCAGGTTGGGGTCCGAGGACGACAGCCGCCCGGTGGTGGTGGCCGCCAGGGCGAAGGAGGTGTGGACCCGCCCGGTCCGCGGACTGACGGCGGTGACCAGGGCGTCGGTATAGGTGCCCTTCAGCTTCGACAGCTGGCGCCAATCGAGGATGGTGCGCGGCAGGGCGTGGCCCTGAACCGCCAGATCCTCCAGCACCTGGACGTCGGTGGCCCAGGCCCCGGTGGCGGTCTTCTTGGCGCCGGGCATGGCCATCTCGCCGAACAGGATGTCGCCGATCTGCTTGGGACTGCCCAGGTTGAACGGCCGCCCGGCCTCGACGTGGGCCTGGGCCTCCAGCTCGACCATCTTGACCGCGAACTCGTGGGACAACCGCCGCAGCCGTTCCGGGTCGATCTTGATCCCGGCGCATTCCATGTCGGCCAGGATCTGGGCCAGGGGGCGCTCCAGGGTCTCGTAGACCGTGACCATGCCCTCCTTGGCCAGCCGCGGCCGCAGGGCCCGGTACAGGCGCAAGGTGACGTCGGCGTCCTCGGCGGCGTAGCAGGTCGCCGCCGGCAACTCGACCTGGGCGAAGCTGATCTCCTTCTTGCCGGTCCCCGCCACCTGTTTGAACGGGATCGGGATGTGGCCGAGGTGGAGCTGGCTGAGCTCGTCCATGCCGTGGCCATGCAGGCCGGTGTCCAGCACGTAGGAGATCAGCATGGTGTCGTCGACCGGGGCGACGCGCACGCCGTAACGGGACATCACGGCGATGTCGTACTTGGCGTTCTGCGCCACCTTCAGGACCGTGGGGTCCTCCAAGAGCAGCTTCAGCCGGGCGATGGCCTCGTCCAGGGGCAGTTGCGGCCAGTGGACCTTGGGCTGGGTATCGAGCAGGTCCCCGGTCCCCTCGATCTCCGGCGGACAGTGGCCGAGCGGAATGTAGCAGGCCTCCCCGGGCGACAGGGCCAGCGAGATCCCGCAGCAGCCGGCCGTGCCGGAGCCCAGGGCGTCCGTCTCGGTGTCGAAGGCGACCACCCCGGCCTCGAAGGCCCGGGCGATCCAGGCGTCCAGGGTTTCGATGTCCTGGACGCAGACGTATTTCGAGGTGTCGATCGCCGGCCCGGCGGCGACCTGGTCGGCCACGGTGGCCGCGGCGGGCAGTGAATTGGCCTCGGCCACCCGCCGGGCGAGGGTGCGGAACTCCAGCGACTCCAGGAAGGCGGCCAGGACCGGGGCGTCGGGCAGGCGGACCCCCATGTCGGCCAGGGCCATCGGCGTGGGCGCGTCGTCGGCCAGCCGCACCAGCTCCCGCGACAGGCGGATTTGGTCGGCGAAGTCGATCAGGGTCTGGCGGCGCTTGTCCTGCTTCACCTCCGACGCCCGGGCCAGCAAAGTGTCGAGGTCGCCGAACTCGGTCAGCAGCTGGACCGCGGTCTTGACGCCGATGCCGGGGGCGCCGGGGACGTTGTCGACGCTGTCGCCGGCCAGGGCCTGGATCTCGACCACCTTCTCCGGCCCCATGCCGAACTTCTCGATCACCTCGGGGCGGCAGATCTTGATCTGCTTGACCGGGTCGAGCAGGCACACCTGCTCGTTGACGAGCTGCATCAGGTCCTTGTCGGAAGAGACGATGACCACCTCGCCCCCCGCCTCCGACGCCAGGCGGGCGTAGGTGGCGATCAGGTCGTCGGCCTCGTAACCCTCCAGCTCCACGGCCGGCACGCCGAAGGCGCGCGTGGCCTCGCGCACCAGGGGGAACTGCGGGACCAGGTCGGCGGGCAGCGGCGGACGGTGGGCCTTGTACTGGTCGTAGAGCTGGTTGCGGAAGGTCTTCTCCGAGGCGTCGAAGATCACCGCCAGGTGGGTCGGCTTGTCGGCCTTCATGTCGCGGATCAGCTTCCACAGCATGTTGCAGAAGCCGGCCACCGCCCCCACCGGAAGACCGTCGGACTTTCGCGTCAAGGGCGGCAGGGCGTGGAAGGCGCGGAAGATGTAGCCCGAACCGTCCACCAGATAGAGCCGCATGGGCGGCTCGGGCAGCGGCTGGGCGATGGTCACCTCGGCGTCCGCCTCCGAGGGGTCGAGCATCTCGATATCGGTCATGGGGGGAAGATAGGGCGGGAGGGCCGCGCGGTCACCCCGCCACATACCGCCGCAGATGGCCTAAGCGACCTTGCTCTCGGCCTTCACCACGCCCGCCGTCTCTTCCAGCAGATCGACGTAGGACGCGGCCATCCGGCGCAGGGAGGGCGGGCCCTGCATGGCCTCGCGCAGCAGCCCCATGCCTTCGCTGGCCAGCCGCTTCAGGGCCTCGCCGGCGCGCTCGGCGTCGGCGCGCACGCCGGCCTGCTCGCGCAGAAGGGCCTTCTCCTTCTCCGAGGTGCGGTGGACGTAGCGGATCTGGTAGCTCAGCAGCCGCCAGTTGATCGGCTTGGCCAGGAACGAGGTCGCCCCGGCCTGGAACGCCCGGTCGATGGCGGTCACGTCTTCGCGCCCTGTCACCACCACCACCGGCAGTCGGCTGGTGCGCTCGTCGGCCCGCAGGCGCGACAGCACCTCGAAGCCGTCCATGAGGGGCATTTCCAGGTCCAGCAGGACCACGTCGAAGTCTTCGGCGGCTATGGCCTTGAGCGCCTCCACGCCGTCGGCCCCGACGGTGACGCTGGCGGTGTCGGTCGACAGGTGGACGACCGCGAACTCCCGCATGATCGGGTCGTCGTCGACGAACAGGATCCGGACCCGGTCTTCCAGCACATAGAAGAAGCTGCCCGGCGCTGCGGCGTCTGCGGCCATTGGTCAATACTCGGAAAGCGCTTCCACGATCATCATTAAGCGGGAAGTCATTAATTGCCCGTAACCCGGTAGGAGGACCGCGGAGCTGTCGATGAGGCTGAAACGGGAGGCGACGACCAAGCCGCGCCCCCCCAGGCGTGCGTCCGGGGCGGGCTCGCCCCGCCGCCGGTCGGTCCGCGCCAAGCTCGTCCTTCTGGTCGTCATCTCCGTCGCCGTCGCCGTGTCCCTTGTGGCCGGCGCCTCGGCCTGGCGCGAGGGCGGCCGCGAGGCCCGCGCCGAAAGCGTCCGGTTGTCGGCCACCGCCACCGTCATCGCCTCCCTGTCGGCCGAAGCCGCCGCGGCGGGCGACCGGGCCCGCGCCTTCCAGGCCCTGCGCTCGATCGGCGCCCTGCCCGGGGTGCTCTACGCCCGCATCGAGCGGCCGGACGGAAGCCTGCTGGTCGAGACCGGACAGGGCGCGCGGCTGAAGCGCGACGTCCAGGTGACCGCCGGCGGCAAGGACGCCGGCGTGCTCTCGCACCTGAGGAGCCGCACCTCCGAGGTGTACGCCCCCATCACCTTCGAGCAGCGTCCCGTGGGCCGGGTGATGCTGCTGAGCCGCAGCGAGGGCGTCCTCGACCGCTTCCTGGCCAGCCTGCAGATCAGCCTGGTCGCCGCCCTGGCGGCCATCTGCGTCGGGGTGATGGTGGCCTGGAGGCTGCAACAGGCGATCACCCGGCCGATCGTGGCCCTGACCCGCTCGATGGGCGAGGTCCGCGCCGACCACGACTACGGCCGCGCCGTGGACATCGCCGCCGACGACGAGATCGGCGAGCTGGTCCAAGGCTTCAACCAGATGCTGGACGAAATCCGCTCCCGCGACCGGCGCATCGCCGAGCACGTCGCCGGACTGGAGGGCGAGGTCGCCGCCCGCACCGCCGACCTTTCCGAGGCCAAGGACGCCGCCGAGCACGCCAACGCCGCCAAGTCGGACTTCCTGGCCACCATGAGCCACGAGATCCGCACGCCGATGAACGGCATCATGGTGATGGCCGAGATGCTGGCCGCCGGCGACATGTCTCCGCGCCAGCGCCGGTTCGCCGAGGTGATCGCCAAGTCGGGCTCCAGCCTCCTGGCCATCATCAACGACATCCTCGACTTCTCGAAGATCGAGGCCGGCAAACTCGAGCTGGAGCAGGCGCCGACCGACGTCCTTGATTTGGCCGAGGACGTCTCCAGCCTGTTCTGGGAGAAAGCCTCCTCCAAGGGCCTCGACCTGGCGGTCTATGTCGATCCGGCCACGCCGAAGATGGTGCAGGGCGACCCCACCCGGCTGCGGCAGGTGATCGGCAACCTGGTCAACAACGCCATCAAGTTCACCGAGACCGGCGGCGTCCTGGTCGAGATCGAGCCCGACGGTCCCGGCTCTCTGCGCATCAGCGTCCGCGACACCGGCATCGGCATCCCCAAGGACAAGATCGGCGGAGTGTTCGGCGCCTTCAGCCAGGCCGACCAGTCCACCACGCGCAAGTACGGCGGCACCGGCCTGGGGCTGGCGATCTGCAAGCGGCTCGTGGATTCGATGGGGGGCCGTTTCAACGTCACCAGCGAGGTCGGCAAGGGCTCGACCTTCGCCTTCCGCATTCCCGTCACAGTGATCGAGCCGGCGGCGGTGTGGCCCGCCGCCCCCACAGGCGGACCCCGGGCCGCCGTCCGCCACGAAGGCGTCTCCACCCGCCGTGCGCTCAGCCGCTACCTCGCCCGCGCCGGCTATTCCGTCGCCGTCGAGGACGACCGGACCCCGCCGGCGGTGGTGTTCGGCGCCGCGTCCGCCCTGCCTCGCGAAAAGGCGGCCCTGCCCACGGTCTGCCTGGGCGAGTACGGCGACGCCGTCCCCCACGACCTGCTGCGCACCGGCGCCGCCCACGCCCTCCTGATCCAGCCGTTCCGCCGTGGCGAGCTCGAAGCCTTGTTGCGCCAGATGCAGGCGGGCGAAACCCTGCGGGACGCGGCCACCGAAGCCGCCGGCGTCAAACCGGGCGACGCCCTGCCCCACTTCGCCGGCGCCCATGTGCTGGTGGCCGACGACAGCGCGGTCAACCGCGAGGTGGCCATGGAGGCCCTGTCGCGCCTGGGCGCCAGGGTCTCGATGGTGGTGGACGGCAGGCAGGCGGTGGACAAGGCCCTGTCGGAACGCTTCGACCTCATCCTGATGGACGGCTCGATGCCGGAGATGGACGGCTACGAGGCCACCCGCGAAATCCGCAAGGCCGAGACCGGGCGCGGCTGCGACCGCACTCCCATCGTGGCGCTGACCGCCCACGTGGTCGGCTCCGCCGCCGACGCCTGGCGGGAGGCGGACATGGACGCCGTGCTGCACAAGCCGTTCACCCTGGCGGGCCTGGCCAAGACCCTGGCCGGCTTCATCGAACCCAGCGCGCCGCCGACCGCCCTGGCCCGGCCCGAGCCCGAGCTCACCCAGGCGCCGGTCCCCCTCCCGGGCGTCGCCGCCGTCGCCGCTCCCGATCCGCGGCTCATCGATCCCCAGGTCGCCGCCTCGCTCGCTAGCATGGCGGCGGGGGGCAAATCGGATTTCGTCGAAAAGGTGCAGGCCCTCTACCGCGACAACGCGCCAGCCAGCGTCAACCGCCTGCTGACGGCGGTCGAGACCGGCGACGCCGACGCCGCGGCCAAGGCGGCCCACGCGCTGAAGTCGATGAGCCTCAACATCGGCGCCCGCGAAGTCGCCCGTCGCGCCGCCGAGATGGAGGAGGCCTGCCGCGCCAGGACCCTCCCGCCCCGCAACGCCGTGCTCAATCTGGAGCAGGTGCTCAAGGACACCCTGGCGGCGCTTTCCGGCGGCGCGCCCGCGGTGGCCGCGCCGCCGATCCCCCTGCCGATGACCATGATCACCCAATCGGTCGCCGCGCCGCCCCTCGACGTGCGGTCGCTGCTGGACGACTTGGACGAAGCGATCCGCACCGACCAGCTGAGCCTGGTCTACCAGCCCCAGTTCGACCGCGAGGGGCTGCAGGTGATGGGGGTCGAGACCCTTGTACGCTGGACCCACCCGGTGCGGGGCTTCGTCAGCCCGGTCGACTTCATCCCCGTGGCCGAGGCCTGGGGCTGCATCCACAAGGTCACCGACTGGGTGATGGAGCGGGCGGTGGCGGAGACCGCCGACCTGGCCGGCCTGCAGGTGGCGTTCAACGCTTCGGCGCTGGAGTTCACCGAGCCCGGCATCGTCGAGCGGATCCAGAGCCTGCTCGACCGCTCGGGCTTCGACCCCAAGCGGCTGGAGGTGGAGATCACCGAGACCGCCATCCTCAACAACGAGGAGCAGGTCCGCGAGAACATGAACACCCTGCGCTCCATGGGGATGAAGGTGGCCCTGGATGACTTCGGCGCCGGCTACTCCAGCCTCGGCCACCTGCGGCGCTACCCCTTCGACAAGCTGAAGATCGACCGCGAGTTCGTCATCGACTGCACCCAGGACGTCCAATCCGCCACCGTGGTCCACGCCGTGGTCTCGATTGGCCGGGCCCTGGGCATGAAGGTGGTGGCCGAGGGCGTCGAGACCGAGCAGCAGCGCCAGTTCCTGAAGATCGCCGGCGTCCACGCCATGCAGGGCTACCTGTTCGGCAAGCCCATGCCGATCGCGGCGCTGAAGGAGATGATGACCCCGGAAGCTATAAGGGCGCGGGCCTAGCCTGACGCCTCCCTTCGCCCGCGATGGGCAGGGAGGCTCAGCGCGTCGTCCCTGTCGTCGCGTCCAGGAACGCGAACACCTTGTCGAGGATCATCGCGCCTTGGGCGTCGGTGGCCCCGGCGAATATGTGGTTGACCCCCGGGACATAGAGCAGCTCGGCCTTCACGCCGGCGGCCTTCAGGGCGTCGTAGAGGATCTGGCTCTGCTTGGGCGGCACCGCGGTGTCGGCGTCCCCGTGCATGATCAGGAACGGCGGGTCGGTACGATCGACGAAGGCTATGGGATTGGCCAGCCGCAGCTGTTCCGGCGGGCACTGCGGCAGGGGACAGCCGAGGTAGACGGATTCCCCTGAGGTCGGCGCGTCATGCGACGCGGAGTCGGTGTTGGGCAGCCGCTGGGCGTCCATCTGACGGAAGTCGGTCGGGCCGTAGAAGTCGACCACCCCCTGGACGCAGGATGAAGCCTGCGCCCCGCGCACCGGCGTCCCCTCCAGCTCGACGACGTTGCAGGAGGTCCCGAGCAAGGCTGCGAGCTGGCCCCCGGCCGAGCCGCCCCAAACCACCACCCGGGCCGGGTCGATCCCATAGGTCGCCGCATTGGCCCGCAGCCAGCGCACCGCCGCCTTCACGTCGAAAATGGCGGCGGGGAACCTGGCCTCGCCGGACAGGCGGTAGCTGATCCCCGCCACGACGTAGCCGCGGCCGGCCAGGCTCGCCAGCACCTTGGGCCAGTCACGGTAGGCCGGCGCCTGGATGCCGCCGCCGCGGGGGTCGCCCTGGGACCAACCGCCGCCGTGGATCCACAACACCAACGCCTTGGGAGGCTGGCGGTTGGCCGGCAGGTAGAGGTCGAGCTTGAGGGGCCGGAAGCCGCGGTTGGTGGCGAAGGTGATGTCCTGCAGGCCGACGACCCCGCCCGGATAGTCGCGGTGCGGGAAGGTGGCGGGATCGGGCGCGGCGGGAGCGGCGGGCGGGCCGCCCGGTCCGCCGGGGCCGGGCGCCTGGGCGGAAGCCCCGCCCAGCACCAGCGCGGCGACGCAACCGCCGAGAGCCAGCCGCGCGAAGAGGGTGGGATGGCTCATGGGCGTCCTCCGTTTCCCGGCCGTGTCACCGGTTGTGGACCAGCTTACCCCACCGCGCGGGATCGGCTAGCGTGCGCGACGGAACCGGCTGGATAGCCGGGCGCGGAGGACGGCCATGACGATGCTTCGGATGCGTGGGGCGGCGCGTGCGCTCCTGCCGGCGATCCTGGCGATGGCGGCGGTTTCGGCGGCCGCCCAGGTCGTCTCGCCGGCCGGCGGCCCGCCCGCGGGCGGCGGCTTCCCCTCGCTGCGCAACGAGGACACCGCCTACCAGGCCGCCGAGCGCGAGCGCCTGGCCCGCCTGGCCAGGATCACGCCGGTCAGCGACGCCATGCTGGCCGATCCCCCGGCCGGCGACTGGCTGGTCTGGCGCCGCGCCTACGACGGCACGGGCTACAGCCCGCTGGACCAGATCGACCGGCGCAACGTCGCCGGCCTGGTCTCCACCTGGAACTGGTCCCTGCCGGTCAGCCCCAACGAGATCACGCCCCTGGCGCACGACGGGGTGCTGTTCGTCGCCAGCGCCAACCGGGTCCAGGCCATCGACGGCGAAACCGGGGACCTGCTGTGGCAATACACCCGTCCGCTTCCCCCCGCCCTAGCCGGCGGGGCCCAGGCCATCGCCAAGAACATCGCCATCTACGAAGACCGGCTGATCGTCACCACCGCCGACCGCCACATCGTCGCCCTGGAGGCCAGGTCGGGGAAGCTGTTGTGGGACCACGAGGTCTTGCCCGCCGGCGTCGTCGGCCCGCGCATGACCGGGGGACCCCTGGTGGCCAAGGGCGTGGTGATGATGGGGATGTCGAACTGCAACGCCTACAAGGGCGGCTGTTTCGTCGTCGGCCTCGACGCCCGGACGGGTACGGAGAAGTGGAAGTTCTACACCATCGCCCGTCCGGACGAGCCCGGTGGCGACAGCTGGAACGGCGCCCCCCTGGACGAGCGCTTCGGCGGCGCAGTCTGGACCTCGGGCAGCTATGACCCCGAGCTGGGCTTGGCCTACTGGGGCCTCGGCCAGACCTACAATTCCGCCACCCTGCTGGCCCCCCGGCCGGGCCAGGCCACGGTGGGGAACAACGACGGCCTCTACACCGACGCCACCGTCGCCCTGGACCCCGCCACAGGCAAGCTCGCCTGGCACTACCAGCACATGAACCGCGACGTGTGGGACATGGACTGGGTATTCGAGCGCACCCTCGTCACCCTGCCGGTGGGCGGCCGAAACCGGAAGGTGGCGCTAACCGCCGGCAAGCTGGGCATCTTCGACGCGGTGGACCGCGCCAACGGCCAGTACCTGTTCTCCAAGGACCTCGGCATCCAGAACCTGGTCAAGGCCATCGACCCGAAAACCGGCAAGAAGCAGATCGAGCCGGCTTTCGATCCCGCCTTCGGCGAGGCCCGGACCATCTGCCCCCACGCCGGCGGGGCCCGGAGCTGGCCGGCGACCGCCTTCGATCCGAAGACCAGGATCGTCTACATCCCCCTGGTCGACACCTGCATGGACTTCACCCGCCGCGCCCGCACCGCCGAAGAAACGGCGGCCGGCGGCTCCGACCTCAGCTGGGTGGTGCGCGCTCGCCCCGGTTCGAACGGGAACATCGGCCGGGTCGACGCGGTCGACCTCGCCACCATGAAGACCGTCTGGTCCTCCACCCGCCGGGCGCCGGAGAGCGCGGCCCTGCTGGCCACCGCCGGCGGGGTGCTGTTCGAGGGCTCCCGCGACCGCATGTTCCGGGCGCTGGACAGCGCCACCGGCAAGACCCTTTGGGAGACCCGGCTGGCCGCCCAGCCGAGCTCGTTCCCGATCACCTATGCGGTCAAGGGTGTGCAATACGTGGCGGTAGTCTCTGGCGGCGGCGGCGCTCACGACATCACCTGGCCCCAGATCACCCCCGAGATCGACAACCCCGTGGGGGCGACGACGCTCTATGTGTTCAGGCTGCCGGGACGGCGGTAGCATCCCTCAAGGCCGTTTCACGGCGCCTCAGGACGGGGAATGGAGATGAGAGGACCTCAGTCGTCCTCAGCCCGAGGTGCGAGCTGGCGAGCCTCGAAGGACGATGACGCCGCACCGCCGGCGGGCGTCGTGGGTTGACTTACCACTGTTAAGCGGCCATGTGAGCGGCTCGCGCTGCTGCAGTGCGATATCGGCGCTCCAGCCGCGTGGGGATGCACCCGTTGCGCATCCTGCCTGTCGAGCGCCCTGAAAATTAATCATTGATCGCCCAGGCTGCGCGGGGGCGTTCCCCCTGACCCTCGTGATTGCGATGGGCCGGCAAGCCCGGCCGCATGCGCTTTCGCGCATCATGAAAGTTACCCGTGACTCAATTCACCGACCTCGGCCTCGCCGCGCCCCTCCTGAAGGCGCTGGCGTCCGAAGGCTACACCGTCCCCACCCCGATCCAGGCCCAGGCCATTCCCTCGGTCATGGCCGGCCGCGATTTGCTGGGCATCGCCCAGACCGGCACCGGCAAGACCGCGGCCTTCGCCCTGCCGATCCTCCACCGCCTCAATGAGAACCGTAAGCCCGCCCCTCGCGGCGGCTCGCGCGTCCTGGTGCTGTCGCCGACCCGCGAACTGGCCACCCAGATCGCCGAGAGCTTCCGCACCTACGGCAAGCACCTGGGCTTCACCGTCGCCGTCATCTTCGGCGGCGCCAAGTACGGCCCGCAGATCAAGAACCTGCAGAGCGGCGTCGACATCCTCGTCGCCACCCCCGGCCGCCTGATCGACCACCTGGCCGAAAAGCACGCCCGCCTGGGCGAGACCGAGATCTTCGTCCTCGACGAGGCCGACCAGATGCTCGACCTCGGCTTCCTGCAGCCGATCCGCCGCATCGTCTCGCATCTACCCAAGCAGCGGCAGAACCTGTTCTTCTCGGCCACCATGCCGAGCGAGATCGGCAAGCTCGCCGGCGACCTGCTGGTCAATCCGGCCCAGGTCTCGGTCGCCCCCGCCGCCACCACGGTGGAGCGCGTCGAGCAGCGGCTGATCTTCGTCGAGGCCGAGCGCAAGCGCGAGCTGCTCGCCGAGCTGATGGCCGACCCGGCCATGAGCCGCACCATCGTCTTCACCCGCACCAAGCGCGGCGCCGACAAGGTGGCCAAGTCGCTGGAGGCCGCGGGCATCCCCGCCGCCTCGATCCACGGCGACAAGAGCCAGCCCCAGCGCGAGCGGGCCCTGGCCGGCTTCAAGGCCGGCAATGTCCGGGCCCTGGTGGCCACCGACATCGCCGCCCGCGGCATCGACATCGACGCGGTCAGCCACGTGGTCAACTTCGAGCTGCCGTTCGTGCCCGAATCCTACGTCCACCGCATCGGTCGCACCGCCCGCGCCGGGGCGACCGGCCAGGCCATCAGCCTGTGCGCCGACGACGAACGGCCCCTGGTGCGCGACATCCAGCGCGTCACCCGCCAGACCATCCCCGCCGAGGACCGCCGACGCGATCCGGGCCTGGCCGTGATGGCCAAGGCCCGCGCGGCTCAGGAGGCTTCCGAACCCAAGCCGGTTCGCCAGGCCAACGGCAATGGCGGCGGTCGCGGCCGTAACGGCGGCGGCGGCGGCGAAGGCCGCAACAAGGCTCCCGGCGGAGGCCAACCCCATCGCGGCGGCGGCGGCCGTGGCCGCAGCGACCAGCGCGGCCGTAACGGCGGAGGCGGTGGGCAGTCCCCCCCCGGTCCTCGCGCGATCGCCTCGACCCAGCCTTGGCGGCCCCCGCTCGAGGGCTGAGGCTCCGGCCTCTCAGCCTTCACAGACCTTGACGGGGCCCGCCGAAAGCGGGCCCCAATTCATGGCTGGCGGCGCCGCGACCGGTCCGGGACGCCGGCCGCCCGCCTCTTAGCGGTCGTCCGGGCGGTCAGCCGGGTTTGGCCCAGGCCGGCGGCTCCACGTTGATGATCGGATCGATCCCCGGCGAGGTCAGGGCCACGCCGATCCCCAGCAGCGACAGTTCCGGATGCGGGTTGTGGCCGCGGTGGACCTTGCCGATCGGCTCGGAATAGACCTCGCCGGCCTTGCCGTGGATCAGCACGCCCTCCTGGAAATGGCCCTCGAACTGGCCCTGAAGGGTCAGGTAGAAGGTCGCCCCGGTATGGAGGTGCCAGTTGGTGAAGCCGCCGGGGGCGATCTCGTAGTTGTAGAGCTGGACATGCACCTCGGGGTCCTTGGGGACCGAGGCGTAGAGGGCGTCGAACAGCATGTTCCGGTGCAGGGAGGCGCCCGGGGGGAGATATCCGTCGAGCTGCAGCTTCATGTCCTTGTAATCGTGCAGGGCGTGGGCCTTGCCCGCTTCCAGCGCATGACCGCAGGCGGGACACGCCAGGCCTGCGGCGGCTTTTCCCTCGGTCACGGCATCCTCCCTGGCGGACTTCCCGGCGGCGATAGTGGCCGCCCGACCTGGGGGCCGCAAGCTTACGGAGCCGCAAGCATCAGGCGCACGATCACCGTCACCCAGACCGCTGCGGTGACGAACACCCCCAGATAGGCGACGTTGGCCAGGCTGGCCGATGGCGGCCGGGCGGCCTCCTGCGCGCCCGCGGCGCCGCCGGAAGCCAGGTGAGCGACCACGGCGCGGAGCAGGCTGCGCCGCTGGGGGGTCAGCCGCGGGTCCTTCAGCTCGCGACGGGCGCCGCCCAGGGCGTCGCCGCGGTGGCGGTCGCCCAGGGCGAAGATTTCCTGGCGCAGTCGGGCGGGCGTAACGGCCGAGCCCCGCAACAGGTCGGAGAGCTTCATCGAGTCACCCTCCAGAGGGCTCTACGCGACGCGCCCGGGGCCGACCCGTACCACGGGCCGCGGCCCGCCCGCCGGATAATCGCGAATTGCGGCCGGGGACAGGTCCCGGTGTGGTAGGGTCGTCTGGCCTCGAAAGGGGGGCAGAATGAGCACCGACCCTCGCGACCGCGGCCAGGAGATCCTGGACCTCGGCCCCCGCCTCCTCGACTGGGCCAGCGCCTTGACCCGCGACCCGAAGGAAGCCCAGGCCCTCGTCCGCGAGACCCTGTTGGACGCCAAGGATCCCGAGCACGCCCCTTCCGACACCGTCAGCACCCACGCCTGGATCCACCGGCTGCTGCGCCGCCGCTTCTACTCCGTCGAGCGCGACCGGGACTATCGGCGCTCGACCAGCGCCGCGGTCACCGAGCTGGGCTCCGCCCGCAAACGGGTTATGCAGGCTCAGGCCGAGGCCGAGCCCCCCGGCGGGTGAGCCCCCAGGCCTGGGTCGCCGAACGGATCAATTCGCCGGCGAGAGAGGCTCGCCGGCGCCAGGTTCACCCCAGAGAACGCGATAACCGCCGCGGGCATCGAGATCGCCCCGGGGGCGCCGCCTTGGCAAGCTCGCCGGCCCCTCAGCGGCCGCCGCTCGCGACGACCGCCGGCGTCCCGCCGCCCCGCGTCTGCCGGTCCAGCGCCTCCTGAAGGCGGACAAGCTCGGGCGGCGTCGGCGAGGTCAGGGTCTCCAGGAAGGCGATGATGGCGCCCCCGCCCCCCGCCCGGACGTTGTTCATCTCGGGAGCGAGCGTGTCGCGGAAGACGAACCCGCGATTGTAGAACCGCAGCACCTCCCCCAGCGAGCCGAGGTCGCCGGTGTGCATGTAGGGCGCGCGTTCGGCGATGTTGCGCAGGCCGGGGGTCTTGAACGCATGCCGCACGGTCTCGTCCGCTTCGACCCCGAAGCGGCCCACGTCGTCGCTCGGCAGGCCGATGTCGTGGAAACCGCCGTCGCTGAAGTTCCAGCCCGAATGACACTGGGAACAGCCCGCAGTGGTGGTGAAATCGACGAAGCCGCGCTTGGCCACGTCGGAGATCGCCTTCTCGTCACCGGCGATCCAGCGGTCGAACGGCGCGTCGGCGAACACCAGGGTCCGTTCGAAAGCGGCCAGGGCCTTGCCCACGGTTGCGACGCTCGCGCCCTCGCCGGGGAAGGCGCGTTGGAACAGGCCCCGATACTCGGCATCAGCCTGCAAGTGCGAGACCATGACGTCATGCGGCATGCCCATCTCGTCCGCGTTGGCGATCGGCATAAGCGCCTGCTGTTCCAGCGTGTCGGCGCGGCCGTCCCAGAACAGGGCCTTGGTCCAGGCGAGGTTGATCACCGTGGGCGTGTGGCGGGCCAGCGGCTCTCCTTTCACTCCCAGGCTGCGGCCTGTGCCGGCGGCGAAGCCGTGGCGTACGTCGTGGCAGGAGGCGCAGGCGAGCCGGCCGTCCGCCGAGAGGCCGGGGTCGAAGAACAGCTTCTGGCCAAGCGCCACCTTTTCGGGTGTGGACGGGTTGTCGGCCGGGCTCGGAATCTCGGTCGGAGGGACGAACAGCGCCTTCAGCGCGGCAAGCTGGATCGGGTCGATCGGCACGCCGCCGAATCCCACGCCGCCGAAGCCGCCGAAGTCGGGCGCCGGTTGCGGAGGCGGGGTGACGATCACCCTGGAACCCCGCCCAGCAGGTCGCCCGCTCCGGCCTTGGGCCGCCGCACCGGCCAGGTTCAGCCCGCCGATGAAGACCAGGCCCGCAGTCGCGAGGGCGGCGTAGTGGCGAACTCGCATCGTCATGTCCCCGCCCCGGCGGGGCCTATTTCCGTTCGACTAGGTGTAACGTCGTCCCTTGGCGCTTCCGTCGCCGCCCCTCAATACCGCGCCCGGACGCTTGCGAAATAGCTCCGGCCTGGTTCGGGGAAGCCGTCCGCAAGCTGGTAGGTGTCGTCGAAGAGGTTGTGTGCGCCTACGCCGATCTCGACCTTGTCGGTCACGGCGTAGTCGATCCGCAGCCCCGCCTGGGTATAGGCCCCCGTGCGGTAGTAGCGAAGCCCGGTGCTGATCACCGTCCAGCGGTCCGACGCCACGTCGAGGCTCCGCAGGAGGTGCACCCCGGGAACGGGGGCCCTGCCTGCCTTGGGCGCGGGCACGACGATCTGGCCCAGCCCGAACACCTGCGGGTCGGCGGGAGCCTCCGGTACGGCCGCCAGCGACGCCGACGCGGCGGAAAGGCAGGTCGCGCCGAGCAGCGCACCGAGGAAACGCATTTTATGAACCCCACTGTGGCGACACCGCCAAAAAGCGCCGCTATATATCACCGTATATAATGAGTCCGCGGAGCATCAATGCCGAGTTTCATCCAAGCGCTTCCCCTCGCCCTGGCCTGCGCCGCATGGGCGCTGACGGGCGCCGCCGCCGCGGCCGAGCTCAAGCTGGTCGGCTTGAAGGGGGAGGTGCGGTTGGTCGGCGAAACCGAGCTGAAAGCCATGCCGAGGGTCAGGCTGAAGCTGGAACCCCGGGACATCGCGTCGTTTGAGGGCGTCCCCCTCGGGGACCTGCTGGCCAAGACCGGCCTGGCCAAGATCGACGGGGTGCGCGGGCCGATGCTGGCCGTGGTGATCGTCGTCCGGGCCAGCGACGGCTACGTGGTCGCCCTGCCGCTGTCCGACCTGGACCCGGCGTTCCGGTCGGGGCGCATCGTTCTGGCCGATACCTGGAACGACAAGCCGTTGGCCGCCGACGAAGGTCCGTTCCACCTGATCGTGGAGGGCGACGCCCGACCGGCCCGTTCCGCCCACAGCGTGGTCTCGATCGAGCTCAGGAGCCTGCGCTGATCGAGGCCGGGGCACGGCGCCCTTCTTCGCTGACGCTACGAAGGCCATCCTGCGCCTGCGGCAAATCCTGCGAAGCGAGCCGCGCGAAGCTGGGTGGCGGAGAGGGTGGGATTCGAACCCACGGTACACTCGCGTGTACGCCGCATTTCGAGTGCGGTGCTTTCGACCACTCAGCCACCTCTCCAGGTCGTATCCGAGCGAGCGCGCACACCTAATCGGGCGAAGGGCCTCGCGCAACCCCGCCAAGCCCGTCAGGCGAGCTTGCTCCAGTCGGCCGCGGTCAGGGCCTGGACCAGCCGCTCCAGGTCGCGGGCCAGGCGGTCGAAGCCCCCGTGCCGCTTCAGGGTGCGCTCGTTGAGGTAGAGGGCCCGGTTGATCTCGATCTGGAGGGCGTGCACATGCTCGGCCGGGCGGCCGTAGAACTCGGTGGTGTGCCCCCCCGCGTAGGGGGCGTTGCGGGCCACCGCATAGTCCATCGCCTCCAACTCGCGCTCGACCACCGCGGCGATCATGCCCGAACAGGCCGCGCCGAAGCGGTCGCCCAGCACGAAGTCGCAGCCGCGCCGCCCCCGCGCCGCCGCCGCGGCGGCGGCCGAGGGCATCGAGTGCCAGTCGATCAGGATGGCGAAGCCGAACCGGGCCTTGGCCTCGGCCAGCAGGGCCGCCAGGGCCGCGTGGTAGGGGGCATGGACGGTGTCGATCCGCCGGGCGGCCTCGGCGAAGGTCAGCTTGCGCGCATAGATTTCCTGACCCTCGGCCACCACCCGGGCGATCGAACCCAGGCCGGCGGCTACCCGCTGGCTCCGGCCGCGGGCGAAGGCGGGCAGCTCGTCCTCGAACATGCCCTGGTCGAGTTCGTAGGCCTCGCGGTTCACGTCGATATAGGCCCGGGCGTAGCGGGCCTGCAGCAGGGGCGCGCCGTAGCGGGGTCCGGCGCCGGCCAGGACATCGACGAAGGCGTCCTCGGACCGGCGGATCGCCGCCTCGTCCAGGGCCGGCATCATGTCGCTGGGATAAAGCCGCCCGGAGTGGGGCGAGGCGAACACGAACGGCGTCGCAGGAAGCCCGGCGGCTTCGGCCAGGCCCGGGGACGGGCGTCGCACCTCGAACGCGGGTTCGCTCGGGATGGCCTCCGCCCAGTCGAGGACCTCTTGCACGCTCATGGGCCGAATATTTGCGTCGCCGCGGCCCGGGTCAACGCGCAAGGTGCGGGACTCGACGCACCCGCGCCCCTGCGGCTAGGACTGCGACGCAAACGGGCGCGGCTCGCGCCGGCCGTCACCGCAGGGTAGGGCGTCATGGACCTTGAGTGCTTCGCCATCGCCGCGCGCCCGCCGGAGATCGTGCCGGGCCGGCCCGAGCGCGCCTGGATGGACGGTTTCACCGCCCGCCATCCCTATCGCTGCCTGCCCCTTACCATGGCCAACACCACCGGCTGGGAGCTCCTGTGTCCCATGGCCTTCACCGCCGAATGGACCGGGGGCAAGTCCACCGCCGACCTGACCTTCCGGCCGGACCGTCCGCACCCGGACTTCCACGAGTTCGTCTCCTCGCATTTCAGTCACGGGGTCATCACCTTCCACACCGGCTACCTGTTCCGCACCGCCCCGGGATGGGACATGTGCGCCGGCGGCCCGCCCAACCTGCCCAAGGACGGGGTCTACCCCCTGACCGGATTGGTCGAGACCGACTGGCTGCCGTTCCCCTTCACCATGAACTGGATCATGACCCGTCCGGGCAAGGTGCGCTTCGAGAAGGGTGAGCCGTTCTGCTTCATCAACCTGACCCCCCACCGCCAGATGGAGCAGGTGCAGCCGGTGCAGCGCTCGCTCGGCTCCAACACCGGCTTGCGCGACCAATACGAGGTGTGGATGCGCGAGCGCACCAACTTCAACAACCGGCTGGCCCGGTCCGACCCCGAGGCGGTGCGCGAGGCTTGGCAGCGCTTCTATTTCAAGGGCGAGGTCCCTCCCGAGGCCCCCGGCGAGGCGCCCAAGGACCATATCAACAAGCGCCGGCTGAAATCGGTGCGCCTGAGCTTCTAGGGGCGCCCTTGCCAAGGCCGGGGGCGTCTGCAATAAGCCGCTCCTCTTCCAGCGGCGGCGGTTTTCCGTCCCCCGTGGATACGCGAGCGGGCGTAGCTCAGTGGTAGAGCACAACCTTGCCAAGGTTGGGGTCGAGAGTTCGAATTTCTTCGCCCGCTCCAATTTCCCTTACCTCCAAAGGGGCGCCGGCCAGGCGTTCTGAAGAGCGTCGGACGGCGGTCGCTTCCGGACGATTCGCCACGCAACGATCGATCCCCACAACCATTAAGAGAGTGACGGCGGCGGGCCGGTCCTGGTTCGTCAACAGTTCGCCCGATCCGGGCGAAGGGCGGCGTGTCATGGCGGCGGACTTTTTCCAGGCCGAGCTATCGGCGCAGATCGATCGCGCCCTTACCCAGGGCCGCGTCCACCTGGAGATCAACGCGGGCGAACTCCATCGGGCGGTAGGCGGTTATCCGGCCAAGGCCGGAACGGCAGACCGGATGGGCCGCTGCTGCAACGTCATGCGCGAGGAGCTGCGGCGCGGCCACGCCGAAGTGATCCACGAACAGGCGGCCGGCGGCCCGCCGGCTTACACCGTCCGCTACGACCTGCCCCGCCCGCCCCACGCCTGAGGCGGACAAAGGGCCTCGAACTTGAAGCGCCGCGGCCTCTCGTCCCCCGCTGGGACGCTTTTGGGAGGCTCGCCATGGGCGGCAAGACAGGTCGACAACGCCTTGAGGCCAGACGCCGGACGCTGCAGGATCAGGTCTTCGTCTATGCCCTGACCAGCCGCCGGCCGCCGCGGGATCTGGTCGAGGCGTTCCTCGGGGCCAGGGCGGAGGCCGAATCGGCGAGCCGTGAACCGGATGCGGCCGTCCAACAACGGTACGGCTTGCTCGACCGGCTGTTCAGCCATTCGGCGGCGGGCTGAGGCGCGCCGCGCCAGGAACCATCCCGGAAACGGCCACGTTTCCCCGGCGTCCGACCTGATCGGGCCAGGGGAGCCGAACCATGCCGCCAGCCGCGCCCGAGCCCCGCAAGGGCACCCCGGACCCGACCCTGGACGAGGCCGAGTTCAAGCGGCGCTTCCTCAGCCAGTACCCGGACCCCGCCTTCGATCCGCTGCGCGCGGAGCTGGACCGGGTCGCCGACGCCGCCTGGGACGCCTACAGCCACCACCGCAAGGCGCCGGTCACCCGCAAGGCCGGCCCCGGCTACGCAAATCCCGACTACGACCTCTCCGTCGACTGGAGCGCGGCGCGCGAGGCGGTGACCGCGGCCAAGGCCAGCCATGACGACCCGGCGGGCCCAGCGCGGATCCTGCTGATCGTCGGCTCGGCCCGCAACGAGCACAGCTGTCCCGGCGAAATGTCCAAGTCCTGGCGGCTGCTCGAGATCGCACGCGAGGTCTTCGAGGCCGGAGCAGGCGTGACGGCCGAGGTGCTCGACCTCTCGCGCCTGACCTCGGAATACGGACGCAAGATCCACCCCTGCAAGGGCTGCTTCTCCACAGCGGCGCCCCTGTGTCACTGGCCCTGCTCCTGCTACCCCAACTATGCGGTGGGCCAGACCCAGGACTGGATGAACGAGATCTACCCGATGTGGGCGCGGGCCCACGGGGTGATGATCGTCACCCCGGTCAACTGGTACCAGTCGCCCTCGCCGCTCAAGCTGATGACCGACCGGCTGGTCTGCGCCGACGGCGGCAATCCCGACCCGACCCGCACCCACGGCAAGGACGCCAGGCGGGCCAAGGAGATCGAACTCAAGGGCTGGAACTACCCTAAGCACCTGTCGGGCAAACTGTTCTCGGTGGTGGTCCACGGCGACGTCGAAGGGGTGGAGAACGTGCGCCGCTCGATTTCCGACTGGCTGTGCTTCATGGGCCTGTGCCCGGCCGGGCCGATGGGCGAGCTCGACCGCTACATCGGCTATTTCGAGCCCTACGCCACCAGCCACGAGGCGCTCGACCGGGACCTCGCCGTCCAGGAGGAGGTGCGCAACGCCGCCCGCACCCTGCTCGAAGGCGTCCAGGCGACCCGCTCGGGCAAGCAGGTCAGCGCAGGAACCCGTCTGAAGGCTCCGCGGCAAAAGTAGCCCGGCCGATCCTGCGCGCCTCGCGCCGGGCGAGCTGCTCGCGCTCCTCGGCATGACGACCGTTTTGCAGCCGCCCAATAAAAAAGGAGCCCGGCGCAAGCCGGGCTCCCCTAGTCGTCAGGTTCGAAGGTTGCTTACGGGTTGGGGACGGGGGCCGAAGCCACCGGAGCCGCCGCACGCGTAGCGCCTGCGAAGTTGATGTTGATGGTCGAACGGCGGTTCAAGGGTTCCTTCACCCCGTCGCCCGTCGCAACGGCCGGTTCGGTCTCGCCCTTCCAGTCAACCGACATCAGCGACTGGTTCACGCCAAGGCCGACCAGGGCGTCGGCGACCGCTTTGGCGCGGCGCTCCGACAGACGCTGGTTGTACTTGAGCGAGCCGGAGGTGTCGGCGTGGCCGACGACCACGACCTGCGTCGCTCCGCCTTGCGCGGCGTACTGGGCCGCCTGTTGCACCACCGCCTGCGCATCGGTCGTGAGGATCGACTGATCGAAGGGGAAGTACACGATGAACTCCCGGGCCTCGATAGGCGGAGGCGGCGGGGGCGGGGGAGGCGGGGGCGGGGGCGGGGGGGGCGGCGGAGGCGGGGGCGGGGGCGGGGGAGGCGGCGGGGGCGGCGGGGGCGGCGGGGGCGCCGCGTGGCCGAACGAAATCCGCAGACCCACCGTCAGCGAGGCGTCCTTGTAGTTGCCCTTGAGGTAGCCGACGTCGATCAGGGCGCCCGGGCCGGGGTTGCCGGCGTTGACCGTCCTGGAGCCGAAGTTGAAGTTCGACCGCAGGTAGCGGCCGGTGATGTCCAGCGCCACGTTGGGGGTCACGTCGAAGGTGACGCCGGCGAGACCCTGATAGGCGAAGTGACGGTCAGTGCTGTCGACCGCCACGTTCTGGTAGGGCAGCGCGCCGGCGGGAACGCCGTTGAACTGACCGAGGACGTTCAGGTGACCCCAGGCCACGCCGCCACCGACACCGAGGAAGGGGTGGACGCGGCCGTTCGGCACGAGGTCTGCGATCACGTTGGCCATCGCCGTGGTGACCTTGAACTCGCCGCCGAGGGCGCCGCAGGTCGGCGAGGCCGCGCTGCGGACCACGCCGGCGGTGCAGAGACCGCCGGGAACCGAGGTCGGCGAGCTTGAGAACACCCGGTCGACGTCGCTCGGGCGGTGACCGCCTTCGAGCTCGAGCCGCCACATCGGATTGAACTTGTAACCGACGCGGCCGAAAGCCAGCCAATCGTTGTCCGGGCGGACAATGATCTTCGGGCCCGACGGGTTAGCCGAGGAGGTTCCAGCGAAGTCGTACGGCCAATGATAGCCGAAGTCGCCGGCGACGTAGAAGCCCGGCAGCTGCTGGGCTGACGCGCCGCTCGCCGCTGCGAGCGCGATAACGGCGGTCGCCGCCATCAGCTTGATTTTCATCTTGAGAGCCCCTGTTGTAACGAACCGTTGGGTCGAACCCACGGTCACCCTAAACTAACAAGCCAATCTATACTGTGTCCTGTCAGTCACACAAAGGATTTCTTCCCCCAAACCGGCCACAGTTGGCGTCTCCGGAGAGGCCGCAAACTGCTGGCCGACCCTTTCTGAGAAAGGCGTTCCTCGCCAAGACAGGCCATCCGAAAGAATCCTAACGAATACTTGTCTTGTCTAAAAAACGCCCGCGCCGAAAGGCCCGAACCTGCCGGGAGGGTTGAAGTTTCCCCACTTGCCAGGAGCGAACGCCCTCGGAGCTCGACCGTTCCCAGCTCCCTCTGATTTTTTTGCCGTCGGTCCGCAGGTTAGACAGGCGATGTCATTTTATGGGGCGAGCGGCCGGCCCTTGAACAGGCCGTTCGGGAGCGGCGCACGGTGGCCGTCGTCCCGATGCGCCTGTATACGGCCAAAGAGCAACGTTGAAGTGGCTGGAAAGACGCCCAGACGCAGCCTCGCCGCTAGCCGCCCTTGCCCTTGACGGGAGTCGTGGACGAGGCGGCGGCCTTCACCGGCGCCTCGCTGGTCCGCGCCTCCGCCAGCAGGCCGGCGCAGTTTGCGTCCTTCTCCAGCCCGGGGCTGACGAAGGGCAGGATCGCGGCCAGCGGCGACAGCACCGAGCCCAGGACCGCGCCGATCCCAGCCTGTGCGACGACGGCCCCCGCCTCGATCCCGACCTTGGGCGCGCGCAGCCGCCCCTGGACGGTGATCGGCGCGACCAGCCGCACGGCCCGCAGCTTCTTGGGTTTGCCCTTGAACTCCAGGTTCATAGCCTCGGTGTCGAGGTTGACCGTGCCCGAGCCGCTGACCAGCACCACACCGGTGTCGAACACGATGCGCTGGGCGTACAGCACCCCTTCGCGCACGTTGAAGTCGGCCAGGGCGCATCGAATCTCGGTAGGCTGCTGGTCCTTGGCCAGGAGCAAGAACAGGCCCTTGGTGGCGTCTATGCCCATCAGCTCTGCAAAGGCCTGGCGGATCTGGCCCTGGGGGATGACCACCGTCACCGCGCCGTTGGAACGGGCCGCCGCCCGGTGCACCGAATTGCCGGGCCCCGCCAGCTTGGCGCGGGCCAGCAGGGTCCCCTGCAGCGGCCGCGAGCCGTCCGCGGCGTGGAAGAACTCCTCGAGCCGGATGTTGCCGAACCGGAGGTCGACGTCGCTGAAGGGGACAGCCTTGCGGGCGTCGATCCTGGCCTGACCGGTCATCTGGCCGGAGGGGAAGCTGAGCGAGATCGGGTCGAGCCTCAAGACCCCATGGTCGAGCTTGACCCCCAGGGACACGGTCCTGAGCGGCAGGTCGGGCGCGCGGACCTGGGCGGCGGTGTAGGTGACCACCGCGTCCATGCCGCGGATGCGCTCGGTCTGCAGGGTGTTGTCGGGCAGGAACCGGCCCTGGGCGGCGAGGGCGCGGGCCTGCGCCTTCTGGCCCGGCGCGGCGGCGGCCGAGGCGCCGGGGACCCCGAACAGGCTCCCCAGGTCGGCGAAATCGAGCAGGCGGGAGTGGAGCTTGGCCTTCAGAAAGGGCCGACCGGTAGCCATCTCGACCGTAGCGTCGCCGCTGAGGTCGCTGCGCCCCACCCGGCCGCTGAAGCGGTCGTAATGGTACAGGCTGCCGTCGCGCCGGAACCGGCCGGCGATGCGGTAGGGCGGGGTGTTCGGCAGGGCCAGGCCGGTCAGGTCGTAGAGGTCGTTCAGGTCCACCCCCTCGACCGCGACGGCCGCGTTCAGCACGCCCAGGTTGAACGGCCTGGGCACCTGGCCCTTGGCGGTGATGTGGGTCGAGCCAGCATGGATGTCGGCGTCGAAGGGATAGGGCCGGTCGGCCTGGACGTTGATCAGCGGTCCGCCGACGACGTTGGTGGAGAAGGTCCGGCGGTTCAGCTCCCCCTTGCCGGTCAGGTGGAAGCCCCGGTCGTAGGCCGCGGTGCGCTGTTCGTTGGCGTTGATGGTCCCGACGAAGGTCAGCTTGCGGCCGAGGTCGTTCAGCCGCATCTGGCCCTGGTCGATGACGAAGTTCTGGATCGGCGGCAGCTTGAACGGCTTGGCTGACTTCCGACCGTTGGAGAAGTCCCAGTTGGCGCGGCCCTGGGCGTCGCGGAACAGGGCGACGTCGGGATGCTGCAGCGACACCAGAGGCAGCACCACCCGTCCGCTCAGCAGCGGCAGCAGTTTGGCGGAAACCGCCACGTTGCCGACGTCGGCCATGGTCTCCTTCGGGGCCCAGGCAGGGTTGGCGATGGTCAGGCCGCCGATGTCCACCCGCGGCGTGAGGGTCAGGAGGTGGACCTTGAGGTCGCCTCGGAGGGTGACGGTCCGCCCGGTCTGGGTCGAGGCGTAGCGGCCTATCGGCCCGCGCAGCCAGTTCCATTGGAACAGGGCCAGGAACAGGACGACCGCCAACACCGCCGCGCCGCCGACCGCCCAGCTCCAGCCCGGCCGCCACGGCTTGCGCGGCGGCTCGCCGCCCCCGTCGCCGCCGTGCTCCACGGCCGCGAACGGGTTTAGCCCGCGCCAGTCGACGTGCGGCAGGTGGACTTCAGGCAGATGGAAGCCGGGACGGTCCTCTTGAGGCGATTTCAGGACGGTGGACACGAGACGCGCCTCCGGCGGACTCAGGTACGCGGCCCGCCTTCATCTCCCGCCTAACGCGTTACCCGCCCCTCTTCGTTCCCTACTTCGACGCGATCATCGCCCCGAGCCGCCCGGGGCCATGGTCGGGCCGCGCACCGCGGTCCCCGGCCTGGCAGACCCAGTTCAGGGGTTCCTCGCCGCTGGCGGTCCCCTTGTAGTGGGCGACCGCCGGATAGGCGCACATCGGCCGCTCGCCGAACGCGGGCGCCTGGACCAGGGCGGTGACCGGAGGGGGCACGAACCCGGCGGGGGGTATCCGTTTGGCCATCACCAGGTCCGGCGCGACCCCGCCCTCGACCCAGCGTTCGAGGGCGGCGACCCAATCGACCGTGTAAGCGCCCGCGCAGTGGCCCATGCCGGGGACCAGGAACAGGCGGTGGAAGTCCTGGGTCTGGGGCAGGCCGCCCTGCCGGGCGACCACGCTCTCATAGTAGTTGATGCTGTTCTCGGTCGGGATGAAGGGGTCGGCCCAGCCGTGGTACTGGATGATCTTGCCGCCCCGGGCCTTGAAAGCCGACAGGTCCGGCGTGGTCGCCATGATGCCTGGGTCCGCCTTTTCGGCCGCGTCGACGTCCTTGGCCAGGTCCAGGGTGTAGAAGTCCCAGTCGGGCTTGTTGAACAGGACCTTGTAGGTGTCCGCGCCCGTGTCCCATGGCCGGGAGATCACCGGGCCCCAGGTCATCTCGCTGCCGGGCGGCATGCCCGGATAGATCAGCGCTCCCGTCCGCGGGTTCTTCACCGGAGCATAGATCTTGTCCGCCGCCTCGGCCTGGGCGGGAGTCAGGCACTCGGCCGCGCTCTGGCCGGGCTTGCAGACCAGGCTCGCAGCCTTGAAGGCGCAGGTGCGCGGGTCCTGGACCTGGCGGTCGGCCAGTCCGTCCTTGGCGTCGCACTGGTCCAGCACGCCCTTGTTGAGGATGGCGAACTGCGTCGGCCCCAGGATGGCGGCGGCGGCGCCCTTGGGCAGGTTGGCGATGTTGGCGACCAAAGACTGGGTCTGCAGCCGCATCCAGTTGTTGGCCGGGGCGCCGGCGACCACCCCGTCGAAGTCGCCGGGGTACTGCTGCACCTCCTTCAGGCCCTGCTTGCCCCCGGAGGAGCAGCCGTTCCAGTAGGAGAACCGCGGCGCCGCGCCGTAGTAGGCGGCGGTCAACGCCTTGCCCTTGAGCGCTGTCTCGTGGACGGCGCGGTAGGCGAAGTCGATCAGCTTCTCGGGGTGCTGGAAGGCGAAGGTCCCCCGCGTCCCCTCGTGGCCGGTGTCGGTGGAGGCGCTCGCATAGCCGCGGGCCAGGGCGTCGGCCAGGGCCGCATAGGTGATCGAGCCGCTCCAGCCGCCGTTGCCGACCTCCATGAACTTGCCGTTCCAGGCCTGGGGCAGCCAGACCTCTGCCTTGATGTCCGAATCGGCGCTGGGGGTCAGGGTCACGGCGACACGGCAGAAGGCCGTCGCCACCGGGCGGGGGGCGGGGCCGGGCCCTGCGCCGGGCGGGGTGAAGGACCCCGCCGGCATGGTCTGGGCCGAGGTGACCCGGGCGTTCGGCAAGGCGGTCTGGGCCAGGGCGGCGCAATCGAGCGTCGGCGCGCCGGGAACGGCGGGGGCGGCGACCGCGCGGCCCCCGGTGTGGATGGCCGCGGCGCCGGCCGCGGCGAGCGCCACGACGCTCCCGCCCAGCAGGGCTGATCTGAGCTTCATCTGAATCCTCCGTTCGGCTCTCTGGCGGAGCCACGGGCGCGAGCATCCTCCGGTTGCGCCGGATTGAAAAGGGAGGTCTGGCGGACGTGGTCCGTCCCTAGCCGGCGCCCGTCCGCCGCGCGACGAAGGTGAAGGCCGGGCCGTTGACGTGGTCGGGGGCCTCCTCGATCACCTCGACCCGATCCAGGCCGAAATGGCGGAAGGCGCCCAGGATCGCGTCCCGGTCCATCCAGCTGGCGATGTCGCGGTTTCCGCCCCAGAACCGCCCGCCCTTGGGGTCGTAGGGCCGGCGGTGATAGACGGCCTCATAGCCGCCGAGGCTGGCGGCGTGCGGCGTGCGGTCGGGACAGCGGGCCGGGTCGTAGTAGTGGGTCCAGACGAAGCAGCGGTCGCTGGCCGCGCAGATCAGGGCGACGAGGTCGAGGGGATCGGCCATGTGGTACAGCACCCCCGAGGCGAAGATCAGGTCGAACCGCCGCCCGCCGCCCCGCAGGAACTCCGAGAAGTCCCCCAGCATGAAGCGGCTGCGGGCCGACCCCAGGGCCTCCTTGACCACCAGGCATTTGAGGAAGGCCGTGGCGTTGGCCTCCACCCCCAGCACCTCGGCGGCCCCGAGCTGCTCGAGCTGCCAGGTGTGCGCCCCTTCTAGCGGCCCCAGCTCCAGCACCGACAGGCCGTCGATCCGCCCTGCGGTCCCGAGCCGTTCGGCAGCCTGCCGCGGGCGGTGGTCGGTGAACATCCGGTGCGGGCCCGCCTCGATCCCCGGCAGGACGTCGGACAGGTCGGTCGCCCACTGGCCCTCGAACAGGTCGACCGCGTTCTGGACCGAGGGGGCGCGCAGCTCGAATGCGGGCGCGGGCCCGCGCGGCGGCGCCTGGCCGAGCCGGCGGCGAACGGTTTCGACGGAGTGCGCGTACCAAGGGCGTTTCATCGGCCTCCCCGGCGCGTTCGGCGTGATCTTCGCGCGCGGACGGGAGCTTAGGCTGCGCCGCGGGCGGTCGCCACCGTGTGCGCGATCAGGGCGTAGAAGTCGCGGGCGAACGCCTCGGACCGGCCGAGCGGGCTGGCCCGGATTCGGTCGCGCAGGGTGAGCTTCAGCCGCTCACGCCGCGCCCGGTCGGCGGCGAGGGCTGCGGCCGTGGCCACGAAAGCCTCCGGCGTGCGCACGGCCAGGTCCCCCAGGCCGGCGTTGGCCAGGATCGAGGCGCTCATCCGCTCGAACGGCGCGGCGCCCGTCAGGCTGACAACCGGCACGCCCATCCACAGGCTCTCGCAGGTGGTGGTGCCGCCGGTGACGGGCAGGCTGTCGAGGGCGATGTCGATCTCGTTGTACCAGGGCAGGTGGCGGCCCCGGACGACGGCGAAGGCCAACCGCTCGGGCGCGACCCCGTGGGCGGCGAAGGCCCGGGCGATATTGTCCCGGAAGGTGGGCGCCCCGGCCTCCGGCCGCACGATCAGGAAGCGCGACTCCGGAACCGCGGCCACCGCCCGCGCCCACAGGTCGAGGCATTGGGGCGAATATTTGTACGGGGCGTTGAGCGTGCCGAAGGTGACGAAGCCGTTGCGCGCCTGCGGCGTGTCCTCGGGCAGGCGAGGCTCCGGCTCGAAATAGGCCTCGGTCATGGCGATCCAGCCGTGGGGCATGACCAGGGGCCGCTCCGTCACCAGCCGCGGGTCCTCGGGCATGAGCCAGGGGTCCAGGATGATGTGGTCGATGGCCGCCAGGCCCACCGAGTTGGAATAGCCCATCCAGCTGGCCTGGAGCGGGGCTGGGCGGTAGGCGCAGACCTCCCAGGCGTAGGCGTCGCCGAGCTCGATCAGCATATCGAGGCCGTCGTGGGCGACCGCCTGAGCCATCGCGCGCGGGCTGGCGCCGGGAATCTGGCGCCAGCCGTCGGTCCACTGCCGGAACAGGGCCTGGACCGGGTCGTCGGGGCCGGCGTGGGCGGAATAGACGAACAGCTCGAAGCGGTCGCGGTCGCGGTGCTCGAACAGGGGCCAGGCGAACACCCCGACATTGGTGTGCCGCAGGTCGCTGGAGATAAAGCCGAGCCGGACCTTGCCGCCCACGGGGCGTGGGGCTCGCACCACCGGCGTCCGCGCCGCCGCCGCCTCAAGGGCCGCGCCCCAGACCCGGCGCTGGCGCAGGGCCTCGATTCGCGCCTCCACCCCGGGGGCGATCCGAGCCATCTGAACCTGCATGTGGACGCCCGCAGCCTCGCCCGATTCGGCGAGGCTGCGGTCGACCGTGTCCAGGTCGCCCATGCGCGCCAGCCAATCGTGGGCGGCCAGCCGCATGAACAGGTAGCTGGCGGCGTAGGGGAACCGCTCCACCCCCGCGGCCGCGGCCGCGACCAGGGCGTCGTAGGCCTCCTGCAGCCGGCGGCCCTCCTCGGCCCCGTCGCCAGGCGCCCCCTTGCCCACCTCGGCCAGGGCGCGGAACGCCCGCTCCACCCGCGCCTGGGCGGTCGCCCGCGCCTCCGATTGGCCGTCGCTGGCAGGCTCGGTCATCGGCTCCCGTCGGCAGGGTTTGGGGGCGGCCTTGGAGTCCGCCGCCCGGCTCGGCTAAACAAGGGCCTATGCACATCCTGATCGCAAGTCCCACCTACGGCGGCGTCGGCGCCGAGTTCATGCGCGCCGTGCTCGACCTGCAGATGTGGCTGGTGAAGCAGGGCATAGGCGTCACCACCGCCCACCACGGCATGGCCGAGGTGGCGCGCTCGCGCAACCTGCTCGCCACCGGCTTCTACGAACAGCCCGAGCTGACCCACCTGCTGTTCGTCGACAGCGACATCCATTTCGAACCCGAGGCGGTAGCCGCCCTGATCGCCGCCGACAGGCCGCTGGTCGGTTGCGTCTACCCCCGCCGCACCATCGACTACGACCGGCTGATCGCCGCGGCCCGCCGCCTCACCGACCGCCGCGCCATCATCGCCTCGGCCATGGACTATGTGGTCGTCCCCGACGGGGAGACCCTGGAGCTGGAGAACGGCCTGTGCCGGGTGGCCGGGATCGGCATGGGTCTGTGCCTGATCCGCCGCGACGTGTTCGAGGGCCTGATGGCCACGGGCGGGATCAAGCAGGACTTTGCCGGCGCCGCGGGGCGGGCGCTCAAGGGGCCGGTGCTGGGCTTTTTCGACCCCATCCCCAGCGAGACCGGCTTCATCGCCGAGGACCTGTCGTTCTGCCGCCGCTGGCGCGACGCCGGAGGCGATGTCTGGGCCTGCATCGACCAGGACATCGCCCACGTCGGCCTGATGACCTTCCGCGCCCGCATGATCGACGCCCTGACCGCCGGCCAGGGCTGACGGACGGCGCGGCCGCCCTCAGTTCGACAGTTCGGCGAACAGCCGGTCCAGGCGCGCCTGGGTGGTCCACGGCGGCGCGTTGACGTTCCAGCCCAGGTCGTCGGTCTTTATGGCGGCCATCAGCTGGTCCTTGGGGGTCCCCGCCTTCACCGCCGCGCGGGCCCGCTCGACGAAGGTGTCGACCTTGCGCTTGAAGGCCGCGACCTCGGCCTTGGTCATGGGCTCGTCGCCGTGGCCGGGCACGGCGACGTCGAAGTCCAGCTTCAGGAGCTCGCCGAGGTTGTGCTGCCAGCCCAGGACCGAGCCGCCGTTGACGTTGTCTACGTTGGGGGTGGCGTCGACCAGCTGGTCGCCGACCGCGACCGCCTTGAGGTCGGGGAAATAGACCATCATGTCGCCGCCGGTGTGGCCGCCGCGGTCGTGGACGCCCAGGGCCACCGCGCCGCCTTCGGCCAGGCGGTACTCGCGGGCGAAGGTCACGGTGGGGGCGGCGGAGCGGACCTGGTTGGCGTTGGGGGTGTAGGTGGCGATGATCGTCTTGAGGTCGTCCGACCCGATCACCTGCGCCCCGGCGTCGAGGAAACGTTGGTTGTTGCCGCTGTGGTCGGGGTGGTGGTGGGTGACGAAGAGGTACTTCACCGGCTTGTCGGTGACGGTGCGGATCTGGGCCAGGAGCGCGTCGTAGACCGGCTGGGCGTTGTTCTTGCCGTCCACCACGATCACGGCGTCGGCGGTCACCCGCACGGTGGAGTTCCCGCCGCCGCCGGTGACCATGTAGAGACCCGGCTTCAGCGGCTTGATCGTCACCGGAGCCAGCGGCGCCGGCTGTCGCGCCGGCGGCGCGGCGGCGGGCTGGGCCGAAGCCGACAGGGCCAGCCCGGCGGCCGCGGCCGGCCCGGCCAGAATCAGGAAATGGCGACGATTCAAAGCCACTGGACATCTCTCCGCATTGGTTAGGACGCGGAAGATGCTGGAGGGCCAAAGTTGCAGGCGCATTTCCGGGCCCCATCCTGGAAGCCTTCGGGAGGGCCGCCCGGGACCGCGAGTCCGGTCCCGGGCGGCAGATCCGTCGCTATTCGGCGCAGGTGCAGGCTGGGTCGCACTTTCCGTTCGGGCCGCAGGCGCAGTCGTCGCCGCAGCGGCAGTCCGGGCCGCACCCGCAGGTCTTCTCACCGTGCGCGAGCGGGACGAACCCCGGATAGAAGGCGAGGACGGGGTGGTAGGCGTATTGATCGGTCATTGGAGCCTCCTGGTTTGGGTGTCCGGTGGGACGACCTTCACCTACGCCGGGAGCAGCGGGCGCACTTGAACGGAACAGCTAGGCCAGCCGGAGTGCGGCGGCCGCGACCCCGAACATCCGTCGAAAGGTGCGGCTGAAGTGCGCGGAGTCGGCGAACCCGGCCTCGTGGGCGGCTTCGGTGAGGGACGCGCCCGCGGCATACACCTCCACCGCCTTCGTCATCCGCAGCCACAACAGGTAGGTACGGAACGGCAGGCCCGTCTGCTCCACGAACAGGTGGCTCATCCGATCGACCGACAAGCCCACGTTGCGCGCCGCCTCCGAGGCGCCGAGCCTGCGCTCGAGGTTCCCGGCGGCCCAGGCGATGGTCGTCTGGACCCGCGGATCGGGAGCCGGCGGTTCGGCGTCGCCTGCGAGGCGCTCGATCATGCTGCGCCCGATGTCGCGCAGCGGCCCGCCATCTCCGCCGGGCGCGCGAAAGGCCGCCGAAATCTGCACGGGAAGCGTTCCCAGAAGATCCAGAGGGACCGCGGCGACGGGCTCGTCCGCCAGGAGCGTGCTGGACACGACCCGGCCGGCGGGACTCTCCGGCTCCACGAACAGTAGAGAGATCAGACCCTGCGGTTCGAACGCGTGCCTGACATCGGCCCCGACCACCGCCACGGGACCAGGAACGGAGCGGTCGGCGACGTGAAGTTCGAATCGGCCCTCGAGCGCGAGGGTGACCTGGATCGCGTGATGCGCGTGGAAGTCGGTCCTCTTCGGCGCGATTGCAAATGGCGGAACGTCAAAGGTCCAAAGGCTGGCGCCCTGCCATAGGACGATGCGACCGTGCGCCAGGGGCGTCATCGCCCGAGCGTAGCGGCAAAGGCGCGGCCGAAAAAGCGGCTGCCGGACCAAGCCTGGCCGGTGCTTGCGACCGCCACACAAGCGCGTGACTTATTTTAGGAAACTGCTGGCGCACCCGACACGATTCGAACGTGTGACCTTTGCCTTCGGAGGGCAACGCTCTATCCAGCTGAGCTACGGGTGCCTGCACAGGGCAGGCCGCTTCCTAGCGGAAGCCGGCGGCGGGCTCAATCCTTCGTCGGATCGGCCGCGTCGGGATCGCCGTAGGTCAGGGCCAGGAACACGTCCTCCAGGTCGGGGTCTTCGGTGGAGAGGTCGCGGATCGCCACCCCCGCCTGGCGCACCGCGGCCAGCACCGCCTCGACGCTCGACTGGCCGGTCTTGTAGGTCACCGCCAGCCGGCCGTCGGGGCGCAGGGCCCTGTCGAACCCCTCCAGCGCCGGGGCCGCCGTCAGCGGCGTCATTGGGACGATCACCACCGCCCGGCTGTCCATCCGCTGCAACAGCGTCCTCGTCGGCTCGCAGGCCACCACCTCGCCGCGGTTGACGATGGCGATGGTGTCGCACAGGGCCTCGGCCTCCTCGAGGTAGTGCGTGGTCAGCATGATGGTCACGCCCTGGGCGTTCAGCTGCTGGACGAAGGCCCACAGCTGGCGGCGCAGCTCCACGTCCACCCCGGCGGTCGGCTCGTCCAGGATCAGCACCGGGGGCTGGTGCACCATGGCCTTGGCCACCATCAGCCGCCGCTTCATGCCGCCGGAGAGCTGCCGCACATAGGCGTTGGCCTTGTCGGTCAGGCCCAGCGCCGCCAGCAGGGCGTCGCTCTGGCGCAAATCCCTGGGCACGCCGTAGAGCCCGGCCTGCACCTCCAGCGCCTCGCGGGGGGTGAAGAAGACGTCGGCGGCCAGCTCCTGCGGCACCACCCCGATGCTGGCCCGGGCCATCCGAGGGTGCTCGTCGATGTCGGCGCCCCAGATCCGGGCCTTGCCGCCGGTCTTGCGGGTCAGGCCGGCCAGGATGTTGATGAAGGTCGACTTGCCTGCCCCGTTGGGGCCCAGCAGGCCGAAGATCGAGCCTCGCGCCACCTTCAGGTCCACCGCCTTCAGCGCCAGCTTTTCGGGCGAGGTGCGGGTTCCCGGATAGAGCTTGGTCAGGCCCTCGGCTTCGATGGCGTAGTCGGGCAAACGCATGCGACCGAGGGGGCTGGGGCGGCGGGGTTGAGGCGGGTCGATCGCGTTTGACGGCTCCGCCCCGGGGGCCTTAGGTATGCGCCGCCGCCGGCCTTGCCAAGCATGAGTCCCGTCCGATGAATTCCGCCCCCGCCTCTTCGTCTGCGCCCGCCCCCGAAACGGTGGTGGTGCACGAGCACCGGATCTTCTGCGACGGCGTCGGCGGGGCGCTGGGCCACCCGCGGGTGTTCCTGGAGATGGGCGAAGCGCACTTCGTCGAATGCGGCTATTGCGACCGCCGCTTCGTCCTGGCCGGGCACGAGGTCCCCGAGGACGAACGGACCGCGCCGGCGGCCTACGAGGGGTCCGGGGGACGTTAGACGAAGCCCAGCCTGAGGAGGTCGCCGATGAACCGCCGCGCCAAAGCCCTTCTGGTCCTGTCCCTGGCCGGGGCGGCGGGGACGGCCCTGGCCCAGGCCCCCGTGCTCGAGGGCGCGGCCGCCTTCGGCGACTGGACGGGCGACGCACCTGGCCTGTGGCGCAAGATCGCCGTCGCCGACCTGCCGGTCCCGAACGCCACCCCCTCGGCCCGCAACAATTCCCAGGTCGTCCCCCGTCCGGCCGGCGCCATGCCGAAGGTCCCGGCCGGCTTCCAGGTCGCCGAGTTCGCCTCCGGCCTGGAGGGGCCGCGCCTGCTGCGCACCGCCCCCAACGGCGACGTTCTGGTGGCCGAGACCGCCGCGGGCCGGATCAAGCTGCTGCGCCCGGGCCCCCACGGCGCCAAGGCGGCCCAGGTCTCGGTGTTCGCCGAGGGCCTGCGCGGCCCCTTCGGCCTGGCCTTCTATCCCGAGGCCGACCCGCAGTGGCTCTATGTCGCCAACCTCAACACCGTGGTCCGCTTCCCCTACCGCGCCGGCGACCTGACCGCGCGGGGACCGGCCCAGACCGTCGTCGCCCAGCTGTCGGGGACCACCGGCGGCCACTCGACCCGCGACGTCGCCTTCAGCCGCGACGGCCAGCGCCTGCTGGTCTCGGTCGGCTCGGGCTCGAACGTCGCCGAGGGGGCGATGACGCCCAAGTCCTCCGCCGAGGTCGCGCAATGGCAGGCCGTCCACGGCCTGGGCGCCAGCTGGGGCTCGGAGACCGACCGGGCCACGGTGCTGTCCTTCACCCCCGAGGGGGGCGACCGCAAGGTGTTCGCCACGGGCATCCGCAACTGCGTCGGCCTGACCCGCAACGCGCAGACCGGCGACCTCTACTGCTCGACCAACGAACGCGACGCCCTGGGCGACAACCTCGTGCCAGACTACGTCACTCGGGTGAAGGAAGGCGGCTTCTACGGCTGGCCCTGGTACTACCTCGGCTCCAACCAGGACCCCCGCCACCCGGGCGCCCGACCGGACCTGGCCGGCCAGGTCACGGTCCCGGACGTGCTGCTCCAGGCCCATTCGGCCGCCCTGCAGACGACCTTCTATCCGGCCGACGCGACGGGGGGCTCGGTCTTCCCGGCGGAGTATCGGGGCGACGCCTTCGTCGCTCTGCACGGCTCGTGGAACCGGGCGACGCGCACCGGCTACAAGCTGGTCCGGGTGCGGCTGCAGAACGGCGTCCCCACCGGCGAATACCAGGACTTCCTCACCGGCTTCGTCATCGACGGCGAGAAGGTGTGGGGCCGGCCCGTCGGCGTGACCGTGGCCAAGGACGGCGCGCTGCTCGTCAGCGAAGACGGCGGCGGCACGATCTGGCGGGTGAGCTACGCCGGCCCAAGGTTCGCGGCGCGATAGCAAACCGCCCACCGCGGGGATGAACGGTTTTAGTTTGATCCCAGAATGACTACGGGGGCGACCCTTTCGGATCGCCCCCGCGCAGCCCCCGTTGTTTTTTCGCCTGCCGCTGCGTCATCTGCGTGAGCGCGGTCCCGACGATCCCCTCTAGACCCCCGGCGATTGGGCGTATCCGGTGTCGCCAC
Source organism: Caulobacteraceae bacterium (assembly GCA_035493215.1). Classification (GTDB taxonomy): domain Bacteria; phylum Pseudomonadota; class Alphaproteobacteria; order Caulobacterales; family Caulobacteraceae; genus NCED01. The sequence continues at coordinate 113,152 of DATJIO010000035.1, forward strand.
CGACCCGCCTTGCACCCTCGCATCCTTGGGCAAGCGAGCCCCGGCGGCAAGGTGCAAGGCGGCCGCAGATGCAGGTAGGACGTGGGATGTGGCGTCCGGAACACACTCGCGCCAAGGCGGCGGCGGAATGGTAGAGTGCGGACCATGCCCAGGCCCGATCGCCGGCTCGAGAACGGACGCCTCGCCATCCATCGCCATCCCCTGGCGGTGCGTCTGTGGCATTGGCTGAACCTGGCCTGCCTCTTGGCGCTGCTTACCAGCGGGCTGCAGATCTTCAACGCCCACCCCGCCCTCTACATGGGCAAGGCCTCGGCCTTCGACCGGCCGGTCATGGCCATGACGGCGGTGGAGACCTCGACCGGCGGCTACCGCGGCGTCACCCGCCTGTTCGGCCGCAGCTGGGACACCACCGGCCTGTTCGGCGCGTCGCGCGAAGGCGCGGACATGGCCGACCGAGGGTTTCCGCGCTGGATCACCCTACCGCCAGGGCGTGACCTGGCCACCGGCCGGCGCTGGCACTTCTTCTTCGCCTGGATCTTCGTCCTCAACGGCGCGGCCTACCTGGTCTGGGGCCTGGGCGGGCGTACCCGCCGCGAGCTCTGGCCCAGCGGCGCCGAGATCAGGGGGATCGGCCGACAGGTCTGGGACCACCTGCGCCTGCGCCTCCCCAAGGGCGAGGCGGCGCGGCGTTACAACGTGCTTCAGAAGCTGAGCTACCTGGCCGTGCTGCTGGTCCTGCTGCCGCTGATGGTGCTGACGGGGCTGACCATGTCGCCGGGGATGGACGCCGCCGCGCCCTGGCTGCCGGTCCTGTTCGGCGGGCGCCAGACCGCGCGGTCGATCCATTTCCTGACCGCTTCCGGCGTCGTCCTGTTCACCCTGGTCCACGTGGCTATGGTGTTCGCCGCCGGGGTGATCAACGAGATGCGCTCCATGATCACCGGCCGCTATGTCATCGACCCCAGGGAAGGCTCAGCGGAGGAACGGCCGTGAGCGACGGGCTGAACCGCCGCGGCTGGCTCGCCCGCACCCTGGCCCTGGCCGGCGCGGCGGTCCTGGCGGGCTGCGAAAAGGTGTCGGAATCGCCCAAGGCCCTGGCGGTGGCCGGCGCCGCGGAGACCCTGACCTTGAAGGTGCAGCGCCTGCTGCAGCAGCGCACGGCCCTGGCCCCAGAGTTCGACGAGGCCGACATCTCGCCCTTCTTCAAGCCCAACGGCGAGACCGAGCCGCAGAACCCCGACTACCTGAAGCACGTCGCGGCCGGCTTCGCCGACTTCCGCCTGGAGGTCGGCGGCCTGGTGGAGCGGCCCCTGCGCCTGTCCCTGGCCGAGTTGCGCGCCGCGCCCGCCCGCACCCAGATCACCCGCCACGACTGCGTCGAGGGCTGGAGCTGCATCGGCAAGTGGACGGGCGCCCGGCTCGGGCCGCTGCTGCAGCGGGCGGGGCTGAAGCCGGCCACGCGCTACATCGTCTTCCACTGCGCCGACGAATGGTACGGTCCTCCAGGCTCGGGCACGCCCTATTACGAAAGCCTCGACCTGGTCGACGCCTTCCACCCCCAGACCATCCTGGCCTACGAGATGAACGGCCAGGTCCTGCCCATGGCCCACGGGGCGCCGCTGCGCCTGCGGGTCGAGCGCCAGCTCGGCTACAAGCACGCCAAGTTCGTCATGCGCATCGAGGCGGTGGACAGCCTGGCCGGCTTCGGCGGCGGCAAGGGCGGATTCTGGCCCGACCAGGGCTACGAATGGTACGCCGGCATCTGACGCCGTTGCGGAATCGCCGAGCGCTCCCCAGCTAAGAGCCCGCGGCGGCGACCAGGCCGGCGCGGCTTACCCGGGGGCTCTCGATGCAGGCGCGACCTTTCTTCCAGGCCCTCTGGCGGGGCGCGCGCCACCATTGTCCGACCTGCGACCAGGCCGGCCTGTTCGACGGCTATCTGAAGGTCCGGCCGGTCTGCGACGGGTGCGGCCACGAGAACGGCCGTTACCGCGCCGACGACGCCCCGCCCTATTTCACCATCCTGCTGGTGGGCCACCTGGTGGTGGCGCCGATGCTGGCCTTCCCCTTCATCTGGCAGTGGCCCGTCGCCCGGGTGCTGGCCCTGACCCTACCAATCGTGGTGATCCTGACCCTGGCGCTGTTGCCGCGGGTGAAAGGAGCCGTGGTCGGGGTCCAAAGCGCGCTCGCCGCCGACCGCGAAGCCACCGCGCCGCCGGAGCCGGGCGGCCCCTAGACCGGCTGCGCCGGCCTGCCGAACCGCAAGCGCGGCGTCTGGCGCCGTCGCAGTTGGGCCAGCTCCTCCTCGCGCACCCGATTCACGTGCCGGATCCGGTCGCTCCAGCGGGTCAGCTCGTAGGTCTCGGCCAGGTCGTGCGGGGCCGCCTCGCGCCGGGATCGGCCGGTCACGGCCACGCTCACCCCCAAGGCGATAAGGGCGACGTACCAGCCGACGGCGAGCACCAGAACGATCATGCGGCCAGCATGAAACCGCGCCGATGAGCGTAAGCTTAACGGCCCCTGCGCCAAACCGCCTCAGCCAGGCGGTTCAGCTGGCCCGCTTCTTGGCCAGGGCGTCGAAGGCCAGGAGTTCGGCCACCAAGGCCTCGAACTGCGCCATCGGCACCATGTTGGGCCCGTCGGAAGGCGCGTGGTCGGGGTCGGGGTGGGTCTCGATGAACACCGCCGCCACCCCCACCGCCACCGCGGCCCGGGCCAGCACCGGCACGAACTCGCGCTGACCGCCCGAGCTGGTCCCCTGCCCGCCCGGCTGCTGCACCGAATGGGTGGCGTCGAACACCACCGGGCAGCCGATCTGCGCCAGGATCGGCAAGGCCCGCATGTCCGAGACCAGGGTGTTGTAGCCGAACGAGGCGCCGCGTTCGCAGGCCATCACGTTGGGATTGCCCGCGCCGGTGACCTTGGCGACGACGTTCTTCATGTCCCAGGGGGCGAGGAACTGGCCCTTCTTGACGTTGATCGCCTTGCCGGTCCGGGCGGCGGCCACCAGCAGGTCGGTCTGGCGGCACAGGAAGGCGGGGATCTGGAGCACGTCCACGGCCCCTGCTGCGATGGCGCACTGGCCGATCTCATGCACGTCGGTGAGCACCGGCAGGCCCAGGGTCTCGCGGATTTCGGCGAAGATCGGCAGGGCGTCTTCGAGCCCGATCCCCCGCGCGGTCGCGCCGGAGGTGCGGTTGGCCTTATCGAAGGAGGTCTTGTAGACGAGCCCGATCCCCAGGCGTTCGGCGATAGCCTTGAGCGCGGCTGCGGTCTCCAGGGCGTGGGCCCGGCTTTCCAGTTGGCAGGGGCCGGCGATCACGGCAAGGCGTTCGGCTTGGCCGATCCGTACGGGGCGGCCGCCGGGCGCGGACAGCTCGACCACGGCGTTGGGCAGGACGGCGGCGGGCATGGACGGTGCGTTCAAGGTCGGCCTCGGCTTGAGAACTCCCGACAAGTGCGCCAGCCGCCGCCGCGCCGCAAGAGTCCTCGGCTGCCCGTGATCGGGCGCCGTCGCCCGATCCATACCCCCGTCCCGGCGTCCAACTTATCGCACATGCAGGAGGCGAGTTCGGTTTGCAGTCCGCCCCGCCCGGCAATAGGTTAACGTCTCGTTAAGACTGTCCGCCGGCTTGCCCAGCGGGCGGTCTTTCCGCCGGGCGGGCCGATGAATCTGAATATCCTTCTCCGAGGACAGTCGAACTCCGTCAGGTTCAATGACGCGGGCGGGATCGCGGCCGCCCAAGCCGCGGTGGAGGCGCTGCTCGGTTTCGACGGCGTCACCAACACCGTCACCCTGATCGCCACCCACGACCTGCCCAGCGGCCTCAACACCATGAACGGCGGGACCCAGTTCATTTCGGACTGGGTCCTCCCGCAAAACGGCGACTGGACCCAGGGCTGGACCGCCGGCTACTACGAAAACGGCCTGCTGCAGACCATCGGCGCCCTCACCGACGCCCAGAAGGCCTCCCCCACCGCCATCGTCTGGCTGCACAACGAATACGACAGCCGCGACCCCAACCTGTCGGCGGCGGAATGGGAAAGCGCCATCCGGTTCGAGGCGGGACTCGTCCGCCAGGCCCTGGGCGGCCAGTCGGCCACGACCACGCCCTACCTTTTCGTCAACGCCATCCCCTTTTCCGGGGGCAACTCCGACACCAACCAGACGATCAAGGTCGGCTACGCCGACCTTGTGGGCGACGCGGCCTTCAATGGCCATATCGCCGGGCAGTTCAACGACGTGAACATGGACGGCGACGGTTCCCCCGGCGGCTGGCATATGAGTCCCGGGGACGCCGCCGTCCTTGAGCCGCGCGTGGCCAACGCCATCGCCCAGGCCTTCGCCCAATACGCCCTGCCCAATTCTCCCGTGGCCCTGGCCGGCGGCCAGGTCGACGACCTGGGACCGCAGGTGATCGCGGCCAACACGGTCGTAGGCCAGTCCAACCAGTTGCTGCTGACCGTGGCCTTCGACGCGGCGAGCTCTCTGAAAGCCTTCGATGCGACCGCGGCCCAAGGCGCCGGCTGGACCGAGGGCGCTTCGGTGAGCAGCTCGAGCGGCCAGAACGCCACGTCCGCCGTGCTGATCGACGCCAACCATATCCTGCTGACCTTCGGAGGGCCGGTATCGGGGGGCGACAAGCTCTATTACGGCTATGGCTACGGCCGCCTGGTCAACCCCACCGACCAATCGGGGCAAGGACACGGGATCTATGACGATCATGGCCTGCCGATCTGGACGCCTGCGGTCGGGGTGACGGTCTCGGGCGGCACGCCGACTCCGACTCCGACCCCGACCCCGACCCCGACCCCGACGCCCACGCCCACGCCGGGTGCGACGACGCTCATCGCCGACCAGCCCCGCATGACCCTGAACGGCAGCTCGGCCAGCGAAATCCTGCTCGGTCAGGGCGGTAACAACGCCCTGTTCGGCAACGGCGGAAACGACCGCCTGGTCGCCACCTCGGGCAACAACTGGCTCCAGGCGGCCTCAGGAAACGACACTCTCGCCAGCGGCACGGGCGGCGACTGGATGACCGGCGGCGGGGGGCAGGACATCTTCGAGCTGCACGCCAACAACGGCGCCGACATCATCGTCGACTTCGCCCGCGGCATCGACAGGCTGAATTTCGTCGACCAGACCGCCGGCCAGGTCACCTGGCATACGGCGTCGAAGTACGGCTACGACGGCCTCGCCGTCGACCACGGCGCGACCTCGGTCTTCCTAATCGGCGTCGACACCCTCAGCACCTCGGACCTGCTCTTCGGCGGCGTTTCGCCCACTCCGACGCCTACGCCGACACCGACGCCCACTCCAACTCCAACTCCAACTCCAACTCCAACCCCGACCCCGACACCGACACCGACACCGACACCGACACCGACACCGACACCGACACCCACACCCACACCGACACCCACGCCGACGCCCACGCCGACGCCGGGCCCGACGACGCTCATCGCCGATCAGCCGCGCACGACCTTGAACGGCACCTCGGCGAGCGAAATTCTCATCGGCCAGGGCGGCAACAACGCCCTGTTCGGCAACGGCGGGAACGACAGCCTCGTCGCCACCTCGGGCAACAACTGGCTTCAGAGCGCCTCGGGCGACGACACCCTCGTCAGCGGCTCAGGCGGCGACTGGATGACCGGCGGCGGCGGCCACGACGTCTTCGTGCTGCACGCCAACAACGGCGCCGACATCATCGTCGACTTCGCCCCCGGCATCGACAAACTGAATTTCGCCGACCAGACCGCCGGCCAGGTCACCTGGCATACGGGTTCGAGGGCCGGCTATGACGGCCTCGTCGTCGACCACGGCGCGACCTCGGTCTTCCTCATCGGCGTCAACACCCTCAGCGCCTCGGACCTGCTCTTCGGCGGCGTTTCGCCCACGCCGACCCCGACGCCAACGCCCACTCCGACACCAACGCCGACGCCGACGCCGACGCCGACGCCCACTCCAACTCCAACTCCAACTCCAACTCCGACCCCCACGCCCACGCCCACGCCCACGCCCACGCCAACCCCGACGCCTACCCCTACCCCAAGCCCGACGACGCTCATCGCCGACCAGCCGCGCACGACCTTGAACGGCACCTCGGCGAGCGAAATCCTCATCGGCCAGGGCGGCAGCAACGCCCTGTTCGGCAACGGCGGGAACGACAGCCTCGTCGCCACCTCGGGCAACAACTGGCTTCAGAGCGCCTCGGGCGACGACACCCTCGTCAGCGGCTCAGGCGGCGACTGGATGACCGGCGGCGGCGGCCACG
>DATJIO010000036.1:0-24942 GCA_035493215.1 Caulobacteraceae bacterium
GGCCCAGGCCAACCATGCCGAGCTGCACTTCTACCTGATCGGTCCGGACGGCAAGCTGGCCAAGGGGCCCGACGGCAAGAACCTCGACTACGGCATCGAGATGGCCGGGGCCGCGGCGGTGGCCCAGCAGGGCATCACCGCAGCGAGCTTCCCCGCCGGCACCATCTTCAGCGCCAAGGTCAACCCGATGCGCAACGGGGCCAACTTCGGCAGCCGCGCCGGCGGCACGGCCATCGCCAAGTGCCCGTGGAAGACACCCCCGGCCCCCGGCAAGGCCTGCGATTCCGTCCAGGGCCGCGAACTGCTCGGCTCGACAACCTTCTAGGCCATCGAGGAACGCCGAATTGAAGCAATTCGCCGCCTGGCTCGCCACGACCTTCCCGAGCGTCTTCATCAAGACGCAGCAGGCGTGGATGATCCCCACCATCCAGACCATCCACATCGTCGGGATCGGCATCGCCATCGGCTCGGTGTTCCTGATCACCCTGCGCATCCTGGGGTGGGCGGGGACGGACCAGACCCTGCAGCAGATCCACCGCCGCTTCGCCCCCTGGCTGAAGGGGGCGGTGTGGGTGCTGGCCGCGACGGGCCTGCTGATGATCGTCGGCGAACCGGCCCGCGAGCTGGTGAGCTTCTCGTTTTGGGCCAAGATGACCCTGCTGGCCGTCGGCCTGACCGTCGTCACCCTGTTCGGGAGGACAGTGAAGACCCACGAAGCGCAGTGGGACGAGGCCCTGGCCCGCCGCGGCTCGGTCAAGGTCGCGGCGGTGGCCACGTTCCTGGTGTGGTTGGGCGTCATCGTGCTCGGGCGGCTGATCGCCTACGACCACGTCTGGGGGCCCCTGTCCCCGGCGGCGAGGTATTGAGATGATGGATGTCGCCGCCATCCTCGCAGCCCTCGACTCCCTGCCCCTGTCCCAGGCCATCCGGGCCTCCTTGTTCGCCTTCCCCCTGATCGAAGCGACGCACGTCATCGCCATCACCCTGGTGTTCGGCACCATCGCCATCGTCGACCTGCGGCTGCTGGGCGTGGCCTCGGGCCACCGGCCGTTCACCCGGCTGGCGCCGGAAATCCTGAAGTGGACCTGGATCGCCTTCGCTCTGGCGGCGGTGACCGGTTCGCTGATGTTCATCACCAACGCCGGGACCTATTTCCACAACCTCCCGTTCCGCCTGAAGATGCTGTTCATGCTGGGCGCCGGGATCAACATGGCGGTGTTCCAGTTCCTCACCAGCACCTCGGTCCACCTGTGGGACGACCGGCCCCGCGCGCCGCCGGCGGGCCGGGTCGCGGCGATCCTGTCCCTGTGCCTGTGGATCGGCGTCATCGCCATGGGCCGGCTGATCGGCTTCACCTCGACCCAGAAGGCCGAAGCCGCCCCGCCGCCGGCCGGCGTCGATTTCGACGACTTCCTCGGCGGCGCTCCCGGCGGCCCGCCCCCGTCGGCGCCCGTCGCGCCGAAGTGAACCCCTCCCCGTCCCGGCGCGACGTCCTCGCCGGCGCTGCGGCGGCTGCGGTCTCAGGCTCGGCCGCCGCCCAGGACGGCGGCGGGCTCGAGGTGGCCGTCCGCCAGGGCCGCCTGCACGGGGCGATGGAGGACGGGGTGCGGGTGTTCAAGGGCGTGCCCTTCGCCCGGCCGCCCGTCGGGCCCCTGCGTTTCCGCCCGCCCCAGCCGGCCCCGCCCTGGGGCGGGGTCCGGGAAGCCGTCCAGTTCAGCGCGCCCCCCCTGCAGGGCGGCGGCGGCCTTCCGGGGGCGGCCGCGCCCAGCGAGGACTGCCTCTACCTGAACGTCTGGGCGCCCACGACGCCGGGGCCGCATCCGGTGCTGGTGTTCTGCTACGGCGGCGGCAACAACGGCGGCGCCGGCAGCCAGCCAGTCTACAGCGGCGCGCGCTTCGCCCGCGACGGGGTGGTGGCGGTGACCATCAACTACCGGGTCGGCGCCCTGGGGTGGGTGGAGCTGGGGCCGCACCTGCCCGGCTACGCCGGCAGCGGCAACAACGCCTTGCGCGACATCGTCGCCAGCCTGGCCTGGGTGCGCGACAATATCGCCGCCTTCGGGGGCGACCCGCGTCAGGTGACCTTGGGCGGGGTGCTGGCCGGGTCGAAGAACGTCATGGTCCTCCTGGCCACGCCCTCGGCGGCCGGCCTGTTCCATCGCGCCGTCACCATGAGCACCTCGGCCCACACCACCCATACGCCGGAGGAGGCGGACAAGGTGGCGCGCCTGTTCGTCGACGGGCACACCGGCAAGGCCGCCGACCTGCTCACCGCCACCTCGGCGGAGATCCTGGCCGCCCAGCGCAAGGTCCTGGCCGCCTACGACCACAACTCCGCCTTCCGCTCGATCGTCGACGGCCGGCTGATGCCGCGCAGGATCATGGACGCCTTCCGGGCCGGGGCTTCGCGCACCGTGCCGCTGCTGATCGGGACCACCCGCGACGAGAGCGCTTCGACCCTGCCGCGCGGGGCGGCGGACAAGCCCTTCCCCATCAACCAGATGGAGCTGAACAGCCTGGACCTGTCCCAGACCATGGACCTGGACCTGCGCTACCAGCGCGCCTTCCCGGCCATGTCGGCGCTCGACCGCCGCCGCCGGCTGGTGCACGCCGAGGAATACTGGATTTCCTGCATCCGCGTCGGCGAGGCCCGCGCCAGGCTCGGCGCGGCCACCTACATGTACCGCTCCGACCGGGTGCTGAAGACCGGCCTGTACGCAGGCTACGCCCCCAGCGGTTCGGACATCCCGCTGGCCTTCGACACCCTCGACAAGGGCGAGGTGGTCGGCACCGGGGCGACGGTGACGGCGGAGGATCAGGCTCTGGCTACGACCGCCCACGCCGCCTGGGTGAACTTCGTCAGGAGCGGAACGCCGTCCGCCCCGGGCCTGCCGGCCTGGCCGCGCTACGAGCCCGGGCGACGCCAGACCATGATCCTGGGCTACCGGCCGGCGGTGGAGTCAGACCCCCTGCGCGCCGAGCGGGTGCTCTGGGACGACTATTACGGCTGACGGCCCGGTCAGGCCCGCAGGGCCTCGGCCAGCTCGACCGACTTGGTGACCGAGCCGAAGGTGAAGAAGTGGACGCTGTCCATCCCCAGGGACGGATCGGCGGCCTGGGCTTCGGCGCACGTGCGCAGCAGCGCTTCAGGGGTCTCGCCGCCCATCATGTTGGCCGCCATGTCGTGGCGTTCGCGCAGGGCCCGCAGCGAGGCGCCGACCCCGCACATCAGGGCGAACTTGATCAGGGTGGTGCGCTGGGCCGGCCCGGCGACGCCGACCCGCAGGGGGGCGGTGACCCCCTCCGCCCGCAGGCGCCGGGCAAGGGCGATGATCGGCGCGGCGTCGAAGCCGAACTGGCTGACCAGGAAGGTCTCCAGTCCCGCCTGCCGCGCCGCTTCCAGCTTCACCATGAGGGCGGGCCAGATGATCTCGTCCGGTACGCGCGGATGACCTTCCGGGTGGCAAGCCAGACCGACGCGCTTGATGCCACGCCTCTGCAGCACCCCGCTTTCGATCAGCTGGATGGCGGCGGTGAAGGGGCCGGCCGCCTGGTCGCGGTCGCCGCCGAGCAGGAGACAGGTATGGACCCCCGCCTCCTCCTCCAGCCGGCGCATGGTGTTGTCGAACCCCGCGGCGGTGCGGATGTTGCGTGCCACCACGTGCGGAATCGGGTTCAAACCGTGCCGGGCCAGCTGGGTGCTGACGGTGACGAGGCTGTCGGGGGTCTCGTGGGGGAGGTTGGCTATGAACACCTCCGCGCCGGGATTCAGCAGCTCGCCGGCGGCGTCGATCCCCTTCTGGTCCTTGGTGACGACCTCCACCGAATAGGTCTTGAGCAGCCGCTGGAGGGGCTTGGCCTCCGCCATCAACGCCGTTGCCGTCACTGTCCTCACCTCATGCCAGGATTGGGGGCGACCCCACCTTTATAAGCATACCTCATAATGAGCTGTCCTGGCTATCTCCATGCCGCGCCGAGCCTCGAACGAAAAAGGGCAGGCCAAACGGCCTGCCCCTTCCCACAGCGATCCCAGGGGACGAGGATCAGCCGTGACGGACCCGCCAGCTGCCGGCGTACTCTTCACGGGCTTCGCGGGCGTAGGGGACCGGGGCGACCTTCACCCGGATCGTGGTCTGGACGTGGCGTTCGACCGTTGTCTTCCTGGTGCCCCCGTTCTCCTCGCCCCAGACCAGGGTGAGCACGTCGCCGATCTCGATGTTGGAATCGACGACGCCCAGGGACAACATGGCGCCTTCGTTGTAGCTCGTGCCGCCGAACATCGAGAAGCCGACGACCTTGCCGTCCATTTCGATGCGGTCGTACATCGACGAGGCGTAATTCGAGAGTGGCGTTTCGATGTACTTGAAGCCCTTGCCGGGGCCGGCGGTCACCGAGCCGAGCACCTTGGCCACGTCCTCGTTGTTCCAGGCGAAGGTGACCTTCTTGCGCTGGGCCTTGCCGCCCAGGGCCTCCAGCGCCTCGCGGCCGATGAAGTCGTGGTCGAACTTGACGAAGTGGCCGTAGCCGATCTCCTCGGGGCGCACGTAGTAGTCTTCGATGTTCCCGGAGACGAAGCTGCCGCCCAGCGAGCCCGCGACCTCGTACCGGGCCGGACCCAGCCATTCGCGGTAAGGCCTCATCTTGTCGCCGGTGTAGACGGCCGGCAGGGGCGAGGGGATCCAGCCCGATTCCAGGGTGATCGAGGAGTAGGAGCGCGAACCGAGCTGGGCCAGGCCGAATTCCTTGCCCGCCTCGAGGATGGCGTTTCGGACCTCGTCGCGCTCTTCGTAGGGGCCCCAGAACTCCAGCCCCGGCGCGCCGGCCATGCCGTGGCGCAGGCCGCGGATGGTCTTCCCGCCGATCTTGAACGTGCCCATGTTGAAGAACTTGATCTGGGGGATCGGCGCGCCGTTCAGCTTCTCTAGCAGCGCCCAGGCGTTGGGCCCTTGGAGCTGGTAGCGGTAATGGCGGCGGTTGACAGCCTTGCCGTTCGGGTTGCCCGGCGAACGGTCGTCACGGGAGACCTTGACGTCGTAGCCGCCGGTCTCGGCGTTGAACTGGATCCAGTTCACGATCGGCTCGCGGCCGACGAAATTGAACTGGTTCTCGGCGAGGTAGAACAGGATGCCGTCGCCGATGACGTAGCCGTCGTGGCTGACGGCCACCATCTGCTTGGCCTTGTCGGGGACGAAGCCGGCGAAGCTGTTGACCGACAGCTTCGACAGCAGCTTCACCGCGTCGGGGCCCTCGACCATCATCTCGGCCATGTGGTGGGACTGGTCGCACAGCACCACCGTTTCACGCCAGGCGCGCTGCTCGTCGCGCCAGTTGGTGTATTCGGGGGGGACGACCGGGTAGATGTAGGCCCCGATCTGCGAGTTGCGGAGCATCTCGACCGGGTCGCCAGCGGCCTTCAGGGCCTCTTCCAGATTTTTCGCAGCCATGGGGCGACAGCCTTCTTCTTGTGATTGCGTACGTCGAGGCGTGCCCGCGCCGGGAATGCGCGGGGACAGAGTCGGACCGGCGAGCGCCAGCTCAGGCCGGGACGACGGGCACGACCAAATGGAACAGCTTCACGGGCTCGCCGACGGCCTTGATCGTCGCGGTCTCCGACGGCTCGAGGTAGACGCCGCAGCCCTTGGTGACGTCGTAGTCCTTGCCGTCCAGGCTGATCCTGGCGGCGCCTTCCATGAGGTACAGCAGCTGGTGCTTGTTGGAGGCGGTCGCGTCGAAGGCCTCGCCGCCGTCCAGCCAGCGCAGGGCGCCGTTGACGTTCTTGGCGCCGGCCAGGTGCTCGTTCAGCACCTCGGTCATCTGGCCCTGGGGGGTCTTCACCCGCGGCAGGACGTTGGTGTCGATGAATGTCGTGGTCATGATATCCGCTCTGAATTCGAGGTCGCAGGGGCTCGGCGCGGGCTCAGGTCTGGACCCAGACCTTGCCGTCGACGCGGTTCCAGACGAGGTCCTCGGGCGTGCCGTCCAGGATCGTGGTGACGAACCGGTTGGGCGACTGGAATTCGAAATAGAACAGGGGCTCGCCCTCGGAAGCCTTCAGGCGGTGGCGTTCCTCGGCGGGGATGAAGACCATCGTCCCGGGCTCGACCTTGGTCGTGCCCTCCGGCGTGTCCACGGTCCCATGGCCGTTGATGATGAAATAGAAGTGCTCGCAGTTCTCATGGAAGTGGTATGGTGATTTGGCCCCCACTTCGTAGTGCATCACGCCGGCGAGCATGTTGTCGGTATTGGCGAGTTCTTTGTTGACGAAGAAGATACGCTCCCGCCCTCCGCTGGCGCCGACGAGCCGCGGAAGTTCGTTTTCGCTGAATATATAAGCCATCCTGGGCTTCCTCTGACTCTTTGACATCGCGCCGACAGGCCTCCGGCCCGCGTCGGCGGCAGCGTGGAGCTGCTGCATTGCCTGCGGAATTTCGCACAGCCCGGACCGCCGAGTCCACACAATCTTGCGAGGGTGCCTAATAATAAGGAAGCGTGAGATCAACGGCGTCGGTCGGGGCGCCGCCGCGGCCCGCGGACGCTGGAGGCCATGATCGTGGGGTGCATTGGGTTTGCGGCCCGATGGACCGGCGGCGGGCGCCCGACAGGCCGCCTCGATTTATGTATCTACCTGATAATTGGCGAGCCTAGTAATTGCGCTTGTCACGCAGCCGGCTATGGTGCCGGCAGGCTTTTGGGCATGGCGCGCGATTTAGGCGGATAGCATGGGACGGCTACGGAATACAGGCGCGCAAGGCGCCGCAGAGGACGCGGCGGCGGCTCGCCCCGACCCCGCGCCGCGCGGGGCTGCGGGTCGGCGCGGCGCGGCGCGGCGGACCGCCTCGGGCACGGCCGCCGAGGACGAGGTGGTCCTGGCCCCTGCCCTCTCCAGCGTCGTCGGCTATCTGCTGCGGCGCTCGCACAACGCCTACCAGGCCTACTGGATGGTCCGTTTCCGCGATTCGGCCACGCCCATCACCCCCGTGCAGGGAGGGATGCTGGTAGTGCTGGCGGCCAACCCCGGCCTGACCCAGACGGCCCTGGCGCGGATGATGAACGTCGAAGGCCCCACCCTGATGCAGTCGGTCGACCGGCTGGAGCAGCAGGGTTATCTGCTACGGGTGCGGCGGCCCGGCGACCGGCGCAGCTATTCGCTGCAGCTCACGCCCTTGGGCCAAGAGGCCCTGGCGGCCATCAACGCCTTCCTGCCCGTGCGCGACGACGACCTCCTGGCCGGGCTGACCAAGCCGGAGATCGTCCAACTGACGGGCCTGCTGACCCGGATCGTCGAGCGCGGCTACGCTCGGCTGAACGAACTTCAGAGCGGCCCGCCCCCCGCCGCGCCCCCCGTCGCCCGGCCCAAGGCGCGGCCGCGACCCAAGGCGAAGTAGGCCTTCGGGCAAATCCCATGAGACTTTGCCGCTTCGACGACAACCGCCTGGGGGTGGTGGACGAAGACAAGGTCATGGACGTGACCGAAGTGCTGCACGGTCTGCCGCCCCCCGGCCTGGCCGACCCCTTCTTCGCCGCCCTTGGGACGTTGCGCCCTCGCATCGAGGCGCTCGCCCGCGACGCCGCGCCCCTGCCCCTGTCGGCGGTGCGGCTGGGCTCGCCCGTGCTGCGGCCGGGCAAGATCGTCGCCGCGCCGGTCAACTACCTCGCCCACCTCGAAGAGGCGACCCGGAGCGCCGAGATCCATCACGGCGTCCTCATCAACGAAATCCGCAGGGCCGGAGTGTTCCTGAAGGCGCCCAGCTCCCTGATCGGCCCCTGCGACGCAGTCCGGCAACGCTTTCTGGATCGGCGCACCGATCACGAGGTCGAGCTGGCCGTGGTGATCGGCAGGACCGCCCGGTCCCTCTCGCCAGGAGAGGCCTTGTCCCACGTGGCCGGCTATTGCATCGGCCTCGACATCACCCTGCGCGGCCCCGAGGAGCGCAGCTTCCGCAAGTCGATCGACACCTACACCGTGCTCGGCCCCTGGCTGGTTACCGCCGACGAGTTCGGCGCGCCCACAGACGTCGGGCTGAAGCTGGACGTCGGCGGGGAACCGCGCCAGAGCGCCAACACCCGCGACCTGATCCTGTCGGTGGCCGACCTGATCGCCTTCGCCTCGTCCTTTTACACCCTGCATCCGGGCGACGTGATCCTGACCGGCACGCCCGAAGGGGTCGGGCCGATCCGCCCCGGGGACGTGATGAACGCCAGCATCGAGCGGATCGGCGCCATGTCGGTGCGGGTCGAGGCGGCCTGAGTCGATAGAGACCGCCGTCACGGTTCGGCCCGGGACGGCGCAACAGAACAGACGACGTCGGGCGCAGGGACCATCCCTTGCGAACCGGCGAACCAGCGGGAGGAAAACGTGGCAGCGAAGACGCTAGAGATCTCGACCGTCATCGACGAGGGCAAGGTCGGGTCCTACCAGAAGCTCATCATCGCCCTGTGTGCGGCCGTGGTCTTCCTCGACGGCTTCGACGCCCAGGCCATCGGCTACGTCGCCCCCGCCCTGATCGGCGCCCACGTGCTGACGCCGCCCCAGCTCGGCCCGCTGTTCTCCGTCGGCCTGGTCGGGCTGATGCTGGGGGCCCTGTTCGTCGCCCCCCTGGCCGACCGGATCGGCCGCCGGCCGGTGATCCTGGTCTCCACCCTGCTGTTCGGCCTGTTCAGCCTGGCGACGGCCTGGGCCACCAATGCGGACCAGTTCATGGTGCTGCGGTTCCTGACCGGCCTGGGCCTGGGGGGATGTATGCCCAACGCCATCGCCCTGACTTCGGAATACGCTCCCACCCGCAGCCGGTCGCTGCTGGTGATGATCATGTTCAACGGCTTCACCCTGGGCTCGCTGATCGGCGGCCTGGTCTCGGCCCAGATGGTCCCGACCTACGGCTGGCCCTGGGTGTTCCTGGTCGGCGGCGCCCTGCCCCTTCTCCTCCTGCCCGTGCTGTTCTTCACCCTGCCGGAGTCGCTGCGGTTCCTGGTCCTGGCCAAGGGCCCGCCGGAGAAGATCGCCCGGCTGGTCCGGCGGCTCGATCCCGGCGTCGACGCCGACGCCGGGACCCAGTACGTGGTCGCCGAGACCTCGAAGGCGCGGATGTCGGTGCGCCGGCTGCTGAGCGACGGCCGGGCCAAGCGCACCCTCCTGCTGTGGATCGTGTTCTTCATGAGCCTCCTGGACGTCTACATGCTGGTGAACTGGCTGCCGACGATGATGCGCACCGTCGGCGCGCCCATCCGCACCGCCATCCTGATCGGCGTGGCGCTGCAATTGGGGGGCCTGCTCGGCGCGCCGCCGCTGGGCTACATCCTGGACCGGGTCGGGGCGCGCAGGACCATGGGCCCCGCCTATATGCTGGCGGCCGTTTCGATCGCCCTGATCGGGGTGTTCGCCTCCACCAGCATCCCCCTGACCATGCTGGTGGTGTTCATGGCCGGCTTCGGGGTGATCGGCGGCCAGACCGCCGCCAACGCCGTGGCCGCGACCTCCTATCCCACCGAGATCCGCTCGACCGGGGTCGGCTGGGCCTTAGGGGTGGGCCGCGTCGGCTCGATCGTCGGGCCCCTCCTGGCGGGGGTGCTGACGACCATGCACGTCGCCCCGCGCGACATCTTCTTCCTCACCGCCGTCCCGGCGCTGGTGGCGGCCGTGGCCTGCTTCGGCCTCGGCGGCGGCAAGGGCGCGACGAAGGCGGCCGTCGTGGCGCACTGACCCCGAGGACTGCGGCCTCGTAAGACAGAACCCCCTGCGGCGATCGCAGGGGGTTTTCTTTCGCCGTCCGGCCTCAGAGGCAGACCGGTAATGCGCCTTTCTGTCGTCCCGGCGGGTCGGGCCGTCGAGCTCGACGCTCGAATTATCGGCCAGCGCGCCCCGGGGCGTGACCCAAATAAAAGGGGAGCCCGGCGCAAGCCGGGCTCCCCAGTTTGTCCTCCGTAGCCTGGCTTAGGGGTTGGGGACCGGAGCCGAAGCCACCGGAGCCGCCGCCGCCGTGGCGCCCGCGTAGTTGATGTTGATGGTCGAACGGCGGTTCAGAGGTTCCTTCACCCCGTCGCCGGTGGCGACCGCCGGCTCGCTCTCGCCCTTCCAGTCCACCGACATCAGCGACTGGTTGACGCCCAGTCCGACCAGGCCGTCGGCCACCGTCTTCGAGCGGCGCTCCGACAGCCGGACGTTGTACTGCGCCGAGCCCGAGGTGTCGGCATGGCCGACGACCACGACCTGGGTCGCCCCACCCTGCTTGGCGTACTGCGCCGCCTGCTGGACCACCGCCTGGGCCTCCGCCGTCAGCACCGACTGGTCGAACGGGAAGTAGACGATGAACTGCCGGGCCTCGATCGCCGGCGGCGGCGGCGGGGGCGGCGGGGGAGGCGGCGGGGGCGGGGGCGGAGGGGGCGGCGGGGGAGGCGGCGGCGGAGGCGGGGGCGGAGGGGGCGGAACCGCCCGCGACTTGCCGCCGAACTTGAGGGTCGCCTGGAGCCCGATCTCACGCGGCCGGAAGGAGTTGACGGTCCGCACCGGGGTGTACTGGGTGAAGATGGTGCAGGCGTCGCCGGTCAGGGCGGAGCAGCCGGTGCGGCCGCCGCCGACCGCGCCGATCGGGTCCTTCGAGCCGAACACGTTGTTGACGAACAGGCTGAGGTCGAGGTCGTTGTAGGAGACCCCCGCCCGGAGGTTGGCGACCTCGGTCTTTGAGCGGTAGGCCGAGTCCGGCGAGTAGCCGGTCTGGCCGAACTCCTGGAACGCGTACTGTGGGGTATAGGTGTAGTCGCCGCGCACATAGGCGTCATACTTGCCCGCCAGCGTCCAGTTGTACTGCGCCTGCAGGTTGATGCGGTAGGGCTGCTGGCCCAGGGTGCTGCCGGCCGGGGCGAAGGTCAGCCGCTGCACGCCCGGGGTGATCGGCACGGGGCCTAGCGCGCTCTCGGTATATTTGGCGTTGTTGTAGGCCGCGTTCAGGCTGACGGTGAAGCCGTCGAACACCCGGAACTGCGCCTCGAGGTCCACGCCGCGCGAGCGGGCGGCGCCGAGGTTCTGCACCCACTGCTGGCCGCAACCCAGACGGTTCGGGCCGACGGAGATCTGCAGGCCGGTCCAGTCGAGCTGGTACACCGCCGCGTTGACCGCCAGACGCTTGTTGAGCAGGCGCAGCTTGGTCCCGCCCTCGTAGCTCCAAATCGTGTCGGAATCGAAGGTGTTCGGCACGTCCGCGACCGTCAGCCCGAGTTCGGCCAGCGCCGGACCGCACTGGCCCTGGGACAGGGGCGAATTGACCCCGCCCGAGCGGTAGCCCTTGGCGGCCGTGACATAGACCTGGTCGTCGGGGGTGAACTGCCACTGGACGCTGAACCGCGGCGAGATCGGCTTTTCCTTGACGGTGCCGTTGGTGACGCCGCCGGCGATGGCGTTGGGGTCGTAGGAGCCGTTGATGGCCCCGTAGAACACCTGCCTGTAGGTGAAGCTCGTGATGGCGTAGCGGGTGCCGGCGGTCAGCTTGAGCTGGTCCCACAGCAGCAGATTCAGTTCGCCGAAGAAGGCGTCCTCGTTGTCCTTCAGGTTCTGGTAGCGGGTGGCGTATTCGCCGCTGCGCAGGGCGACGCCGTAGCGCTGCGCCGCCGTCAGGCCAGTGATGACGCGGGTCGGCGTCTCCACGTCCTCGATGTTGTTGTAGTGGCTGGTCGCCCGCGTGTTCTGGTGGAAATAGCCCAGCACGTAGCTGAACGGTTTCGACTCGGCCGGGGAAGACAAACGGGCTTCGAAGGTGTCGCCCCAGCGCTTGTTGTTAGGCCGGAAGTTGCCGCCGTTGACGGTGTTCCAGGTCGGCGCCTCGGGGAAGGTGAAGGGATAGCCGAGGAACAGCGGCGTCACCACCGAGGTGTCGTAGGTGATCGACTTCTGGTGGTCCTGCAGATAGGCGCCGATCATCCGCAGGTTGCCGATTGAACCGAGGTCGTAGTCCGCGGTGATCGAATAGACCTTCTGTTCGTTGCGGAAGGGCGTGTAGGCGCCCCTGCCCTCGCGCAGGCTCTGGTATTCGTCGAGGTTGTAGGCCTGCTGCGGGTGGGCCGGGTAGCGGTAGGTCGTGGCCGTGCAGGGCACGTTGGTCACCGCCGTCCGCGCCGTCGGCGAGGCCGGCGCCGCGTTGCAGCGGTCCGACAGGCCGCCCCAGCCGAGGGCGGCGAGGCTGCGCAGCTGCGGGCCCAGGACGGGATCGGTCAGGTAGTCCGCCGCCGCCTTGACCGGGAGGGTGAACTGGCTGGAGTCGTTCTGCACTTCTCTGGAGGCGTAGACCGAGCCCAGCAGCGACAGCCTGTCGGTCGGCCGCCACAGCAGCTGGCCGCGGATCACGTCCTGCTTCAGCCAGTTGTTGTCCTCGGCGAACACCGTGCGAGTGTGGGGATCGACCGCGTCGATCCAGCCCGCCTGCTTGCGGTGGAAGGCGCTGAAGCGGAAGCCCAGCTTGTCCTCGACGAGCGGGCCGCCGACGGCCATGCCGCCCTCGTAGCCCCAGCCGCCGCTGTCGGTGTGGGACACCTGTCCCCGGACGTAGCCGGACATGGTGGTGAGGCTCGGCGTCGGGGTGATGAAGCGGACGGTGCCGCCCATGGACGAACCGCCGAACAGGGTGCCCTGCGGGCCGCGCAGCACTTCGACCCGCTCCAGGTCGAACAGGGGCGGGGCGGGCGAACCGTTCAGGCCGGCGATGTTGTTGGCGTTGCGCTTGGTCAGGGACACGTCGTCCAGGTAGACGCCGGTCACGGCCGCGCCGGCCGTCGAGGACACGCCGCGGATCGCGAACTGGCCGACCGAGCCGCCGGCGCCGTTGTTGGTGATCTGCAGCGAAGGCACGATGCGGGTCAGGTCGGTGAGCTGGGTCACCCCCTGCTGATCGAGAGCCTTCTGGGTCACCGCGGTGACCGAGAGCGGCACCCGGCTGACGGTGTCGACCTGGCGGGTGGCGGTGATCACCACCTCCGACAAAAGGCTGTCGCCGGCGCCGGCCGTGCGGGCGCCATCGGCGTTCGGAGCGTCGACCTGCGCCAAGGCGGCGGCGGGCGCGACGAGGACGGCGCCGAGGGCGGTCGAGACCAGCAGCCTGCGGAGCCCAGGAGATGTGTGGATCATGTTTCCTACCCGCTATGCCCTGCCAGGGAGGGCAATTCCGGCGTCTAACGCGCCGTAAGTTATGGCTAGCACACCTAACTATAAGGGCACAATTGGATTGAGGCCAGAGACGTTGTGCTCCCCGCCGGTGTGGCGGGGATGCCTCAGTCCGGGGGACCCGCCCCGGCCGGTCGGCCGATTATTGGCCGAACACTGACAATAGTTTGACCCGCCGGTCCGCACCGCGGAGGGCGCCTGCCCCAGCCGACGCCGCCAGGGCGCCCGAATTTTGCATCCTGTCGTCATGATTACAGCAGATGGCGGACATGGCTACCGGCCTTTCACCTGCCTTCTCCGATCGGCAGGCGCTGGCCGAGGCGGCGGCCGAAGGCCAGCGCCGGGGTGAGCATCATGCCGCGCGCGCCGCCGCGGCCCGACAGCAGGGCGCCCAGGATCTCCCCCACGGCGTAGAGGCGGGCGATGGGGCGGCCGCCGGCGTCCAGCACCCGCAGCTCGGTGTCCACCTTCAGGCCGGCGCTGCTGCGCACGGTGTAGGCGACGATCGGCAGGGCGTGGAACGGGGCGGCCTCGATCCGTCGCGGCAGGTGGCGGCGGCCCAGCGGATCCTCGCCGGTCTCGACGGCGCGGTTGTAGGCCTCCACCGTGTCGGCCAGCGCCGCCGCGTCGAGGCCGCAGCCCCGCGCCAGCCCGGCCAGGCTGTCGGCGGTGACGATGCACCCCCCTGCTTCGTAGAAGGCCTGCGCCTTCTCGGCGGGGAAGGCGCTGAACAGGCTGGGCGCCGCCTGGCGGATCGCCTCGTCGTAGATCACCCAGGCCTGGGAGCCCGGCTGACGCTGCAGCAGGGCGGCGCGCGCGTCGGCGTCCCCGTCGTCCTCGGCATAGAAGCGGCGCCCCTCGCGGTTGACGACGATCTCCCACGGCGCGCGGACCTCGGCCGCCAGCCCTCCCGGCGCCCGGTAGCGCGGCTCGGCCAAGGTGTGGTCGAGCACGCCGCCGAAGTTCGGCAGGGCCTTGTCGGCGTGGACCAGCACGCCGCCCGCCTCTAGGCCCAGCTCCAGGCCCGCGCCCTTGGCCCGATGGTCCGAGCCCGACCACAGGCGCGCGCCGCCGTGGATACGGGCGAACAGCTCGGGGTTGGCGGCGTAACCCCCGGTGGTCAGCACCACGGCGGCGCCGCGGAACTCGCGTCCGTCGGTCGTGCGCGCGCCGGTCACCACCGCGTCCTCGACGATCAGTCCGGCGACTTCGGCCCGGAGATGCAAGGCGACGCGGCCGGCGGCCACGTGGGCGTCCAGCAGCCGCTCCAGCACCTTCAGGATCGAGCGGCCTCCCTCGGGGCCCCAGTAGGCGCGGGGAGTCCGTCCGGGGGTGACGCGCGGGGCCTCCGGGGCCATTTCGAAGCCGTTGTCCGTCAGCCAGTCGACCAACGGTCCCTGCAGCCCCACCGCCAACGAGAGGAAGGCGGGGTCCGCGCCGCCGCGGCTGGCGCGCATCGCGTCGGCGTAGTGCTGCGCCGGGCTGTCGGCGATGCCGCGTTCGGCCTGGCGACGGGTCCCCGCCCCGCTGATCGGGCCAGGGCTGATCCGCAGCGCGCCCCCGACCTCGCCGGAGCCTTCCAGCAGGCACACCCGCGCGCCGCGGTCGGCCGCGGCGACCGCGGCGGCCAGCCCGGCCGCGCCGGCCCCGACGATCACCGCGTCGTAGAAGGGCTCAGCCACCTAGTCCGCGCCCATCTTCCGGATCGCCAGCTTGCCGACCGGGATGGTGGTGGTCTTCTTCTCGGTGAAGAACTCGATGCTGTCCTTGGCGCTGTCGCGGCCCAGACCGGACTCCTTGTAGCCGCCGAAGGGGGCGCGCAGCTCGCGGGTCAGGGGGGTGTTGACCCACACCGTGCCGGCGCGCACCGCCTGGCTGACCTGCATCACCTTGCGGATGTCGGTGGACCACAGATAGGCGACCAGGCCGAAGCTCGACTGGTTGGCGATGCGGATGGCGTCCTCGGCGGTGTCGAACACCAGGAAGGTGGCGAAGGGCCCGAAGATCTCCTCGCGGCACACCCGGGCGTCGTTGTCGGGCGCCAGCACCGCCGTGGGCGAAACGTAATAGCCCTTGTCGAAACCCGGCGCCCGGGTCCCGCCCACCAGCAGCTTGGCCCCATCGGCGCGGGCGACGTCGACGTAGGACAGCACCCGCTCATAGTGCTGCCTGAACGCCAGCGGCCCCATCTCGGTCTTGGGGTCGAGGGGGTCGCCCACCCGGATATTCCTCGCGCGTTCGACGAAGCGGGCGATGAAGTCGTCGGCGATCTGGCGCTGCACCAGGATGCGCGAACCGGCCAGGCACTGCTGGCCGTTGTTGGAGAAGATGCCCAGCAGCGCCCCGTCCAGGGCTTCGTCCGGATCGGCGTCGGCGAAGACGAGGTTGGCCGACTTGCCCCCCAGCTCCAGGCCGACCTTCTTCAACCCCTTGGCGGCGGCGGCCATGATATGGCGGCCGGTCTCGGTGCCGCCGACGAACTTGACCAGGTCCACACCCTTGTGGGCGACCAGCGCCTCGCCGGTGACGGGACCGCGGCCGTTGACCAGGTTGACCACCCCCGGCGGCAGGCCGCCTTCGTTCAGCAGCTGCACCAGCCGATAGAGCGCCATCGGCGTGTGCTCCGACGGCTTGAGTACGCAGGTGTTGCCGAACGCGATCGCTGGCGCGACCTGCATGGCCCCCAGCGACATCGGCGAGTTCCACGGGGCGAGGCCGGCGACGACGCCCACCGGCTCGTGGGTGACGTAGGTCAGGTACTTGCTGTTCTGCTGGAAGGTCTCGCCGGCCATGCCGCCGGCCACCTCCATGAAGAACTCGAAGGTCTCCACCACCCGGGCGATCTTGCGCCCGCGGATGTCCCACAGGGGGACCCCGGTCTCGATGCATTCGAGCCAGGCCAGCTCCTCGGCGTGGGCCGCCACGTGGGCGAGCGCCTTGCGCAGGACGGCCTTGCGCTCGCCGATCTCCATCCGCGGCCAAGGGCCGTTGTCGAAGGCGTCCCGCGCCGCGGCCACCGCCCGGTCGACGTCCACCGCGTCGTCCTCGCGCAGCACCGATACCACCGCTTCGGTGGCGGGATCGATGACGGGAATCTCGAAACCCCCGGCCGCGTCGCCCGGCGCGCCCCCGATGAAGCTGCCGTGGCGTTCCCGCACGGGATAGGCGCCGACGGCCTGCGGGTCGGTTAGGGCGGCGTCCATGCGAAATCTCCTGTGGCGAATGGGCCGGCGCTGTATCCATATCAGAACATCACGATCCCGCCGTCGAGTGCGCCATGAGCCCGTTGGAAGCCGTCATCCGATCCGCCGAGCAGACCGCCGGCCCCCGTCCGCATTTCCTGACCGACCCCGACAGCGACCGGCTCCTGGCCATGGTCCTGGCCCTGGCCGGCCAGTTGACCACCGTCTACGAGCGGCTGGACACGGTGACCGAAGTGCTGGCCCGCCACGGTCTGCTGGACCTCGCCGAGCTCGACGACTTCGAGCCCGGCCCGGAGACCTCGCGCCGGCGGATGGAGTGGGACGAGGCGTTCGTGCGCCGCCTGCTGCGGGTCCTGACCTACGAGCTGGAAAGCGCGAAGGCCGAACCCAGGCCGGGCGTGTAGGCGGACAGCCTCGACTGTTGTTATAACTCTAGGACAACACGGGATCGGCCATGGCCGCCAACACGCCCCACGAGATGCTACCGCGGCAGGCCGCCGACGAACTGGCCCAGCAACGCTTCGTCCTGGCGCTGAAGCGCCACGTCTCCGGGTCGCTGCGCCCCGGCGTCGCCGTCGTCTACCGCACCGAAGTCGAGCCGGGCTTCGTCGCCGAGCACGGGCGGCCGCCGCAGACGCCCGACGAGGCCGAAGCCGCCCTGGACACCGCCGCCCACTACCGCTTCACCAAGGCGGTCAACCGCACCAGCCAGGAGATGATGTGGCTGGCCGTGGGCGAGACCGTCTACCGCGAGACCGCGCGGATGGAGGCCGCCGCCGAACGGCTGGCGACCAGCCCGGTGCGCAAGGGCTCGCTGAGCCTGGACCCGGACCTTCAGCCCGAGCCGATCTACAAGGACTGCTTCATTCATCTGCAGCCGGAGGGCTATTGCCCGCCCGATCCGGACGGCCGCAGCGTCGTCGCCGGCGCCTTCTACGAGAGCGGCGGGCGGCTCTATTCCATGGGCGCCGGCATGGGCGCCCGCGACTCCAAGGCCGGCGCGGTCATCGCCTGGATCAAGGAGAACCGCCCCGGCTGGACCCCCCGGCGCATCCTAGACATGGGCTGCTCGGCCGGCGGCGCCTCGACCTCGTATCCGGCCGCCTTCCCCGAGGCCGAGGTCCACGCCTGCGACCTCGGCTCGTCGATGCTGCGCTACGCCCACGCCCGCGCCGAGTCCCTGGGCGCGAGCGTCCACTTCCACCAGATGGACGCCACCCGCACCGGCTTTCCCGATGGCCATTTCGACCTGGTCGTGTCGCACAACCTGCTGCACGAGGTCTCCGGCGACGCCCGCCGCCGCCTGGCCGGGGAATCCCTGCGGCTGCTGGCGCCGGGCGGCCTCGTCATCCACCAGGACGTCGACCTGCTGTTCCGCGGCAAGGCGGCGTGGGAGCTGGCCGAGCGCAGCTACGATGTCCGCTACAACAACGAGCCGTTCTGGGTGGAGTACGCCACCAGCGATATGGGCGCGGACCTGGTCCGGGCCGGCTTCCCGGCCGAAGCGGTCAAGGAGACCCACGTCCGACGGACCGCCGGCCCCGGCTCCTGGTACTGCTTCATCGCCGACAAGGCCTGAACGCCGCACCGGGCGGACTCCGGGCCCGACACGCCCTATATGCAGGCCGGGCATGGGCGCGCGCCGACGGCGGCGCGGCCGGCGCCATGCAAGGGACGCCGCGTGAGAACCTTCATCCGCCCGGACGCCGGACCGGCCGTCCAGCCCGCCTCCCTGACCGAACAGTTCAAGGCCTTCCGCTCGCTCGGGCCCTACCTGTGGCCCAAGGGCGAACCGACGCTGAAACTGCGCGTCCTGGTCGCCCTGGCCCTGATCCTGGGCGGCAAGCTGCTAGCCGTGGCGGTGCCGCTTCAGCTCAAGCGGGCGGTGGACGCCCTGACCCCGCACGCCGGGCTGGTGATGGTCCTGCCGATCGGCATCATCGTCGCCTACGGCTTGGCGCGGGTCGGCTCGCAGGCAGCCAACGAACTGCGCGAGCTGGCCTTCGCGCGGGTGGCGCAACGGGCGGTGCGCCGGGTGGCGCTGAAGACCCTGCGCCACCTGCATGCGCTCAGCCTGCGCTTCCACCTCGACCGCCAGACCGGCGGCCTGTCGCGGCTGGTCGAGCGGGGTACCGCGGCGATCGAGGTCCTGCTGGGCCTGGCGCTGTTCAACCTGGTCCCCACCCTGCTCGAGATCACCCTGGTCTCGGCCATCCTGTGGCGGTTCTACGACCCGGCCTTCGCCGGCACGATCATCGCCACCCTGGTCGCCTACGGGGTCTTCACCGCGACGGTGACGCAGTGGCGGGTGAAGCTGCGCCGCGAGATGATCCAGCAGGACGCCAAGGCCAATTCGATCGCCATCGACAGCCTGCTCAACTACGAGACGGTCAAGTATTTCGGCGCCGAGGCGCACGAGGCCGCCCGCTTCGACGGGGCCAAGCAGGCCTTCGAGGGGGCGGCGGTCAAGAGCCAGTCGACCCTGTCGCTGCTGAACATCGGCCAGAACCTGATCATGTCCCTGGGGCTGGTGGTCATCATGGTCATGGCCGCGCGCGGGGTGCAGGCGGGCCGGATGACGGTAGGCGACTTTGTCATGGTGAACGGCTACCTGCTGCAGCTCTACATGCCGCTCAACATGCTGGGAGTGGTCTACCGCAACCTGAAACAGGCCCTGGTCGATTTCGAACAGATGCACCGGCTGCTGTCGGAGCCGCCCGAGGTGCAGGACCCGCCGGGCGAGCCCGCCCTGCGCGACCCCGCGGGCGCGGTGACCTTCGAGCAAGTCTCGTTCGCTTACGAGCCGCGGCGCAAGATCCTGGACGACGTGTCGTTCGAGATTCCCCCAGGGCGCAAGGTGGCCATCGTCGGATCCAGCGGCGCGGGCAAGTCGACCGTCGCGCGGCTCCTGTTCCGCTTCTACGACCCGACCGCTGGGCGCATCGCCATCGGCGGCCAGGACCTGCGCCAGATGACCCAGGACAGCCTGAGGCGGGCCATCGGCGTGGTGCCGCAGGACACGGTGCTGTTCAACGACACCATCTACTACAACATCCTCTACGGCCGCCCCGACGCCGACCGCGACGAGGTCGAGGAGGCGGCGCGGCTGGCCCACCTGCACGACTTCGTCGCCGCCCTGCCCGACGGCTACGAGACCCGGGTCGGCGAGCGGGGCCTGAAGCTGTCGGGCGGCGAGAAGCAGCGCGTGGCCATCGCCCGGGTGCTGCTCAAGCGCCCGCGCATCCTGATCTTCGACGAGGCGACCAGCGCGCTCGACACCCGCACCGAGCAGCACATCCAGGCCGGCATCCGCGAGGTCTCGGTCGGCCACACCACCCTTGTGATCGCCCATCGGCTGTCGACGGTGATCGACGCCGACGAGATCCTGGTGATGGAGGGCGGCCGCATCGCCGAGCGCGGCGGCCACGAGGCCCTGCTGGCCAAGGGCGGAGTCTATGCGGCGATGTGGGCGCGCCAGCAGCGGGCGACGGACACGCCCGACGAGACGGTCGAGGCGCAGGCCCCGGCCCCTCTAGAGGATGCGGCGGAGGCCGACGACGACTACGCCCTGGCCGAACCGCTCAGCCCTTAGGCCGCCGCCCGACCAGCTCGACCATGGTCCCGCCCTCGCCCTGGCTCAGACGCGCGTCGACCCCGTAGACCCGGGCGAGGATGTCGGGGGTCACCGCCTCCAGCGGCGGGCCGTCGGCGACCACGGCGCCCTTGGACAGCACCACGACACGCTCGGCGACGCGCATGGCC
The DNA here is from genome assembly GCA_035493215.1 of Caulobacteraceae bacterium. GTDB lineage: Bacteria > Pseudomonadota > Alphaproteobacteria > Caulobacterales > Caulobacteraceae > NCED01. The sequence goes on from DATJIO010000036.1 coordinate 20,113, forward strand.
AGGGTAAGGTCGTGCAGGGTCAGGACCACGCCCTTGCCCTGCTCGTGGGCCAGGGCGCGGAACAGCTCCGCCGCGTCGATCAGGTGGGCGGGGTCGAGCCCGGCCATCGGCTCGTCGGCCAGGAGCCACGCCGGCTCGCCGGCCAGGGCCCGGGCGAGCAGCACCCGGCCGCGCTCGCCGCCCGACAGGGTGGTGACGATCCGTCCCGCCAGCGGCTCCAGCTCGGCCGCCGCCATGGCCCGCGCGACGGCGGCCTTGTCCACGTCGGACGCGCCGCCAAAGCCGGTGAAGGGGGTCCGCCCCAGGCCGACCAGGGTCTCGACGTCCACGGCCCAGGCGATCTCCGGGGCCTGGGGCAGGAAGCCGATCTGCTGGGCGCGGCGGCGCGCCGGCATGGCCAGCACCGCTTCCGACCCCAGCCTCGCCTGGCCGCTGTCGGGACGCAGCAGGCCAGCCAGGCAGGCGAGCAGGGTCGACTTGCCCGCTCCGTTGGGCCCGACCACGGCGGTGACCTCGCCGGGCCGCAAGACCAGGTCGACGCCGTCCAGGATGCGGGCCCCGCCCAGGTTGAGCGACAGCCCTTCCGCCGTCAGGACGCTCACGTCAGCCTCCGGCGCAGGGAGATCAGCAGGGCGAGGAAGAAGGGGCCGCCCAGGGCCGCCATCGCCACCCCCAGCCGCACCTCCGACTGCGAGGGGATCAGGCGCACGATGATGTCGGCAGCCACCACGATCGCCGCGCCGGCGACGGCACTGGGGACCAGCAGGGCGCCCGGCCGATTGCCGACGAAGGGGCGCAGCAGGTGGGGGGTCACCAGGCCGACGAAGCCGATCACCCCGGTGGTGGCCACCGCCGCCCCGACCGACAGCCCGACCCCCGTAGCGACGACCAAGCGGGTGCGGCCCATGTCGATCCCCAGCGCCCGGGCCCCGGTGTCGCCCAGGGTCAGGGCGTCGAGCGCCCGGCCGGTGCAGAACAGCAGGGCGAGGCCGGCGGCGATGAAGGGGGCGGCCAGCCGCACCTCCTCGACGCTGCGGTCGGCCAGCGAGCCCAGCAGCCAGTTGATGATCTCGTTCACCGCCCAGGGACTGGGCGCCAGGGTCAGGGCCAGGGCCACGCCGGCGCCGGCGACGGTGTTGAGGGTCACCCCCGCCAGGATGAAGGTGACGGCGCTCGAAGACACCCCGGCCAGGGCCACCAGCAACGCCACTCCGAGCGCTGCGCCGAGGATGGCGGCGGCCGGCAGCACCCAGGGCAGGTCGTTGCTGACCCCGAGGTACAGGGTCAGCACCGCGCCCAGCGCCGCCGTGGTTGAGACCCCCAGTATGCCCGGATCGGCCAGGGGATTGCGGACATAGCCCTGCAGCGCCGCGCCGGACGCCCCCAGGGCCGCGCCGACCATGACCCCCAGCACGGTGCGCGGCAGCCTGAGGCCGAAGACGATCGCCCAGCGCGGGTCCTGGCCCAGCGAGGTCCAGGCGCTCCACGGCACCCATACCCGGCCGGCGACCAGGGACAAGGCGCCCAGGGCCGCGACGGCGGCCACCAGCCCCGCGATCAGCGCACCGCGCGGGAGACGGGTCACGCGCGGTGCGCCAGGTAGCGGTCGCGCACGGCGGCCAGCCGCTGCACCGCCGGGATGAATACCGAGCCCCCGCACAGGAACAGGCTCTCGGGCAGGACGTCGCGCGCCATCCGCCCGGATATGGCCGCCAGGGCCGGATGGTGTCCGAGCCGGTCGGCCCAGGTGGGCCTATCGGCCGCCGCCTGCCCGCCCAGCAGCAGCTCCGGCGGGTCGGCGACCAGGTTCTCCAGCCGGACATTGCCCCATTTGCGCAGGCCGTAGCGGTCGGCGGCGTTGGCCAGGCCCGTGCGCCGCATCAGCTCGCCGATCAGGGTCTGGGAGCCCGCCGTGAAGCCGTTGGCCTGGAAGATCAGGGTCGAGACGGGGCGCGTCCCCAGCCGCGGCGCCGCGGCGGCGAAGGCCGCCTCGATGCGGGCGACCAGGGCCGCGCCGCGCTCGGGGTGTCCCACCAGGCCGGCCACCTTGCGCACCTGGGCCAGGCTCTCGTCCACGGTCTCGGGGGTGGCGAACACCTCCACCCGGATGCCGAGCCGGGTCAGGGCCTGGCGGGTGGCCAGGGCGTTGTGGCGGCTGGCCAGCACCAGGTCCGGGCGCAGGGCCAGGACCTCCTCGGCGCTCTCGTAGGTGATCGGATAGGGCCGGGCGCGCTCGACCACGGTGGAGCTGTCGGCCTGGCGGCAATAGTGGCTCAGCGCGGTGATCTGGCCCGGGTCGGCCAGGTCCAGCAGCATCACGTCCGTGCAGGAATTGATCGACACCACCCGGCGCGGACGATCTTGCGCAGCGGCCGGCGCCCCGACGCCCAGGGCCGCGGCGGCCGCCAAGGCGTGGCGGCGGGTCAACAAGGTCATGGCCGACAAATCCTGCGAGACAGGCTGAGCCGTAAATGGCTAAGGGAAGGCGCACAAGCTGCCGAAAAGGAGAACCGCCGGCGGTCGCAACCGCCACGCCAGAATGCGCCGGAGCCCGAAAGGGCATGGGAACGCAGTGACGACCCGGCCACGGCCAGGTCCATTCTGCGGCTGACCCTGCAACTGTAAGCAGAGAGTGCGATGCGACGGCGCCCGTGAAGGGGCGCGGCCACTGGGCGAAAGCCTGGGAAGGTTCCGCATCGTGCAGCGACCTGCGAGCCAGGAGACCGACCGGCGCATGTCGCTCACGCCAAGGACCAGGCAGTGTCCCAGGCGCGGTTTCCGTTTGAGCGACTTCACCGCGGCCGCAAGGCCGTTCACCGCGGCGCGCACATATGCGCCGCCGCTCGTTCAAAAACGGAATATATTCATGAACTACAATAGCTTGCTTCTCAGCACCTGTGTGCTCGCCCTGGGCGGCGCAACCTTAGCCCGCGCCGAAACGACGACCGCGGCGGACCTCGACGCCCTGGTGGTGACCGCCACCCGCACCCCCACCCCCCTCGACCAGGTCGGCGCCAGCGTCACCCTGATCGACCAGGAGGCCGTCCGCCAGGCCCAGGCCGTCGTGGTCAGCGACCTGCTGGTCCAGACGCCGGGCGTCAGCTTCTCCCGCAACGGCGGGGTCGGCAAGACCACCTCGCTCTACATCCGCGGGGCCGAAACCGACCAGACCGTGGTGCTGATCGACGGGGTCAAGCTCAACGACCCCTCCTCCACCGGCGGCGGCTTCAACGCCGGCGACCTGCTGGCCGGCGACATCGCCCGGATCGAGGTCCTGCGCGGGTCCCAGTCGACCTTGTGGGGCAGCCAGGCCATCGGAGGGGTGGTCAACATCATCACCCGCCAGCCGACCGGACCGTTCGAAGCCGACGCGGAGGCCGAAGGCGGCGCGCTGCACACGGCCTACGGCCGCGCCGGCGTGGGCGGCAAGACCGAGCGCCTGCTGTGGCGGGTCAGCGGCGGCTACTACACCACCGACGGGGTGTCGGCCTTCGCCAAGGAGAACGGCGGGCGCGAACCGGACGGCTACCGTAACGTCGGCCTGAACGGCCGCGGCGTGTTCAACCTCACCCGCGACGTTTCGGTCGAAGCCCGGGCGGTCTGGTCCAAGGGCCACAACGAGTTCGACGGCTTCGGCGCCGACGCCCCCAACACCGGCGACACCAAGGAGCTGGTGGTCTACGGCGGCCTCAACGCCGCCCTGTTCGGCGGGCGGCTGCAAAACCGCTTGGCCTACGCCTACACCGACACCGACCGGGTCAACTTCGACCCGCTGCAGAAGACCACGACGGTGACCTTCGACGCCGCCGGCCAGAACCGGCGCTGGGAGTACCAGGGCACGTTCGCCATCGCGACGGGGTGGACCGCCACCTTCGGCGGCGAGACCGAGCGCTCGCAGATGCACACCGCCTCGCCCACGGCGGCCAACCCTACCCCCAAGCCGGCCACCGCGCGCACCGGCATCGACGGCCTCTACGGCCAGATCCAGGCTGAAGTCCTGCCGGGACTGACCCTGACCGGCGGCCTGCGCCACGACGACCACCGGACGTTCGGCGGCCACACCCTGGGCCAGTTCGCCGCGGCCTGGTCGTTCAACGACGCCGACACGGTGGTCCGCGCCAGCTACGGCGAGGGCTTCAAGGCCCCCAGCCTGTTCCAGCTCTACAGCGACTTCGGCAACACCGCGTTGAAGCCGGAGGAAGCCAAGAGCTGGGACATCGGCGTCGAGCACCACCTCCTCCCGGCCCTGGTGGTCTCGGCGACCTACTTCAACCGCGACAGCGCCAACCTGATCGACTTCGTCTCCTGCACGGCGTTGAACCGGGGCCCGCCCCAGTGCGTCGGCCGCACCGGCTTCTACGACAACGTCTCCAAGGCCAGGGCCGACGGGATCGAGCTGGCGTCGAACCTGACCCTGGGCGGGCTGTCGGTCTCGGCCAACTACACTCACCTGCGCGCCAAGAACGCCACGGTCGGGAGCGCCAACTTCGGCAAGCGGCTGGTGCGGCGGCCCCAGGACCAGGCCAACGCCACCGTCAGCTACCTGTGGCCGTTCCGGCTCTCGACCTCGGTGTCGGTGCGCGCCACAGGGGCCAGTTGGAACAACGCCGCCAACACCCAGCGGCTGAAGGCCTACACCCTGGTGGACCTCAGGGCCTCGTACCCGGTCACCGACACGATCGAGGTGTACGGCCGGATCGAGAACCTGTTCGAACAGACCTACCAGACCACCCTGACCTACGGTTCTCCCGGCCGCGGCGCCTATGTGGGGGCGCGGGCGCGGTTCTAGGCGTCGGCCCCCCCCCCCGCGCGCGGGGGGGGGGGGCCGAC
>DATJIO010000037.1:0-3857 GCA_035493215.1 Caulobacteraceae bacterium
CCTTGATCTAACGGCCGGAGCGCGGCACACAGGCCCCAGTATGTTGCAGGACTGTCGCACTCCCGCCGGGCAAGCGGGGGGCGCGGCGGTTGTCGGGCTCCGACGGGAGCGAAGACTTGCGGAGCCGCGCCGCGCACCCACTTCTGCATGGAAGCGGGGCGAGGGAAATCGGCCCGTACATCGCGGGGATACCAGAGGTGGAATTGCAGTCCGGGGGTGCAGACCAGGGCCGCGGCGGCAGGGCCGGTCGTCAGGCAAGGGCGGCCATGGCCGGCCTCGTGCTTCTTCTCGCCGGTAGTCCGGCGCTGGCCCAGCAGGCCCCAGGGGCAGGCGCGCCTGGCGCTGCCTCGGCCAAGGCCCAGATCCCCGACCCGTGGGAGGGCATCAACCGCAGCTTCATGAAGTTCACCCTGGCGGTGGACAAGGCGGTGATCGCCCCGCCGGTCCACGCCTACCGCCGCTATGCGCCCAAGGTCATGCAGACCGCGATCCGCAATGTGGTCTACAACCTCTACGAACCGCGCACCTTCGCCAACGACGTGCTGCAGCTCCGCTTCAGGAGGGCCGGCGAGGCCACCATCCGCTTCGCCGCCAATTCCACGGTCGGCCTCGGCGGCATGATCGACGTGGCCGGCAAGACCGGCCTGCCCGCGCACGAGTCCGACTTCGGCCAGACGCTCGGCCGCTGGGGCGTGCCCACCGGCCCCTACCTCTTCGTGCCCTTCTACGGCCCCAGCGACATTCGCGACGGCTTCGGCAAGCTGGCCGACGCCGTGGGCGACCCGGTCGCCTGGACCATCGGCGGCATCGACACCACCTTCGGCCAGGTGCGCGCCGGCGTGGACGTGGCCCAGGCCCGCGTCGACGTCGACGACACCCTGGAGTCCGTGCGCACCAGCGCCGTCGATCCCTATGCCACCATACACTCCGGCTATTCGCAGAACCGCGCCTTCATGATCGACCAGGCCAAGGGCGTCCCGGCCGCCGCCGAGGTGAACACCTTGCCCGACTTCGGCGCCGACTCGCCGGCGCCGCAGCCCGGCCCGGCGCCGGAGCCGGCCCCGACGAAGCCCTGAGTCGGGTCGAGCTTGACCCCCGCGCCCGCTCGCCTAAACCAACCGCCCTTGCCTAAGTCTGGAGAGACCATGCCGAGCCGCCGTATTTCCCATCCGATCCTGAAGGCGACCGCGGCGGCGGCGCTGGCCATCGGCGTCGCGGCCCCGCTGACCGTCCTGGCCCCCGCCGCGGCCCTGGCCCAGGCCCCGCGCGACGCGGGCGCCGAGCAGTTCGTGCAGACCCAGGCCCAGCGGGTGATCTCGGTGCTCAACGATAAGAGCCAGGCCAACGCCGACAAGATCCGCACCTTTCGCGGCATCGTCGACGAAGCCGCCGACGTGCCGAAGATCACCACCTTCGTGCTCGGCAAATACGCCCGCACCATCACCCCGGCCCAGCGCGCCAAGTTCGGTCCGCTGTTCCGCGAGTTCGCCCAGAACGTCTACGAGACCCGGCTCGGCGACTACCACGGCGAGACCGTCAAGGTGACCGGCTCGGTGGTGCGCAAGCCCGGCGACGTAATCGTCGCCACCACCATCTCCGGCGGCAAGCTCAGCCAGCCGGTCCAGGCCTCCTGGCGCGTGCTGGGCTCGGGCACGAGTTGGAAGATCGTCGACGTGCAGGTGTCGGGCATCTGGCTGGCCATCACCCAGCAGCAGGACTTCGTCTCGACCATCGACAACGCCGGCGGCAACATCGACGCCCTGATCGCCCAGTTGGAGAATCAGGTGCAGCAGCAGAACGGCGCGCGCGCCAAATAGCGACGGCGAACGGGGGCAGGAGAGGGCGCATGGCCAAAGAGCAGTGGGCCGAGACGGCCGTGGGGGCGGTGGTGATCGCCGCCGCCGGGGGCTTCCTGGCCTATTCCCTGACCGTGGGCGGCAAGGGCGCCGGCCACGGCTACCAGGTGCAGGCCAAGTTCGGCCAGGTCGGCTCCCTGGCGCCCGGCGCCGTGGTCAGCGTGGCGGGGGTCAAGGTCGGGACCGTGTCGAGCATCTCGCTCGATCCCAAGACCTTCCTGGCGGTGGTCAAGCTCGACCTCGACGCCAAGACGCCCCTGCCGACCGATTCGGTGGCCAAGATCACCTCCGACGGCCTGCTCGGCGGCCAGCACATCTCCATCGAGCCCGGCGGCTCGAGCGACAACCTGAAGGCCGGCTCGGAGATCGAGAACACGCAAGGCTCGGTCGACCTGTTCGGCCTGGTCGGCCAGTTCCTGCGCCCCTCCGCTCCGGCGGCCGGCGCGGCGGGTTCGACGCCGGCTCCGGCGCCGTCCACGCCGCCGCCCGCCGCCGCCAGGGGCGGGACGGGAGCCTGACGGTGGCTGAGGTCCCGCTCGCCCTGCAGCCGGTCCGCTCGGTCGGACGCAGCGTGATCGACATGCTGCAGACCGCCGGCCGCGTGACCCTGTTCGCCGCGCGCGGGGTGCGGGCCGTCGTGTCGCCGCCGTGGTTCCCGGCCCAGCTCGGCCGCCAGCTGATGAGCGTCGGCTACTTCTCCCTGCCGGTGGTGGGCCTGACCGCGGTGTTCACCGGCGCGGCCCTGGCGCTCAACATCTACACCGGCGGCGGGCGCTTCAACGCCGAGCAGATCATGCCGCAGATCGTGGCCCTCGGGATCACCCGCGAGCTCGGCCCGGTGCTGGCGGCCCTGATGCTGGCCGGGCGCGTGTCCGCCGCCATGGCCGCCGAGATCGGGGCCATGCGGGCCACCGAACAGATCGACGCCCTGCACACCCTGTCGACCGACCCCTACCGCTACCTGATCGCCCCGCGCCTGTTGGCCACGGTGATCGTCATGCCCCTGCTGGTGGTGGTCGCCGACATCATCGGCATCGCCGGCGGCTGGGTGGTGGCGACCAAGACCCTCGACTTCAACGGCGCGGTCTACGTCAAGAACACCTGGGACTTCCTGCAGAGCTGGGATGTGGAGTCCGGCCTGATCAAGGCGGCGGTGTTCGGCTTCCTGGTGGCCCTGATGGGCTGCTACCACGGCTATCATTCCTCCGGTGGCGCCCGCGGCGTAGGCCGCGCCACCACCCACGCGGTGGTCTCGGCCGCGATCCTGATCTTCGCCGCCGACTACCTGCTCACCTCGGCCTTCACCCACCGATGAACCGCCAGAGTTCCAATCAGGGCCCCGGCCAGACGCCCAAGCTCGAGTGGCGGAACATCCGCAAGGCCTTCGAGGGCAAGGTCGTGCTCAGCGACCTCGACCTCTCCGTCGCGCCCGGCCGCTCGCTGGTGATCATCGGCGGCTCGGGCCAGGGCAAGTCGGTCACCATCAAGATCGCCGCTGGCCTGATGGCCGCCGACGCCGGCCAGATGCTGGTCGACGGCCAGGACGTCTCGGCCCTGCCGCCGCGGGAACGTCGTCAGGCCCTGGCGCAGATGGGCATGCTGTTCCAGGGCGGCGCCCTGTTCGACAGCCTGACCGTCTGGGAGAACGTCGCCTTCCGCCTGATCAACGCCGACAAGGTCGCCCGCAAGGACGCGAAGGCGCGCGCCATCGGCGCCCTGGAGCGCGTGCGCCTGGGCGCCCCGGTCGCCGACCTCTATCCGTCCGAGCTGTCCGGCGGCATGCAGAAGCGCGTGGCCCTGGCCCGCGCGGTGGTCGCCAATCCGCAGGTGATCTTCTTCGATGAGCCGACCACGGGCCTGGACCCGATCACCAGCCGGGCCATCAACACCCTGATCCAGGAGCAGGTGAGGGGCCTCGGCTGCACCGCCGTGACCATCACCCACGACCTGGACTCCGCCCGCACCGTGGCCGACGAGATCGCCATGCTCAACGACGGGGTG
>DATJIO010000038.1:0-2596 GCA_035493215.1 Caulobacteraceae bacterium
GGAGGCCGAGGGCCTGAGCTTCGCCGACGTGACGATGATGAACGTCTATCTGGTCGGCGACCCCGCCAAAGAGGGGAAGATGGACGCCGCCGGGATGAACGAAGCCTACCGGCTGTATTTCGGCACCCCCGCCCAACCCAACAAGCCCGCTCGCGTGACGGTCCAGGTCGCGGCCCTCGGCGGCCCGACCACTCTGGTCGAGATATCGCTGCAGGCGGCGCGCCAGAAATAGGCCCGGGGGCCGCCTGGCGAGGCTAGGCCGCTTCGAAGACCGCGGTGAGGGCGCGGATCAGCGGCTCGACGTCCTCGACCTTCAGCCCGGCGAGGTTCACCCGGCCTGAGGCGGTCATATAGATGGCGTGGTCCTCGCGCAGCCGACGAATCTGGGCCTCGTCGAGGGGCAGCTGCGAGAACATGCCGTTCTGGGCCGCCAGGGGGACGAGGTCCAGGCCGCCGCAACGGCCGAAGCCCGCGAGCAGCGCCCTGACGGCCCGGATCCTGCCTCGGACCCCGTCGAGCTCGGCCCGCCACTCCCGGGTCAGGTCCGGGTCCTCCAGGATGGTGCGCACGACGGCCGCCCCGTGGTCGGGGGGCATGGAGTAGTTGGCCCGGGCGATCGCCAGCATGTTCGAGGTCGCAGCGGTCCGGCCCCCCGCGTCGGCGGTGAGGGTGAAGACCGCGCCGGTGCGCTCGCGGTAGAGGCCGAAGGTCTTCGAGCAGGACACCGCCACCAGGGCCTCCTCCGCGACGGCGACCACCTGGCGGACGCCGGCGACGTCGGCCTCCAGCCCTCGCCCTACGCCCTGGTAGGCCACGTCGATCAGGGGGATCAGCCGCCGGCTTCGGACCAGGTCGGCGACGGCCGCCCACTGCTCGGGCGACAGGTCGGCCCCGGTGGGGTTGTGGCAGGAGGCCTGCAGCAGCACCACGTCCCCGACGGCGGACCGTTCCAGCGCCGCGGCCATGCGGTCGAAGGCGACGGTCTGGGCGACAGGGTCGAAATAGTCGTAGGACCGCAGCTCCAGGCCGGCGGCGGCGAAGATCGGGTCATGGTTGGCCCAGGTCGGCCGGCCGGCCCAGATCGTGCGGGCGCCGGCCCGGGCCAGCAGATCGGCGGCCGCCCGCAGGGCCGCGGTGCCGCCCGGCGTCTGCAGGCCGACGAGCCGGCCGGCGGGGGCCTCGCCGCCGAAGACGAGGTCCCGCATCAGGTCGATGAACACCAGGTCGCCGCCGGGACCGACATAGGCCTTGGTGTCCTGGGTCTCCAGCAGGCGGGCCTCGGCGGCCTTGACCGCACGCATCACCGGCGTGCGCCCGCTCTCGTCCCGATAGACCCCCACGCCGAGGTCGATCTTCCACGGACGCGGGTCGGTCCGGAACATGCCGATGACGGCCAGGAGGGGGTCGGGGGGCTGTTCGGCAAGCCGCTCTAACACCGCGCAGAGCCCCTCGTGCCGGGGCCGTCCGGGGGTTCAGTTTTCGGCGCCGTCGTCATAACCCTTCCTGCAGCGAGTCACGGCCGCCCGCAATGACATGGAGCCGGGCTTGCCGACGGCTGGGCCGCTGCTAAGAAGCCGGTGCGGACAAATGCGGGAGTGAATTCCATGTGCCCTCATGACCTGCCTGCCGAGCCGGCGGCCGCGGACCCGCACGACGAGTTCCCCCAGGCCGGGCGCCGGCGGTTGATCGCCCTCAACCCGGTGGGGCGGCTGGGCACGGATATACCGGACCGGGCGGCCGAACAGGCGGCGGCCCTGTCGCCCGACACGGTGATGATGATGGGCGACAATCCCGCCCTGCCGCGAATGCCGGCCAGGCCGACCCTCCTCGACTTCTTCCATCATCGGCTCAGCGACCTGAACTTCCGTCACCTCCTAACCAGCGCCAAGAAGGCGCTCGAGGAGGGACAGGAGGAAAAAGTGGTGGTCGCCTGCCTGCTGCACGACATCTCCAACGGCGCCCTGATCCGCTCGGACCATGGCTATTGGGGCGCGCAGATGATCGCCCCCTACGTCTCCGAGGAGATCGCCTGGGCGGTGCAGAAGCACCAGGCCCTGCGCTATTTCGCCGACGAGTCGGTGGGCTACGAATACCCCGAGAGCTACAGGCACTTCTTCGGCGCGGACTATGCGCCGCCCGAATACATCCGGCGCGACGCCGAAGAGGCGCGGGCCCACCGCTGGTACATGACCTCTCGCCTGGTCACGCTCTACGACATCTATTTCTTCGCCAAGGGGCCTGTCCCGGAACCGGAGATGTTCACCGACATCATCGGCCGCCACTTCCGCCAGCCTGAGGAGGGACTGGGCTTCGACGGCTCGCCCACCGCCCACATGTGGCGCACCATGATCTGGCCGAACAACTTCCTGTAAGGCTGGGCGAGGCCGCGCCGGGCCATGGGCTAGCGGCGCGTCGCGATCTCGCCGATCGGACGCCCCCCGGCCTGGGTCTCCTGCGGAAGTGCCGCTGTGGTCTTCTGGTGCAAGACGAACTGTCCGCGGTCGTTGAGTTCGATGGTGAGGGGGAAGGCGGCGGGCAGTCCGAGCAGCCAGTTGTCGGCGTCGGCGAGTTGGACGGTCCCGGTGTACTGGAGGTC